>NZ_JBIRPI010000010.1:0-58415 GCF_044332585.1 Streptomyces sp. NPDC016845 | reverse complement strand
CGACAGGACACGAACCCCTACGGCGCGTGGGCGTGGTCGGAGCGGCGGCCACCCTGCTGGCGGCGCTCACCACCATCCCGGTCGCCGCAGGCCCTTCGCACTGGACCCTCACCGCATCCGCAGGCCCCCAGAACACCCGCCCGTACATCTACGCGGAGGGCGCACCCGGCACAGTCCTGGAGGACGAGGTGGCCGTCACCAATCCGACCACCAGCCCCCTCCGGGTCACTCTGCGCGGCACCGGCGCCTGGATCACGCTGGCCGACAGGGACATACGGGTCCCGCCCCGCACCCGCGCCGAGATCCCCTTCACGGTCACCGTGCCGAGAGGCGCCACCCCGGGTGACCGTCCAGGCACGATCGTCGCGGACGCCGGGGACCGGACCTCCCGCGTCCGCGTCCACCTCCGGGTCGGCGGCCCCACCCTGGCGGCGCTCACCGTCGAGCACGTACGGGTCGTCGACGGACACCGGATCACGTACGACGTCGTGAACCGCGGCAACACGACGCTCACCCCCCGCCTCGCGGTCACCGCCGACGGACTCCTCGGCAACGTCCTCGACAAGGCGCCGCGCACCCTGCCGCTGGAACTGCCGCCCGGCCGCCGGGCCGCCCTCACCGAGCCGTGGCCCGACGCCCCCGCGTTCGATGCCGTCGACGTGAAGGTGACGGTCACGGCGGGCGGCGGCGCCCGGGACTCGGCGACCGCCACGGCCCGGTTCGTGCCGTGGGGGCCGCTCGCCGGCGCCCTCGCCCTGCTCGCGGCCGTGGGCAGCGCCGCCCGCGGCCTCGTACGCCGTCGACACCGACCCGGCACCGACACCGGTGATGTGAGGAGCGCGCCATGACCCGTCGCAGCACACACCGCGCCCCGGCCGCGCGGCTGCTGACCGTACTCGCCCTCGTGGCCGCGCTCCTCACGGGAACGGCTCCCTGGGCCACGGCCGCGGACCCGCCCACCGTCACCCTCTCCAGGTCCCAGGCGGGCGCCGGTGGGTCGATCACCGTCAAGGGTGCGGGGTGGGGGTCGAAGGCGCTGCTGATGCTGCTGGTCTGCGGGCAGTCGAGCCCGGCGCGCGGCGTCATCGGCGGCACCAACTCCTGCGCCAACGGTGCCGGACGCGCCGTCACCACCGACCCGCGCGGCACGTTCAGCAGGCGGCTCCCGGTGGTCGAGCCGCCGAGGCCCTGCCCGTGCGTCGTGCACGTCGCTACCGTGCAGGGCGGGCCGAAGGCGCAGGCGGACGCCGTGCTGAAGGTCGCAGGGCATCCCGTGCGGACGCTGCCCGCAGAGTCCGGCGCCGGTCAGCTGTCGATGGTCACCGACACCCGGCTCGACGGATCGAGCGGCCTCCTCACGTGGTTCGGCGCCCCGCCCGCCCGGAACTTCGTCTTCACCGTGGGCAACGTCGGCCCGTCCCCCGTCAGGAACCCCGTCTTCCAGGTCGGCACGTCGCACGGAGTGTTCGCGCCGCAGTACGAGGAGCAGCAGTGGCGCGGCACCATCGCGCCGGGCCGCAAGGCGCGGATCACCCTCCCCGTGGAGCTGACGGGCGGCGCCCACGGCGACTACCTGGTGTCGCTCAAGTACGGCGGGAAGGTGCTGGCCGAGCAGCCGTGGGGCGTCGGCAGGCCCTGGGGCGTCACACTCTTCTGGATCCTGCTGTGCGTCGTCGTCCCGGCCGCCGCCTTCCGGATCGGCATGGCGGTCGTGGACCGGCTGCGCCCGCGCGACCAGCGCCTGTCGGGGCGGCGCCGAAGCGCCCGGCGCCTCCCCGTGCGTACGAAGCGGCTCCCCGGGACGCGGCCCGTGCCCGCCCGGAGGCCGGACCCGGAGGCCCCGCAGGACGGCGTCGCCTCCACCACGACGACCTTGCCCTGGTTCGCCCCGGACACCGGTCCGGGCGGACCCGCGGCCGGGCAGCTCTCCGCACCGCCCGACAACAGCAGGACGACGAAAGGAAACACGTGAGCAGGCAACGGAGAGCCGGTGCGGCCGGCTGCGCCCTGATCCTGTCCGGTGCGGGCCTCTGGCTGGCCGCGACCCCGGCGCAGGCGGCGGAGTCCTCGTATCAGACGGAGTGCATACCGCCGTCGGTCTCGGGCCTTCCGCCGGTCGAGGGGACCACGGTCGCCGACATCACGGCACCCGCGACCGCCAAGGTCGGCGACGAGATCGACGTCGTGTGGAAGACCACCCAGGCCGCCTCGAAGAACCCGGACGTGCTCGACCTCGGCGCCGACACCGTGCAGCCCACGGGCACGGTCAAGGTGGGCGGCGCGCAGAGCGGCGACCTCGCGGTGCAGGGCGCCCGGAAGAACCCGGCGATCCCCAAGAACAGCCCGATGGTCCTGTCCGACATGACGGGCAAGCTGAAGCTGACCACGGCCGGGGACGTGACGCTGACCCCGGACGCGTACACCATCAACGTCAACAAGCCGATCTCGACCGACACCAAGTGCGCCCCGAAGGAGACGGTCAAGCCCGCCGTGACCGTCAAGGTGACGGACGGGGGAGGGACGAGCGGCGGCGCGGGCGGCACGAGTGGCGGGGGCGGGACCACCAGTACGGGCGGCGGCTCCACCAGCACGGGCGGCGGCTCCACCAGCGGCGGCGGTGGCGGTCAGACCGACTTCACCGGCAAGGAGGTGTCGGTCCCGTACGCCTGCAAGACCCCCATCGGCGACAAGAACGCCACCTCCCCTGTGCGGATCAACGCCAAGAAGGACGGCGGGAACTACGCCCTGACGGTCACGTTCGGGGCGTCCGTGATGGACAGCCCCGCCGACATCCCGGCCGACTCGGTCAAGCCGTCGATGGCGGTGAAGCTGGGCGGCGCCGACAAGGGCACGGTGAACGTCGAGGGGCCGACCAACAAGGCGCCCATCAAGTCCGGCGACCCGATGACGATCCCGAACCTGACCGGTACGTACAAGCCGGGCGCGGACGGAAAGTCGACCCTGTCGCCGGGCGTCCTCACGGTGAAGGCGCTGGGCACGACGACGACCTGTACGCCGACGAAGACGGCGGTCTCCCTGGAGATCGACACGAAGGCGGTGGAGGGTGGCGCGGCAGGCGGTACGGGTTCGGGTTCGGGATCCGGATCAGGCTCGGGCGGCTCGGCGGGCGGCTCCGACGCCTCGACCGGTGGCGGCCTCGCCGAGACCGGTGCCTCGAACGACGGCGCCCTGCGCGCGCTCGGCCTGGTCGCCGGAACGGTGATCCTGCTGGGCGGCGCGGTCTTCACGTTCCTGCCGCGAGCGCGCCGGGCGGCCAGGACGCGGTGACGTGACGACGGCGGGGGAGAGATGCGTAGGCCGCCCCCGCCGTCGCCGTCGCCATGGTCACTGGTGCACGAAGACGCAGATCGCGGCGAGCAGCGCGCCGACGCTGCACAGGGTGAGAACCCCGCTCCAGAAGGCCCCGTCGTACCGCCGCCCTCTCATGACGGCGCCGCCCCCCGCACCACCCCGTGCTCCTCCTCCAGGTGCGCGCGCAGTTGTACGTTCATGTCGGTCTGCACGCTGTAGTCGTACGCGGCACGGGCCCGTGCCCGCCGGGCCGCGAGGTCGGCGCAGATCTCGCACCCGGCGACCGGGACGGCGGGACCCAGGGATCCGTGCGCCCCCAACTCCCGCTCGCGCGCGCCCGCTTCACCTTCGCGCCCCGCCGCATGGGCCGCGTCCCGCTGCGCCCGCAAGGCGGCGCACACATCGCAATAGCCGACGGCCGGCTTCTCGTTCACGCGGCGGCCAGCCGCAGCAGCGCCCGTTCGACGGCCCGCAGGGTGGCCGGGGTGGCGCGCGCCGCCCACGTATGCGCCGGGCTCGCGTGCCGCCTGCGCCGTTGCGGGAGTGCCCTGCTGTTGTCGGTCTTCATCGTCGTACCGGGCCTTTCTTCGAGGTTCACCCGTACACAGTGCAGCAGCGGGATTACCGTGCGTGTCGGGCGGTGGTACGAGGATGCCGCCGCGCGGGGCCGAAAACGCCCTGGAACAGCGCAAGTGCAACATCCGGCCGCCAAATTCAACAAAGGCAACACCATGCCGATGAGACTTACGGTCACCGACCGCAGCACCGAACCCCGCCGCCGTTATGCCGAACAGGCCCGTGTCATGCGTGGGCGCAGCGGCCTCAGCCTCCGCCAGCTCGCCAAGAAGGCGGGGTGGGACGCGTCCCAGCTCAGCAAGGTCGAGAGCGGGCACACACTGGGCGGGCCCGAACTGGCCCAGGCGCTGGACGACGTCTACGGAACACCCGAATTCATGCTCACCCTCTGGGAGTTGGCACAGAACGACCCGACGCAGTTCAAGCAGCAGTACCGCCGGTACATGCTTCTGGAGGCGGAGGCGACGAGTTTGTGGCACTTCGGGATCAGCAGCGCGCACGGCCTGTTCCAAAGCAGGGGTTACGCGACCGAACTGCTTGCCGCGGGTGGCCATGAGGGCGAGGAGCTGGACCGGCAGGTCGAGGCGCGTCTGGGTCGCGCCGACTTGCTGACGAAGGAGGGCGCTCCCTGTTTCCGCACCATCCTGTACGAGTCAGTCCTGCACCTGGGGTTGCGCGACCCGCAGGCTCGACGAGCCCAACTGGAGCATCTGCTGGATGCCTCTCGGCGCCCGAACGTCGTACTCCAGGTACTGCCGTTCACTGCTGGGCCCTTCGGCCTGATGAACACCGACGTGATCTTCCTGCGTGACGCGAGGGGACGTACGGTGGCATACACCGAGAACGACGTCCACGGTGAACTTATCGAGGACAACAGCCAAGTCGAACCGTTGCAACTCGCCTACGATGCGATGCGCGACCAGGCGTTGTCCCCCGCCGCGTCGAGGGAGTTCATCGGGGAACTGCTGGAGGGAGCACCGTGCGCACCACCACGATCGACCTGAGCGCCGCGACTTGGCGCAAGAGCAGCTACAGCAACACCGACGGCGGCGCATGCGTCGAGGTCTCCGACGACTTCCTGGCCGCCGCGTCCTGGCGCAGGAGCAGCTACAGCAACACCAGCGGCGGCGAATGCCTAGAAGTCGCCGACAACATGCCGGAGGCAATCGTCCCCGTGCGTGACTCCAAGAACCCGACCGGCCCCGCCCTGGTCTTCGAGGCGTCGGCCTGGACGACCTTCGTGGCATCGCTGCGAACGCGCTGACCCCCGTACGAAAAGGGCCGCCGCACCGGACGAACGGTGCGGCGGCCCTGTCGTGTCAGTGGGGCGTGGGCGTCAGTTGACGGAGCCCATCAGCGCCTTGACCTTCTTGCGGGAGGTCCAGATGCCGAAGCCTGCGATGACCGCGAGGATCGCCTCGACGGTGACCGCGCCGGTGTTGTTGAGATCGACGCCGAGCTGCGGAGAGGTCAGCAGACCCGTCACCGAGTCGCCCGCGGTGACCGCGAGGAACCAGACGCCCATCATCTGGGCGCTGTACTTCTCCGGCGCCATCTTCGTGGTCAGCGACAGCCCGACCGGGGAGAGGCAGAGCTCGCCGACAGTCTGGATGAAGTAGATCGCGACCAGCCACATCGGGCTGACCCGGCCGCCGTTGTTGGCGGTGTCGATCAGCGGGATGAGGAAGACGAGGAAGGAGATGCCGATCAGCGTGAGGCTGGAGGCGAACTTGACGGCCGTGCTCGGCTCCTTGCCGCGCTTGTTCAGCCACAGCCAGGCGGAGGCGACCACGGGGGCGAGCGCCATGACGAAGATCGGGTTCAGCGACTGGTACCAGGAGGTCGGGAAGTCGAAGCCGAGCAGGTGGTTCGTCGTCTTGTTCTCGCCGAAGATCGACAGCGTCGAACCGTTCTGGTCGTAGATCATCCAGAAGACGGCGGCGACGACGAAGAACCAGATGTAACCCGACAGCTTCGACTGCTCAAGGGTGCTGAGCTCCTTGTCGCGCTTCATGCGCGCCAGGACGGTGATCGGGATGATCAGACCGGCGATGATCAGCGGCATCAGCGCCCAGTCGGCGAAGTTCCCGGTGACGCCCATCAGCGTGTAGAGCACGGCGGCGACGACCAGCCAGATCAGGCCGTTGCGCAGGGCGGAGCGGCGCTGCTCGGGGGTGGCGGGCTGGGAGACCACGCTGCTCTGCTCGCTCAGGTGACGCGAGCCGAGGAGGAACTGGCCGAGGCCGAGGGCCATGCCGAGCGCGGCGAGCGCGAAGCCGAAGTGCCAGTTGACGTTCTCGCCGACGGTGCCGATGGTCAGCGGGGCGAGGAAGGCGCCCACGTTGATGCCGATGTAGAAGAGCGTGAAGCCACCGTCACGGCGCGGGTCCTTCGGACCCTGGTAGAGGTGGCCGACCATCACGGAGATGTTCGCCTTCAGCAGGCCGGAGCCGAGCGCGACGAGCGCCAGACCGGCGAAGAAGGTGGCCGCGCTCGGCAGGGCGAGCGTGATGTGGCCGAGGATGACGACTCCGGCGCCGATGGCGACCGTCTTGCGGGGACCCCAGAAGCGGTCCGCGACCCAGCCGCCCGGCATGGCGAGCAGGTAGACCATCGACATGTAGACGGAGTAGATCGCCGTCGCGTTGGTGGCACTCATGTGCATGCCGCCGGGCGCGATCAGGTACAGCGGGAGCAGTGCCTTCATGCCGTAGAAGCTGTAGCGCTCCCACATCTCGGTCATGAAGAGGGTGGCCAGTCCGCGGGGGTGGCCGAAGAAGGTCTTCTCGGTCCCAGGGGTGCTGGGCGAGTCCTTCGTCAGGCTGGACGCCATGGTCGATCCTCGGGGTGTGCGGGACGCGCGGCGCAGAGCTGGTGCGCGCCCGGTGGGGGGTCGGCCGGCACCGGAGTCCTACCGTCCTCCCCACGCCCGGGGGGATTGCCGCGGCGAGGTGATCGCACGCGACGAGGTACGGCGGACCCGGGATCCACACCCCGCGGCGCTTCATTACGCGCGGGGCCCGGCCACAGGTCGTTCCTTTCGATGCTGACCGCGGTCAGCTCACACAGGAAAGGGACCTTCGGTGCGCAGTGCGCTCCTAAGGTCCCCCATTAGTGCATCAGGCGTTCGGTCACCATACGACACGACAGGGGCGCATATGGAAGGACTTGAGAGATGGATCACAGGCCCATGTGGAACCGCTCACCCTGATTCGAAGGTGTTTCTCAGGATCGCACCCCACAGCCGCAGGAGACGAACCCGGAGGTGGTGGTTCCGTTTCCCTTGCGGGGGCGCTCTCGCCGATCACCCCACGGCCGTCCTCCGGCGCGGACTACCATCACCCCATGACCCGTGTACTGCTCGCCGAGGACGACGCGTCCATCTCGGAGCCACTGGCTCGCGCCCTGCGCCGGGAGGGTTACGAGGTCGAAGTGCGCGAGGACGGACCGGCCGCGGTCGACGCCGGACTGCAGGGCAGCATCGACCTCGTCGTCCTCGACCTGGGCCTGCCCGGGATGGACGGTCTCGAGGTCGCCCGGCGGCTGCGCGCCGAGGGGCACACGGTGCCGATCCTGATCCTCACCGCGCGCGCCGACGAGGTGGACACCGTCGTCGGCCTCGACGCGGGCGCCGACGACTACGTCACCAAGCCCTTCCGCCTCGCCGAACTCCTCGCCCGCGTCCGGGCCCTGCTCCGGCGCGGCGCCGCCGAGCCGAAGGAGGCCCCGGCCACGCACGGCGTCCGGATCGACGTGGAGTCGCACCGCGCCTGGATGGGCGACGAGGAACTCCAGCTCACCGCGAAGGAGTTCGACCTCCTGCGGGTGCTCGTGCGCGACGCGGGCCGGGTCGTCACGCGCGACCAGCTGATGCGCGAGGTCTGGGACACCACGTGGTGGTCCTCGACGAAGACCCTCGACATGCACATCTCCTGGCTCAGGAAGAAGCTGGGCGACGACGCGGCGAACCCCAGGTACATCGCGACGGTGCGCGGCGTGGGCTTCCGCTTCGAGAAAAGCTGAGCGGAACCGAACCCCCCCGGCGCTTGAGGAGCGGGGTACGGGGCGGAGCCCCGTGACGGCAACTCCAGCGCGGGGCCACAGTCCGGGACACTGAGACAATGCGCCGCCGACTCATCAACTCCACCCTCGCCGTCGTCCTGGTGGTGATCGCCGTCTTCGGGGTCTCCCTCGTCATCGTGGAGACCCGGACCATCAGCAACAGCGCCCAGGACCGCGTCGAGTCGGAGGCGGTCCGCCTCGCCTCCATCGTGGACAGCCGCCTGCTCAGCGACGAACAGGTCAGCCGCGACATCCTCGCCGACCAGATCGCCATGGAGGAGCGGTACGCGGTCGTCGCCATCCCGGGCCGCGCCCCCATCGAGCTGGGCGCGGAACCGCAGGGCGACGTCATCACGTACACCGCCGAGGGTGAGCGGGGCGAGAAGGTCACCGTCGAGGAGCCCCGCTCGGCCGTCACCCGCGAGGTCGGCCGGACCCTGCTGATCATCGCGGGCGTGGCGCTGCTCGCGGTCGTCGCCGCCGTGCTGCTCGCCGTCCGCCAGGCCAACCGGCTCGCGTCCCCGCTGACCGACCTGGCCTCGACCGCGGAGCGCCTCGGCTCCGGTGACCCGCGCCCGCGCCACAAGCGCTACGGCGTCCCCGAGCTGGACCGCGTCGCCGATGTCCTCGACGGTTCGGCCGAGCGCATCGCCCGTATGCTCACCGCCGAGCGGCGCCTGGCCGCCGACGCCTCGCACCAGCTGCGCACCCCGCTCACCGCGCTCTCGATGCGGCTCGAAGAGATCACCATGACCGACGATCTCGCCGAGGTGAAGGAGGAGGCGACGATCGCGCTCGCGCAGGTCGAGCGGCTCACCGACGTCGTGCAGCGGCTGCTCACCAACTCGCGCGACCCGCGCACCGGCTCGGCCGTCACCTTCGACCTCGACGAGGTGATCAAGCAGCAGCTGGAGGAGTGGCGCCCGGCCTACCGCAGCGCGGGCCGCGCCATCGTCTCGTCCGGAAAGCGCCACCTCACGGCGGTCGGCACGCCGGGCGCGGTCGCCCAGGTGCTCGCCGCGCTGATCGAGAACTCGCTGATGCACGGTGGCGGCACGGTCGCCCTGCGCACCCGCGTCACCGGCAACCAGGCGGTCATCGAGGTCACGGACGAGGGGCCGGGCGTCCCGACCGAGCTGGGTTCGAGGATCTTCGAGCGGACCATCAGCGGCCGGAACTCGACGGGCATCGGCCTCGCCGTCGCCCGCGACCTCGCGGAGGCCGACGGCGGCCGGCTCGAAATGCTCCAGGCGGCACCGCCCGTCTTCGGCCTGTTCCTGTCGCGCACCCCGGTGAGGAAGAACGCGGAGGGCGACGAGGACCCGGAGACGATCCGCTGAGCAGCCCGTACGCCACCTACGGCTTGACGCGGTGGACGGGCTTCGCCTCGGGCCCGTCCTCCAGGAACGATTCCGCGCGCGCCACGGTCTCCCGCGCCGGCAGCGCCTTGAAGACCCAGGTCCGGTACGACCAGAACCGGAACAGGGTCGCGAGCCCCATGCCGAGGAACTTGAAGACGTTGCTCTGCAGCTGGCTGTCCCAGTGGAACGCGTACGTGGCCACGTACAGGACGCCGTTCTCGATGACGAGGCCGACGACGCTGAACAGCAGGAACAGCGACAGTTCCTTCGCGCGGCCGCTCTTGTCGCGGTCGCGGTAGGTGAAGTAGCGGAACCCCACGTAGTTGAAGGCGATCGCGACGACCGTCGCGATCACGCTGGCCCGCACGACCTGGAGGTCGGTGCCGTGCCGCATCGCGTTGAACACCGCGAAGTTCACGAGCACGCCCAGCGCGCCCACGACGCCGAACTTGGCGATCTCGCGGGCCAGGGCGTCGAAACGCTGCCGCAGTGCGCCGATACGGCCCGGCCGCACCCCGCTGTCCGCACCGGATGTTCGGCTGGTGGTCGCCTTCATGTGGTCGCCTCAGCCCCCGTAGTCCCCGTCAACATGGTCACGCGATCCGTCAGGACCACTCCCGTCATGCTAACCACGCGCTCCGGAAGTCGCCCGGTGACGACGTTTGTGGATCTTCCTCCAAGGGGAGGCCCGTACGGGTTCCGGCCGAACGGCCGATACCCTGGGGGTGTGACGTTCCCGGTAGTCGGCATGGTCGGCGGGGGCCAGCTCGCTCGTATGACACACGAGGCGGGCATCCCGCTCGGCATCAGGTTCAAGCTCCTCAGTGACACTCCTCAGGATTCCGCGGCGCAGGTCGTCGGCGATGTCGTCGTGGGCGACTATCGCGACCTGGACACGCTGCGCGAGTTCGCGCGCGGCTGTGACGTGATCACCTTCGATCACGAACACGTGCCGACCGAGCACCTGCGGGCCCTGGAGGCGGACGGCATCCCCGTCCGCCCCGGACCGCACGCGCTGCTCTACGCCCAGGACAAGGGCGAGATGCGCGCGAAGCTCACCGCGCTCGGCGTCCCGTGCCCGCGCCACCGCATCGTGCGCGACACGGCGGACGTGGCCGCGTTCGCGGCGGAGGGCGACGGCTTCCCCGTCGTCCTCAAGACCGTGCGCGGCGGCTACGACGGCAAGGGCGTCTGGGTCGTGCGCTCCGAGGCGGAGGCGGGTGAGCCCTTCAAGGCGGGCGTCCCCGTCCTCGCGGAGGAGAAGGTCGGCTTCGTACGGGAGCTGGCGGCCAACGTCGTGCGCTCGCCGCACGGACAGGCCGTCGCCTACCCCGTCGTCGAGTCCCAGCAGGTCGACGGCGTGTGCGACACGGTGATCGCCCCGGCGCCCGGCCTGGACGAGGCGCTCGCGGGCGAGGCGCAGGAGCTGGCGCTGCGCGTCGCCAAGGAGCTGGACGTCGTCGGCCACCTCGCCGTCGAACTCTTCGAGACCCGCGGACCCGACGGGAAACCCGGCATCCTCGTCAACGAACTGGCGATGCGCCCGCACAACTCAGGCCACTGGACCCAGGACGGCGCGATCACCTCGCAGTTCGCCAACCACGTCCGCGCCGTCCTCGACCTCCCGCTCGGCGACCCGCGCCCGCGCGCGAAGTGGACGGTCATGGCCAACGTCCTCGGCGGCGACTACCCGGACATGTACAGCGCCTACCTGCACTGCATGGCCCGCGACCCCCAGCTGAAGATCCACATGTACGGCAAGGACGTGAAGCCCGGCCGCAAGGTCGGCCACGTCAACACCTACGGCGACGATCTGGACGAGGTCCTCGACCGCGCCCGGCACGCGGCCGGATACCTGAAGGGCACGATCACCGAGTGAGCGCCGCACGCACCGCCGGCCCCGTCGTCGGCATCGTCATGGGGTCGGACTCCGACTGGCCCGTCATGGAGGCGGCGGCGAAGGCCCTCGCCGAGTTCGAGATCCCCTACGAGGTCGACGTCGTCTCCGCGCACCGGATGCCGCACGAGATGATCTCCTACGGGGAGCAGGCCGCCGAGCGCGGCCTCAAGGCGATCATCGCGGGCGCGGGCGGCGCCGCCCACCTGCCCGGCATGCTCGCCTCGGTGACCCCGCTGCCCGTCATCGGCGTCCCCGTGCCGCTGAAGTACCTCGACGGCATGGACTCGCTGCTCTCCATCGTGCAGATGCCCGCCGGGGTCCCGGTCGCCACCGTCTCGGTGGGCGGGGCGCGCAACGCGGGGCTGCTCGCCGCGCGCATGCTCGCCGCGCACGACGAGGAACTCCTCGGCCGCATGCGCGAGTTCCAGCAGGAGCTGAACGACCAGGCGACGGAGAAGGGCAAGCGGCTCCGGGCGAAGGCGGAGGGCGCCGGGGCCGGTTTCGGCTTCGGCAAGTGAGCGGTACGTACGTGATCTGGGAGTGTGCGGCATGACGGACGAGGCGTTGCAGCAGGCCAAGGCGATACTCGCCGAGTTCCCTGTCGTCGACGGTCACAACGACCTGCCGTGGGCGCTGCGCGAGCAGGTCACCTACGACCTCGACGCGCGGGACATCGCCGCCGACCAGAGCGCCCACCTGCACACCGACCTGGCGCGGCTGCGTTCGGGCGGCGTGGGCGCGCAGTTCTGGTCCGTCTACGTACGCACCGACCTGACCGGCGACGCGGCGGTGAGCGCCACGCTCGAACAGATCGACTGCGTCGACCAGCTCGTCGCGCGCTACCCGGGCGACCTGCGGGCCGCGCTCACCGCCGCCGACATGGAAGCGGCCCGCGCGGAAGGCCGCATCGCCTCCCTCAAGGGCGCCGAGGGCGGCCACTCGATCAACAACTCCCTGGCGACGCTACGGGCCCTGTACGCGCTCGGCGTCCGCTACATGACGCTCACCCACAACGACAACATCGCGTGGGCGGACTCGGCGACGGACGAGCCGGGTGTAGGCGGCCTCTCCGCGTTCGGCCGCGAGGTCGTCCGGGAGATGAACCGCGAGGGCATGCTCGTCGACCTGTCGCACGTGGCGGCGACGACGATGCGCGCCGCGCTGGACACGACAGCGGCACCGGTGATCTTCTCGCACTCCTCCGCGCGGGCCGTCTGCGACCACCCGCGCAACATCCCCGACGACGTCCTCGAACGGCTCCCCGCCAACGGGGGAGTGGCGATGGCGACCTTCGTGCCGAAGTTCGTCCTCCAGGCCGCCGTCGACTGGACCGCCGCCGCCGACGACAACCTTCGCGCGCACGGCTTCCACCACCTCGACTCCTCGCCCGAGGCGATGAAGCTCCACCGCGCCTTCGAGGAGACCCACCCGCGCCCCGTCGCCACGGTCTCCACGGTCGCCGACCACCTCGACCACATGCGCGAGGTCGCGGGCGTCGACCACATCGGCATCGGCGGCGACTACGACGGCACGTCCTTCACCCCCGACGGCCTGAACGACGTCTCGGCCTACCCGAACCTGATCGCGGAGCTGGTCGCCCGCGGCTGGTCCAGGCCGGACCTGGCGAAACTGACGTGGAGCAACGCGGTGCGGGTCCTCGGCGCGGCGGAAGCAGTGGCCCGGGACCTCCGGACGACCCGGGGCGCGTCCAACGCAACCCTGAACCAACTGGACACCTGACACAGCCCTGAGCCAACGGTCCGCTTCCCACCCCGAGCACCCGGCCCCCCGACCGCTTCCCACCGACCCTGGGACCAGCGGCCCCGCCGCGGCCCAACCGCCACCCGAGCAGTTGACCACCCGAGCCGCCCCCGCCCCCGCCTTGGGCAATCTGCCGCCTGGGGCGGCAGGGTGGGCAAGGCGGCCCCCCAGCGCGGGGTGGCTGTGCGGGTGAGGTCGCGCGAGAACTCGGCGGCTCCCAGCGCCGGGTGGCCGTGCGGGTGGGCTCGCGCGGGAACTCGGTGGCCTCCAGCGCCGGGTGGCGGTGCGGGTAGGCCCGCGCAAGAGCAAGGTCACCCCGGCGCCACCCACCGCGAGACAGGGCCCGCGCACGAACCGTGCCTCAGCACCGGGCCACGGTGAAGACGGGCCGCATACCGAACGCCGGGTCACCTTGGACGCGTCCGTGACTCCGTTCGGCTCACCCAAGTCCCCCGAACGGCGCCGCCCACCGCGTACCCGCCCCACCCTCCGTGCCAATCTGAGCGAACCGCGTGTCCCCACCTCTCCCCGGCCGGAGCCGTGCCCATGGCAGACCTACAGGACGAACTGACCGCGACCACGGGCGTGGGCGAGCTCGACAGCCCCGCCGCGCTGGACGAACCCCGTCTGCCCGAGCCGGAGCCCGAACCCGGGACCGGCCCCGCCCGGAGTGCCGCCTCGGCCCGCGACCTGCTCCACCGGCACCCGGTCGCCGACGGCTGCTGCGGACTCCTGGGCACGCTGCCCACCCTGCCCTGGTACGACCTGGAAACGGGCGAGCACGCCGTGGAGACGGATCTGCCGCGCCTGCGCGAGGGCGTTACGGGCGCGCTGATGTGGGCCCTCGAGACGGCCCCGGACCGCCCGGTCACGTCGGCGCTGGAACAGATCGACCTGGCCAACAACGTCGTCGCCCGCTACCCGGAGGGCCTGCGCCTGGCGCGCTCCGCCTCGGAGACCGCGGACGCCCGCGCCCACGGCCGCATCGCCGTACTCGTCGGCCCGGCCCCGGCCACCGCCGCTGGCGACTCCCTGGGCACGCTGCGCGCCCTGCACCACCTGGGCCTGCGGGTGCTGACGCTCAGCGGCGCGCCGTGGGCCCCGCAGGACGGCCTGACCCGGTTCGGCGAGGAGATGGTCCGGGAGATGAACCGTCTCGGCATGGTCGTCGACCTGACCGGCTCGGCCCCGGCGACCTGCGCCCGTGTCTTCGCCGTGTCGAAGGCCCCGGCGATCCTCACCCGCTCGGGCGCCGGGGCCCTCAACAGCCACCCGGACAACGCCTCGGACGACCTCCTGGCGGCCCTGGGGGAGAACCGGGGCGTGTGCCTGGTGCCGTGTTCGGCGGCGCGCACGGGCCCCGCCCTGCGGGACGTGGCCGACCACCTCGACCACGTACGCCGCGTCGCGGGCCCCGGCGCGGTGGGCCTGTCCGGCATGTACGACACCGGGGACACGCACCCCGAGGGCCTCGCCGACTCCACCGGCTACCCCGCGCTGATCTCCGAACTCCTCGACCGGGGCTGGCCGGAGACCGACGTCGCGCTGCTGACCTGGGGCAACGTACAGCGGGTGCTGCGCGGCGTGGAGTTCACGGCCCGCGATACGCGACGCCGCAGGGGCCCGTCGGCGGCGACCTGCTAGGACGCGGCGCAGAGGCAGAACGGGTGTCCGACCGGGTCCGCGTACACCCGCCAGCTGCGGCTCTTGTCCTCGTTGTCGAGCACGGTCGCGCCGAGCGCCAGGACCTCCTTCTCGGCGGCGTCCAGGTCCGCGACGGTCAGGTCCAGGTGGAACTGTTGCGAGGACTCCGCGGAGGGCCAGGCGGGCGGCGTGTACCCGGGCGCCTTCTGGAAGGCCAGCTGCGCCCCCGGCACCTTGAGGACGACCCAGTCACCGTCGTCCTCGGTGTCCGTGACGGTGCCGTCGAGGACGGCCGCGTAGAAGTCGGCGAGCTCGCGCGGTTCCGGACAGTCGAGGGCGACGACATCGAGCTTGGCGATGGCCATGATTCTCCTTCGGTCACGGTTGCTTCGGTCACGGTCGCTTCGGTTACCCCTAAGCACCCTTAACCGGTAACGCGTTACCGCATGCTGCCGCAAAAGGGGTAACGTCGCAAGCATGAGTGAGCGCGCGTCCGCACCCGGCGGCCTTGCCCTGATCGAGGCCCTGGTGAACACGGTGCGAGACATCGCGACGGGCGCCGACACACTGGGCTCGGCGGAGGTGCGCGAACACTTCGGCATCACAGCGGCGGAGGTCGACGAGGCGCGCGCACTGCGCGAATCCCTGCGCGCCGCCTGCCTGGCCCACGCGGGCCACCCCCCGCACCGTACGGTGACCCCGCTCGGCGAACTGCTGGCGAAGGCCCCCCTGCGCGTGGTGGTCGACGACCGCGACGGCTCCGCGGCCCTGGTCCCGGTCGACGCCGCGCTCCTGCTCTCCCGGGTCGCGGCGGCGATCGCCGAAGCCGTCGGGGACGGCACCTGGTCCCGCCTCAAGGCGTGCGAGGCGGCGGACTGCGGCTGGGCCTTCTACGACCGCAGCCCGGCCGGCCGTGGCCGCTGGTGTTCGATGGCGGTCTGCGGCGCCCGCGCGAAAATGCGCCGCTACCGGGCGAAGTAGGCCGCTTTCAGGGGCGCGAAGAACTGCGCAACGGTTCACGCCGCACGCCCACGCCCATGCGCCCCGAAGGCCAGTCGCGAACGCCCCGCAACGGGGCGGACGAAGACGCGCCCTGCGCGGAATCCCCAGGCGGAAGCCCTACGCGGACGGGCGCCCCATCGCCCGATACGTCCACCCGGCCTCCCGCCAAGCAGCCGCGTCCAACGCATTGCGCCCGTCCAGGATCACCCGCGCCGAAGCGACAGCGCCGAGCTCCGCCGGGTCGAGCTCCCGGAACTCCCGCCACTCCGTCAGATGCAGGACGACATCGGCACCCCGCACCGCTTCGAGCGCTGACTCCGCGTACCCGAGCGTCGGGAAGACACGGCGCGCGTTCGCCATGCCCTTCGGGTCGTAGACCGTGACCTGGCCGCCCTGGAGGTGGATCTGCCCGGCGACGTTCAGCGCGGGCGAGTCCCGTACGTCGTCGGAGTCCGGCTTGAACGCGGCGCCGAGCACGGCCACCCGCTTGCCCAGGAACGCCCCGCCGCCGAGCGCCTCACGGGCCATCTCGACCATCGCCCCGCGCCGCCGCATGTTGACGGAGTCGATCTCGCGCAGGAACGTCAGCGCCTGGTCGGCGCCGAGCTCACCGGCGCGCGCCATGAACGCCCGGATGTCCTTGGGCAGACAGCCGCCGCCGAACCCGATCCCGGCCCGCAAAAACTTGTGCCCGATCCGGTCGTCGTAGCCGATCGCCTCCGCCAGCTTGGCGACGTCGCCGCCCGCGGCCTCGCAGACCTCGGCCATCGCGTTGATGAAGGAGATCTTCGTGGCGAGGAAGGAGTTGGCCGCCGTCTTGACCAGCTCGGCGGTCGGGAAGTCCGTGACTACGAGCGGCGTGCCCTCGTCGAGCGGGGTCGCGTACACCTCGCGCAGCAGCTTCTCGGCCCGCTCGCTGCCGACGCCGACCACGATCCGGTCCGGGTGCAGCGTGTCGTTCACGGCGAAGCCCTCGCGCAGGAACTCCGGGTTCCACGCCAGCTCCACGCCCTCCGGGAGCAGCCCGGCGAGCCGGTCCGCCGAGCCGACCGGCACGGTCGACTTGCCGACGACGAGCGCGCCCTGCTTCACGTGCGGGGCGAGGGAGGCGAACGCGGAGTCCACGTAACTCATGTCGCACGCGTACTCGCCGTGCTTCTGCGGGGTGTTGACGCACACGAAGTGCACGTCACCGAAGTTCCCGGCCTCAGCGAAGTCCATCGTGAACCGCAGCCGCCCGGTGGAGCCCTCGATCCCGGCGACGTGCTTGCGCAGCAGCTCCTCCAGACCGGGCTCGTACATGGGGACCTCGCCCCGCGTGAGCATGTCGATCTTCTCGGGCACGACGTCCAGGCCGATCACCTCGAAACCGAGCTCGGCCATGGCCGCGGCGTGCGTGGCGCCGAGGTAACCGGTACCGATCACGGTGATTTTCAGGGCCATGACGAAGCTCCAGAGGTGTGGCTGCGCGTGTGCGGGACGAGCATAGTCGTGGCGTGACAGGGTCGATCCGCGGGCAAGTTCCCGGCTGTCGCGCAGGTCACGTATCGGTGGCGCGGCCCGAGAACTAAAATTTGGGTTACTTAACGGTAATTAGCAGCGCTTGGAGCGTGAGACACCTTGGCCGGATCGGCGTCCAACCCGGAGTTCGACCTCTACCGCCCGTCCGAGGAGCACGACATGCTCCGCGAGGCCATCCGCGGTCTGGCCGAGACGAAGATCGCGCCGCACGCCGCCGCGGTGGACGAGGAGGCCCGCTTCCCGCAGGAGGCGCTCGACGCGCTGGTCGCCAACGACCTGCACGCCGTGCACGTCCCCGAGGAGTACGGCGGCTCGGGCGCCGACGCGCTCGCCACGGTCATCGTGATCGAGGAGGTGGCGCGCGCCTGCGTCTCGTCCTCCCTGATCCCGGCCGTCAACAAGCTGGGCTCGCTGCCCGTCATCCTCTCCGGCTCCGAGGAGCTGAAGAAGAAGTACCTGGGCCCGCTGGCCAAGGGCGACGCGATGTTCTCGTACGCCCTCAGCGAGCCGGACGCCGGTTCGGACGCGGCCGGCATGAAGACGCGCGCGGTGCGCGACGGCGACTCCTGGGTCCTGAACGGCGTGAAGCGCTGGATCACCAACGCGGGCGTCTCCGAGTACTACACGGTCATGGCGGTCACCGACCCGGAGAAGCGCTCGAAGGGCATCAGCGCCTTCGTCGTCGAGAAGTCGGACCCGGGTGTCTCCTTCGGCGCCCCGGAGAAGAAGCTCGGCATCAAGGGTTCGCCGACCCGCGAGGTCTACTTCGACAACGTCCGCATCCCCGCCGACCGCATGATCGGCGAGGAGGGCACCGGCTTCGCCACGGCGATGAAGACCCTCGACCACACCCGCATCACCATCGCCGCGCAGGCGCTCGGTGTCGCCCAGGGCGCCCTCGACTACGCCAAGGGCTACGTCCAGGAGCGCAAGCAGTTCGGCAAGCCGATCGGCGACTTCCAGGGCATCCAGTTCATGCTCGCCGACATGGCCATGAAGATCGAGGCCGCCCGCCAGCTCACGTACGCGGCCGCCGCCAAGTCGGAGCGCGGCGACAAGGACCTCACCTTCCAGGGCGCCGCCGCCAAGTGCTTCGCCTCGGACGTCGCCATGGAGGTCACCACCGACGCCGTCCAGCTCCTCGGCGGCTACGGCTACACCCGCGACTACCCGGTCGAGCGCATGATGCGCGACGCCAAGATCACCCAAATCTATGAGGGCACGAACCAGGTCCAGCGCATCGTCATGGCCCGCAACCTGCCGTAGAACCTCTTGAGCGAACGCGCACGCCCCTGCTGGCATCGGCAGGGGCGTGCGCGCATGTAACGGGTGGCCGTCACCGCCTCCCGGAAACCTGGCACAACACTTCGTACGTCTTTGCCCGTAGGCAACAGAAGACGCCACGAAGGGGGAACCGGCGTAGAGCAGCGACGGTCGGCGCTCGCCGAACGGATCACTGAGCGGAGAGGGGGTGTCGGCGACCCCCGCGCACTGGTCGGTGAGATGAGACGTTCGGTGCTGCTGGTGCCGGTGTCCGGCGGCGGACTCTGGTCGGTGCGGTCGGGCGGGGTGCGCTGGGTGTGCGGGTTCACCGACGAGGTGGCGCTCGCCCGGTTCGCGCGGTCGCGCACGGGTGGTGATCAGCCCATGGAGTACGCGGCACTGCTGGGCGCCCGCATCGTCGACGAGGTCGTGCCCTCACTGGACGAACCCGCGGGCCTGGCCGTCGACATCGCGACCGAGGACGGATCGATGTTCTTCCCGCCGGTCGTCGGCATCGTTCCCGTCGCCGAGTTCGAGCACGACGCACAGCTCCACCTCACCCGCGTCACCAACCCACAGGGTCTGACCTGGGACTACGAGTATGACGCCGCCGGTGACATCGTCTCCGAGACCGACTTCGACGGACGCACGCTCACCTGTCGGATGGACGCCGGGGGCCAACTGGCCGCGCGGACCGACGCGCTCGGCGGCACCATCGCCTTCGAGCGTGACGAGCTCGGCCAGGTGATCCGCAAGGACGTCGACGGCCGCGTGACGACCTACGCCCATGACCGCGCGGGCCGCCTCCTGGAAGCAGCGGGCCCGGACAGTGAACTGCGCTACCAGTACGACCGCCGGGGCCGGGTTAAGACGGAACTGGTCGACGGCCGTGCCACCTCCTACGCCTACGACGCCCTGGGCCGCCGCAAGCGCGCTCCGGTTCGATCCGGTGAGCAGGAACGTCAGTCCGGGCGGTCTGCACGCGGACGCGCCGGAGGACTTCCGCCTGGAGGTGACCGCGGACCTCTGCCGCGGCCCGGGGGACACCGTGCTCACCTGTCTGCGCGACCTCGACGTCCTCGACGAGCCGTTGGAGGCCCGCATCGGGATCGCCCCGGACGTCGCGCTCCTCGTCCAGCACGGCACCGTCGTCGGCTGGAGCCCGACCGACCCGGTCCAGTACCTGACCAGCGGATTCGCCGCTCCCGACCCGGCTCCCGCCGCCCAGGCCACTCGGCGGCTGTTCACCGAGAGCCTGAATCCGACCACCTCGCCGCTGCTCGACGATGTGCAGCACCGGGTCCCGTCGGCCAGGCCCTGCGCGCCCAGCGGGAGGACCGCCACCGGGCCGACGCCTTCCTCGCCCTCATCGGCGACCTGTACGAGGAGTACGGGGGCAGGTGACGGCCCCGGGTGTCAGTTGCCGGAGACGGTGACCTTCTCGTCGTTGTTGAACTGGTCGACGAGCTGCTTGACCTTCGTCTTGTCCCAGAGCAGGTTCCCGCCGACCGAGCCGCTCGTCGGCATGTTCATGGACTTGCCGTCACCGTCGCCGCCGGAGACCGACTTCATCGCCATGAACATGGAGGCCAGGTTCCACAGGCTCATGTCCTTGTCGACGACGAGCGAGTCCAGGCCCGCGCCGAGCGTCGGGTAGAGCTTGAAGGGGTTCATGACGGTCGTCGGGGACGCCACCTTGTGGGCGAGGGCCGCGAGGAACGCCTGCTGGTTCTTGGTGCGCTGAAGGTCGGACGCGGCGAACGCGTGGCGCGTACGGACGAAGGCGAGGGCCTGCTGGCCGGTCAGGGTCTGCTTGCCGGCCTTGAAGTCGGCGCCCGACCACTTGTCCTTGAACCCTTCCTTCAGGTTCATCTCGACACCGCCGACCGCGTCGACGATGCTCGCGAAGCCGCCGAAGCCGATCTCCGCGTAGTGGTCGATGCGCAGCCCCGTGTTGGCCTCGACGGTGCGCACGAGCAGCTCGGGGCCGTCCTCGGCGTACGCCGCGTTGAGCTTCGTCTGGCGGCCGGTCGCCGGGTAGAGCTTGCCGGACTCGGCGCCCTTGAAGCTCGGGATCGTGACGTTCGAGTCGCGGGGGAGGGAGACGAGCGTGTCCCCGTTGCCCCCGACGTGCAGGATCATCATCGTGTCCGTGCGCTTGCCCTTGGCGGAGCCGGTGTGCAGCTCCTTCTTCTGCTCGTCGGACATGCCCTCGCGGCTGTCGGTGCCGACGATCAGGTAGTTGGTGCCGTCGCCGCCCTCGGGCCGGTCGATGACCTTGGACAGGTCGACGTCCCGGTGGAGCTTGGAGTCGGCCCAGAAGTACGTGGAGACGCTCGTCACCACGACGACGGTGACCACGGTGATCGCGGTCCACTTGATGCGCTTGCGCCAGTTCGGCGCCGGACGCGCGGTGCGTCCGGCCGGCGGGCCGTAGCCGTCGCCACCACCGCCACCGCCGCCCTGGCCGTGATTGGGCTGGCCGTAGACCTGCCCCGTGTTGTAACCGCTGTCGTACGGCGGTTCGTACGTGTCGTCGTAGCCGGGCTGGGGCTGCTGCTGCGGAACGGGCCGCTGCACATGTGGCATGACACGCGCGCCCTCGGGGCGTGCGTTCGCGCTGCCACGGCCGTAGCCGCCACGGCTGCCGCCGCCCTGCCGGTCGCTCCGCCCCTCGGGCCAATCGCTCATGGACTCAGTCTGCCGTGCGCGGCGGTGTGCTTTACAGGGCGGTCGAGAATTCGGGCCAGGGCTGTTGCGAAGCTGACACAAAGGCGCGGCGCATAGGGTGGAGGGCATGACAGACCAGGCCCACGGCACGGAATCTGATATTCCGGGCAAGCCGACCGCAGCTTCCCGCACGACGTTGTCGCACATCATGACGCACAACGACACCAACCTCCTCGGTACGGTGCACGGCGGTGTGATCATGAAACTCGTGGACGACGCGGCGGGCGCGGTCGCGGGCCGGCACTCCGGCGGCCCTGCCGTGACGGCCTCCATGGACGAGATGGCGTTCCTGGAGCCGGTCCGCGTAGGAGACCTCGTTCATGTAAAAGCCCAGGTCAACTGGGTCGGCCGGACGTCCATGGAGATCGGCGTCCGGGTCCTCGCCGAGCGCTGGAACGAGTCGGCGCCCGCCCAGCAGGTCGGCTCCGCGTACCTGGTCTTCGCGGCGGTCGACGGGGACGGCAAGCCCCGCGCGGTCCCACCGGTCATCCCGGAGACGGACCGCGACCGCCGCCGCCACCAGGAGGCCCAGATCCGCCGCCAGCACCGCTTGGCGCGCCGCCGAGCCATCAAGGAGCTGAGGGCCCGAACCAGCCCCTCCGACGTTTCTCGAACAAGCCCCTCCGGCGATTGAGGAGCGGGGTCCGGGGCAGAGCCCCGTGACCCGCACGTCAAGGGGCCCGAGCCGGCTCAAGAGCACGCCACCTCATCCCCGGTGACAGCCCCGTACTCCCCCTGATACGCATCCTCGGCCCGAACCTTCCGCACCCCCGCGTAATCCGCCCCCACCCTGACCTTCATCACGGCCCCCTGCCCGGGAACCGCCTGCAACCGCGCCCCGGGCACCGCCGCGGCCAGCGACTTCGCGGACCGGTCCCAGCGCGGGTCGAACAGCACGACCGTCTGCTTCCCGGAGCGATCGGCCGCGTCGACGGGGGCCCCGGTCGTCTGGAACCGGGTCGCGGCAAGCGCGGCATCCGCCTTCCTGCCCAGCCCCGCCGTCGTCGTCGCGTTCTCCACCTGCACCCGGATCTGCTCGGGCGAGACGTCGACGACGACCGCCTTCCTCCGGTTCTTGTGCACGGCGAGCGGCTTGTCCTCGCGCAGCGCCGCGAACAGCTTCCCGGACTTCACCGGGTCCCATTTCACGGTGGAGCCGATGTTCGGCACGGGGAAGTCGATGTTGCCGATCGGCACGGTCGTGAACTCCGAGGACGACGGCGTGAAGGACCGCATGGCGCGCGCGAGGCCGACCATCTCGTCCGTCCCGAACCCCTCGTCGGCGCGGACGGAGCCGAGCAGCGTACGGGCGACCTCGCGGAACCTGACGGGGTTGAGGAGCACCCCGGTCGAGGTCGTCTTCGAGATGAGCGAGGCGAGGAAGCGCTGCTGGCGCTGCATCCGGCCGAGGTCACCGGCGCCGTCGGTGTGCCGGGCCCGTACGTACTGCAGCGCCTGCCCACCGTTGAGCTGGTGCGTGCCGACGCCGAGGTCGAGTCCGGTGTACGAGTCCTTGAGGGGGCGGACGGTGCAGACCTGGACGCCGCCGAGGACATCCACGGTCTTCATGAAGCTGGTGAAGTCGACCTCCAGATAGTGGTCGATCTTGACGTGCGTCATGTTCTCGACGGTACGGACGGTCAGTTGCGGGCCGCCCTCCGCGTAGGCCGCGTTGATCTTCACGGGGTGCGCGTGGTGCTGCTCGCCGCTGTTCTCGTCGGTGTGCGGCGGCATCATCGCGTACGAGTCGCGCGGCAGGGAGACGACGGAGGCGCGCTCGTGGTCGGCGGAGATGTGCACGATCATGATCGTGTCCGTGCAGTGGCAGGGCGCCCCGCCCAGCCGGTACTTCTGCCGCTCCTCAGCGGTGATCTTGTCGCGCCCGTCGGTGCCGACGAGCAGGACGTTCATGCCGTGCCCGGCGGCGGGCCGGTTCTTCATGTCCTTGAACGGGTCGATGCGGTCGATACCGGTGTCCAGCCCCAGGACGAGCGCGTGCCCGAGCCCCGCCGCGGCGAGCACCGTCACCGACAGCGCCGTCGCGAGCCGCATGCCCCACCGGGCCTTCTTGCGGCGCAGCGGCTCGACCGGCCGCCGGCCCTGCGGAGGCCGCGATGGGCGGTTCGGGCGGGCCGGGGAGCGGGGCGGCGTGGGCACGGGCGGACACCTCCGCGTGAGCGGGCTGGGAATCCGAGAACCGTAGGCCGATACGATCTCCAGACCGCGGCAGCGGGCCGGACGGCGCGCATTCATGTCCCCCATTGGCGGTAACGTGACCAAGGATGAACGTGAACTCTGGAAACCAGCTTCCGGCCGTCTCCGTGATCATGCCGATCCTCAATGAGGAGCGGCACCTGCGGGAGGCCGTCGAGGCCATCCTGGCGCAGGAGTACGACGGCGAGATGGAGGTCGTGCTCGCGCTCGGCCCGTCCACCGACCGTACGGACGAGATCGCCGCGCAGCTGGTCGCCGAGAACCCGGCCGTGCACACCGTGCCGAACCCGACGGGCCGCACCCCCGCCGCGCTGAACGCCGCGATCAAGGCGTCCAGCCACCCGGTCGTCGTCCGCGTCGACGGGCACGCCGCGCTCTCGCAGGGCTACATCGCGACCGCCGTCCGCCTCCTGGAGGAGACCGGCGCGATGAACGTGGGCGGCATCATGCACGCCCAGGGCACCAACGACTGGGAGAAGGCCGTCGCCGCCGCGATGACCTCGAAGATCGGCGTGGGCAACGCCGTCTTCCACACCGGCGGCACCGCCCAGCCCGCCGAGACGGTCTACCTCGGCGTCTTCCGCCGCGAGGCCCTGGAGCGGCAGGGCGGATACAACGAGGAGTTCATCCGCGCCCAGGACTGGGAGCTGAACTTCCGCATCCGTGACGCGGGCGGCAAGATCTGGTTCTCGCCCGAGCTGAAGGTCGCGTACCGCCCGCGCCCGTCCGTCAAGGCGCTGGCCAAGCAGTACAAGGACTACGGGCGCTGGCGCCACGTCGTGGCCCGCTACCACGCGGGCTCCATCAACCTGCGCTACCTCGCGCCGCCGACCGCCGTCGTCGCCATCGCGGCGGGCATCGTGGTGGGCGCGGCCGTGACACCGTGGGCGTTCGTGATCCCCGCCGGCTATCTCGCGGCGATCGTCGCGGGCTCCCTCCCGGCCGGCAAGGGCCTGCCGCTGAAGGCGCGCGCCCAGATCCCCGTAGCCCTCGCCACGATGCACATGTCGTGGGGCTGGGGCTTCCTGACGAGCCCTAAGTCGCTCGCCAGGAAGGTCATCGCCTCGCGCCGTCCGACGGTGCACAGCGAGCCCGCCACCAGCTGACCGACAGGCCCGCCCGGTGGAGAAAGGCTCTACCAGGTGAACGCCGGATTCACGTGCATGCAGTCGCCGTCGTCGGCCCCGTTGAGCGTCTGGTCCGACTTCGGCGCCTTGTCGTCGGTCGCGGTCTTCGGATACGCGGTCCCGGTCCGCCAGTCCGCGCCCACGGTCAGGGTCACCCCGGACACGTCCGTCGACTTCCCGACCGAACTCAGCGGCAGTCCGAGGGCCTTGGCGACCCGCTGCGCGTCACCCTCCAGGTCGGCCGACGGATAGCGGATCACCGTCTTCTCCTCCACCGACGACTGCCCCTGGTCCGCGACCGCCTGGGCGAACCCCTTGCCGATGAGGGACTGCGCCACCTCGGAGGCGCGTCCCCGCGTCGCGGGCGCCGTAAAGGTCCGCGTCCCGTTGCGCACCTGCACCGCGATCTCGCCGTCCGGCGCGGCCGGGTCCTTCGAGGTCTCCTCCTTCGCGGGCTTCTTCACGTCCTTGCCGTCGAGCGCGATGTCGTCCCGGACGAGCCGGAACAACTGCTCCGCCTCCCCCTCCTTGGGGGCGACGCGGGCACCCACGTACACGAACGGCATCGTCGTCATGGTGATGCGGCCGGGCTCGGGCTTCTTCAGCTCGTTGCTCAGGTCGTACAGCTTCTTGACGGTGTCCAGGCCCTCGTCGACATGGAGGGCGGCGGTCGCCTTCTCGGCGAGCGTGCGCAGCTTGCCCGGGTTGGAGAACGTGGCGTTCTCGCGCAGCTCGCGCACCATCGAGCTCATGTACATGTGCTGCGCCTTGGCGCGCGCGATGTCACTGCCGTCCTCGAAGCCGTAGCGCGTCCGCAGCCACTGCAGGGCCTGCACGCCCTTGATGGGGTGCGTGCCCTCCTCCAGCTTCAGTCCGGAGCCGTGGCCCTGGCTGTCCTTGGAGTGGATGTTGGCGTCGACACAGACGGGGACGCCGCCGATGGCATCGGCCATCGACACCACACCGGAGAAGTCGACCATCATGAAGTGGTCGATGTGGATACGGGTCAGCTGCTCCCACGTCGCGACCGTGCAGCCGGGCCCGCCTCGGCCGAGGGACTCGTTCGTCATGCGCCGCCCGACCGTCGCCTCGTACTCCTTGCCGGTCTTCGGATCGGTGCACTTGGGCAGCGGGAGCAGGGTGTCGCGCGGCATGCTGACCACCGACATGTTCGTCCGGTCCGCCGACAGGTGTACGAGCATCTGCACATCGGCCAGCGGGGTGCCGCCGAAGGTCTCCTTGGCGCCGCCCAGTTTCTGGTTCTCCTTGTTGTCGCGCGCGTCGGAGCCGATGAGGAGGATGTTCAGGGGGGTCTGGCCCGCCGCGTTGGGTGTGGGAGCGGCGACCTTGTGCTCGCCGAGGTTGAGCTTGTCCGTCTTGATGTTGCCGTTCAGGTGACGGTAGTAGAGGTAGCCGGCCCCGGCCGTGCCGACGATCAGGACCGCGACGACGCCCGCGGTCCAGCGCAGTATCCGGTGTTTGCTTCTCCTGGGCCGTCCGCCCGCGCGCCGACGGTCCCGGGGCGTACGGTCCGGGGGCCCGGCGCCGTCGACCGCGGCCGACACCGCGACGTCCGCCGCGTCCGCCGCGTCCCCGTCCCGGCCCTGTTCACCGACGTGAGCCGCCGTCTCCTGCTGGATCTCCGACCGCGTATGCACTCCGCGCACACCACTTCGCCCCATGTCCTGCCCCGCCCTCCCCGCCCTTGGCCATGACTCGGCCGCCCCGCTGTCTCAGAGAGTCAGACAGTTGAAGGGCGGCCGAGGTTGGTCACTTGGCGCACACAGTCTTGTCAGCGGTCGTCTTCGGCGCGTCGACCTTCGCCGTACCACCGCTGATGGGCGTCCCCGCGCCCTTGAAGTCCTTGCCGAGGATCAGAACGATCGCGGGCAGCCCCTGATCGTTCTTCTCGCTCTGCCCTTCCTTCAGGGCGGATCCGGGCAGCCCCATGATGTCGGCGAGGCGCCGGGCCTGGTCGGCCTGGTCGGGCGAGTACTCCAGCGTCGTCTTGGCCTGCGTCGGCTTGTTGCCCATCTGGCTGGACTTGGCGACACCCTCGCTGACCTGCAGCCACGTCAGGGTCGCCTGGGCGGCGCCGGTCTGCCCGCTGCCGTTGTAGAGGTCGACGCGGACGTCACCGGCGGCGGACTTGGTGCCCTTGAGCTTGTCGTCGGCCGCGTTCTTCTTCTGCTTCTTCTGCGTCTGGGTGAGCGACGTGTCGTTCTTGATGGCCTCGAACACCTGAGGTGCGGCCGAGTCCTTCAGCACGACGGTGGCGTGGACCTTCTCGGCCGGATTGTCGACGACCGGGGTGGTGACGAAGCTGAGGTTCTTGGTCGGCACCTTCTTCAGCTCAAGAGCCACGTCCTTGAGCTTGGACAGACTGCCGATGCCCTTGTCGACGGTGAGCGCCTTGGTCGCGGCCTCGGCGAGGCCCGTCAGCTTCGTCGGACTGGTGAGGGTGTCGCCCGAACTCATCTTGCGCGCCAGGGAGCTGAGGAACTGCTGCTGCACCTTGATGCGGTCGAGGTCGCCCTGGTTGCCGAAGCTGTGCCGGGTGCGCAGGAACGCCAGCGCGTCCTCGCCCTCCAGGTTGTGCGTGCCCGCGTCGAGCTTGAGGTGCGAGTCCTCGTCGTCGACGTCCTTGGCGAGACACACCTCGACGCCGCCCACCGCGCTGGACAGGGTCTTCACCGCGTTGAAGTCCGCCATCATGAAGTGGTCGACGGTGATGCCCGTGACCGCCTTGATGGTCTCCATGGTGCAGCCGGCGTCGCGCCCGTCCTGCCCGAGGCTGGTGTTGAACCGGACGTCGGACGTGCCCGGGATCGTCTTCAGCTCGCCGCTCTCGGGATCCTTCACCTGGCAGTCCGGCACGTCCACGATGAGGTCGCGCGGGATGCTCAACGCGGTCGCGTTCGTGCGGTCCTTGGAGACGTGCAGCAGCACATTGGTGTCGGCGTGCCCGACGCTGCCCTTGTCGCCGTAGCCCTCGTTGCCCTTGCCGGTGCGCTTGTCGGTGCCGATGACGAGGATGTTGAACGCCTCGTCCTTGGAGAAGCCATTCTTCGCGCCGACGACGTCCTGCGTGGTGATGTTGCCGTCGAGGTGCCGGTAGTAGAAGTACCCGCCCGCGGCAGCGGCCAGCACGACGAAGGCGAGGCTGCCGGACGACCACAGCAGCACCTTCTTCGCCGTGGACTTCTTCTTCGGCTTCGAACGCCGCCGGTTCGACGCCGGGGGCGGCGCCTGCGGCTCACGCCGTCTGCTGCGCTGCGGCGGCACGTCCTTGGCGGTCGGTGGCTCCCGCCGCTCGCGCCGCCCCTGTGGGGGTGCGGTGCGGCGCGGGCCGGGCACCGTCGACTGCCCAGAGGAAGGGGTCAGTCGCAGTTCGTAATCACCAGTGCGGGGGTTGAGTACCCACTGGTCAGCGGGATCGATGTCATCGGCCCGCCCACGGCCTTGCGCGTCCACGGTTGTCTGCATCCTCCGTCGGGGCCACGCGGCGCCTCGCCCCCCTCACCAGCAGGCGCCCGGTCAGTCGATAAGCGGTGCGCGACCGCGCCGGGACAGCATGGCCGGGTGCACCGGATCGCTCACACTATCCGCCCAGTTCAGCGTCGAGCGACGGCGGTGACAAATTCCACTCCCCTACAACCGGTCATTCCGGCGCATTTCTTTGAACCTGTGTGCCGGCTGATGGCTTGTGCTTCACCCCGGGGCGGGTGTGGCGCCTCAGTCGCACGCGTTCTGGCGCGCGGTGTTGCCCCGGAAAGTGGGCGCGGGGGAGGGCGTGTCGGCGGCCGGGGACGGCTCGGGCCTGCCGTCGTCCCAGCCACCGTTTTCGTACGTGAGGTCGTACCCGTCGCCCTCCTCGTCGGCCTCCTCCTCGCCCTCGTAGGTCTGCTCGCTCCCGGTCGGCTGGTCGGCGGGTGCCTTCTTCGAGACGACGACGGGGGAATCGGTGCGCAGCTGGGTGAAGAGCCGGTCGGCGGCGGGCTGGACGAGCTGATCGCGGTTGGCGTCGTAGGCGTACGACTGCCGGGGCACGGTCAGGAACTGGATGCGCTCGGCCGGGATGCCGCGCATGCCGCGCACGAGGTCGTAGAGCCCGCGCAGGCTGGCGAGACCGCGATCGGTGGTCAGGGACGACGTGGCGGCGTCGAGCACCGGATAGAGCTTCGTCGGATTGAGGAGCACCCCATCGCTCTGCGCTTTGGTGACGAGGGCGCCGAGGAACCGCTGCTGCCGGTCCATGCGATCGGTGTCGCTGCCGTTGCCGAGGGTCTTGCGGACGCGGACGTAACCGAGGGCCTGCTCGCCGTCGAGCAGCTGCCGCCCGGCGGCCAGGGAGAGATGTGCGTCGGCGTCCCGGATCGGCCGGTCAAGACAGACCTCGACACCATCGACGGCATCGACCATGTTCTTGAACCCCTGGAAGTCGACGACCATGTGATGGTCGATCCGCACGCCGGTCATCTTCTCGACCGTACGGATGGTGCAGGCGGTGCCGCCGACCTCGAAGGCGTAATTGAACATGGCGAACATGGGCTCGGTACGGCCGCCGTCCCCCTTCCGGCAACCAGGCATGTCGACCATGAGATCGCGCGGGAAGGAGACGGCGGTGGCGCTCCTGCGGTCGGCGGCGACGTGCAGGAGGATGGTGGTGTCGGAGCGCTGGGTACCGTCGCTGCGCCCGTACTTGCCGTTCTTCCCGGCGCGGGAGTCGGAGCCGATGAGAAGAAGGTTCTGGGCCCCTTCCACCAGGACGCTGGGGCGCTCCTTCTCATAGCGGGCGAGTTCGGCGGCGGTGTCCGAGTCCTCGGTGATGTTCCCGTTGAGCTTCTCGTACGCCATCCAGCCCGTACCGCCCGCCACGAGCACGAGCAGGGCCGCCGCGATCGCCGAGTACCGCAGCCATCTCCTACGCCTCCGGGAGCGTCCGGCGCCGGTCGGGGAGGAGCCGCCGCCCGGTCCGGACGGCGCAGGCACGGCGGCGGAGTCGGTCACGTAGGTCCCCCTCGGGCGACGTAGAGAACGCGGGCACGTCTCTACGACCATGGACCCAGCGGCGCCGCCGGACTCAGGGGAGCTGAGCCGAACGGACTAGCCGGCCCGGGCCCCGGCTATCGGGCGACGGCGGTGACCCGCTCGCTCTCCACGCGCTTGGCGAGGCCCTCGTCGTCGAGGCGGCCGAGGTTGCGGCACAGGACGACGGAGCCGCCGGTCGCCAACGGGGCGAGGAGCCCGGCGCTCAGCCCCTCCCAGCTGTCGTACGACAGCCCGGACAGCAGCCGCGAACCAGGACCGGTGAGACCCAGCCCGGCGGCATCGGCGCTCGCCTTCGCCACGACCTCGGCGCCGGTCAGCTCGGTGCCGGAGACGGCGAGCGCGGGCTCGTCCGGGCCGACGGGTGCGAAGGGAGCGAACCGGTCCCCCTGCGACGGCACCTCCACCGCGTAGTCCACGAACCCCTCGGGCGTCTGCGGGAACCGTCCGCCGAGCGGCCGCAGCGCGAGGGCGATCCGCTCGCCGGAGCAGGCGCGGGCGGCGTCGAGGGTGTCGGGCCCGCTGACGACGATGTCGGCGCCGGCCGCGTCGCCGTCGACATCGGCGACGACGCCCACGGACGAACAGGCCAGCAGCCATACGGCGGTCTGCCAGTGCGCGGGCAGCAACAGGGCGACGCGGTCGCCGGGTTCGGCGTTCAGCTCGCCCTGCAGCAGGTTCGCGGTCTTGGCCACCCAGTTGGCGAAGGTGGCCACGGACAGCTCCACGCGTTCCCCGGTGGCGTCGTCATAGAAGGTGACGAGCGGCCGCCCCGGGTCAGCGGCGAGCGCATCCTGCAGGAGCTGGGCGGGGGTCCGAGACACGAGATTCACCGGGCCACCCTAACGCCGCGACCTGGAGCCCCGGCCCATCCGCACGGTGCCCCGGCCCTGGGCGAGGCGGACTCAAGCCCTGGCGTCCTTGAACGGTGCCCCGGCGCTGGGCGAGGCGGACTCAAGCCCTGGCGTCCTTAAACGGTGCCCCGGCGCTGGGGTGCCGCCTTGCCCACCCTGCCGCCCCAGGCGGCAGATTGCCCAAGGCGGGGCGCACGGTGCCCCGGGCGGCGGGTGGGTGAGGGAGCGGCAGATTGCCTGAGGTGGGGTGCAGGCGCCCGGGGCGGGGCCAAGCTGCAAAGAAGGGGGTTACATGGCCGCGGCCCGGCGACGGGATGGGGCACCAACGCGCGCTCGCGATGGGACCGGAGGGGACGTGTCGGGGTGCCCCCGCAGGACTCCGCCCCAATGGAGCGCAGGACGAGGCGCCTATGGCGGACAGCGGGGGAGGAGACCGATCCGGTCGAGGAGGCACCCCGGCACGGCCCCGCCCCACCACCCGACGGACCGCGCCTTCCAGCGCCCTGGCAGGTAGAACGGCACGGCCCTACCCCCCCAGACCGCGTACCGACAGGCGCCCGCCTGACACCCAGTCACACCCGTATGGCACTCCCCAATGGCCCGATCGCCCCGATATGGCCACGATCATGGGCATGCGTGGATTCCTTGCTTCCTCGATCGGCGTCACCTGCGCGGCCGCCCTGGCCCTCCCGGCGGCTTTGCCCTCGCACGCCGTGACGACCCAGGACACCCTCCCGGGCGGCACCCAGTCCCTGGCCCTCACCCCGCCGACCGCGACCCCCCGCGCCACCCCGCACCTGCCGCAGCGCGAAGTCCGCCCGTTCTCCCTGGTCGGCGTCGTCTGGGACGACCCGAACGCCGAGCTGCACGGCCGCGTACAGGTCCGTACCCGTACGACCGGCACGGGTACATGGTCCGCGTGGCAGCCCCTGGAGACGCACACCGACGACGCCCCCGACCCGGAGGCCCCCGAACGCGCCGCAGGCCACACGCACGGCTCGACCGCCCCGCTCTGGGTGGGCGACTCCGACGGCGTAGAGGTCCGGATGGAGGGCGAGAACGCGGACAAGACCCGCACCACACCCCCCGAGCCCTTCCCGAGGGGCCTCCGCCTGGACCTGGTGGACCCGGGCCCGGAACCGACGGACCCGGGCCCGGAACCGACGGAGCCGACGGGGCTGACAGAGCCGACGGAGCCGACGGCAGCAACCCCTCAGGCGGAGACAGAACCCGAAGCGCCCCCCGCAAAAACAGCACAAACAGCCCAAACCCCCACCACCCACACGGCCCCCCGCCCAAGCATCACCACCCGCAAGGGCTGGGGCGCAGACGAAAAGCTCCGCGAGAAGAAGCTCGGCTACACGAAGAAGGTGAAGGCGGCGTTCGTGCACCACAGCGCGACCGGCAACAACTACACCTGCTCACAGGCCCCTTCAGTCATCCGCAGTATCTACCGCTACCACGTCAAGAGCAGTGGCTGGCGCGACATCGGCTACAACTTCCTCATCGACAAGTGCGGCCGCATCTACGAGGGCCGGGCGGGCGGCGTCACAAAGCCGGTCATGGGCGCCCACACCCTCGGCTTCAACTCGAACAGCACGGGTATCGCGGTCCTGGGCTCGTACAGCAGCACGAACCCGCCCGCCGCCGTGGCGACCGCCCTCGCCAAACTCACCGCGTGGAAGCTCGGCCTGTCGGGCGCGAATCCCGCGGGGACGACATATCTCAAGTCGGGCGGTGGCAATCTCTACGCCAAGGGAAAGAATGTGCGACTGCACGTGATCTCCGGCCACCGGGACGGCTACGCAACCGATTGCCCGGGGAGCCGTCTCTACAAGAAGCTCGGCACGATCCGCAGCAGCGCGGCCCGCCTCCAGGGCCGCTGACGCCGGCCGGCCGGGGCGCGACACGGTCTGCATACACTGGCCGGCCGAAAGACAGTTCGGCCGGCCCCAGCAGGAAGCAGAGACGACAGGTGACAGAAGCGATCCTCCTGGTCGGCGGCAAGGGAACGAGACTGCGCCCGCTCACGGTGAACACGCCGAAGCCGATGGTCCCGGCGGCGGGTGTGCCCTTCCTCACGCACCAACTGGCGCGGGCAAAGGCGGCGGGGGTCGACCACATCGTGCTGGCGACGTCGTATCTGGCGGAGGTCTTCGAGCCGTACTTCGGGGACGGTTCGAGCCTGGGCCTGGAGCTGGAGTACGTCACCGAGGCCGAACCCCTGGGCACGGGCGGCGCGATCCGCAACGTGGCCGAGCGCCTGCGCTCAGCCCCTGACGCCCCGGTCCTGATCTTCAACGGCGACATCCTGACGGGCCTGGACATCGGAGCCCTGGTCCACGAGCACGAGTCGACCGGCGCGGACGTCTCCCTCCACCTCTCCAGGGTGGAGGACCCGAGGGCGTACGGCCTGGTCCCCACGGACGGGACGGGCCGCGTGACGGCGTTCCTGGAGAAGCCGCAGACGCCGGAAGAGATCGTGACGGACCAGATCAACGCGGGCGCGTACGTGTTCCGCCGCTCGGTGATCGACGAGATCCCGACGGGCCGCCCGGTATCGGTGGAGCGCGAGACGTTCCCGGGCCTCCTCGCGGCCGGAGCCCACCTCCAAGGCATGGTCGACTCGACGTACTGGCTGGACCTGGGCACCCCGGCCGCGTTCGTGCGCGGCTCGGCCGACCTGGTGCTCGGCCGCGCCCCGTCCCCGGCGGTGCCGGGCCGCTGCGGCGACAGCCTGGTCCTGCCGACGGCGACGGTCGCACCGGACGCGAAGCTGACGGGCGGCACGGTCGTGGGGGAGGGTGCGCGGATCGGCGAGGGCGCGCGCGTCTTCGGCTCGACGGTTCTGGACGGCGCGGTGATCGAGCCGGGAGCGGTGATCACGGACTCGCTGATCGGCCGGAACGCCCGCGTAGGAGCCCGCACGATGGTGACGGGCGCGGTCGTGGGCGACGGCGCGCACGTGGGCGCGGACAACGAACTGCAGACGGGCGTACGGGTCTGGTGCGAGGCGAGACTCCCCGCGGCCTCCGTCCGCTTCTCCTCGGACCAGTAACACCCACAACCCGGTCCGCGCGACAAAGCCGAGGTCCGAGCCGGGATGTGACAGAGCCCCGCCCCGGGCCGGTTCCGGAGCGCAGATGTGACGGAACCCCGCCCTGGACCGGCCCCGGAGCGCCGGGAAACCCCCTACCCTCGTAGGGCTACACCCGCCCCACCCGAGGACCCCCGTGGCCGGCCGCCGATACATCCCGCGTACGCAGCCCCCGCCGACCCGCACAACAGTGCGGGCCGGCGAGACCCACGTACCCGTACCCGTACCCGTACCCGCACCCGCACCCGCACCCGCACCCGCACCCGCACCCGCACCCGAGGCCACCCCCACCACGGCGACAGCCACCCGCACCTACACGCCCCCGACCCCTCTCCACCTGGGCCTGACCCTGGGCCCGCTGCGCCGAGGCCCCGCCGACCCCACCTTCCGCACGACGCCGGACGGCGCGGTATGGCGATCGAGCCGCACCCCGCAGGGCCCGGGCACGCTACGTCTGACGGAGCGGGGCGGCACCGTGGAGGCACAGGCGTGGGGCCCGGGAGCGGACTGGTTCCTGGACCAGCTGCCGACGCTTCTGGGCGGGTTGGACGACCCGGCCCCGTTCGAGCCGCGCCACCGCTTGGTCGCCGAGTCGGCGCGCCGCCGCGCAGGCCTTCGTCTGACCCGTACGGGCCTGGTCCTGGAGAACCTGATCCCGTCGATCCTGGAGCAGAAGATCACGACGGACGAGGCGTACCGCGCCTGGCGTCTGCTGCTGCACCAGCACGGCGAACCGGCCCCGGGCCCGGCGGGGCAGGAGCTGCGGATGCGGGTCGTGCCCGATGCCCGTACGTGGACGCTGATCCCGTCGTGGGAGTGGCACAGGGCGGGCGTCGACAACAAGCGCGCGTCGACGATCATCCGCGCGGCCCGGGTGGCCCGCCGCCTGGAGGAGGCGTCGGTCATGGAGCCCGCAGCGGCCCGCGCCCGCCTCGAACTGGTCCCGGGCATCGGCCCGTGGACCTCCGCCGAGACGATCCAGCGCACGAACGGCGCCCCCGACGAGGTGACGACGGGCGACCTGCACCTGCCGCACACCGTGGGCTACGCGCTCGCGGGCAACCGGGACGCGACGGACGAGGAGATGCTGGAGCTCCTGGCCCCGTACGCGGGCCAGCGCCACAGGGCGGCCCGCCTGATCCTCCTGTCGGGCGTGGCCCCGCCCCGCAGACAGCCGAAGATGCGCAGGGTCGACATCGCGCAGTGGTGACAGGCGCACCGAACAGGCACCGGCGACGACACCGCACCCCACCCCACCGAACCCGACCCGACCCGACCCGACCAGAAGCAGCCCTACCGCACCTCGACGAACTCCGAGACAACCCGTTCCGCCCGCACCGGCGGAGCCGCAGCCGCGTGCCCCACCGCGACGGCCCCCATCGGATCCCACTCCGCGGGCAGCGCGAGGACGTCCCGTACGACATCGCGGCAGAACATGGTCGAGGAGACCCACGCCGACCCGAGCCGCTCCCCGGCCAGCGCCACGAGGAAGTTCTGCACCCCGGCCCCGGCGGCCACGACGAACATCTCGCGCTCGGCGGCGTCCCGCCGCGTGTCCCCGTACGTGTGCGACCCGTCCATGACGAGGCACGGCACGACGAGATAGGGCGCGTTGCGCAGCACGTCCCCGCGGCGCACACGCCGGGCGATGGACTCCTCGCTCTTTCCGTCGCGCCGCAGGTCGGCGATCCACGCGTCGCGCATCGCGTCGAGCAGCCGTACGCGTGACTCCTCCGACTCGAGGAGCACGAAGCGCCACGGCGTCGTGTGGTGCGGAGCGGGCGCGGTGACGGCGGCGGCGACGGCGCGCCGCACGGCCCCCGGGTCGACGGGTTCGCCGGTGAAGGCGCGCACGGTGCGCCGCTGGGTGACGGCTTCCCGTACGGCCTCGGAGGTCCCGAGCCGGAACATGTCGTCACGTGCGACCCGCACCAGCTCCCGAGCGGACCCTCCGACGTCACCCCCCGCCGCCGCGACCACACCACTGAGCCCGCGTACGACGGCGACCGGCAGCCCGCCGGCCTTGCCCTTCACGAGGTCCCCGGCGGCGGCCAGCTCGTCCGCGACGGCCACGACAGTCGCGGACAGCGGATTCCCGTACGCGTCGACGCCGCCCCGCAGATCGTCGAGTACGCGGACACCGGCGGCCCCGATGGCGACGTCGGTCAGCCCGTTCCTCCAGGGGCGCCCGAAGGTGTCGGTGACGACGACGCCAACCTCGACGCCCAGGGCGTCCCGCACGCCGTCGCGGATCGCGGCGGCGGAGGCGTCGGGGTCCTCGGGGAGCAGGAGCACGGTCCCGGCCGGGGTGTTGGACGCGTCGACGCCCGCGGCGGCCATCACCAGGCCCAGCTTGTTCTCCACGATGCGCAGCGGCCCGCGCCGGGCGACGACGCGGACGGTCTCGGCGTCTATCGCGGCCTCGCGGTCGTCGGCGCGGACGATCCGCCCCTCCGCCTTGCTGACGATCTTCGAGGTGACGAGCAGGACGTCCCCGTCGGCGAGCGACGGCTCGGCGGCGACGATCAGCTTGGCGAGCTCGTCGCCCTCCTTGACCTCAGGAATCCCGGCGACGGCCCACGCACGAAAGGACGGGGACGAAGGGGACGACGAGGACGACGAGGGCGACGGAGACGACGGGGACGACGGGGGCACAGACGCGGCAGCGTTGCTCACGCGACCCGCACCTCCTCCGCGAGCCGCAACGCCTCGCGCGCCATCGCCGCCGCGGCCGTCCCTTCCTCCGGGTCCGTCATGAGCAGCGGCACCGCCCGGCACCGGATCCCGGCGGCCTCGACGCGCTCCACGACGCCCGCGTCCACGGTGTCGACGAGCCACCCGTCGAGCAGCCCGGACCCGTAGTGCTCGGCGACGGCGGCGGCGTTCGACTCCACGCCCACCGCGGCGAGCACCTTGTCGGCCATGCCGCGCACCGGCGCGTCGCCGATGATCGGTGAGAGCCCGACGACGGGCACGCCCGCCTCCGCGATGGCCTCCCGGATGCCGGGCACGGCGAGGATCGTCCCGACGCTGACGACGGGGTTGGACGGCGGGAAGAGGATGACATCGGCCTCGGCGATGGCTTCGAGGACGCCCGGCGCCGGCTTCGCGTGTTCGGCGCCGACGGGCACGACGGCCTGCGCGTCGACGGAGGCCCGCAGCTTCACCCAGTACTCCTGGAAGTGCACGGCCTTGCGCTCACCGTCGATGTCGACGGCGACGTGGGTCTCGACGCGGTCGTCGGACATGGGGATGAGCCGCACCCCGGGCCGCCACCGCTCGCACAGCGCCTCGGTGACCGCGCTGAGCGGGTACCCGGCGGCCAGCATCTGCGTACGGACGATGTGGGTGGCGAAGTCCCGGTCGCCGAGGCCGAACCACTCGGGCCCGACCCCGTACGCCGCGAGCTCCTCCTTGACGTGGAAGGTCTCGTCGGTCCGCCCCCAACCCTGTTCCTCGTCGATACCGCCGCCGAGCGTGTACATCACCGTGTCGAGGTCCGGACAGACCTTCAGGCCGAAGAGGTGGATGTCGTCCCCGGTGTTGCCGATGACCGTGATGACCGCGTCGTCCGGAGCGGCCTGCTTCAGACCGCGAAGGAACCGGGCACCACCGATGCCGCCTGCCAGAACCACAATGCGCATGGCCCCAGCATCGCAGGCAGCTACGACAACGTGGCAGCGGGTGCCCGCCCGCGGGTGTCAGACGGCGGCGTGCCGGGGCGCGGTACGGGTGGTGCAGGCGGGGGAGTGCAGCGGCATCTCGGTCAGGCCCGGGTAGTAGACGTGCAGGCTGACGGCCGGTTCGAGGGAGTCGTTGACGACCTCGTGCGCGTACCCCGGCGCGAAGACGCGCTGTGCGCCGGCGGTGAGCCGCCGGGTCGCGCCGTTCTCCGTACGCTCCGTCAGTTCTCCTTCGAGCAGGGTCAGCACGCCGGACGACGGCCCGTGGTCGTGCATCCCGCTGCCCTGCCCCGGCACCCAGGACAGCAGCCACACCTCGTAGCCCGGCCCGGTGCGCAGCCGGTGGTACCAGCGGCTCGTGGCGTCGTACTCGACAAGGTGGGCCCATTGCGCGCGGTCGGCGGCGACGGCGCGCGCGAGGCCGACGAACTCGGCCACCGTCTCGGGGTGTTCACGGGCGGGCCGCAGCAGGTGCGGTACTTCGAGGATGTCGCCGGCGATCTGGAGGTCGCTGTCGCTGTTCATCGGTGTGGGGTTCCTCGGAGGAGAGTGCTGGGTGCCCCTGGCGGGGGCGCGAAGCCGTACGCGGAGGGGACGCGGTGGGACGCGGCCTGAACAGGCGGTGGAACGCGGTGCGGAGGCGGCGGTCGGAGCTCAGTGGCTCAACGACTCAACAGCTGGAACAGCAACAGTGCGCGCGGGCAACGGAGACGGACCCGGCGATGCGGGTCGTCATCAGTGCCAAGTTCGCGAGCATGCCCACCAGCACACCGGTTCATGCCTGCGCTGTCAACTCAATGTCCGGATAGTGAGAAATGGTTCACCTCATCCGGTATCCCGGAAAGACGAAAGGTTTGTGCACGCGGTTGACCGGACATGTGGCGCAGCAGTCCGGCGCGCCAAACGCCGTTGCGATCCCGTGATCCGAATGTGATCCGGTTCGCTTCTGCGGGCGTGCCGGAACGAGATCAAACTTCGCGGCGTCCTCCCATGTAGTGGTTTGCACGGGGTAGAGGCATCCGTGTGGACCCCCGAGGGCACCACGTGGAGCGCTGGGATGTGTTCCGGTTTTTGCCGATTTGAACACTTTCCGCATAGCCTTGGTTCCGCAGAGTGAATAAGGGGCCCAATAGCAGATCGCGGCTTGACTGCCCCGGATCGGCACACTTGTAATTTCACTCGTGTCGTTCAGCCGGTTTCGGTAACGGCAACATCACGGGGACGTACGGACGGACGAGGGGCGCACTATGACCGAGTCGTTTCAGGATCTGCTGGTCGAGGACGCGGAAGAAGAACTCGGCTGGCAGGAGCGCGCACTGTGCGCGCAGACCGACCCCGAGTCCTTCTTCCCCGAGAAGGGCGGCTCGACCAGGGAGGCCAAGAAGGTCTGCCTCGCGTGCGAGGTCCGCTCCGAATGCCTCGAGTACGCACTCGCCAACGACGAGCGGTTCGGCATCTGGGGCGGCCTGTCGGAGCGCGAGCGCAGGCGGCTGAAGAAGGCCGCTGTCTGATCCGCCGCCGCATCGCGGCCTGATGCGGCGTCAGGCCCGTTTCCCGCAGTACGTAATGTGCCGTACGTACGGCCCGTCCCATGTGGTTGTCCACAGGCGGCGGGCCGCCTGTGTTGTCAGCCGTTAGTGTGGGGCCCCGTCCGAGACGCCTCCGTGTCCCCAGCGGACACAGACGTCCACCACAGTCCAGCGAACCGGGGCCCGTACCTCGATGTCCGTGCACAGCCATACGGCAGACCAGTTCGGTACTGCCGCCGCCACGTTCAACCCGGGGCACGCCACAGGGCTCGACCCGAGCGGCGCCCCCGAGTTCCCCCGGCATGTCGTCACCGCCGTCCTCGTCTCGCACGACGGCGCCCGCTGGCTGCCCGCGGTCCTGTCGGGCTTGCTCGGCCAGGAGCGCCCCGTGCAGAGCGCGGTGGCGGCCGACACGGGCAGCGCCGACGACTCCGCGGCCCTGGTCGCGGGCGCCCTCGGTGACGAGCGCGTCCTGCACCTCGCACGCCGCACCGGCTTCGGCCAGGCCGTCGAGGAGGCCGTGCGCGGCGCCGGGGTGCTCACCCCGGAGGAGCTGCCCTACCTGAAGCGGCCGAGCGGCTGGGACCCCGTCAGCCGCCAATGGCGCGACGACACCTACGACCTGCCCGAGCTGCCGCACGGCGAGCCCGAGCAGTGGCTGTGGCTGCTGCACGACGACTGCGCGCCCGAACCCGACGCGCTCGCGCAGCTGTTGCGCGTCGTCGAGATGGAGCGCGAGGCCGGCTCCGACGTCGCGATCGTCGGCCCCAAGCTGCGCGGCTGGTACGACCGCAGGCAGCTCCTGGAGGTCGGCGTCTCCATCGCCAACTCCGGGCGCCGCTGGACCGGCCTGGACCGCCGCGAGCAGGACCAGGGCCAGCACGACCACGTACGGCCCGTCCTGTCCGTCTCCACCGCGGGCATGCTGATCAGGCGCGACGTCTTCGAGCAGCTCGGCGGGTTCGACCGCAGGCTGCCGCTGATGCGTGACGACGTCGACCTATGCTGGCGCGCCCAGGCCGCCGGGCACCGCGTCGTCGTCGCACCCGAGGCCGTCGTGCGGCACGCCGAGGCGTCCTCGCGCGAGCGCCGCACCGTCGACTGCGTCGGGCGCACGGCCTCGTCGCCGCACAAGGTCGACAAGGCGGGTGCCGTCTACACCCTGCTCGTCAACGCGCGCGGTGCGGTGCTGCCCTGGGTCCTGATCCGGCTCGTGCTCGGCACCCTGCTGCGTACGGTCGCCTATCTGGTCGGCAAGGTGCCGGGACAGGCCTTCGACGAGATCGCCGGCCTGATGGCGACGCTGCTGCGACCGGGACGGATCCTCGCCGGAAGGCGGCAGCGCGCCGGAGGCGTGGTCGACGGCAAGGAACTGCGGCCGCTGTTCCCGCCGCCCGGCGCCACGCTACGGCTCACCGTCGAGCAGGTCGCCGGCAACCTCTTCGACGGCGCCGACCCCGAGACGTCCAACGCGGGACGCCACGGCGGCGGCGGGCTGGAGTCCGGGCCCGGCGGCGACGACGCGGACTTCTTCCAGGTCGAGCAGTTCGCCCGGCTCAAGCGCATCGCCCGCAACCCCGGACCGATGCTCTTCGTGGTGCTCCTGTTCGTCTCCCTGATCGCCTGCCGGGGCCTCCTCGGCAGCGGCGCGCTCGCCGGCGGAGCCCTGCTGCCCGCCCCCGGCGACGCCTCCGACCTGTGGTCCCGCTACCTCGACGCCTGGCACGCCACCAGCACGGGATCCACCGAGGCGGCGCCCCCGTACCTCGCGGTCGTCGCCGCGCTCTCCACCCTGCTGCTCGGCTCCACGGGCCTCGCGGTCACCGTGCTGCTCGTCGGCTCGGTGCCGCTCGCCGGGTTCACCGCGTACTTCGCCTCCAGGCGGCTCGTCCAGTCCCGGCTCCTTCGCGCGTGGGCGGCCGTCGCCTACGCCTTCCTGCCCGCCGCCACCGGCGCCCTCGCGGGCGGCCGCGTCGGCACCGCCGTGCTCGTCATCCTGCTGCCGCTCATCGCGCGCGCGGGGGCGTCCGCCGCCGGTCTCATGAACGCCGCGGGCGTCCGCGGCAGTTGGCGCGCGACCTGGGCGTTCGCCCTGCTCCTCACCATCACGACGGCCTTCACGCCCATCGTCTGGCCGATCGCCCTCGTCCTCGGCCTCGCGCTCCTCGTGCTGCGCCGCGGCGAGATCACGGCGTACGGGCTCCGGTTCCTGGCCGCTCTCGGCACACCGCTGCTGCTGCTCGCGCCCTGGTCGCTCACGCTGCTGCCCTTCGGCTTCTTCGAGGAAGCGGGCCTGCCGTACGGGAAGTCCACCGGCACCGCGCTCAGCCTGCTCGGCGCCTCGCCCGGCGGCCCCGGCACCACCGGCAGCCTGCTGCTCATCGGCATCGTCCTGGCCGCGCTCGGCGCACTGCTGCGCCAGGAGCGCCGCCTCGCGGTCCTCACCGCCTGGACCGTAGCCCTCGTAGCCCTCGTCTTCGCGGTCCTCTCGAACAATTCGACGTGGGCCGGTCCCGCCACCCTCGTCTACGGCATCGCGCTCCTGGCCGCCGCCGCGCTCGGCGCCGACGGCGCGCGCTCGCGCGTGGCCGAGCAGAGCTTCGGCTGGCGCCAGCCGGTCGCCGCGCTCGTCGCGTTCGCCGCCGCCGCGGGCCCCCTGCTGCTCGCCGCGGGCTGGATGATCGCCGGGGCCGACGGACCGCTGGAGCGCCGCGACCCGGTGCAGGTCCCCGCCTTCGTCGCCGAGGAGGCGGGCACCCGCGACCAGGCCCGCACCCTCGTCCTCGCCGGTTCCACGGACCAGGTCTCCTACTCGCTCGTCCGGGGCGCGGGCGCGCGCCTCGGCGACGGTGAGCTGACCGCCGCCGCGAGTGAGAACCAGAACACCGGCAAGCTCGACAAGGTCGTCTCCAACCTGGTCGCGGGCTCCGGCGCCGACCAGGCCGACCAGCTCGGCGGCTTCGCGGTCCGCTACGTCCTCGTACGGGACGGGGCGCCGCGCCAGATGAGCCGCGTCCTGGACGCGACGCCAGGTCTGACCCGGCTCAGCCAGCAGGACGGCACCGCCCTGTGGCGCGTCGACCGGCAGGTGGCGCGTGCGGTGGTCCTGCCCACGGCCGGGACCGGTCCGACGGCCGAGGAGGCCAAGCCGCTCGCGGCGGGCCCGGTCACCCTGCACACCGAGCTGGCGAGCGGCGGCGAGGGGCGCGTGCTGCGCCTCGCCGACGAGGCCGCCGAGGGCTGGACCGCAACGCTCGACGGCAAGCCCCTGACGAAGACCACGGTCGACGGCTGGGCGCAGGGCTTCGAACTGCCCGCCTCGGGCGGCACCCTGGACGTCGCCTACGACGCGCCGTTCACACACACCGCCTGGCTGTGGGCGCAGGGCGCGCTCGCCCTCGTCCTCGTCGTGCTCGCGCTGCCGGGTCGGCGCAAGCACGTCGACGACGACCTGCCGGAGGAGCCGGTCGTGCCCGCCCAGGACGCGTCCGGCGACGGCCGCAGGGCGCGCCGCCTGCGCGCACAGGCGGAGGCCGAACAGGCCGGTGCCGAGCAGGCCGGTTTCGACCAGGCCGGTGCCGAGCAGGCCGGTCTCGACCAGGCCGGTCTCGACCAGGCCATGGAGCAGCCCGCCGACGGCGCCGCGCCGGTCCAGGAGGCGGCCCCGGCCGCGGACATCCCGCAGCAGCAGCCGTATGGCGACTGGGACCAGCCCGCACACGCGGGCGGCGGCGAGTACGGCACGTACGCGCCGGACGACCAGCAGCAGTACCAGGGCGGCTACGGCTACGACCCGCAGTCGGCCGCCGCCTACCAGAACGACCCCTACCAGGCGGGCGCCTACGAGGCGGACCCCTACCAGGCGGATCCGTACCAGGCGGGCCAGTACGACCCGTACGCCTACGGGGGCACGTACGACGCGCAAGGGCAGTACGACCCCACCACGTACGAGCAGCACGGCACCGGCACCGGCACAGGCCACGACAACGGCCACGGTGCGGACAGTGAGCGCCCCGACGGGAGCCAGCAGTGAACCGCACGACCCTTTCCCTGATCGCCGCGGTGACGGCCCTGGCCGCCGTCACCGGGTTCGCCGCCACGACGTCCGGCGGCGCGGACGACGACGCTCCCGCGAAGGCGGCCGCCCTGCTGCCCGTCGAGCGCTCCAGCGTGCTGTGCCCGTCCCCGGGCCTGTCCGACCTCGCGGAGACCGCCTACACGTCCTACACGCCGCCCTCCGGGGGCAGCGGCGCCGACAAGGCGGGCAAGGCGCAGTTGGTACCCGCCGAGAGCGGCTCGGGCTCCACCGGGAGCGGCAAGGGCAGGACGAAGAAGCCCAAGGCCGTCGCCGTCCCGAAGGAGCCGGGCACGCCCGCCACCGGTGAGGCGTCCGGCGCCGACGCGCCCGCCGTGCTCGGCACCGCCGACGGCGCCCTCGCGCCCGGCTGGACCGTGCAGCAGACCACCGAGGTCGCCGCCGGCACGGGCCGCGGCCTGGCCGGCCTCACCTGCTCGGCACCGGACACCGACTTCTACTTCCCCGGCGCGAGCACCGCGAAAGACCGCAGCGACTACATCCACCTCACCAACCCGGACGACGAGGCAGCCGTCGTCGACGTGCAGCTCTACGGGCCCGACGGCACCATAAAGTCCGAGGTCGGCGAGGGTATCCAGGTCGGGCCGCACGCGAGCGTGCCGGTCCTGCTCTCGACGCTGACGGACAAGCCGTACACGAACCTGACCCTGCACGTGACCGCGCGCAGCGGCCGGATCGCCGCCGCCGTGTCGGCCGCCGACGACAAGCTGGGCGGCGACTGGCTGCCCGCCGCCGCCGACCCGGCGCCCTCCCTGGTCATCCCCGGCATCCCGAAGGACGCCACGAGCGTGCGTCTGGTCGCCTTCGCGCCGGGCCAGGACGACGCGGACCTGAAGATCCAGCTCGCCACCTCCACCGGCAGGATCGTGCCCGCCGGGAACGACACCCTGCACGTGAAGTCCGGCATGACGGCCGCGGCCGACCTCGGCGCCCTGACGCGCGGCGACGCGGGCTCCCTGCTCCTGTCGCCGACGGACGCCTCGGTGCCGGTCGTGGCCGCGCTGCGCGTCGTGCGCGGCAAGGGCGCCGACCAGGAGACCGCGTTCATCCCCGCCACGCGCGAGATCGGCGCGCGCGCCACGGTCGCCGACAACCGCGCCAAGGGCTCCACGCTCTCCCTGATCGCGCCCGGCGCCACCGGCAAGGTGAAGGTCACCGCGTCCGCCGGGGCCGAGGGAGGCACGGCGACCAGCAAGGAGTACACGGTCAAGGCCGGTACGACGCTGTCGGTCCCGGCGCCGGTCCCGGACGGCCTCAAGGGCGCGTACGCGCTCACGGTGGAGCCGGTGTCCGGCGGCAAGGTCTACGGCTCGCGGATGCTGGAGGAGAAGAAGGACGGCGTCCCCGCGTTCACCGTCCAGACGCTCCCCGACGACCGGGGGACGGTGTCGGTGCCGGACTCCGGCGAGGACCTGTCGATCCTGCAGAAGTAGCCCGTCGCGGACCCGTTCAACCGCTACGCGCGCGTGGCCGACTTCTTCTCGGTCTTCTTCTCGGCCTTCTTCGCGGTCTTCTTCTCGGCTCTACGCGCGCGTGGTCACTCCTCGCCGTCCTCGTACCGGGGGTCGACGGTCTCGGGGGTGATCCCCAGGACCTCGGCTACCTGTTCCACCACCACGTCGTGGATCAGGGCCGCCCGCTCGTCGCGCCCCTTGGTGCGGATCTCCACGGGGCGCCGGTAGATGACCACGCGCGCGGGCGTCCCGTCGTCCCGCGCGGGGATCGTCCCGCCCAGCGGGACCGTGTCGGCGCCCCACGCCTCGTCCTCGGCGGTGAGCCGGGGCACTTCGAGGATCAGGAAGTCGACCTCGGAGAGCTGCGGCCAGCGCCGCTCCAGGCGCTCCACGGAGTCCTGCACGAGGTCCGCGAAGACCTCGGCGCGGCTCGCAGACAGCGGCACCTGCGGCGGCGCGACGGGCCCGCGCATGCCGCGGCCGTGCCGGTCGCGGCGGCGGGCCGGACGCGGCTCGGCAGGGGAGCGCCCGTCGGGCGGGAGCGGGTTCTCGGCGTTGGCGGGCCTTTCCATCACCGACGCAGCGTAGTCCTCCCGCGCGGCCGGTGAGGGGCGGCTCCGCGGCTGACGCGGCATGTCGCTCGCCGCGCGCCCGCATGTCGGTTCCTGACCGATCAAGCCAAACTTGGGCCTGATTCCGCTTCTCTCCCGGACCGTTGATCTCGTGACAATTGAAGGTATTTGCCCCGAGTGGTGACCGCTTTCAACTGTCCGGCGGCGTACGGGGCCCAGGGTCGCCGCAGGTCAAAAGCGGGCCTCCGCGGTCCGGTGTGGGCCATCTCACGCCACGACACGGTGGGGTGACCTCGGGGAGAGTCGTCGCGGCCCGCTCAGGAGTGCGGTACCGTCCAACGTCGTGAGCCCTGTACGTCGCTGTTCGCGCACCGCTTGCGGCCGTCCCGCCGTCGCGACGCTGACGTACGTCTACGCCGACTCGACCGCGGTCCTCGGCCCCCTCGCCACTTACGCCGAACCCCACTGCTACGACTTGTGTGCAGAGCACTCCGAGCGGCTCACCGCGCCGCGCGGCTGGGAGGTCGTCCGGCTCACCGACGGCAGCGCCCCCGCCCGCCCCAGCGGCGACGACCTGGAGGCCCTGGCCAACGCCGTGCGCGAGGCGGCCCGCCCGCAGGAGCGTGCGGCCGGCGCCGGCGGCCCGGGGGGACGCCGCGCGGACCCGATGGAGGTCGCCCGCCGCGGCCACCTCCGCGTCCTGCGCTCGCCCGACAACTGACGCGCGCTCCTTCCTCCTTCGAACCTCCCCTTCCTTCGAGCGCCCCTTCCTCTTTCGAGCGCCCCTTCCTCTTTCGAGCGCCCCTTCCCGCTTCGCGTACCGCCTTCACGGGATCTTCTCCGTCGTACGCGTTGACCCGTAGTTGTCAAGGACACGACTATTTCGCCACCCGCACCCCTCCCGCACCACGGACCGGGATCCCGGAGGCGCTCGTGTTCGTCCAGCAACTGGAGCCCGTGAACGGCTCGCTCGGCCTGTCCGCCCTCGTCGCCGCTCTGCCCCTCGTCACCGTTCTCGTCCTGCTCGGCGCCGTCCGCATGAAGGCGCACCACGCGGGCCTCATCGGCCTCGGCGTCGCCGCCCTGGTCGCCTGGCTCGCGTACGACATGCCGCTCGGCCAGACCGTCTCCAGCGCCGCGCAAGGAGCACTGTTCGGTCTCTTCCCCATCATGTGGATCGTCGTCAACGCCCTGTGGGTCTACCGGATGACCGTCCGCACCCGGCACTTCGACATCCTGCGCCGCTCGTTCGGGCGCCTCTCCGACGATCCGCGCATCCAGGCGCTCGTCATCGCGTTCTGCTTCGGCGCGCTCCTGGAGGCGCTCGCCGGGTTCGGGGCGCCGGTCGCCATCTGCTCGGTCATGCTCGTCGCGCTCGGCTTCGACCCGGTCAAGGCCGCGGTCGTCTCCCTGGTCGCCAACACGGCGCCCGTCGCCTTCGGCGCCATGGGCACCCCCGTCGTCACCCTCGCCCAGGTCACCGGCCTCCCCCTGGACTCCGTCGCCTCCGTCGTCGGCCGCCAGACGCCGCTGCTCGCGCTCGTCGTGCCCCTCGTGCTGATCGGCCTGGTCGACGGCGGGCGCGGGCTGCGCGAGACCTGGGCGCCCGCCCTGGCGTGCGGAGTCGCCTTCGCCGTCGTCCAGTTCGCCGCCTCCAACTACGTCTCCGCCCAACTCGCCGACATCGGCGCCGCCCTGGCCGGCGCGGGCGCCCTCGTCGCCGTCCCGGGCGCGCGCAGGCCCGCCGCCGAACCCGTACGCGCCGCCGTCCTCACCGGCGTACGCAGCGAAGACCTCGACGAAGAGGACCCGCGCCGCGAAGTGCTGCGCGCCTACGCCCCGTACGCGCTGATCGTCGCCGTCTTCTCCGTGGCGCAGATCCCGGCCGTCAAGGACTGGCTGGCGAAGGCGAGCCAGTCCTTCGACTGGCCCTTCCTGAACGTGGCCGCCCCGAACGGCGAACCGGTCGGCGGCAATGTCTTCACGCTTCCGCTCGTCTCCACCGGAGGCACGCTCGTCCTGCTCGCCGGAGTGGGTACGGCGTTCGTTCTCCGCGTGCACGCGCGCGTGGCGGTGCGCGAATGGCTGGGGACCGTGTACGAGTTGCGCTTTGCGATCCTCACCGTCACGAGCGTCCTCGCGCTCGCCTACGTCATGAACCTGTCCGGGCAGGCCGCCACCATCGGCCACTTCGTGGCGGCCGCGGGCGCGGGCCTCGCCTTCCTCTCCCCGGTCCTGGGCTGGTTCGGCGTCGCCGTCTCCGGCTCAGACACCTCCGCCAACGCGCTCTTCGGCGCCCTGCAGGTGACGGCCGCCAAGGAGTCGGGGCTCTCCCCGGAGCTGCTTGCGGCCGCGAACAGTTCCGGCGGCGTCCTCGGCAAGATGATCTCGCCGCAGAACCTGACCATCGCCTGCGCGGCCGTCGGACTGGCGGGCCGGGAGGGCGACTTGCTCCGCAAGGTGCTGCCGTGGAGCCTCGGGCTGCTCCTGGTGATGTGCCTCATCGTCTTCGCGCAGAGCACGTTCGTACTGTCCTGGATGCTGCCGTGAGCGGAGTGTGACCTCAGGGCGCGCTGCGCCACCTGCCCGACCAGGTACTTTATGGGCCCATTAGTTTGTGCGTCCGAAGAGGACACTCCAGGAGGGCTGGTCCGGCCGTGACTGCTGATCTGTCGCAGATCGTGAAGGCGTACGACGTGCGAGGGGTGGTCCCGGACCAGTGGGACGAGAAGCTCGCCGAGCTCTTCGGCGCCGCGTTCGTCCGCGTGACCGACGCGACGGCGATCGTCGTCGGGCACGACATGCGCCCCTCCTCGCCCGGCCTCACGCGCGCCTTTGCACGCGGCGCCGCCGCCCTCGGCGCGGACGTCACCGAGATCGGCCTCTGCTCCACCGACCAGCTGTACTACGCCTCGGGCGCGCTCCAGCTGCCCGGCGCGATGTTCACCGCGTCGCACAACCCCGCGCAGTACAACGGCATCAAGCTGTGCCGGGCCGGAGCCGCCCCGGTCGGCCAGGACACGGGCCTCACCGAGATCCGGCTCCTCGCCGAGGAGTGGAGCGAGACGGGCGCGCCCGAGCCGGTCGCGACGCCGGGAACCATCACGCAGCGTGACACGTTGAACGACTACGCGGCGCATCTGCGCGGCCTCGTCGACCTGACCGCCATCCGCCCCCTGAAGGTCGTGGTCGACGCGGGCAACGGCATGGGCGGCCACACGGTCCCGACGGTCTTCGACGGCCTCCCGCTCGACGTGGTCCCCATGTACTTCGAGCTGGACGGCACGTTCCCCAACCACGAGGCGAACCCGCTGGACCCGGCGAACATCGTGGACCTCCAGGCCCGCGTCCGCGCCGAGGGCGCCGACCTCGGCCTCGCCTTCGACGGCGACGCGGACCGCTGCTTCGTCGTCGACGAGAACGGCGACCCGGTCTCCCCGTCCGCCATCACCGCGCTGGTCGCCTCCCGCGAACTGGCCAGGAACGGCGGCTCGGGCACGATCATCCACAACCTGATCACCTCGTGGTCGGTGCCCGAGGTCGTCAAGGAGAACGGCGGCACGCCCGTACGCACCCGCGTCGGCCACTCCTTCATCAAGCAGGAGATGGCCACCAGCGGCGCGATCTTCGGCGGCGAGCACTCCGCGCACTACTACTTCCGCGACTTCTGGAACGCCGACACGGGCATGCTCGCCGCCCTCCACGTCCTGGCTGCCCTGGGCGGCCAGGACGGCCCGCTCTCCGCCCTGGTCTCCTCCTACGACCGCTACGTCGGCTCCGGCGAGATCAACTCCACCGTCGCCGACCAGGCGGAGCGCCTGGCCGCGCTCAAGTCCACGTACGGCCCCCGCCCCGGCCTCACCCTCGACGAACTCGACGGCCTCACCATCACCGCCGCCGACTGGTGGTTCAACGTCCGCCCCTCCAACACGGAGCCCCTGCTCCGCCTCAACGCGGAGGCCCGTGACCGGGCGACGATGGAGAAGGTGCGGGACGAGGTATTGGCCCTGATCAGGGCGTAGCAGCCCAGCGGCCGAGCCGGGCCCCACCCCGGCCGCCCTCGCCGAATTGACCGCCGGACCGGTCCAGCCCCCTCCAGCCCGTCCGGCGCACAATCAACTCCGGGTCCGTCCGGCGCTTGAGGACGAGCCTTCAAGCGAGCCGGGCGAAGTACGTCGCGGTTCGGCAGCGCCCCGAAGGGGCGCGGGGAACTGCGCGACCAGCCGCGACGGCGCCGCAGTCGGCCACACACGTGTCGCGGCACTTCCAGCGGAGCGCTCAGGGCGATGACTGCGGTGGGCCGGGGGACGCTCCCCGGGCCGGTCCAACTCCCAGCCCGTCCGGCGCTTGAGGACGAGCCGTTGAGGCGATCACCGCGGCGGGCCGAGTCGCGCTTCCCCGGACCGCCCGGCCCCCGCACCCGGCCCGGGGTCGCCCCGCCCCCCAGACCCCGATCAACCCGGTGCCCGCGCCGACCCCCGGCCCACCAATCCGCCCAAGCCCAGCGCAGCGCTACGCTGAGCTGGCCGCAAGCCCCGCGGCACCGCTCCGCCCACGTACCCCGAAGGGACCCTCATGCCGCTCGAAGCCGGCCTCCTGGAGATCCTCGCCTGCCCGGCCTGCCACGCCCCGCTCAAGGAGGCCGACGCCGAGCTGGTCTGCACCGGCACGGAGTGCGGCCTGGCCTACCCGGTCCGCGACGGCATCCCCGTCCTCCTGGTCGACGAGGCCCGCCGCCCCGCGTAACCGTCCCGCGAGCAGGAGGCCCGACCCGATGTTCGACGAAACGCTCCTGGACGACCCGGACGCGCTGGCCAGGGCAGACCGCCGTGGCCTGCTGCGCGGCGCGGCCGAGGCGGGCGCCCGCGTCCGCACGGCGGCCCGGCACGCGGCCGAGGCCGGAATGAACGACCTCAAGCCGGACGGCCGCCCGCGCGCCGTGCTGATCGCGGGCCCCGGCACCGCGGCCACCGGCGTCGCCGAACTGCTCGGCCGCCTGGCGGGCGCCGCGTGCCCGGTGATCCGCCTGCGCCCCACCGGCGTGGCCCCGGCCCCGGGCGCCCTGCGCTGGGAGCTGCCCGGCTGGGCGGGCCCGGTCGACCTGCTCCTGATCGCCTCCCCGACCGGCACGGAGCCCAGCCTCTCCCTCCTGGTCGAACAGGCGTACAGGCGCGGCGTCACGGTCGTCGCCGTCTGCCCCAAGGGCGCCCCCCTGACGGAGTCCGTCGCGGGCGCGCGCGGCCTCTTCGTGCCGATGGCGACCTCCCCGTACGACCAGGACGAGCTGGTCGCGGCCTCCGCGCCGGGCGTGCTCTGGTCCCTGCTCACCCCGCTCCTCGCGCTCCTCGACCGTACGGGCCTGCTGGCCGCCCCCGCGGAGACCCTGGAGAAGGTCGCGGACCGCCTCGACCACACCGCGGAACGCTGCGGCCCGGCGATCGCGACGTACAGCAACCCGGCCAAGACCCTCGCCTCCGAACTCGCCGAGGCGCTCCCGCTGATCTGGACGGAGGGCGCCGCCGCGGGCCCGGCGGGCCGCCGCTTCGCCGCCGCGATCGCCGAACTGGCCGGCCGCCCCGCGCTCGCCGCGGACCTGCCCGAGGCGCTGCCCGCCCACGGCGCGCTCCTGACCAGCACCCTCGCCGCGGGCTCCGATCCCGACGACTTCTTCCGCGACCGCGTCGAGGAGGGCCAGGCACTGCGCGCCCGCGTCGTCCTGCTCCGCGACCGCCCCGCGGACGGCCTCTCCGCCGCGGTCGCCGCCCGCGAACTCGCCCTGTCCCACGACACCGCGATCAGCGAGCTGGAACCGGAGGAGGGCACGGACCTGGAGACCCTGGCGGAACTGATCGCCGTGACGGACTTCGCCGCCATCTACCTGGGCCTGGCCTCCGGCACCTGAACCGCCTCGCCCGCCGACGACACCCTCGCTCCACGCGCACCCGGTGCGGCTCGGCCGGGTGCGGCCAGTGGCCGGTACGTGATGCCCCACGCACCGGCCGCCGCCCGCACCCGGCCGAGCCGCAGACGCACGCACGACACTGCCCGCCCCGCCGCCACACCCCGCTCACCGGAGAAGCCCCCAGATGGACGCCCTGACCAACACCATCCGCCCCTACGCCTGGGGCTCCACCACCGCCATCCCGCACCTCCTCGGCACCGAGCCGACCGGCGAACCCCAGGCCGAGATGTGGATGGGCGCCCACCCCGGCGCACCGTCGCAGACCGACCGCGGCCCGCTCGACCAGGTCATCGCCGCCGACCCGGCGGCCACGCTCGGCGAGCCGGCGGCCGACAAGTTCGGCCCGCGCCTGCCGTTCCTGCTCAAGCTCCTCGCCGCGGGCGCCCCCCTCTCCCTCCAGGTCCACCCCGACCTCGTACAGGCGAAGGAGGGCTACGCGGCCGAAGAGGCGAAGGGCGTCCCGGTCACCGCCCCCGACCGCAACTACAAGGACGCCAACCACAAGCCGGAACTGATCTGCGCCCTCACCGAGTTCGACGGCCTGTGCGGCTTCCGCACCCCCGAGGAGGCGGCCCGCCTCCTGGAGGGGCTCGGCGTCGACACCCTCAAGCCGTACGTCGACCTGCTGCGCGCCCACCCCGAGGAGGCCGCGCTGCGCGAGGTCCTCACAGCCGTCCTGAGCGCGGACCGGGACGAGATGGCCCGCACCGTCGCCGACGCCACGGCCGCCGCCCGGCGCATCGGCGGCGTCTACGAGCCCTACGCGGGCATCGCCCACCACTACCCCGGCGACCCGGGCGTCATCGCCGCGATGCTGCTCAACCACGTACGGCTGCAGCCGGGCGAGGCCCTGTTCCTCGGCGCGGGCGTCCCGCACGCGTACCTGAACGGCCTCGGCGTCGAGATCATGGCCAATTCCGACAACGTCCTGCGCTGCGGCCTCACCCCCAAGCACGTCGACGTCCCCGAACTGCTCCGCATCGTCCGCTTCGAGGCCACCGACCCCGGCGTCCTGCGCCCGGAGGCCGGCGCGGACGGCGAAGAGGTCTACGACACCCCGATCGACGAGTTCCGCCTCTCGCGCTTCGTGCTCCCCGAGGGCGCCCCCGCCCACGACGTGACGGACTCCACCCCGCAGATCCTGCTCTGCACCGCCGGCACGGTCCGCGCGGGCGACCTCACCCTCGCGCCCGGCCACTCCGCCTTCGTCCCCGCGGGCGAAAAGGTGGAAGTGTCCGGACCTGGCACCCTTTTCCGCGCGACCGTCGTGGCCTGACTCCCGCTCCTCCCGTCCCGTGCTGCAACAATGGCCCACCGCAAAGAGCGGGCAAAGCAGCAGCAGCATCACTTCTCACAGCAGCACGGGACGTACGAAGGGACACCGGGAACAACATGAGTGCTTCAGGCGGAGCAAAGGCGATCGTGGCGGCGCTCGCAGCCAACCTCGCCATCGCGGTATCGAAGTTCGTGGCGTTCCTCTTCAGCGGCTCCTCGTCGATGCTCGCGGAGGCGGTCCACTCCCTCGCCGACTCGGGCAACCAGTTCCTGCTGCTGATCGGCGGCAAGAAGGCCCAGCGCGAGGCGACCCCGCAACACCCCTTCGGCTACGGCCGCGAGCGCTACATCTACGCCTTCCTCGTATCGATCGTCCTCTTCTCCGTCGGCGGCATGTTCGCCGTCTACGAGGGCTACGAGAAGATCAAGCACCCGCACGAGCTGGAGCACTGGTACTGGCCGGTCGGCGTCCTCGTCTTCGCGATCATCGCCGAGGGCTTCTCCTTCCGTACGGCCATAAAGGAATCGAACCAGCTGCGCGGAAAGCTCTCGTGGGGCCAGTTCATCAAGCGCGCCAAGGCCCCTGAGCTGCCCGTCGTCCTCCTCGAGGACTTCGGCGCGCTGATCGGTCTCGTCCTCGCCCTGTTCGGCGTAGGCCTCACCCTCGCCACCGGCGAAGGTGTCTGGGACGGCATCGGCACCCTCTGCATCGGTCTCCTCCTCATCGCCATCGCGATCGTCCTGGCCCTGGAGACCAAGTCGCTCCTGCTCGGCGAGGCCGCCGGCACGGACGAGGTCCGCAAGATCGAGGAGGCGGTCGTCGACGGTGAGACCGTGACCGGCCTCATCCACATGCGCACGCTCCACCTCGGCCCCGAGGAACTTCTCGTCGCCGCGAAGATCGCCGTCCAGCACGACGACACCGCCGCCGAGGTCGCCCGCGCGATCGACGCGGCCGAGTCCCGCATCCGCGCCGCCGTCCCGATCGCCCGCGTCATCTACCTCGAACCCGACATCTACAGCGAGGCCGAGGCCGCCAAGGGCCCCGACCGCGAGGCGACGCCGGGCGGCCCGGCCCCGGCCGCGGACCACTGATCCCACCCTCCATGCGACGTCTTTCGGCCACGCCCCACCTCCGACTCGACGGAGACGGGGTGGGGCCGACTGGGCCGATCGGTGTAGATTCGTCATGAGCCAGACGTCGCTGCTGATGGCGGTCGGGCGACCCGCGCGACGGGTCGTCCGAGGGAGAGAGGGCCTCCGACGGACTGCGCTGCGAGCGCTAGGGAACACCTTGGTCCCGTCAGGGAACACTGGTGTCCCAGCAGTGGACCCGTATGTCCGCCGGCGCCGCAGACCAGCCAGGCGCATACCCGGTCCCGGGCATGCGCACCAAGCCCACCTCGACCATCTGCAACTGCACCGAGGAGCAGCTCACCTATGACTTCTGTCGCCGCCCGACAGGACCAGGACTTCAAGGTCGCCGATCTCTCGCTCGCCGAGTTCGGCCGCAAGGAGATCACCCTCGCCGAGCACGAGATGCCCGGCCTGATGTCGATCCGCAAGGAGTACGCCGACGCCCAGCCGCTGGCCGGCGCCCGCGTCACCGGCTCCCTGCACATGACGGTCCAGACGGCCGTCCTCATCGAGACCCTCGTCGCCCTCGGCGCCGAGGTCCGCTGGGCGTCCTGCAACATCTTCTCCACCCAGGACCACGCCGCCGCGGCCATCGCCGTCGGCCCGAACGGCACGCCGGACAACCCCCAGGGCGTCCCGGTCTTCGCCTGGAAGGGCGAGACGCTCGAGGAGTACTGGTGGTGCACGGAGCAGGCGCTGACCTGGCCGAACACCCCCACCGGCGGCCCGAACATGATCCTGGACGACGGTGGCGACGCCACCCTCCTCGTCCACCAGGGCGTCGAGTACGAGAAGGACGGCAAGGTCCCCTCGCTCGACACCGCCGAGTCCGACGAGCACCGCGTCATCCTCCAGCTCCTGCACCGCACCATCTCGGACGGTTCGCAGAAGTGGACCCAGCTCGCCTCGGAGATCCGCGGCGTGACCGAGGAGACCACGACCGGCGTCCACCGCCTGTACGAGATGCAGCGCGAGGGCACCCTCCTGTTCCCCGCGATCAACGTGAACGACGCGGTGACGAAGTCGAAGTTCGACAACAAGTACGGCTGCCGCCACTCACTGATCGACGGCATCAACCGCGCCACCGACGTCCTGATCGGCGGCAAGACCGCCGTCGTCTGCGGCTACGGCGACGTGGGCAAGGGCTGCGCGGAGTCGCTGCGCGGCCAGGGCGCCCGCGTGATCATCACCGAGATCGACCCGATCTGCGCGCTGCAGGCGGCGATGGACGGCTACCAGGTCACGACGCTCGACGAGGTCGTCGACAAGGCCGACATCTTCGTCACGACGACGGGCAACAAGGACATCATCATGGCGAGCGACATGGCCAGGATGAAGCACCAGGCGATCGTCGGGAACATCGGTCACTTCGACAACGAGATCGACATGGCCGGCCTCGCGAAGATCGACGGCATCGTCAAGGACGAGGTCAAGCCGCAGGTCCACACCTGGACGTTCCCCGACGGCAAGGTTCTCATCGTCCTTTCCGAGGGCCGCCTGCTGAACCTGGGCAACGCGACCGGTCACCCGTCCTTCGTGATGTCCAACTCCTTCGCGGACCAGACGCTGGCCCAGATCGAGCTGTTCACCAAGCAGTCCGAGTACCCGACCGACGTCTACGTCCTGCCCAAGCACCTGGACGAGAAGGTCGCCCGGCTCCACCTGGACTCGCTCGGCGTGAAGCTGACGACGCTCCGCCCGGAGCAGGCCTCGTACATCGGTGTCGAGGTCGACGGCCCGTACAAGTCGGACCACTACCGCTACTGAGCCACTAAGCCACTGAGGTAGCGACACCGAGCACCACGACCACGTCGGTCACGCTCACGGACTGACAGGACAGGCCCCCGCACCCCCGTGCCGGGGGCCTGTCCCGTACTCCGCGTGCAGCCGTCTCAGCCGTCACGATCTCTGAAGGACCCGCGAACCCTATGCCCCGCGGCCGATATTCGCTTCACGATCCGCACGATCACACCCCCCTCGGTGACGAGCACTTCCACTGCGCCCCCGGCCCTTCCGGCTGGCGCTACGTGGCCCAGCGGACCACCCCCTCCGGCGACCACGCCGGCTCGATCGACCTCGCCCTCGACGAACTCGGCCGCCCCATCCGTCTTGAAGTGAACGCCGCGAGCTGGCAGGTGCGAGGAGCCGCCATCGACGGCGTGACCTGGGTCCGTACCGACCCCACCGGCGCCCACGCCACCGAGGGGAACGCACCCGCTCATGCCTTCACCGGCACATCCCCCGCGTTCCTCGTCGCCACCACGCGACTGCTGAACCTCACCCCCGATTCCCCCTCGACGCGCGTACGCCTTGTCGCCCTGACGGATCCGGTCCTGGCACCGCGCACCCTGGACGAGTCCTGGACTCTGCTGGACAGCGAAGCACACGCCACTGACAACGGCCCCCTCGTCGTGAACGCGTACCAGGTCACAGCCCTGGACACGGGGGAGCAGCACACCGTCCACATCAGCGGCGACGTGGTCCTGGCGGCCCCGGGCATCGAGTTGGAGGCGCTGGAGACGCCGCCGTCGGCGTTCGGCTGACGCGGTGGGCCGCGGCAGTCAGGCGGGCGGGGCGAACCCGGTGGCCGGCGGCTGCTCGGAGCCCCGGCTGTCCGACGGCCCCGGCTGTCCGTAGGGCGGCGCTGCGGGCGCGACGGCAGGAGGCGCGAAGCCTGGGGAGACGGGCCCGGCCGCCCCGGCGCCGTACGTCCCCTGCGGGCTGTAGCTTCCCTGCGGGCTGTACGGCCCTGCCCCAGGGGCCGGGGGCAGGGGCGCAGGCACAGGCATGGGCGGCGCGACAGCCGCACCCGGCCCGGCCGAGCCGAAGGCCCGCCGCACCTCACGAGACTGCCGCTCGTGCATCACCGCTGCCAGGAACGCCGCCGGCGGCACATCGCGCGGCGCGGGCGCACCCGTGTGCGCCGCGACATCGGCGGCGAGCCGCTCGGCCATGCCATGACCGATCTGCGGATCCAGCTGCCCCATCCGCGTCAGATACTGGCGCACGGCGAGCCACAGCCCCTCGGGTACTGCCGAAAGGTCCAGCTGCGCGAACCGCCCCACCAGCCACGGCGGCGGAGGCGGCACGACCGCCGCCTGCCCGGTCGGCACCCGCTCGCGCACCACGAGCGTCCCCGCGAACACGTCACCGACCCGCCGCCCGCGCGCGGAGACGAGCGAGGCGATGCACGCGACGACCCCGAACGTCATCAGGATCTCCACCACGCCGACGGCCCCGCGCACCAAAGCGTGCCGGAACCGGACCGGCCCCCCGTCGTCCCGCACGACCCGCAGCCCGCACGCGAGCTTCCCGAGCGAACGCCCGTGGCTCAGCGTCTCCACAGCGATCGGCACACCGACCAGGACCAGCAGGAACAACGCCACGGAAAGGGCCGCCGAAGCGGCGTCGTCCATCGACCCGGTCCCGGCGACCACGGCTATGGTCACCACGATGTAGACGGCGAACGCCACCACCAGATCGATGAGCACGGCGAGCGCACGGCTCGGCAGCTTTGCGGGCCGCAGCTCCAACGCCACTGCCTCGCCCGTCACCAGCTCACTCACGCCGGCCACCCACCCTTCCCTGACCTGCCTCCGGAACCGCCAGTCTGCCAAGCTGAGGGCACAACGCGCCGCACAGGTGCCGGAAAAGCGAGGAGCAGCAGACCGGATGGACCTCGACGTCTTCGTGTCCGCCCACCGCGCCGAGTGGGACCGCCTGGACGCACTGCTGCGCCGCCGACGCCGCCTCACCGGCACGGAAGCGGACGAACTGGTGTCCCTCTACCAGCGCACGGCGACCCACCTTTCGCTCATCCAGTCGAGCGCCCCCGACCCCAGGATCACCGGCCGCCTCACCCAACTTGTGGCACGCGCGCGTAGCGCCGTGACAGGTACGCGCCGCGCCTCCTGGCGCGACGTCACCCGTTTCCTCACCCACGGCTTCCCGGCAGCGGTCTACAGGTCACGCCACTGGTGGGTGCCCACGGCCTTGATATCCACGGCGATAGCCGTCCTGATCGGCTGGTGGATAGGCGCTCACCGCGACGTACAGGCCTCGATCGCCGCCCCGTCCGAGCTCCGCGAGATGACCCGCCCGGGCGGCCAGTACGAGACGTACTACTCGAGCCACCCGGCCACGTCTTTCGCAGCCCAGGTGTGGACGAACAATGCGCAGGCCGCCGCGATGTGCCTGGTCCTCGGCGTCTTCCTCGGGCTGCCGGTCCTGTGGATCCTCTTCCAGAACATGCTCAACGTCGGCGTCGGCATAGGGCTGATGACCTCCGCCGGCCGCCTCGACACCTTCCTCGGCCTGATCCTCCCGCACGGCCTCCTCGAACTGACCGCGGTCTTCGTGGCCGCCGGCACCGGACTGCGCCTCGGCTGGACGGTCATCGACCCCGGCCCCCGCACCCGTCGGACCGCCCTCGCGGAAGAGGGCCGCGCGGCGATCGGCATGGCCATCGGTCTGGCCCTGGTCCTCTTCGTCTCCGGCGCCATCGAAGGCTTCGTCACCCCTTCGGGCCTGCCGACCTGGGCGCGTATCGGCATCGGCATCGCCGCCGAGCTCGCCTTTCTCACGTACGTGTACGTCCTGGGCGGCCGCGCGGCGCGAGCAGGGGAAACCGGCGATTTGGAGACAACGGAACGCAGCGCGGCCGTGCCTACCGCTGCGTGATGTGCATACGGCTCATCTGACCTGCTAGTCTCCTCTTCGCCCCGGAAAGACCGTTGACACGGCCGGACCGGGGAGGTAGATTCGAACAGTTGCCCCGAGTTCGACAAGACTCGATAGCAACCGTTAGCATCTAGCGAGCTTCACGAAATAACATTCTTCGAGAAGCCCCCGCCTATTCAGAGAAAACAGCCGGTCAGTCCGGCCGAAAACTTCTGATAAAGTCGGAACCGCCGAAAGGCAAAGGCCCTCCAACGGCCACCGGAAATGAAATCCGAACCGGAAACGGAACGGAAAACGGATCTGGTAAGGTTGGAAACGCAAGACCGAAGGGAAGCGCCCGGAGGAAAGCCACGAGAGAGTCTCTCGGGTGAGTACAAAGGAAGCGTCCGTTCCTTGAGAACTCAACAGCGTGCCAAAAGTCAACGCCAGATATGTTGATTACCCCGTCTCCGGCCGTCGCATGATGGTTGGGGCGAGGTTCCTTTGAAATAAACACAGCGAGGACGCTGTGACCGGACGGGATTATTCCTCCCGCCCGGTCCGCTCTCGTGGTG
>NZ_JBIRPI010000009.1:0-267223 GCF_044332585.1 Streptomyces sp. NPDC016845 | reverse complement strand
TTTTTTTATTTTGGGGTTCAACGGGTGTTACAGCCCGATGTCGGGGTTTCGGTTGGGTCCACGTAAACTTTTTTGGGGGCGGGGGCCGCACACACTCGGTGTGTGTCCGGCCCCGGCCGTTTTCCGTCCTGCCCGAAGTCGGCCCTGCCCAGGATCCGCCCTGCTCGGGGCCTGCCCTGCTGCTACGACGGCATGATCGGCGGGCGCTGCTGCGATCCGTCCGGGCCGTTCGACGGCTTCTCGTCGTCATCCCGGACGACCTCGCCCTGGATCACCGTGCCCGTGCCGCCGGCCGGGCCGCCGCCGCGGCTCTGCCCGTAACCGGCGCCGAACGCGCCCCTGGTGGCTTCGCTCATCTTCCGCTCGATGGTCCGCTCCGTGTAGCGGCTCAGCGCCGTACGGACCGGCGGCACGAGCAGCAGCAGGCCGAGGGCGTCCGAGATCAGCCCGGGGATCATCAAGAACAGACCGGCGAGCATCAGCAGCCCGTTACCCTGCGAACGCTGCTCGCCCGCCTCCACGGCGTCCGGCCGCTGCCGGCGCTGGAGCGTCTCGCTCAGGTTCTGGAAGGCGCGGCGCCCGGCCGCCTTGATCACGGCGGCACCGAGGACGAAGCCGCCCACCAGGAGCAGGAAGAGCGTGAAGCCGCCGACGGCGCCCGCCACCACCGTCAGCAGCCAGATCTCCAGGACCACCCACGCGGCGACGGCGAGCGGCAGGAACCTGCGGACCCGGGAGCGCCGGACGCCGGTGGACTGGTTGCTGGGGGGTGTGCCTGTGGTCATGCCTCCAGTGTGCCTGGGGACCCGTCCGAGTGACGTAAGCGGCGTTCAAGCGGAGGGCGGGAGGGCGGGAGGCCGCTCAGACCCGCTCCGAGGGCCCTGAGGGATCGGAGGATCCGTCGGAGGGGCGGCCGAGCATTTTGCCCATCCGCGCGCCCACGCCCCACGTGGTGACCCGCCACAGGGCCTCCACGACGATGTCCTTGCTCATCTTGGAGTCACCCAGTTCGCGCTCGACGAACGTGATGGGGACCTCGACCACGTGGTAGCCGGCCTTCACGGCGCGGCGCGCGAGATCGACCTGGAAGCAGTAACCCTGCGAGGCCACGTCGCCGAGGCCGAGCCCTTCGAGGGTCTCGCGGCGGAAGGCCCGGAAACCGCCGGTGACGTCGCGGATCGGGACGTCGAGCAGGAGCCGGGAGTAGGTGGAGCCGCCGCGGGAGAGGAACTCGCGGGACTTGGGCCAGTTGACGACTCGTCCGCCCGGCACCCAGCGCGAACCGAGCACCAGGTCCGCGCCCTTGAGCGCGGTGAGCAGCCGGGGCAGCTCCTCGGGCTGGTGGGAGCCGTCGGCGTCCATCTCGATGAGGACGCCGTACCCCTGCTCCATGCCCCAGGCGAAACCGGCGAGGTACGCGGCGCCGAGGCCCTCCTTGCCGGTGCGGTGCAGGACGTGGACCTGGTCGTCGTCCGCGGCCAGCTCGTCGGCGAGCTTGCCGGTGCCGTCGGGGCTGTTGTCGTCGGCGACCAGTACGTGGGCGTCGGGCACCGCGGCCCGGACCCGCCCGACGATGGCCGTGATGTTCTCCGCCTCGTCATAGGTCGGAATGATCACCAAAGCCGTACCGAGAGGGCCGAACTCGCGCCCACCGCCGTCGCTCACAAATTCCCCTTAGAACTACACGCAGCACTTCAGTGCGTTGCCTGAGGGCAGTGCCTCAGTGCACAAGGGGACCTACCTTAGAGCAGGTGGCTTCGCCACATGACCTGGTACTCCGCAGGCCGGGCCGACACTGCGGATCGGGGCCGGGCGTCCTTCGGGCCGACCTGGGGCCCGCTGGCTGCGGGTCGACCGAGAGCCGTTGTCTACTGAACGCCCGGGCCCCACCCGGGTCGCACCTCGCCGACCGGCCGGAACGTTCCAGCGCCCCGTGGCGCGGGCGCCGGACTGCGTTCTATCACCGCTCAGTCTGCGCGGTCGGGCGAAAGGTGGTGGACCCGGCCGAACCTACCCGCCCCCTGCCGCGGTCTGTCAACAGCCGTCCCACCTGCACCTCTTTGTGAAGACGGCTGGTCAGGGCCGAGGATGCGCAGGTCTGCGGGGACCGGGGGCGCCCGGAACCGGCCGCGCGCCGCCCCGGTTTCTCACTCGTCCAGCCCTACGAAGACGGGCTGACCGGAGACCACCGTCCGCAGGCAGACGGGCAGTTGGGCGCCCGGCGAGAGATCCGGCAGCCCCGGGGTGCCGGAGCGCGGGTCGGTGGACCAGCGGGCCACCCGGTCGTCCGGGGCCTGCACGATCAGTTCGTCGGTGCGCCAGACGGCGTAGTCGGCGGGGGCCCCGGGAACGAGGATCCCGGCGTCGTCGCGCCCGACGGCGCGCCATCCCCCGCGCGTGTGGGCGGTGAACGCGGCACGTACGGAGACGCGGTGCTCGGGCGTGCGGTGGAAGGCGGCGGCGCGGACGGTGCCCCACGGGTCGAGCGGGGTGACCGGGCTGTCGGAGCCGAACGCGAGCGGGACCCCGGCGCGAAGAAGAGCCGCGAACGGGTTGAGGGTGCGGGCGCGTCCGGCGCCGAGGCGGTCGGCGTACATGCCGTCCTCACCGCCCCACAGCGCGTCGAAGGCGGGCTGCACGGACGCGGTGAGGCCGAACTCGGCGAAGGCGGCGACGGATTCGGGGGTCAGCATCTCGGCGTGCTCGACGCGGTGCCGGGCGGCGCGCACGCGCGCGAGGCCGACTCTTTCGGCGGCGGCGCGCATGCCGTCGACGACCGCGGTGACGGCGGCGTCGCCGATCGCGTGGAACCCGGCCTGGAGGCCCGCCTCGGTGCAGGCGACGACGTGCGCGGCGACGTCGGCGGCGCTCAGGTAACCGGTGCCGGTGTGCTCGGCGTCGGCATAGGGCGCGTGCAGGCAGGCCGTGTGCGAGCCGAGGGCGCCGTCCACGAAGAGGTCGCCGGCCGCGCCGAGGGCACCGAGGGCGCGGGCACGCTCGATGTCGCGGTCGGCCCAGTACCCGGCGACGCGCGGGCCCGGCTCGGAGCGGGCGAGGTCGAGCAGCCCGGTGAAGTCGTCCTCGGAGGAGATGTCGGGTCCCGCGCACTCGTGGATCGAGCCGATACCGAGGGACGCGGCGTGGCGCAGGGCCGCGCGCTGTGCCTCGGTGCGCTGCTGCGGCCCCACGGCGCCGAGGGCGGCGGCGCGCACGGCGTGGTGGGCGTCGCGCGTCAGGGGCTCGTCGGGCGTGTATCCGGCCCGGTCCCGGACGCCGGGGACCAGGTCGAGCAGCGCGGTGCTCACGGCCGCGGAGTGCACGTCGATACGGGAGAGGTAGAGGGGGCGGCCGCCGGTGGCCTCGTCGAGCTCGGCGCGCGAGGGCGGGCGGGTGTCGGGCCAGCGGGCCGCGTCCCAGCCGTGGCCGAGCAGCACCCGGTCGGTGGGGCGGGCCTCGGCGTGTTCCCGTACGAGGGTGAGGGCCTCCTCGCGGGTGCGGGCGGCCGTGAGATCGAGCCCGGTGAGGGCGAGGCCGGTCGAGGTGGTGTGGACGTGGGCGTCGGTGAACGCCGGGGTGACCAGGGCGCCGTCGAGGTCGATCACCTCGTCCACGCCGTCCGCGAACGCGTCCGCCGCGCCTTCCGAACCGACCCAGGCGACGTGTCCTGCCTCCACCACCATCGCGGTGGCGAAGGGGTCGGCGGGGCTGTGGACCTCGCCGCGCCGGAGGAGAACGGTACGGGTGCTGGGGGGCGTGCTCATGGGGGACAGTCTCCCGCGCGGGCCGCTACGCGCGCGTGCCGGGGTCCCTTTTGTCGGCAGAAGGGCTCTTGCCCCGCCTGCGTATCAGCTCCGCGGAGACCCCGCTTCGCATCAGCTCCACGGAGACCCTGCCTCGTATCAGCTCCGCGGAGACCCTGCCTCGTATCAGATGCGCGGGGGCCGCGCCTCGTACGGTGTCGAGAGGACGACCGTCGTGCGCGTGGAGACGCCGGCGAGGGAGCGGACGCGCGCCAGCAGGTTCTCCAGTTCGTGCGGGGTCTCCACGCGGACCTTGAGGATGTAGTTCTCGTCCCCGGCCACGCTGTGGCACGCCTCGATCTCGGGGACGCCCGCGAGCCGCTCGGCGATGTCGTCGGGGGCGCTCGGGTCGAACGGCTTCACCGAGATGAACGCGGTGAGCGGCAGGCCGACCGCCTCGGGGTCGACGACCGCGGCGTATCCGCGGATCACGCCGCGCTGCTCCAGGCGGCGCACCCGCTGGTGCACGGCCGACGTGGACAGGCCCGTGGCCTTGCCCAGGTCGGTGTAGCTCATCCGCCCGTCCTTGACGAGCAGCTGCACGATCTGTCGGTCGAGCTCCTCCATGCGCCAGAACCTACAGGCCCGTGATCGCCCCGGGTACCTCGGAGCCGTGCGATCGGCCCTGTGCGGCCCCTTCGCCTACCGCGCCCCGGGCACACGCAAGCGGCATGTGACGAAGACCACACACTTCCGACCGTGTCCTCACATGGGAAGCGATTACCGCGCGGGCGGGGAGGGAAGTGCTTGCTGTGGTCGTGGCCGCGGTTCCTGGTCGGCCCACCCGAGGGGGAGATTCCCATGCAGAACGTGAAGCGTCCCGGACGCCCCGCAACCCGTCAGCGCAAGCGCACGGTCGCCGAGCCCCAGCCGGAGGGCGTCGAACGCGACGTCTTCGACGAGGAGGCCATCGGCCTGGACGCCGGCACCGACGCCGACGCCGACTCTTACGACACGTTCGAGATGTACCGGGTGCTGTGCCCGGACTGCGCGCAGCCCATCGCGCTCCTCGCCGACGAGGACGTCCTGCCGGAGCACGCGCTGTGCGCCTCGCCCTGGAACCCGTTCGGACTCACCGTCTGCGCGGGCACGGGACGGTCGGCCGCCGACGCACGGCCCGCCGACGAGCTGGTCGGTGCGCAGGAGCAGGACACCGCCCTGCTCCTGACGCTGCCTCAGGGCCTTGACTGGCGCATGCAGCCGTTCTCGCACGTGGGCGGGCCCGGCTCGCGGCCGCTGAGCGTGCCGGTCCAGCCGCACCGCCGGGCCGCGGCCTGAGCCGCGCCCCGTCCCGTCCCTTACTTCATCCGAGGTTCGTCCAGTACCTGCCCTGCACCATGGCCCGCAGGCTGCCGTGGTGCAGGATCAGCGTGTCCGGGTCGTCGGGCACGGCGGTCTCGCCGAAGTGGACCTGGCGGTGGGCGACGCGGAGCATCACGATCGCGTGCCGCAGCGCCGCGTAGAGCGTGTGGAAGTCCATGTCGCGCGGGGTGTGGCCGGTGAGTTCGGCGTAGCGCGCCTCGACGTGGTCGCGGCGCAGGAAGCCGGGCAGTCCGCGCTGGCCGGAGCTCTCGGTCAGGTCCTGGAAGAAACGGTGCAGATAGATCGTCCAGCCGAGGTCGACCTCGCGCGGGGCGAGCGCCGCCATCTCCCAGTCGAGGACGGCGGCCGGGGCGAACCCGTCGTAGACGATGTTGCCGATGCGGGCGTCGCCCCAGTTGAGGACCGGCTCGCCCTCGTCGCGCGGCCACAGCTCCTCCAGGCGCTCGAAGGCGGTCTCGATGAGGGGTGAGCGCGCGAGGCCGTCGACGACCCAGGCGTAGTAGGCGCGTTGGCCTTCGACGTGCCTGCGCAGCGGGGTGCCGTCGCCCGGCAGGGCGAGGAAGTCCGCCTCGGCCGCGGGCACTCCGTCGTGCAGCCGGGCGAGCAGGCGGAGGCTGGCGTCCTCCAGACGGGCGCGCTCGTCATCCGTGGCCGCGTGCAGCCAGTTTCCCTCGTACGTGTAGGGCATCACGTCGGGCGGGACGCGCCCGGCGACCCGTTCCATCACGAAGAACGGCGCGCCGAGCGCCGTCGGGTCCTCCTCCAGCCACAGCACACGCGGCACCGGCAGCCGGGCACGGGCCGCGGCCAGCCGCATCGTGCGGTACTGGCGTGGCATGTCGTACACCGGGAAGACCGTGTACGCCGACGGGTCCGCGGCGAGCCGCAGCGCGCACGCCCTGACCGGGGGCCGGGGATGTTCGATGTCGAACAGCAGGGTCTCGCTGGACATGCCGTTGGAGGCGGGGACGGTGACGTTCACCGCCTTCGCGCCGGGCAGGCTGCGGCCCAGCCAGGCGGTGAGGCGGCGGGCGATCTCCTCGGGTTCACGTGTGGAGGTACGGGGGCGCGGTGCGCCGGCCATGACCGGACTCCCTCCGATGACGACGGAACAGGCGACGGAACGGGCGACGGAATGGGCGACGGAACCCGCGACGGAACGGGGCTCAGGGGATGAGGCTCAGGGACGCTCGGGTGCCACCGAGTCGAACCCGGCGAAGCCGCTCGGGTCGTGGCGGCCGAAGCTGCCGTGCTCGAAGATGCCGTGGCCGACGCGGCCGTCGAGGGTGAAGCGGGCGGCGTGGTCGGTCACCCCGAAGGCGGCGCGGGGGTGGGCCGCGGGGTCGGAGAGGTCGTAGGCGCGGCGGTCACTCCAGCCGCGGCCCTGCCAGGTGCCGTGCTGCCAGTCGTCGGCGGGCGGGTAGCCCGCGCCCAGCGCCAGGGGCGAGGAGGTGAGGACCTCGACGCCGAGTTCGAGGGGCTTGTGGCCGGCCGGGTCGGTGAGGTGGATGACCGCGCTCCGCGGGCGGCGGGTGCCGGGGCGGTAGCCGATGTCGACGCGCGGCCAGCCGAGTTGGCGGTCACGGTGGCCCTCGCGGACCAGGGTGGCGTCGTTCAGCGTGCGGTACCCGTCGGCGTCCTCCTGCACCACCACCATCAGGAACCGGTCCTCGAAGCGGACCGGCGCCCACACCCAGTGGAACCCCTCGGCGGGGTGCTCGGCGGCGAGCCGGCCGCCCTCCTCGCCGGGCACGGGCCGCACGCCCCAGCTGCGGTCGCGGGTTCCGGTCCAACCGCGTAACTCGATCTCGCGTCCGCCGATCCGCAGCCGCCCGTCGCACCGTCCGGCCTGCACGAACCGTTTGCCCTCCAGGGTGAGGCGGGCGCCGCGGCGCTGGGTGTGGTGCGGTTCCCAGAGCGCGGGGAAGTCGGCGTGCCAGCCGATCTCGTACGCGAGCGCGTCCGGGTCCCCGGGGTCGGCGGCGCACGTCAGGAGGAAGTCCTTCAGCGGCCGCTCCACGAGGATCCGCAGCGGGCCGACCTCCATCCGCGTCCGGGTCTCGTCGCTCAGCGCGTCCGAGGCGCGGACGGCGTGCAAGGTGTCGCCGTGGCGCAAGGTGGCGTACGCGTCGGTCACTCCGAGGTTCGGGTACACGCCGAGCCCCAGGATGAGCAGGAACTCGCCCTCGGGGTCGAAGAGATGGAAGATGCAGCGGTCGTAGGCGTTCCGGTCGCTGGTGGCGACGTGCTTCATCGAGAGCGGTACTTGATGGACCGGGTACTCGTCGAACGCGACGGGTCGGTCGTCCTGGGCCATGCGTCCTCCTCCGGAGGTCAGACGGTCAGACACCGGAACCTGCGAGCTGACGGTACGTCAGCTGACGAGAAGCGGGATAGGTGTACGGCGACACTGCGCACCCCGGCGGCTCGCGACTCCGGTGATTCCGCGAACGGACGCCCGATTGCCGATGCGGGTGACCCGCGGCGGGCGCCGCGCGTTGGTCCGGCATGACCCCGACGCAGACCCCCGCCACGGCGCCCACCGGGCGGCGCAGGCGCGGCCTCTCACCCGTTCCCGCACCCCACTTCGCAGAATCGGTTCATCAGGCGCACCTGGCCCACCAGGCGCCCCAGGACCCGCCTCTCTACCGCGCCCTCCTCGCCACCTGGGCCGAGTACGGGAAGACGCTGCCGGGGCGGCACGACCCCGAGTGGGCGCGGCTCGTGGCGCCCACGGTGCGGACGGGGCAGTTCAGCGGCTCCCGGGGTTACTGAGCAGACTGCGCCCAAGTGTGGGCGTGGGGTCGCCAGTTGAAGATGCGACGGAAATTGGTCCGGACCATTGACCGCACTGGTCTAGTCCTCCTACTGTCAGTTCCGTTCGCCGACTCAGCGCGTTCATGTCACCCCCCACAGCCCCCATGTCCCCCTCCCCCACGAGGAGACACCATGCGCAGATCACCTCTCCCCCGCACCCCCCTCAAGGCGCTCGCCGCCGCCGCCTGTTCCGCCGTTCTCGGCGCGGGCCTGCTCGCCTCCGCGGGCAGCGCGGCCGCCCAGGCGGACGCGGGCGCACAGACCAGGGCCGCCGGCTCGAAGGTCGTCGGATACTTCACCGAGTGGGGCGTCTACGACCGGAACTACCACGTCAAGAACGTCGAGACGTCCGGGTCCGCCGACAAGCTGACGCACATCAACTACTCGTTCGGCAACGTCCAGGGCGGCAAGTGCACCATGGGCGACGCCTACGCGGCGACCGACAAGGCGTACACCGCCGACCAGTCCGTCGACGGCGTCGCCGACACCTGGGACCAGCCGCTGCGCGGCAACTTCAACCAGTTGCTCAAGCTGAAGAAGAAGCACCCGGACCTCAAGATCCTGTGGTCCTTCGGCGGCTGGACCTGGTCCGGCGGGTTCACGGAGGCCGCGAAGAACCCGGCCGCGTTCGCCCAGTCCTGCTACGACCTGGTCGAGAACTCCAAGTGGGCCGATGTCTTCGACGGCATCGACATCGACTGGGAGTACCCCAACGCCTGCGGCCTGACCTGCGACACCAGCGGGCGGGACGCGTACAGGAACCTGATGGCGGCGCTGCGCGCGAAGTTCGGCAGTGACTACCTGCTGACCTCCGCCATACCCGCCGACGCCTCCGACGGCGGCAAGCTGGACGCCACCGACTACGCGGGCGCCGCCCAGTACGTCGACTGGTACAACCCGATGACGTACGACTACTTCGGCGCGTGGGACGCCCAGGGGCCGACCGCCCCGCACTCCCCGCTCAAGGCGTACGACGGCATCCCGAAGGACGGGTACAACACCGACGCCACCATCGCCAAGCTGAAGGCCGCGGGCGTGCCCGCCTCGAAGCTGCTGCTCGGCATCGGGTTCTACGGGCGCGGCTGGACCGGCGTCACCCAGGACGCGCCGGGCGCCACGGCGACCGGCCCGGCCGCGGGCAAGTACGAGCCCGGCATCGACGACTACAAGGAGCTGAAGACCAAGTGCCCCGCCACGGGCACGGTCGGCGGCACCGCGTACGCGCACTGCGGCAGCGACTGGTGGAGCTACGACACCCCGCAGACCATCGCGGGGAAGATGGACTACAAGAACCAGCAGGGTCTCGGCGGCACGTTCCTGTGGGAGCTGTCCGGCGACACGGCGAGCGGTGAGCTGATCAAGGCCGTCAGCTAGCCATCACGCGAGAGCGGTACGCATGAGGGGCGGGGCCCGGCCTTCCGGGCCCCGCCCCTCACGGCTGTCGTCGCAGCGGTCACATCAGGCCGGCCTGTGTGACGAACATCGCGAGCACGACCACCAAGGTCCACCCCATGAGGTGCTCGAGGATCTTCGGGCCGTCCTCCTGCGGGCCACCGGTGCGCGTGCGCGCGGCGGCGGGGGCCTGACTGGCTGCGGAGGCGGCTACGGAGCTTGCGGTCATGGGGGTCTCACTCACTGGGTTCGTGGGCGGTGCACTTACCACCTTGCCACCGGAATGTCGCTTCGCGGCCGAGACCTTGGTCACGCGCGGACCACGGGGACCCGCGCCGACACGTCGGTCATGCCCGCCTCCGGGACCGGATCAGCGCACCCCCACCGCCGCCAGCGCCTTGCGCTGCTTCGGGGTCGGGTGGGCCGGGAAGTACAGGTAGCAGACGCCGCCGGTGCCGGAGGCCACCTTGCCGGAGGCGTTGTAGCGCTTCGTGCGCAGCCAGATCGTCTCCCACTCGGCCCGCTTGTAGACGCGCCGCACCTCCGGGTCGCTCGGCGACGCCGGGTCGTTGGCGATCACGTCACCCTCGGCGGTGAACCCGATGACCGTCATGAGGTGCCCGGAGGTGCCGTAGCCCGCGCCCGTCAGCTCCTCCTTGAGGAACGACTGGGACGTTATGGCCGGGATACCGGCCGCGATCAGCGTCTCCAGGTCCGTCAGGGAGGAGAGGCGCGTGACGACGCCCTGGAGGTCCTTGTACGTCGCCGCGTACGCCGCGTTGAAGGGCCAGTTGCCGCAGCCCTCGTACTGGTAGTCGAACGTGTGACGGGCCGCGTGGCAGACCTGCGGGTCGGCGTAGGACGGGTCGACCCAGGCGAGCTGGGCGGCGGTCGGCTTGCGGCCCCAGTACTCGATGATCATCTGCGAGGAGGTGGGGCTGCACCAGGCCTCGCCGCCGTTGTCGTACTGCGGGTACTGGCCGGCGTGGATCTCCTGCGAGTAGCGCGGGACGTCCAGCTCCTTGGCGAGCCCGGGGGTGGAGGCCGGGACGGTGAAGCGGTCCGGCACGTCCGAGCCCATCGCGCCGAGCCGCCACACGGTCGGGGCATCCTTGGCGCCGGGGGCGCGCAGCAGGGTCAGGCGCAGGCTGTAGGAGACGAGCCGCAGGCCCGAGGCCGCGTCGTCGATGGAGAAGGTGTCCGTCCAGATGCTCGATCTGCCGTCGCTCTGGTCGTCGACGGAGGTGCGGCGGATGTCGACGATCTCGTCGTCCCCGGCGGTCCAGCGGCCCATCACGTACCAGGGCGTCTTCGTCTTGTCGGAGTACGTGCCCCGCAGCTCGACCTGGATCCAGGTGCCGGGCGGCGTGTGCGCGTTCCAGGAGGCGATGACCTCGGTGGCGGGGACGCTCAGGCGGTGGACCGGCGAGGTCCACGTGGCGTACTCCCAGTCGGAGGTCCTGTTCAGGTGCGGGTCGGTGTAGGTGAGCGTGCCGGCCGCCTTGGCGAGGGTCACGCCGGGGCGGGCGCCCGAGACGGCGCGCGTCCCCTTGGCGGTGCCCGAGCGCCAGTCGGTGTACGTCGTCCAGGTGTGGTTGTCCACGTTGTCCACGTTGTCCACCGGGCGTGCGGGGGCCTTCTTTCGTGCGGCGGACGGGCCCGCCGCTGCCTGCGCGGTGGTGCCCGCGGCCGTCGCGGCGGCGAGGACGACGCCCGCGGCCGCGGCGAGCACGGTTCTGCGGGCCGGACGGGAGTCCTGATCGGGTCGGGTCATCGGGTGGTCCCCCAGTCGACGGGTCGGACGGGTCGGGCGGGTCGGGCGGGCGGTGCGGGCGCACCGGGTGCGGGCCCGGTGCGGCTCGCCGCGGTTCAGGTGAAACAGTGCGCCAACTATGGCCGCGGTGACGCGATTTCCACCAGCGTTTCGGGGCCTGTCGCCGGACCAATATTGGTCTCCACCACTGGAATGACCTGCGGCGGCGCATGTGAAACCCGGCCTGGTCGCCGCGTAACCTGGCGGCTGTGGACCACCAGCCCGTGCCCCTCGCCCCGTACGCCGACCGCCTCCGCCGGCTGCCGCCCTCGTGCGGCCCCGTGCGTCTCGTCGGCATCGACGGGCACGCGGGCTCGGGGAAGTCGACCTTCGCGGCGCGGCTCGCCGAGGCGCTCGGCGGGGCGCCGGTGCTGCGTCTGGACGACATCGCGAGCCACGACGCCCTCTTCGCCTGGACGGACCGGCTGTGCGAACAGGTACTCGCTCCCCTCTCCCGGGGCGACGCGGCGCACTACGAGACCTACGACTGGCACGCCCGCCGCTTCGACGCCGTGCGCGTCCTGGCGCCCGCCGAGGTGATCCTCGTGGAGGGCGTGGGCGCGGGCCGGCGCGCTCTGCGGCCCTCGCTGGCGCGCCTGGTGTGGATGGATCTGCCGCGGGAGGCCGCGTGGGCGCGCGGGCGGGCCAGGGACGGCGCGGCGCAGGACGCCTTCTGGGACGGCTGGATACCGGCGGAGCGCGAGCATTTCACTCGGGACCCGTCCCGCCCCTTCGCGGAGGAATTGGTACGGGAGTGCCACCCGGGGTACGAGGTGCGCGTGGGGCCTGGCGGGGCGCTGCGCAACCACCCTGCCGTCACACAGGGTGAGGAACCGCCAGCGGTGCGCTGACGCCCCCGATACGGCCTTCCGCCACTTTCCCCGAGTGCCTCAACTCTGCTTGACCGGGGGGCCGTACAGGACTTACGTTTCCAATGAGCGGCCTTCCGGGGCCGCCGGCAGACGCGAAGCCCCCGGTTGTTCCCCCGTGATCGGGGGCTTCGTTCTGCCCGCAATGTCCCCGTCGATCCGCGCCGGGCCGCTCACCGCTTACCCTGGGTCACCAATCCCCACCGTGCTCACCTGCGCGAAATCCCGCGCCCGCGGGCCTCCCCGCGCCGATCCGACGCCGCCGCGCCCTACGGCCGACCGGGCCCCCGCAGGTACGATGCCCTCGGTGCGGTCTACGGACGGCTCGCTGTCCGCATCGTGACAACTCCCGTCCATGACAGAGCGGTTCATCGGGGGCACGGCTTGTGGGGGACGTGATGGACTTCGGCACCGGCGCGCCGACGGGCCCGGCCGACCTCGCCTGGCTGCGGGGCGTCGACGCGTACACGATGGGCGCGTATCCGCAGGCGGAGGAGGAGTTCCGGGCCGCCGTGCGGCTCGATCCGGGGATGGCCGACGGCTGGCTCGGACTGCACGCGCTGCGGATCGACACGACGACGGCGCTGCTGCGGATGTTCCGCCACCGCGACCGGTTCGGGGAACAGCGCACGAGACACCGCCGCACGCTCAACTCCTGGTACTGGCTGGGCTGGTGGGTGCAGCCGGTCCTAGAACGCCCGCGCGACCTACTGCTCGCGCACGCCTCGCACTGGCTCGACGGACGCCACGTCCCGGAGCTGGACCGGGCCCTGTCGACCCTGCCGGCGGCCGACGCGGACCCGCAGGTGCGCTTCCTGCACGCCTGCCGGGCCTACCTGGTCAAGGACTGGGACCAGCTGGTCCGGCAGACGGACTCGCTGATCGACGACCCGATGCTCGGCATCGAGGCCGGTCTCTTCGGCGGCATGGCCCGGGTCCGCCTGGAGATGTACGGGCAGGCGGAGCCGCTGCTCTCCTCGGCCCTGATGCGCTGCCGCAGCGAGCAGCCGCAGCGCAAGGAGCTGCGGTACTGGCTGGCGCGGGCGCACGAGGGCACGGGCCGCTCGGCGGCCGCGATGCCGCTGTACCGGGCCGTGCACCGGGTCGACCCGGCGTTCATGGACACCTCGGCGCGGCTCGCGGCGATCGCCGAGGGAGACGGCTACGGGGACTTCGGGGACGGGCCCGACCTGGCGCCGCTCCCCCTGACCGGCTACCAGGACAGCGCGGACGGCGCGGAGTCGGTCGAGCCGCTGTACGCGGGCGACGGGCGGGACCTCAAGGTCACCGAGCCCGGTCTGCCGACCCCGAGCACGGTCGGCGCGGACGACCCCGACATGGTGCGGGAGAAGGCCGTCGTCCCGGTCTCGGCGCCGCTGCCCGCCGGGCCCGCCGATCCGGTGCTCCTGGAGGAGGCGCTCTCCGAGCTGGAGCTGATGGTCGGCCTCGAACCGGTGAAGCGCCAGGTCAAAGCGCTCTCCGCGCAGTTGAACATGGCACGGTTGCGCGCGGGACAGGGCCTGCCGGTCCAGCCGCCGAAGCGCCATTTCGTCTTCTCGGGCCCGTCCGGCACGGGCAAGACGACGGTGGCCCGCATCCTCGGCCGGGTCTTCTACGCGCTCGGCCTGCTCGGCGGCGACCACCTCGTGGAGGCGCAGCGCTCGGATCTGGTCGGCGAATATCTCGGCCAGACCGCCGTGAAGGCCAACGAGCTGATCGACTCCGCGCTCGGCGGCGTCCTCTTCGTCGACGAGGCGTACGCGCTGTCCAACTCCGGCTACGGCAAGGGCGACGCGTACGGCGACGAGGCCCTGCAAGTGCTGCTCAAGCGGGCCGAGGACAACCGGGACCACCTCGTGGTGATCCTCGCCGGATACCCGGAGGGCATGGACCGGCTGCTGGCCGCCAACCCCGGTCTGTCGTCGCGCTTCACGTCGCGGGTCGACTTCCCCTCGTACCGGCCGCTGGAGCTCACCTCGATCGGCGAGGTCCTGGCCGCCGAGAATGGGGACGCGTGGGACGAGGAGGCCCTGGAGGAGCTGCGCTCCGTCGCCGGGCACGTGGTGGAGCAGGGCTGGATCGACGAGCTGGGCAACGGACGGTTCCTGCGGACCCTGTACGAGAAGTCCTGCGCCTACCGCGATCTGCGGCTCACCGGCTGTCTGACGGAACCGTCCCGCGACGACCTGGCCACGCTGCGGCTGCCCGATCTCATGCAGGCGTACGGAGAGGTGCTCTCCGGAAGGGGGCCGCAGGACCCCATGGGGTTGTAGGGCCTGCGACCGTCCCGCCCGGCGGCTACGTCAGCGCCTCCTGCTTCGTCCGGGCCACCGGGACCTCCGGCTCCTGCGGCTCCCCGGGCTGCTCCGGCTCGTCCCGGTGCGCCGGGTCGCGGACCTCGCCGACCAGGAGTTCCAGGACGTCCTCCAGGGCGACGAGGCCGAGGACCCGCCCCGAGGCGTCGGCGACCTGCGCCAGGTGCGTGGCGGCGCGGCGCATCACCGTGAGGGCGTCGTCCAGGGGCAGTTCAGCGCGCAGGGTCGTCATCGGGCGCCAGATCTGCTGCGGGACCGCGCGGTCCGTGCCGGGGCCCTCGATCAGGTCGAGGACGTCCTTGATGTGCAGGTAGCCCATGAAGGCGCCGCCGTCCGCGCAGAGCGGGAAGCGGGAGAACCCGGTCCGCGCCGTCAGGGCGATGATCTCGGCGGGGGTGACCGAGGGGCCGACCGTGACCAGGTCCGCGCGGGTCAGGAGGACGTCGGTGACCGGGCGGCTGCCCAGTTCCAGGGCGTCCTCCAGGCGCTCCTGCTCCTCCGGGTCGAGCAGCCCGGCCTGGCCCGAGTCCTCCACCAGGCGGTTGAGCTGCTCGCTGGTGAAGACCGCCTCGACCTCGTCCTTCGGCTCGACCCTGAACAGCTTGAGGATCAGCCGGGCGCAGGCGCCGAGCGCGATCGTGACCGGCTTGCAGAGCCGGGCGAAGGCGACGAGACCCGGGCTGAACCACAGCGCGGTCTTCTCCGGCGCCGCCATCGCCAGGTTCTTCGGCACCATCTCGCCGATGACCAGGTGGAGGAAGACGACCGCCGCGAGGGCGATGGCGTAGCCCAGCGGATGGACCATGCCATGCGGGATGTGGACCGCCTCGAAGACGGGCTCCAGGAGGTGCGCCACCGTCGGCTCCGCCACCGCGCCGAGCGTCAGCGAGCAGATGGTGATGCCGAACTGGGCCGCCGCCATCATCTGCGGCAGGTGTTCGAGCCCGTACAGGACCTGGCGGGCCCGTTTGCCGGGCAGTGGCTCGATCTGGCTGCGGCGGACCGAGACCAGGGCGAACTCGGCGCCGACGAAGAAGCCGTTGGCGAGGACCAGCAGGATCGCGAAGAAGAGTTGCAGGGCGCTCATCGGGCCGCCTCCAGCAGAGCCGCCGGGGCGTCCGCGCACTTCACGATGCGGACGCGCTCGGCGCGGTAGTGGTCGACCTGTCGCACGGAGAGCCGCCAGCCGGGCAGCTCCGCCCTGTCGCCGGGGGCCGGGATGCGGCCCAGGAGGTCGGCGACGAGCCCGGCCACCGTCTCGTACGGGCCCTCGGGGGCGTCGAGGCCGATGCGGCGCAGGATGTCGACGCGGCAGCTGCCGTCGGCGTCCCAGGCGGGTCTGCCGTCCTCGGCCGGGGCCGCCGCCAGTTCGGGCAGGTCGAGCCGGTCGTGCTCGTCGCGGACCTCGCCGACGAGTTCCTCCACGATGTCCTCCAGGGTGACGACCCCGGCCGTGCCGCCGTACTCGTCGACGACCACGGCGATGGGCTGCTCGCTGCGCAGACGCGCGAGGAGCGGCTGCACGGGCAGGGTCTCCGGGACCAGGAGCGGAGCCTGGGCGATGCGCACGACGGGCGTGCGCAGGCGCTCGTGCGCGGTCATCGCCAGGGCGTCCTTGAGGTGGACCATGCCGATGACCTCGTCGATCCGCTCCCGGTAGACGGGGAAGCGGGACAGGCCCGTGGCGCGGGTCAGGTTGATCACGTCCTCGGCGGTCGCGGAGGCCTGGAGCGCGCTGACCTTCACGCGGGGCGTCATGACGTGCTGCGCGGTCAGCTCGCCGAGCGAGAGCGTGCGCACGAACAGGTCGGCGGTGTCCTGCTCCAGGGTGCCCGCCTGCGCGGAGTGCCGGGCCAGCGAGACCAGCTCACCCGGGGTGCGGGCGGAGGCCAGTTCGTCGGCCGGTTCGACGCCGAGGGCGCGGACGAGACGGTTGGCGACCGTGTTGAGCAGGGCGATCACCGGGCGGAAGAGGCGGGCGAAGGCGTGCTGGGGGCCTGCCACGAAGCGGGCCACCTGGAGCGGCCTGGAGACCGCCCAGTTCTTCGGGACCAGCTCGCCGATCACCATCTGCGCGGCGGAGGCGAGCAGCATGCCGACGACGACCGAGACGCCGCGCGCGGCGCCCTCGGGGAGGCCGACGGCCTCGCAGGGGCCGCGCAGCAGCTCGGCGAGGGCCGGTTCGGCGAGCATGCCGACGACCAGGGAGGTGATGGTGATGCCGAGCTGGGTGCCGGAGAGCTGGAAGGACAGCTCCTTGAGCGCCTCGACGACGGTGCGGGCGCGCTTGTCGCCGGCGTCCGCCGCCTCCTTGGCGTCCTGGCGCTCGACGGTGACGAGCCCGAACTCGGCCGCCACGAAGAACCCGTTGGCGAGGATCAGGAGGAAGGCTGCCGCGAGGAGCAGCAACGGGATGGTCATGCCGCCGCCTCCGGGGACCTGCGCGCGAGGGGCGCGCTATGTCGGGAGGGGGCGGCGCAGATACTGCCGGACGATCCGTCCATCGCTGGAGGGAGTCACTCCTTGGTTAGCAGGAGCCCCCGCTCACCCGTCCGGGCGCGTCAGGGGCGGGGCGGCACATGGCGCACGCCCCGCCCAACAGATTAATCAAGTCCGAGGCAAAGGTGTCAGGGGCCGGGGCCCCGGTTCAGCCCCGAACTCCGCCGGGCCCCCTGACCCCGCCCACGCCGAACCCACCCACGGCTGGGGGCTCGGGGGTCGCCCCCCGACAGACACAGCATCAAGTCCGAGGCAAAGGTGTCAGGGGCCGGGGCCCCGGTTCGGCTCTGAAGTGCGGGCGGCTCAGTCCTGGAGGCCGGTCCTGGCCTCCGCCAGGGCGCGGAGCGTCTTCGCGTCGCGGATCGCGCTCTGCTTGGCGAGGGCGGGCTGGATGCCCATGGCGGCCAGGCTGGTGCCGTCGGTGAGGTTGAGGAAGACCCAGGGGTCGCCGGGGCGCAGGTTGACCTGCACGATCTCCGCCCAGGCGAGGCGGCGGCCACGGGCGATGTTGACGACCGTGACGCCGTCCTCGTCGGCGACGACCTTGGGCCGCGCGAGCAGCCCGAGCACCCCCCAGAAGAGGGCCGCGGTGAAGACGAAGCTGAGCTTCTCCGCCGGGCTCATCGTGTCGAGGATCAGCGCGATCACGCTGATCACGACGAAGCAGACGGCGCCGAGCGCGTGCAGGATGACGCGGGTGTGGCCGGGCCGGAAGGTGACCGGAAGGGCTACGGGGTCGGACATGGTGTGCGTCCTCAGAGGCGGCAGGCGTGGATGGCCGTGGTGAGGATGGCCCGTGCGCCGAGGGCGTACAGGTCGTCCATGATGCGCTGCGCGTCCTTGGCGGGGACCATGGCGCGCACGGCGACCCAGCCCTCGTTGTGCAGCGGGGAGACGGTCGGCGACTCCAGGCCCGGGGTGAGGGCGACGGCCTTCTCCAGGTGCTCGGCGCGGCAGTCGTAGTCCATCATCACGTACGTACGGGCGACGAGGACGCCCTGGAGGCGGCGCAGGAACTGCTGGACCTTCGGGTCCTCGGCGCTGTCGCCCTTGCGGCGGATGACGCACGCCTCGGACTTCATGATCGGCTCGCCGAAGACCTCCAGGCCCGCGTTGCGCAGCGAGGTGCCGGTCTCGACGACGTCGGCGATGGCGTCGGCGACGCCGAGCTCGATGGCGGTCTCCACCGCGCCGTCGAGGTGGACCACGGAGGCGTCCACGCCGTGCTCGGCGAGGTACTTGCCGACGATGCCCTCGTACGACGTCGCGATCGTCTTGCCCGCGAGGTCGGCGAGGTCCTTGACGGCGCCGGGCCGGGAGGCGAAGCGGAAGGTGGAGCGGGCGAAGCCGAGCGGCAGGATCGTCTCGGCGTTGGCCCCGGAGTCGATCAGGAGGTCCTGGCCGGTGAGCCCGATGTCGAGCTTGCCGGAGGCCACGTAGATCGCGATGTCCTTGGGGCGGAGGTAGAAGAACTCGACCTCGTTGTCCGGGTCGACCGTGACGAGTTCCTTGGACTCCTTGCGCTGGCGGTATCCGGCCTCATGGAGCATCGCCGACGCAGGTCCGGACAGTGAACCCTTGTTGGGGACGGCGATGCGCAGCATGAGGGCGGATTCCTTCGCGTAAGGGGTGGGTTGAACGAGCTGGGGTGCCGGCTCAGAGATGGGCGTACACGTCGTCGAGGGAGATGCCGCGGGCGACCATCATCACCTGGACGTGGTAGAGCAGCTGCGAGATCTCCTCGGCGGCGGCTTCCTTGCCCTCGTGCTCGGCGGCCATCCAGACCTCGGCGGCCTCCTCGACGACCTTCTTGCCGATGGCATGGACACCCTTGCCGACCAGCTCTGCGGTGCGGGAAGTGGCGGGGTCGCCGGTGGCGGCCTTCTGCTGGAGCTCGGTGAAGAGCTCCTCGAACGTCTTATTGGACATGGTGGCCCCTACTTTACGCGGCTCTCCCCCGCCCCTAACGCCAGGGTTCGGAGACGGTACGCAGCGTGGTGGCGGTGGCCACGGCCGCGGTGACCGCTTCGTGCCCCTTGTCCTCGCGGGAGCCCTCGATGCCGGCGCGGTCCAGGGCCTGCTCCTCGGTGTCGCAGGTGAGGACGCCGAAGCCGATGGGGACGCCGGTGTCGACGGAGACCTGGGTGAGGCCCTGGGCGACGCCCTGGCAGACGTACTCGAAGTGCGGGGTGCCGCCGCGGATGACGACGCCGAGCGCGACGATCGCGTCGTAGCCGCGGCCCGCGAGGACCTTGGCGACGACCGGCAGCTCGAAGCTGCCGGGGACGCGCAGGACGGTGGGCTCGCTGATGCCCAGCTCGGTGAGGGCGCGCAGGGCGCCGTCGACGAGCCCGTCCATGACCTTCTCGTGCCACTGGGCGGCGATGACGGCCACGCGCAGGTCGCCGCAGTTCTTCACGCTCAGTTCGGGGGCACCCTTGCCGCTCACGCGCTTCTCCTCGTACGTAGATGGGTTCAGGGAACAGGTGGAGTTACTGGTTGGTGCAGGCGGACGGCTTGGGCGTGTCCAGCCAGGGGAGGTCGTGCCCCATCCGGTCCCGCTTGGTGCGCAGGTAGCGGAGGTTGTGCTCGCCCGCGGTGATCGGCATGGGCTCGCGGGCGGTGACGACGAGGCCGTGCCGGGTGAGGGCGTCGGTCTTGTCGGGGTTGTTGGTCATCAGGCGCAGGGTGCGCACGCCGAGGTCGTCGAGGATCTGGGCGCCCGCCGCGTAGTCGCGGGCGTCGGCGGGCAGGCCGAGCTCCAGGTTGGCGTCGAGGGTGTCGCGGCCCTGCTCCTGGAGCTCGTAGGCGCGCAGCTTGGAGAGCAGGCCGATGCCGCGGCCCTCGTGGCCGCGCAGGTAGACGACGACGCCGCGGCCGTTCTCGACGATGCGGCGCATCGATTCCTCCAGCTGGGGGCCGCAGTCGCAGCGCAGGGAGTGGAAGACGTCGCCGGTGAGGCACTCGGAGTGGATGCGGACCAGGACGGGCTCGGTGTCGTCGGAAGCGTCGCCCAGGTCGCCGTGGACGAGGGCGACGTGCTCGACGCCGTCGACCGTGGAGCGGTAGCCGTACGCGGTGAACTCGCCGAAGGCGGTGGGCAGATGGACGGTCGCCTCGCGCTTGACGGTGGGCTCCGCGGAGCGGCGGTAGGCGATCAGGTCCTCGATGGAGATGATCGTCAGGCCGTGCTTGCGCGCGAACGGGATCAGCTCGGGCAGGCGCAGCATGACGCCGTCCTCGCCCGCGATCTCCACGATGGCGCCGGCCGGGCGCAGGCCCGCGAGGCGGGCGAGGTCGACGGCGGCCTCGGTGTGGCCGTTCCTGGCCAGGACGCCGCCGGTGCGGGCGCGCAGCGGGAAGATGTGGCCGGGGCGGACGAAGTCGCCCGGCTCGGCCGTGCCGCTCGCCAGGAGCCGGAGCGTGGTGGCGCGGTCGGCGGCGGAGATGCCGGTGGTGACGCCGTGCGCGCCGGAGGCGTCGACGGAGACGGTGAACGCGGTCTTCATCGACTCGGTGTTGTCGCCGACCATCTGCGGCAGGGCGAGCCGGTCGAGTTCGGCGCCCTCCATGGGGGCGCAGATCAGGCCGCGGCACTCGCTCATCATGAAGGCGACGATCTCGGGCGTGATCTTCTCGGCGGCGACGACGAGGTCGCCCTCGTTCTCCCGGTCCTCGTCGTCGACGACCACGACGGGGCGCCCTGCGGCGATGTCGCGGATGGCCTGTTCGACCGGGTCGAGGCTGAGGTCGGTGTCGGCGGTGATCTCGTACAGGCGGGCTGCGGTGCTCATGCGTGGGCTCCTTCGAGCGCGGGGGCCTTGGCCGCGGCGGCGCGGGACCGCAGCCACCAGTCGCGCATGCCCCACAGGACGAGCGCGCCGTAGATGACGTAGACGAAGCCGGAGAAGGCGAAGCCGTTGGCGAAGTTCAGCGGGACGCCGACGAGGTCGACGAGGAGCCAGGCGAACCAGAACTCGACCATGCCGCGCGCCTGGGCGTACATGGCGACGACGGTCCCGACGAAGATGTACGCGTCCGGCCACGGGTCCCACGACAGCGTCGGGAACGCGGTGAACAGGCCGCCGACGGCGAGCGTGCCGATCGCGGCGGCGCCGACGAGGGCGCCCCGCTCGCGCCAGGTGGCGAACCGTACGGCGATGGAGCCGTCCTGCGCCTGGTCCTTGCCGCGGTTCCACTGCCACCAGCCGAAGAGGGCGACGACGATGACGACGAGCTGCTTGCCCGCGCTGCCGGAGAGGTGCGCGGTGGCGAACGCGGTGAGCAGGATCGCGCCGGAGACGAGCTGGGCGGGCCAGGTCCATATGGAGCGGCGCCAGCCGAGCGCGAGGGCGATCAGGCCGATGGTGTTGCCGATCATGTCCGACCAGAGGATGTGCTGGTCGAAGATGGTGAACGCTTCGGTGTTGAGCCAGTTCACTTGGTGCCCCCCTGAGCGCTGTCCCGGCCGTTGTGCTGATCGCTGCCCTGGTAACCGAGCATCCGCTCGACGTATTTCGCGAGGACGTCGACCTCGAGGTTGACCGGGTCGCCGGGCTGTTTGATGCCGAGCGTGGTCAGGTCGAGGGTGGTGGGGATGAGGCTGAGGGTGAAGTAGTCGGCGCCCGCCTCGACGACGGTCAGGCTCACGCCGTCGACGGTGATGGAGCCCTTCTCGACGACGTACCGGGCCAGCTCGGCCGGGAGCGAGATCTTGACGATCTCCCAGTGCGCGGAGGGGAGGCGCTCGATGATCGTGCCGGTGCCGTCGACGTGGCCCTGCACGATGTGCCCGCCGAAGCGGCCGTCCGCGACCATCGGGCGTTCGAGGTTGACGCGGGAGCCGGTGGCCAGCGCGCCGAGGCTGGAGCGCTTGAGGGTCTCGGCCATGACGTCGGCGGTGAAGGCGTCGCCGTCGTGCTCGACGACGGTGAGGCAGACCCCGTTGACCGCGATGGAGTCACCGTGTTTGGCGTTCTCGGTGACGACGGGGCCGCGGACGCGGAAGCGACAGGCGTCGTCGAGCATCTCGACGGCGGTGATCTCGCCCAGCTCTTCGACGATTCCGGTGAACACTTCCCGGGTCCTCCCTCATGGGGCATGGACTCCGGGGCACTGTCGTACGACGGCGACAGAACGTACGGACTGCGACACCGGCCATTCGGGAACGACGCCGAACGACGGGGCCGCCACCTGAGGTGGGACGGCACCCGGAACAGACGGCGACGCGCACCCTGGGGTGCCCGCCCGCCGCGCACTGCCTCCCATCCGGACTTTAACCGTCGGTCCAGGAATTTCACCTGGTCAACCGGTCACTGGACGTGACCGGGTCGCGGACTGTAACCGCCGGTTCGGACTTTCACCGACCCCGGAGTGCGCTGCTTCTGGTACACGGCCAGTGTGCCACGTCCGATCCATGTGCATGCAAGCGAATGCTGTGGGCTGGCTCACAAGGCCGCCGGCCGCGGTGGGTCCTTCTGACAGGGTGAGGAGGTGACGACCAGCTCAGCCACAGGACCGGGGCGGGCTCGTGGCGGCCGCGCACACGGTCCTCAACCCGGACAAACTGGAGTTCGTGCGCCGTCAGCCGGCCTCGTCCGGAGAAATCTGAGCGAAAAACCTCCGGTGCTGTCACATTCACGCGGGTCCGCCGGTTCCTGGTTTCGGACGGGCGCTCCACGAGGGAGCGCTCCGGGTACGAAGGAGCTGATGCGGCCGTGACCACGATTCTGGTGACCGGGGGTACCGGAACGCTGGGCCGACTCGTCACCGAGCGGCTGCGCGAGGGCGGGCACGAGGTACGGGTGCTGAGCAGGAAGGCCGAGCCGTACGCGGTGGACCTGCGGGAGGGCGGGCCCGCGCTCGACCGGGCCGTCGAGGGCGTGGAGGCGGTCGTGCACTGCGCGTCGACGCCGCGCGGCGGTGACGAGAGGGCGGCGCGGAACCTGATCGGGGCCGCGCGGCGGGCGGGGGTCCCGCACCTCGTCTACATCTCCATCGTCGGCGTGGACCGGGTGCCGCTCGGCTATTACAAGGCGAAGCACGCGGTGGAGCGCCTGGTCGAGGGATCCGGGCTCGGCTGGACGGTCCTGCGCGCGACGCAGTTCCACGAGCTGGTCCAGCAGATGCTGAGCACCTTCGCCAGGTCTCCGGTGATGGTGCTCCCGGCGGGCGTCGCCGACCAGCCCATCGAGGTGGCGGAGGTCGCCGACCGGCTCGCCGGGCTGGCCGTGCGGCCCCCGGCGGGGCGGGTCCCCGACATGGGGGGACCCGAGGTCCGTACGTTCCCGGACCTGGCCCGCGCGTACCTGCGCGCGACGGGCAGGCGCCGGGCGGTGGTCAGCGTCCCGCTGGCGGGGAAGACGTACCGGGCGTTCCGGTCGGGCGGGCATCTGGCGCCGGAGCAGGCGGTGGGGAAGGGGACGTTCGAGGAGTATCTGCGGCGCTGACAGGGGGTCGTGCGAGGGCTGCCCGAGACGGTGACAAGGAGTCGTGCGAGAGCTGCCCGAGACGGTGACAAGGAGTCGTGCGAGAGCTGCCCGAGACGGTGACCGGCCGGGTCAGGCCGTCGGCCCGAAGACGTCCTCCTGCGCCGACTCCCGCGCCATCAGGAGCGCCCCGCGCAGCACGGCGCCCCCGCCCAGAGTCCCTGGTCGCACCTCCGTAGCCAGCGGGGACATCGCGGTGAGGCGGGTGGCGACGCGGTGGGCCAGGGTCTCGCCGCCCGCCCGGCCCACCTCACCGGCCAGGACCAGGCAGCCGGGGTCGAGCACCGCGACCACGGCGGCGGCGCCGAGGACGACGCGGTCGGCGAGGGCGTCGAGGAAGGCGTCGGCGCCGGAGGCGACCGCGTCGCGGACCACCTCGGCGGCGCGCTCCACCGGCTCGCCCGGGGCCACGAGGCCGTGCGCGGCGGCCAGTTCGAGGATCGCGGCGGAACCGGCCAGGGAGTGGTAGCCGCCGCCGCAGTCGATGGCGGTGGGCAGTCCGGTCGTGCCGGGCACGGGCAGGAAGCCGACCTCTCCGGTGCCGCCGGAGGCGCCGCGGCGCAGCCTGCCGTCGAGGACGACCGCCGCGCCGATGCCGAGCCCGAGCCAGAGCAGCACGAAGGTGTCCTGCTCGCGGGCGGCGCCGTCGAGCTGTTCGGCGAGGGCCGCGAGGTTCGTCTCGTTCTCGACCAGGACCCGGGCGGGGAGCCGCTCCTGGAGCACCGCGACAAGGCGCCGGTGCCATTCGGGGAGGCCGGAGGAGTCGCGGAGTTCGCCCGATGCCGGGTCGATCAGGCCGGGGGCGCCGACGCCGACGGTGTGCAGCCGGTCGACGCCCGCTTCCTTCGCCGTGTGTTCCAGGAGGGCGACGGCCCGCTCGACGGCGGCGCCGGTCCGCTCCCCCGCCTCGACCGGCAGGGACGCCCGCGCCAGCACCGTGCCGAGGAGGTCGGCGACGACGAGCCGGACGCTCTCGGTGCGCACGTCGAGCGCCGCGAGGTGCGCGCGGTCCGCGACGATCCCGTACAGCCGGGCGTTCGGACCGCGCCGCTGGGCGCCCGCCTCCCCCACGACCGTGACGAGCCCGGACGCGGTGAGCCGCTCGACGAGATCGGCGACCGAGGGCCGGGAGAGCCCGGTGCGGTCCTTCAACTGCCCGGCGGTGAGCGGGCCTTCGTCCTGGAGGAAGCGCAGCGCGAGCCGGTCGTTGATGGCTCGGGCGGTCCTCGGTGTGGCGGGCATGGCGGGATCCTACGCCGAAAACAGGGGTAACTATCAGGCAGGGTTCCTGATAGTTTACGGCGGCCACCTCGAACGCGCGGACGGGACGCGTACGGGGATCTACGGGGAGGGGCCCGCCGGATGAGTGAAGTGACGTACGCGCTGCGGAACGTGAAACGGGCGCGCTACGCCGTCGCGACCGTGTTCTGCGTGCACGGCGCGGTGACCGGGTCCTTCGCGACCCGCGTGCCGTGGATCCAGGACCACGCGGGCGTCAGCGCGGGCCAGCTCGGCCTCGCGCTCGCCTTCCCCGCGATCGGCGCGTCCGTGGCGATGCCCCTCGCGGGCAGCGTGACGCACCGGTTCGGCGCACGGACGGCGCTGCGCGGCCTGCTCGCACTGTGGACGCTGGCCCTGGTCCTGCCCTCGCTCGCCCCGAACCTGCTCACGCTCTGCGCGGTCCTCTTCGTCTACGGCGCGTCGGCCGGCATGTCGGACGTGGCGATGAACGCGCTCGGCGTGGAGGTCGAGACCCGCCTCGACAAATCGATCATGTCGGGCCTGCACGGCATGTGGAGCGTGGGCGCGCTCATCGGCTCGGCGGGCGGCACCCTCGCCGCGCACATGGGCGCCGACGCCCGCCTGCACCACCTGCTCGCCGCCGCGGTGCTGACCGTGGCCGGTTTCGTCGCCTGCCGATGGGTGCTCGACCTGCGCCCCGCGGAGGACGAGGAGGCGCCGCCGCGGTTCGCGCTGCCGCCCAGGTCCGCGCTGCTCATCGGCGCGGTCGGGTTCTGCGCCGTCTTCGCCGAGGGCGCGAGCCTGGACTGGTCGGCGGTCTATCTGCGGGACGTCCTCGACACCTCGGCGGGGCTCGCCGCCGCCTGCACCACGGCGTTCACGCTCACCATGGCGGTGGCCCGGATCGCGGGCGACGCGATCGTGGACCGGTTCGGCGCGGTGCGCACCGTACGGGTGAGCGGCGTCATGGCCACGGCCGGCGGACTGCTCGTGGTGATCGCCCCGAACCCGCCCGTCGCGATGGCCGGGTTCGGTCTGCTCGGGCTCGGTATCGCGGTCGTCGTGCCGCTCGCCTTCGCGGCGGCCGGGCGCAGCGGGCCCAACCCGAGCCAGGCCATCGCGGGCGTGGCCACGATCACGTACACCTCGGGTCTGATCGCCCCCTCGGCCATCGGCACGGTCGCCGACATGACGAGCCTGGTGGTGTCGTTCGGCCTGGTCACGGCTTTGACGTGCGGGCTGATGGTGTTCGCCGGGGTGCTGCGCGGGGCGGACCGGACACCGGCGCCCGCCAAGGACCCGTCGGTGGCGCGCACGAACTGAGTTCCACCCGAGCGGCTCCTCGGCGCAGCGCAAGGCTCGTACGTACGTGCCCTTACCATGAGGCGATCGTTTCGAGCCACAGAAAGCAGAACTCACATGGACCTCGGCGTGCGCTGGAAACTCCACGGCGGCGACGGGCGCACCCCGGCCCCCGGCGCCGTCGTCCGCCCCGACGAGCGGCTGACGTGGCCGCGCACGATCGGGCTCGGCGCGCAGCACGTGGTGGCCATGTTCGGCGCGAGTTTCGTCGCGCCAGTACTTATGGGGCTCGATCCGAACCTCGCCATCATGATGTCGGGCGTCTCGACGGTGATCTTCCTGCTCGCGACGCGCGGCCGCGTCCCCAGCTACCTGGGCTGTTCGCTCTCGTTCGTGGGCGTCGCGGCCGTGATCCGGGCGCAGGGCGGCTCCAGCGCCACGGTGACGGGCGCGGTCCTCGTCGTCGGTGCCGTGCTCTTCCTCGTGGGTCTCGCGGTCCAGCGGTTCGGGGCGCGGATCATCCACGCCGCGATGCCGCCGGTGGTGACCGGCGCGGTCGTCATGCTGATCGGCTTCAACCTGGCGCCGGTCACGGCGTCCACGTACTGGCCGGCCGACCAGTGGACGGCGCTCCTGGTGATGCTCTTCACCGGTCTGGCCGTGGTGTGCCTGCGCGGTTTCTGGTCGCGTATCGCGATCTTCCTCGGCCTCATCTTCGGCTACGTGGTGTCGTGGCTCCTCGACCGGATCTTCGGCAGGATCCACTCGGTGAACGGCGGCACCGAGGCCGTCGACCACTGGCGCCTGGACTTCTCCGCGGTCGGCAAGGCGGACTGGATCGGCCTGCCCACCTTCCACGGCCCGTCCTTCCAGTGGTCGGCGATCCTCGTCGCGCTGCCCGTGGTCATCGCCCTGATCGCCGAGAACGCCGGACACGTCAAGGCCGTCGGCGAGATGACCGGCGAGAACCTGGACGACAAGCTCGGCACCGCGATCTCCGCGGACGGCGTCGGCTCGATCCTCTCCACCGCCGTCGGCGGCCCGCCCAACACCACGTACTCCGAGAACATCGGCGTCATGGCCGCGACCCGCGTCTACTCGACGGCGGCCTACTGGGCGGCGGCCGGTTTCGCGCTCCTCTTCGGCCTGTGCCCGAAGTTCGGGGCGATCGTCGCGGCGATCCCGGGCGGCGTCCTCGGCGGCATCACCGTCATCCTCTACGGCATGATCGGCCTGCTCGGTGCGCAGATCTGGATCAACGCCAAGGTCGACCTGCGCAACCCGCTGAACCTGGTTCCCGCCGCCGCGGGCATCATCATCGGCGTCGGCAACGTCTCCCTGAAGTTCTCCGACAACTTCTCGCTCAGCGGCATCGCGCTCGGCACGATCGTCGTGATCACCGGATACCACGCGCTGCGCGCGATGGCGCCCGCGCATCTGAAGTCGCAGGAGCCGCTCCTCGACTCGGGTACGTCGACGTACGACGAGAAGAGGGACGACAAGATGACGGACGACAAGAAGACGGACGACGAGAACGCGAAGCAGTAGCCCGCGGTTCGCTCGTTCTGGGGAAGCCCCCAGCGGGCCCGCGTCCGTGGCGGCCCGCTGCTGCGACTCTTCGCTCATGGCGCAGTCGCAGCAGTACGAGCCGCTCGCAGCGGCACAGGGGGTCGATCAGCGGTTCGATCAGGGAGTCGGCGCGGTGATCGCGCGGATGCGCGCGCTCGCCGCCGACCTGCCGCCCGGGGACGGTGTGGCCGTCTTCAACCGGGTCTACCTCGCCGTCACCGAGGCGGTGGACCGGGCCATCGACAGCGGCGCAGCGGGCGGCTTCCCGGACCGCACCGCCGCCGTCACCCTCGACGTCCGCTTCGCGGAGCGCTACCTCACGGCCGTCGACGCGGCCTCCGCCGGGCTGCTGCTCGGCCCGGCGTGCTGGCGTCCGCTGCTCCAGTTCCGCCGTCACCCGGGGGTCCGGCCGCTCCAGTTCGCGCTCGCCGGGATCAACGCCCATATCGGCCACGACCTGGCGCTCGCCGTCGTGGACGCCTGTCACACGCTCGGCTGCGAACCGGCCTTTCTGGAGGACGAGTTCGAGCGCGTCGGCGACATCCTCGTCACTCTCGAGGAACGGATCCGCGAGGAGCTGATGCCGGGCCCCGACCTCCTCCAGATCGCCGATCCGCTCACCCATCTGCTGGGCTCATGGAGCCTGGAGCGGGCGCGCGACGCGGCGTGGGGCGCGGCCCGCGCGCTGTGGGCGCTGCGCGAACTGCCGGGCGTGACGGCCGAGTTCACGCGCTCCATGGACACGTCCGTGGGCCTGGTGGGGCGGATGCTGCTCACCCCGCTCCCCGACTGAACACCGCTCCCGAATGAACACCGCTCCCGGCCGAGCACCGCTCCCCGACTGAACACCGGGGCCCGGCCGAGCACCGGTCCCGGCCGTCCACAGAATCATTCGGCCTACACGGAACTCCCGGGCGCCGACCGCGCGTTGACCTCTGCGACAACCGATGCGCATGCGACGAAGGAGCACGGTATGGCGACCCGACTCGGCCTCGGCCTCCCGCAGATGCGACAGTACGACGTCGGCCGCGACATCCCGGACGTGGCCCGCGCCGCGGAGGCCACCGGGTACGACAGCCTCTGGGTCTTCGAGCGGATCCTCTTCCCCGAGCCCGCCCGCCAGGGGCTCTACGGCGTCCCGGGCCTCCCCTGGCCCGACCGGTACCGCTCGGTCGCCGACCCGCTGGTCTCGCTCACGCTCGCCGCTGCGGCCACCTCGCGCGCGCGGCTCGGCACGAGCGTCCTGGTGGCGCCGCTGCACGTGCCGTTCCAACTGGCCCGCGCGCTCGCCTCGTTGGACGCGGCGAGCGGCGGCCGGGTCGTCGCCGGGCTCGGCACCGGCTGGTCGCACGACGAGTACGCGGCGGCCGGTGTGGCGCCCTTCGAGCGGCGCGGCGAGGTTCTGGACGAGCTGCTCGCGGTGTGCCGCGCGGTGTGGGGCCCGGACCCGGTGGCGTACGAGGGCGAGCTGACGACGATCGCGCCGTCCGTGGTCGGCCCGAAACCCGCGGGGCCCCTCCCGATCCTGCTGCCCGCGAACAGTGCCAAGGCCGCGCGCCGCCTGGTCGACCACGCGGACGGCTGGATGCCGGCCGCGACCGGGGCCGAGTCACTGAAGCAGCAGTGGGCCGAACTGCGCGCGCTCGCCGGGGAGCGGGGCCGCACGGCGCCGCTGCAGAGCGTTCTGCGGGCGAACACGCTCTACACGCGCGAGCCGTACACGGCCGACGACCGCCGCCCGTTCCAGGGCAGCGCCGACCAGATCGTCGAGGACCTGGTCGCGCACGACGAGGTGGGCCTGGAGGAGATCCTCGTCGACCTTCAGGGCGACTGCCGCGACGCGCAGGAGCTGAAGGACGTGGCGGCGGAGGTCTACGAGAAAGCCCGCGCCGCAGGGCTGTAGCTAGTCCTCCGGGAGTTCGACCGGGGCGATCTCGTCGTACACGTCGCCGGGCCCGGGGTTGGTCGCGTCCGTGGCGCCGCCCAGATGGCGCATCACGCCCCAGACGGCGTTGAGCGCGGTCTGCACGGCGCCCTCGGCCCAGCCTGCCGTCCAGGAGATGTCGTCGCCGGCGAGGAAGATGCCGCGCCGGTCCTCGGGCAGCCGGTCCTGCATGAAGTGGGTGAACAGGCGGCGCTGGTAGCGGTAGTGGCCGGGCAGGTTGGCCTTGAACGCGCCCATGAAGTACGGCTCGTTCTCCCAGGAGACCGTGACCGGGTTGCCGATGACGTGCTTGCGGATGTCGACGTCCGGATAGATCTCGCCGAGCGACTTGAGCATGACCTCCATGCGCTCGTTCGCGGAGAGCGGCAGCCACTTCAGGCTGTCGTCGCACCACGTGTAGGAGAGGCAGATGACGGCGGGCTTGTCGGGTCCGTCGTCCAGGAGGTAGGTGCCGCGCGTCATGCGGTCGGTGAGCGTCATCGACATGGTGTCGCGGCCGGTCGCCGGGTTCTTGTCCAGCCAGAACGGCCGGTCGACCGGCACGAACAGCTTGCTGGACTCCATGTAGTGGGTACGCTCGATCGCCGTCCAGTGGTCGATCGGGAAGAGCGCGTCGTCGCACGCCACCTTGGAGAGCAGCATCCAGGACTGCGCGGTGAAGATCGCCGCGCGGTACGTGCGGATGTCGCCGTCCGCGTCGGTGACGGTGATGTGGTTCCCGGCGGTACGGGCAAGGCGGGTCACGGCGGGCCGGGGCGCCCCGGCCTCGTGCAGCGACGCGAGCGAGGTCCCGTACGACCAGTGCACGATCTTCTCCGGCTCGCGCTCCCACAGGCGCAGCGGCAGCTGCTGCGAGCCGCCGACGATGCCGCGGTGGTGGTCGTCGGCCTCGGTGTAGACGACGCGCAGGATCTCCAGGATGGAGTTGGGGAAGTCGGTGTCCCAGCCGCCGGTGCCAAAGCCGACCTGGCCGAAGATCTCGCGGTGGCGGAAGGACCTGAACGCCTCGGAGTCGCACAGGAACCCGTAGAAGGTCTGGTTGTCGAGCTTCTCGACGAGCTGCGACCAGATCTCGCGGATGCGCGGCACGTCGCGCTCGCGCATCGCCCGGTTCATGTCGGTGAAGTCGGCGCCCTCCTCCAGGCAGGCGTTCCACGCGGCGGCGACGTCGCGGTAGACCTGCGGCAGGTCGTCGATCGTCTCGGCGTAGTGGCTCTCGCCCTTGAGGTCGACGACGGTGGAGGGGGTCGCCGGGGAGAGCGGGTTCGGGAACGGCCGCGTCCGGAGGCCCACCAGGTCGATGTAGTGCTGGAGCGCGGTCGAGGAGGGCGGGAAGCGCATCGCACCCATCTCGGCGCTGAGTCCGGCCGCGTCCGGCGGCGTCCCGTCGAAGCCGACCGTGCGCAGCCGGCCGCCGATCCTGTCCGCCTCGTAGACGACGGGCTTGAGGCCCATCTTCATCAGCTCGTACGCGGCGACGATGCCGGAGAGCCCGCCGCCGATGACGGCGACCTCGGTGCCGTGCTCGGCCGCCGGTATCTGCCCGAGCCCCGCCGGGTGCGCGAGGAAGTCGTCGTACGCGTACGGGAAGTCGGGCCCGAACATCGTGATCGGCGGCTGCGCTTCGGTGTGCTGGACGGCGGTCGGCACCGTGGACGTCATGGGGTACAAGCTCCTTGCGGATACGCGGACGCGCGGGCGGGTACGGGGTCACGGGGTTCGCGGCGGCGACGGCAGGCCTGTACTCACCAACGTACGTCCGTGCGGGAGGGCCACCGGGGCTGCCCGGGGCCGCTATGACGGTACGTTTCGCGCGCGGGGCGGGACAAGACACGTCTGTTGCGTCTGCCGAGGCGATCCGTTGCGTGCGGGAGCGCGACAACAGCGATTCGTTGCGTGGAGCCGGGCCGGGGGCCGGACCAGGGATCGGGCCGGGGCCGGACCACGGATCAGGCCGGGTTCTAGACGGGCGAGCCGGAGGTGAAGCGGCGCATCAGTGGGGACAGCACGAGCACCGATTTGGTTCGCTCGACGAACGGCTCCCCCGCGATCCGTTCCAGGACGCGCTCGAAGTGGCGCATGTCGGAGGCGAACACCTGGACGAGCGCGTCGGCCTCGCCGGTGACGGTGGAGGCGGCGGCGACCTCGGGATAGCGCTCCAGGCCCCGCCGGATCGCGTCCGGCGAGGTGTTGCTGCGGCAGTAGATCTCGATGAACCCCTCGGTCTCCCAGCCGAGCGCGGCCGGGTCGACCCGCACGGTGAAACCGGTAATCGCCCCGGTGGCCCGCAGCCGGTCCACGCGCCGCTTCACGGCGGGCGCGGACAGGCCGACGATCTGGCCGATGTCGGCGTAGGAGCGGCGGGCGTCCTCGGCGAGGGCGTGCACGATGCGTTCGTCGAGATCGTTCAGCAAGGCAGGCGGTTCACTTCTGGGGCTCTGAGGGGGCGGCGAGACGGGAGCGGCGCATCCCGTAGCAGAAGTAGAACACGAGGCCGACGGCCATCCAGACACCGAAGACGATCCAGGTGATCGCGGACAGACTGCCCATCATCCAGACGCAGAGCGCGAAGCCGACGGCCGGGAAGAGCGGCGACAGCGGCACCCGGAACGTGCGCTCCATGTCGGGCCGGGTCCGGCGCAGCACGATCACGGCGATGTTGACCAGGGCGAAGGCGAAGAGCGTGCCAATGCTGGTGGCGTCGGCGAGCTGGCCGAGCGGCACGGCGGCGGCGAGCACGCCGCAGAACAGGGAGACGAGGACGGTGTTGACGCGCGGCGCCCCGCTCTTCGCGTGGACCTTGGAGAACGCCTTCGGCACGAGCCCGTCGCGGCTCATGGCGAACAGGACGCGGGTCTGCCCGTAGAGCACGGTGAGGACGACGGAGGCGATGGCGATGACCGCGCCCGCGGCGAGCAGCGTCGCCCAGAACGACTGGCCCGTGACGTCCTTCATGATCCCGGCGAGCGCGGCCTCGGAGTCGCTGAACCGCTTCCAGGGCCGGGCCCCGACGGCGACGGCGGCGACGAGCACGTACAGCGCGGTGACGATGACGAGGGAGAGCATGATCGCGCGCGGCAGGTCGCGCTGCGGGTTCTTGGCCTCCTCACCGGCGGTGGAGGCGGCGTCGAAGCCGATGTAGGAGAAGAAGAGGGTGGCTCCGGCGGCGCTGACGCCCGCCATGCCGAGCGGCATGAAGTGCTCGTAGTTGCCGGACTGGAAGCCCTTGAGGCCGATGGCGCAGAAGAGCAGCAGCGACACGATCTTCACGACGACCATGATCGTGTTGGCCCGCGCGGACTCCCTGGCACCGCCGAGCAGGAACACCATGGCGAGCAGGACGACGATCAGCGCGGGCAGGTTGAAGATGCCGCCGTCGCCGGGCGGCGCCGACAGGACGTCCGGGATGGTGACGCCGATCGTGCCGTCGAGCAGCTCGTTGAGGTACTCGCCCCAGCCGACGGCGACGGCGGCGACGGAGACCCCGTACTCCAGGACCAGGCACCAGCCGCAGACCCAGGCGATCAGCTCACCCATCGTTGCGTATGCGTACGAGTAGGAGGAGCCCGCGACCGGGATGGAGCCGGCCAGTTCGGCGTAGGAAAGGGCCGAGAAGAGGGCGGTGAGGCCCGCGATCACGAACGAGAGCGTGACGGCGGGGCCCGCCTTCGGGACGGCCTCGCCGAGGACGACGAAGATCCCGGTGCCGAGCGTGGCACCGATGCTGATCATGGTCAGCTGCCACAGCCCGAGCGAGCGACGCAGCTGCCCGCCCTCGCCTCGGCCACCCTCCTCGACCAGGCGCTCCACCGGCTTGCGGCGCATAAGACGGGCGCCGAGGCCCGCGCTCGCGGGCTCGTCGCGGGGGTTGCGCGGGGGTGCGCCGTGGTCGAGCACGGACTGGCTCCTTCATCGCTGCCGGTTGAGGGTCGGGCAGGGCGGGAGGGCGTCTGTCCGGTCACACCGCGAACGGGGAAGCGCCGAGCAGCGCGTTCCCGCCGTGCCGCGTACAGCGGATGACTCTAGAGGACGTGACTTCCCGGCTGTAATGCAGCAACCTTGCGCGCGGCCGGATGATCGTTGCGCGGATCCCGGTTGCGCGGGGGTTCGTTGCGGCGTCCGTTTCGTCTGTTGCGTGCGCGGTGTGGCCGGGCTCACACGGGGTCGTGTGGCGTGAAGGCGCAGTTCGTGGGTACGCGGTGGGGCCGTCCCGTGCGTCGGCCGCAGGCCGGCCGCCGCGGGACGGTGACGCGTCGGCCCCCTGGTCGGCGCGGTGAAGATCCGGTGTGTGCATCATGTGTGCAAGGTGCACAGTCCGTCCGGGAAAGACGAAGAGAACGGTGTGAAGAGGGGCTCGTGAGTACCAGCGATACCGACATCCGCAAGGTGCTGCTCGCGGCGCTGCGCGATCAGGAGGGGCAGATCACCGACCGCTGGACGACGCTCCAGCTGGAGCAGGCGGCCCTCGGCGCGGACCTCTGCGAGAGCGAGCTGCGCGAGGAGGCGCACCTGCTCGTCGAGGCCCTCACCGAGGCCCTGGCCGGCGACATCCCCGTCGAGCGGCTCGTGACCTCGCACCACGATCTGCGGACGACGGTGACCCAGCTCTCCCTGCGCCGGGTCCGGGCCGGTGCCACCCCCACCGACACCGCGCTCGCCGTCCTCTCCCTCAAGGAGGCGCTCCTGGCGGCAGTGCGGCACACCACCCTCGACACGGGCGAGCTGTTCTCGGCGGCCGTCCTGGTCAACCGCATGCTCGACGCCGCAGGCGCCCTCTCCTTCGAGACCTTCGTCGAGGGGCGCGAGGAGATCATCCAGCGGCAGAGCAGGCAGCTCATGGAGCTGTCCACGCCCGTCGTCCAGCTGTGGCGGCACGTGCTCGCCGTGCCGCTGATCGGCACGCTCGACACGGCGCGGACCCAGATCGTCATGGAGTCGCTGCTCCAGGCGATCCAGGACGACGAGGCGAAGATCGCCATCATCGACATCACCGGGGTGCCGACCGTCGACACGGCGGTCGCCCAGCACCTCATGCACACCGTCGGCGCGGTCCGGCTGATGGGCGCGGACTGCGTCATCAGCGGGATCCGGCCGTCCATCGCCCAGACCATCGTCCAGTTGGGGATCGACCTGTCCACCATCCTGACCCGCGCGACGCTCGCCGACGCGCTCGCCGACGCGATGCGGATGACCGAGCAGCCCGCCGGCGCCCTCCCCATGACCGGGTCGGCCGCCACGTGAGCACACCACCGACGCCGCACCCGACGGGCGTCCCCATCCTGCGGCTCGCGGACGTCCTGGTGACAGGGCTCCTCAACGAGCTGGACGACCGCTCCGCGATCGCCTTCACCGAGGAGCTGACCGAGCGGATCGTCGCCGACGGCGCCCGCGGTGTGCTCATCGACATCTCGCGGCTCGAACTCATCGACTCGTTCGTGGCCCGCACCCTGATGGAGCTCACGCACATGGCCCGGCTCCTGGGCGCGCGGGTCATCGTCGCGGGCATGCGCCCCGCCGTCGCGATCACCCTGGTCGAGCTGGGCATCCGGCTCACCGGCGTGGAGACGGCGCTCAACGCCGAGCAGGGGCTCACCGCGCTCGGCTGGCTGCGGACCCCGGAGGGCCCCGGCCGTGACCATGTCCGATGAGCTCGCCTCGCACGCGCCGCACCACGGCCCGGCGGTCCGGGTGAGCGTGCGCCGCGACTACGAGGTGCGGTCGGAGGACGACCTCCTGACGGTGCGGCACGCCGTGCGCGCGGCCACGATCGAGTGCGGCCTCGGCCTGGTCGACCAGACCCGGGTGGTGACCGCCGCGAGCGAACTGGCCCGCAACGCCTACATCCACGGCGGCGGCGGCACCCTCACCGTCGAACTCCTCAAGCGGGGCGCGGCGGACGGCGTCCGCCTCGTCATCCAGGACGAGGGCCCCGGCATCCCGGACCTCGGCGCCGCCATGACCGACGGCTGGACCTCCGGCAACGGCCTCGGCCACGGTCTGGGCGGGGCCCGGCGGCTGATGGACGAGTTCCACGTCGAGAGCCGCCCGGGCGCGGGCACGACGGTCACCGTGGTCCGCTGGACGGCGCGGTGACCGCCTTCGCCGACGTCGCCGTGACCGCGCACGTCGTCGTCGACCACCCCAGCGCCGTGCACCACGCGGCGACCCTGGCCAAGGACGCCGCGCGGGCCGCCGGCCTCGCCGAGGCCACCGTCGAACGGGCCGCCGTGCTCACCACCGAGCTGGCCGAGAACCTCCTGCGGCACGCCGTGGAGGGCGCGATGTACGTCCAGCGCCACGGCGAGAAGGGCGGCCTCGACATCATCGCCGCCGACCGGGGCCCCGGCATCGCCAGCCCCGACCGCGCCATGGCCGACGGCTACAGCACCACCGGCACCCTCGGCTCCGGCATGGGCGCGGCCCAGCGCCTCGCGGACGAGCTGACCCTGCGCACCCTGCCGGGAGTCGGCACACTGATCTGCGCCCGCTTCCACGCGCCCGGCACCGCTCCCGCGGCCACCGACCTCGGCCTGGTCTGCCTGCCGCTGCGCGGCGAGGAGCTGTGCGGGGACAGCGCGGCCGTGGTCGACGCCCCCGGCGGCCGCACCGCGGCCGTCGTGGACGGCCTCGGGCACGGCGCCGAGGCGGCCGGGGCCAGCGCCGAGGCCGTCCGGGTGTTCCGCGAGAACCCGCACGGCCCGCTGCCCGAGCTGCTCATGACGATGGACCGCGCCCTGCGGGGCAGCCGCGGCGCCGCCGTCTCCCTGCTGCGCCTGCGGCCCGGTGCGGTCGAGCACTGCGGGGTCGGCAACGTGCGCCTGCTGCTCGTCGGCCACGACGGCATCGCCGCCCGCGACACGGGGCAGCCTGGAGTCGTGGGCTGGAACATGCCAAGGCCGCGGGCCCGTACGCTGCCGATGCCCGAGGACAGCGCGGCGGTCCTGCACAGCGACGGCATCGCGCCGCGCTGGGCGGACTCCGCGCCCCCGTTCCTGCTGGGGCTCCCGCCCCGGCTGCTGGCCGCGGCCCTCGGGCACGGCCACCGCTCGGCGCGGGACGACGCGACCGCCCTGGTCTCCGGGGCGGCAAGGAGGAACACATGACCGACCGGGCAGCCGTGCCCGCTCAGCGCTCGACCCACCGCTCGGCGGCCGATCTGCGGGCCGCCGTACGAGCGCTGGCGGTGACGTTCCGGCTCTCGGCCGAGCTGCGCACCCGGCTCACCCTCTCGGTGGCCCGCGTCGCCGGCCCCGAACTGCGCGCGGGCCGGCCCGTCACCCTGGAGTCGGTGTACGAGTACTCCGCGCACCGGCAGTCGTTGACGGTGCGGCTGCACGCCGCCGGCCCGCCCTGGGCCGCCTCGGTGGAGACGCTGCCGCTGCCCGGCACCCGCGAGGCGGACACCACGGTGTGGCAGGTGCCGCTGCCGGGCCAGCGCCGCCCGCCGGCCGTGGAGAGCGCCGAGCCCTCCCCCACCGCCCTCCTGGAGGAGGAGCTGCGGGCGGCGGTCGCCCGCGCCGACGCCCTGGAGGCGGACCGGCGCCGCCTCACCCACGAACTGGACGAGACCAACAGCGGCGTCCTCGCCCTCTACGTCCAGCTGGAGGAGCGCGACGAGCAACTGCGCCGCGCCCACGGCCAGATGCTCCGCGAACTGGAGGACGCGCTGCGCCCGGGGCCGATGAAGGTCGACGGGCTCGAACTGGCCATCCACTACGCGCCCGCCGAGAGCGACGCGCCGACCGGCGGCGACCTGTACGACTGGTTCCAGCTGCCCGACGGCACCGTGCACATCACCGTCGTCGACGCCCTCGGCCACGGACTCACCAGTACCAGCAGCGCCCTGAACGTCACGCACGCCGTGCGCACGCTCGCCCTGGAGGGCCATCCGCTGGAGACGATCGTCGCGCGGACCGACGAGATCCTGCTGCCCTACGACCGTGAGCTGATGGCGACGGTCCTGCTCGCCCGTATCGACCCGGCCACGGGCCACCTGGAGCTGGCCAACGGCAGCCACCCGCCGCCGCTCCTCGTCTCCGACGACGGCACCACCCGCTTCCTGGAGGTACGCGGCCGCGGCGTCGGCTACCCGATGGCGGGCAGCGACCGCCTCTGGCACGACGAACTCGCCCCCGGCGACCTGCTCGTCCTCTACACGGACGGGCTCACCGAGAGCCGCCGCGACCCCTACGAGGGCGAGCGCAGACTCGTCGAGGCGGCCGTCCGCCACCGCCACCGCCCCACCGAGGACATCCCCGGCGCCCTCGCCGAGGACATGCACACCGTGATCCTGCACCCCGACGACACACTCGCCCTGACCGTACGGAGGAGCCGATGACGCACGCGGCATCCGAGTCCATACCCGACGGGCCGCGCCCGGTGCGGGCCCGCACCGTGACGGACGGTCCCGGCGGCCCCGTCATCACGCTCAGCGGCGACCTCGACTACGAGACGGCGCCCGATCTGCTCGCGGCGGTGACGGCGCTCGCCCCCGGGCCCGGCACCATCGTCACCCTCGACCTGTCGGGCGTGCAGTTCTTCGACTCCGGCGGCATCAACGTGCTGCTGCGCGCCCGCGGACAGCTCCAGGAGCGCGGCGCCGCCCTCGCGGTCAGCCGGCTCTCCCCGGCGGTCGAGCGGATCTTCCGCATCACGGGCCTCGACACCGTCCTGCCCCCCACCGGGGGCGGGGGCCACGAAGATCCGGCGGTGGGGTAGCCGTCGACCACGCGATGCGCACCCCTCACAGGGGTGGCGGCGGTTTCGGCCGGCACATGGCGGAACGGCTCGCCGAGCGGCTCGCGGTGCTGCCCGCGCCCGGCGGCAGACGCATCGAGGCGGCGTGGGCGGCTCCGGCCGTCTGACCGGCACCGCCCACGCCGCCTCCTGGGGCATCAGCTCCAGCTGGCGTGCAGCGGCTTGCCCTCGGCGTAACCGGCGGCGGACTGAATGCCGACGACCGCCCGCTCCTCGAACTCGGCGAGCGAGTCGGCACCCGCGTACGTGCAGGACGAGCGGACGCCCGCGATGATCGAGTCGATCAGGTCCTCGACGCCCGGACGCTGCGGGTCCAGGAACATCCGGGAGGTGGAGATGCCCTCCTCGAAGAGCGCCTTGCGGGCGCGGTCGTAGGAGGACTCGTCCGAGGTGCGGTTCTTCACGGCGCGCGCGGACGCCATGCCGAAGGACTCCTTGTAGGCGCGGCCCTGCGCGTCGTGCTGGAGGTCGCCCGGGGACTCGTAGGTCCCGGCGAACCAGGAGCCGATCATCACGTTGGAGGCGCCCGCGGCGAGCGCCATGGCGACGTCGCGCGGGTGGCGGACACCGCCGTCGGCCCAGACGTGCTTGCCGTACTTCTTCGCCTCGGCGGCGCACTCCAGAACGGCGGAGAACTGCGGGCGGCCGACGCCGGTCATCATCCGGGTGGTGCACATGGCGCCGGGTCCGACACCGACCTTGATGATGTCGGCACCGGCCTCGATCAGGTCCTTGACGCCCTCGGCGGCGACGATGTTGCCCGCCACGATCGGCACCCGCGGGTCGAGCGCGCGCACCGTCCTGATCGCGCTGATCATCGACTCCTGGTGGCCGTGCGCGGTGTCGATGACGAGGGTGTCGACGCCCGCGTCGAGGAGCTGCTTGGCCTTGCCCGCCACGTCACCGTTGATGCCGACGGCGGCGGCGACGCGCAGCTTGCCGTCCGCGTCGGTGGCCGGGGTGTAGAGGGTGGCGCGCAGGGCGCCGGTGCGGGTCAGGATGCCGGCGAGCTTGCCGTCCTTGTCGACCGCGGGGGCGTAGCGGCGGTTGGCGCCGTCCAGCTTGTTGAAGGCGTCGCGCGGGTCGATGTCCGCGTCGAGCAGCAGCAGGTCACGGGACATGACCTCGGAGAGCTGCGTGAAGCGGTCGACGCCGGTCAGGTCCTGGTCGGTGACGACGCCGACGGGGCGCAGCTCGTCGTCGACGACCACGCCCGCGTTGTGCGCGCGCTTGGGAAGGAGTGCGAGGGCGTCGGCGACCGTCTGGGTCGGCGCGAGGACGATCGGGGTGTCGAGCACCAGGTGACGGGTCTTGACCCAGGAGATGACCTCGGTGACGACCTCGATCGGGATGTCCTGCGGAATGACGACGAGGCCGCCGCGGCGGGCGAGCGTCTCGGCCATGCGGCGCCCGGCGATCGCGGTCATGTTGGCGACGACCAGCGGGATCGTGGTGCCCGTGCCGTCCGGCGAGGAGAGGTCCACGGCCTGGCGGGAGCCGACGGCGCTCCGGCTCGGCACCATGAAGACGTCGTCGTACGTCAGGTCGTACGCGGGCTTGATGTCATTGAGGAAACGCACGTGCGGACATCCCAGTCGGTAGAAGGGGTCCCCGGGAGGAATCCTCCGGGGCACAAAGCACGTACTTCATTTTCCCACGGGCGCGGCGAAGCCGTCTCCGGGCCGAACCTCCCAAGGTCACCGGCCCGGCTCGGACGATCATCCAAAAGAGAACGATCAGTGACGGTGCAACGGTCAGTCGAGGCGCAGCTCGACGGCGGGGGCCTCGCCGAACACCGCGCGGGCCGTCGCCCACTCCCGCGGGCACCGCGCCGCGAACCCCTGCCAGCCGGTCACGACGAGCACCAGTTCGCGCTCGCTCAGGCAGTCGGCCAGTGCGTCCCAGTTCCGTCCGAACCAGTTCGGCAGGGCGAGCACGGTGGCGCAGCGCTCCATGAACGCGGCCTTGTCCGGGGCCCCGTCGAGGTCGAGCACGACCGTGTCGGCCATCGTCAGTCGTCCGGGTCCGTGCGCTGCAGCGCGGGGCGCGGCGTGGATCCGGCGGCGAGCAGGAAGTCGGCCGCGGCGGTGTCGGTGACCAGGCTGGTCACGAGGCCCGAGCGGAGCACGGCGTCGATGGCGGCGGCCTTGCGCTGGCCGCCCGCGATGGCGACGACCTCCGGTATCCGCCGCAGCCGGTCCGTCTCGACCGTGATGCACCGCTCCCCCAGGTCGCGGCCGACGCGGCGGCCCTGGGCGTCGAAGAGGTGCGCGGACATCTCGGCTGCGACGCCGAGGGACGCGTAGTGGGCGCGCTCCTCGTCGCTGAGCATGTCGTGCACGGTGGAGATGCCGGGCTCCCACGAGCCGATCGACACGCAGGCCACGGTGACCTTGTCGAAGTACTCGAAGGCGCGCGCGATGCCGGTCTGGTTGCGCAGCGCGGTCGCGGTGGCGGCGTCGGGGAGCAGCATGGGCGCGTAGATGGGGTGCGCGTCGCCGCCGGACACCTGGGCCGCGCGGCGCACGGCCTCCACCGAACCGCGCTCGGCGGTCCCGGCGTCGTACACGCCCGTCAGTTGCACGACGGTGCACGGCGGGAGCCGGTCGAGGGCGGCGGCCATGTGGATGGTCGAGCGGCCCCAGGCGAGCCCGAGGACGTCGCCCTCGGTCACCAGTTCGCCCAGAAGATCCGCGGCGACCTCGCCGAGGTTCTCCGGGTCGGGCGACTCCTCGGCCTCGGCGGGCGACTCGACGACGACCGCGTGCCGCAGGCCGTAGCGGGCGCGCAGCGCGTCGGAGCGATCGGCGTCCAGCTCGGCCGGGACCCGGATCTCGATGCGTACGAGATCCCGCTCCAGGGCCGTCTCCAGGACCCGGGCCACCTTGAAGCGGCTGACGCCGAACTCCTCGGCGATCTGGATCTTGGACTTGCCCTCTAGGTAGAAGCGACGGGCCATGGCCGCCGCCTGCACCAGCTCCGCGGGCCCCATCCGCAGGGCTGACCGACCTGCCGATGATGCGGACACGGCGATCTCCTCACTGCTCTTCTGCTCTTCTGCACGACTCACTGCGTTTACAACCTGGATACGCGGCTCATCCTCGCAGATCCTTCGGGCTTGATCAGCCCTGATGACGGGCGTTCACGTATCCGTGGCTCAGTGGTCGCACGCCCACGGCGCGGACGCCGTGGCGCTCTCTGCCTGGGTGCGCAATGCACGTACCGCCTCGGCCGGGTCGTCGGCACCGTACACCGCCGAACCGGCGACGAAGACGTCCGCGCCCGCCTCGGCGCACCGCTCGATCGTCTTGGCGGAGACGCCGCCGTCGACCTGGAGCCACAGTTCGAGGCCGTGCCTGGCGATGAGCTGCCGGGTCCTGCGGATCTTGGGCAGCATGATGTCGAGGAACGCCTGGCCGCCGAAGCCCGGCTCCACCGTCATGATCAGCAGCATGTCGAGCTCGGGGAGCAGGTCCTCGTACGGCTCGATCGGCGTCGCGGGCTTCAGCGCCATGGAGGCGCGGGCGCCCTTGGCGCGGATCTCGCGCGCCAGGCGCACCGGGGCTCCGGCCGCCTCCGCGTGGAAGGTGACGGAACCCGCACCCGCTTCGACGTACTGGGGAGCCCACTGATCGGGGTTCTCGATCATCAGATGGCAGTCCAGCGGCGTGTCCGTCGCCCGCGCCAACGACTCTACGACCGGCACCCCGAGCGTGAGGTTGGGGACGAAGTGGTTGTCCATGACATCGACATGGAGCCAGTCGGCGCCCTCGACGGCCTTTGCCTCGTCGGCGAGGCGCGCGAAGTCCGCGGACAGGATGCTGGGGTTGATCTGAGCCATACCCCCAGCCTCCCATGGACCGGGCTCCGCATCCGCCTCGGTCTGGACCAGTGCGCCGAACCGATGCCGAGCCGTGCCCTCCCGTGCCATGGTGGGCCGCCCAGGAAGGGCGAATCAGGAGCACCGCGCACGACGCAGCGGGGGGCGCGCCATGGCGGACGTACAGACCGATGCCCGAACCGAGAAGCCTGTACCACGACGCGGAGTCGCCTGGCTGGTGTGCGGGCGGCGCAGCAAGTGGCTGATGGTCTTGTTGTGGCTGGTGGTCCTGGTCGGGGTGGCGCCGCTGGCGCAGAAGCTCACCGACGCGCAGGACAACGACGCCCAGTCCTGGCTGCCGGGATCGGCCGAGTCGACCCAGGTGCTCGACCTCTCCAAGGACTTCAGGCCGGAGTCCATCCCCGCGATCGTCGTCTACGCGCGCGAGGGCGGCCTCACCGCGGCGGACCGGGCCCGCATCGCGGCCGACGCCCGGCAGATCAGGGAGCTCAGCGATCACGGACTGCGCGGCGTCCAGACCGCCGGGCCCGTCTACGACAAGCGGATCGGGCCGTCCGCGGCGCAGATCGCCGTCCCGGTGGCGATGGACGAGAAGGGCTGGGAGCGGATCGGGCCCGCGGTCGACTCCGTTCGGGACCGGACCGGCGAGTCGGTGGGCGGCCTCACCATCCACGTCGCGGGCCCGGGCGGCACCTCGGCGGACTTCTCGGAAGCCTTCGAGGGCATCGACTCGACGCTGCTGCTCTCCGCGCTCGGCATCGTCATCGTCATCCTGCTGTTCACCTACCGCAGCCCCACGTTGCTGCTCGTGCCGGTGGTGAGCGTGGTGGCGGCCCTGTTCACCGCGCAGGCGCTGATCTACCTCCTCGCCACGCACGCGGGGCTGACCGTGAACGGGCAGAGCGCGGGCATCCTCACCGTTCTCGTGTTCGGCGCGGGGACGGACTACGCGCTGCTCCTGGTCGCCCGGTACCGGGAGGAGCTGCGCCGCCACGAGGACCGGCACGAGGCGATGGCGCTCGCCCTGCACCGGGCGGGCCCGGCGGTCCTCGCCTCCGGCGCGACCGTCGTGTGCAGCATGCTGATGCTGCTCACCGCCGACATGAACTCCACGCGCGGCCTCGGCCCGGTCGCCGCGATCGGCGTCGCCGTCGCCCTGCTCGCCATGCTGACGCTGTTCCCGGCCCTCCTCGTCGTCTTCGGGCGCTGGCTGTTCTGGCCGGTCGTCCCGCACCTGGGCTCCGCGGAACCCACCGAGCGCGGCGTCTGGTCGCGGATCGGCCGCCGCATCTCGCACCGGCCGCGTCTGGTGTGGTCGGCGACCGCGATCGCCCTGGCCGTCCTCTCCCTGGGCCTGCTGCAACTGCGGGCGGAGGGCATCAGCAACGCCGACTCGTTCACCGGCGAGCCGGACTCGATCAAGGGTCAGAAGATTTCGGAGAAGTACTTCCCGGCCGGCGCCGGTGATCCGCTCGTCGTCGTCGCGAACAGCGAGCAGAACGCGCGGGTGCGGCTCGCGGTCGCCCGTACGGACGGCGTCGTGGCGCGCAGCATCACGGTGCCGCCTAACACCGCCCGCGAACACGACGGCCGGGTCCTGTTCGAGGCGACGACCACCGACCCGTCCGACAGCCAGGCGGCCCGGGACACCGTGCAGCGGGTCCGCGACGCCGTGCGGCAGGTGCCGGACGCGGACGCCGAGGTGGGCGGCGGCTCGGCGACCCTGCTCGACATGGACCGCGCGACCGCCCACGACAACAAGCTCGTGATCCCGCTGGTCCTGGTGGTCGTGCTGCTGATCCTCGGGCTGCTGCTGCGCGCCGTGATCGCGCCGCTGCTCCTGATCGGGACGGTCGTCCTGTCGTTCGCCGCGGCGCTCGGCGTGAGCGCGCTCGCCTTCCGCCACCTGTTCGACTACGCAGGCGAGTCGACGGACTTCCCGCTGTTCGTCTTCGTGTTCCTGGTGGCGCTCGGCATCGACTACAACATCTTCCTGACCACCCGCATCCGCGAGGAGGCCGCCCGCCAGGGCACCCGGCCCGGCGTCGTCACCGGCCTGTCCGCGACCGGCGCGGTGATCACCTCGGCGGGCCTGGTCCTGGCCGGCACGTTCCTCGCCCTCGGCACGCTGCCGATGGTCGCCTTCGCCGAGATCGGCTTCGCGGTCGCTCTCGGCGTCCTCCTGGACACCTTCATCGTCCGCTCGGTCCTGGTGACGGCGCTGTTGCTGGACGTGGGGCCACGCGTGTGGTGGCCCAGCGCCCTGGCGAAGACGTCGGAGACGTCGGAGACGTCAGGCGGTGCGCCGGATCAGCGCTAGGTACATCGCGTCGGTGCCGTGCAGGTGCGGCCACAACTGCACGTCAGGCCCGTCGCCGATGGCCGGTACGCCCTCAAGCAGGGGCCGCGCGTCGATGAGTTCGGCACCGCCGACGGACTTGAGGACGTCATCGACGACGGCCCGTGTCTCCGCCATGTGCGGCGAGCAGGTCGCGTAGCCGACGACACCGCCGACGCGCACGGATTCGAGCGCCATGCGCAACAAGGAGCGCTGGAGCGGGGCGAACCCCTCCAGGTCCTGCGGGCGGCGCCGCCAGCGCGCCTCGGGCCGCCTGCGCAGGGCGCCGAGGCCCGTGCAGGGCACGTCCACCAGGACCCGGTCGAAGGTGCCCGGCCCCCACGGCGGCCTCGTACCGTCGGCGGCGATCACCTGGTACGGCCCCGGGTTCCCGGCCAGCGCCTTCGCGACGAGCCCCGCGCGGTGCGGCTGCTTCTCGGCGGCGAGCAGCGTCGCCCCGCGCCCGGCGGCGAGCCCGGCCAGCATCGCGGCCTTGCCGCCGGGGCCCGCGCAGCCGTCCAGCCACTTCTCGTCCCGGCCCTCCACGGGTGCGTTCGCGAGTGCGAGGGCGACGAGCTGACTCCCCTCGTCCTGCACCCCGGCCAGGCCCGTCCGCACGACGTCGAGCGCGCCCGGCTCCCCGCCCTCGGTGAGCCGCACGGCGTACGGGGACCAGCGGCCCGGAAGCCCGGACTCCTCGCCCACCTCGTCGAGGACGGCGTCGGCGGTGGTCCGCCCGGGGCGCGCCACGAGCGTCACCTCGGGCCGCTCGTTGTCCGCCTCAAGGAGGTCCTCGATACCGGCGCGACCGCCGCCGAGCGAGTCCCACAGCGCGGAGACGATCCATCGCGGATGCGAATGCACCACGGAGAGGTGTTCCTCGGGGTCCTCGTCATAGGGCGGCGCGACCTTGTCGAGCCAGGTGCCGAGATCGTGCTGCGAGACCTTGCGCAGCACGGCGTTGACGAACTTGGCGCGGCCGTCGCCGAGCACGACCCGGGCCAGCTCCACGGAGGCGGAGACCGCCGCATGGGTGGGGATCCGCGTACCGAGCAGCTGGTGCACGCCCATGTTCAGCACGTCGAGCACGGGCGGGTCGACCTCGCGCAGCGGCCGGTCGATGCAGGCCGCCACGATCGCGTCGTACGTGCCCTGGCGGCGCAGCGTCCCGTAGACCAGCTCGGTGGCGAGCGCGGCGTCCCGGCCGTCGAACTTCTCGCCCCCCTCCTTCGCACCCTTCTCACGGGCCTTGCGCAGCAGCGGCGGCAGCACGAGGTTCGCGTAGGCGTCCCGCTCGTCGACCGCGCGCAGCGCCTCGAACGCGAGGATGCGCACGGGGTCCTTCCGCGGGCGGCGGTGCGGCTTGCCGGGCTTACCGGACCTGCCGGGCTTCTGGGGACGGCGGTTCGACGGGGTCGGCTGGTCGCTCAAAAGTGCTCCGCTGGTGGGGTCGTACAAGGAGTACGCAGAGGTCTTACGGGCGTACGAGGTGCACGTACGCCGAGATGAACCCTCCCAGCGTACGTGCAGGCCGGGGGTGCCCGGGCATGGGCTCAGCCCAGCTGTTCGCCCGACGTGATGCGCACCCCGCGCGCCCAGTCGGCGGCGGCCATCGGCTTCTTGCCCTGGGCCTGCACCCAGAGCAGCTCGACGGCGCCCGAGCCGGTGCCCACGTACAGGTTCTTCTTGCCGACGCCCAGCTCGCCCGGGGCCAGGTCGGTGCGGTCGGGGGCGAGCACGGCCGTGCGCACCTTCAGGCGCTCGCCGCGGAACTCGGTCCAGGCGCCGGGCGCGGGCGTGCAGCCGCGCACCACCCGGTCGACGCGGAGCGCGGGCGCGGCCCAGTCGATCCGGGCGTCCTCGACGGTGATCTTCGGGGCGAGGGAGACACCGTCGGCGGGCTGCGGCACGGCCTTGAGAGCTCCGTCCTCGATGCCGTCCATCGTCGCGGCGAGCAGCCCGGAGCCCGCGAAGGCGAGCCGGGTCAGCAGGTCGCCGCTGGTGTCCGTGGGCCTGACCCGCTCGGTCACCGTGCCGTACACCGGCCCGGAGTCGAGGCCCTCCTCGATGAGGAAGGTGGAGGCTCCGGTGATCTCGTCGCCCGCCATGACGGCGTGCTGCACGGGCGCCGCGCCGCGCCAGGCGGGCAACAAGGAGAAGTGCAGGTTCACCCAGCCGTGGGCGGGCACGTCGAGGGCGGCCTTCGGCAGCAGCGCGCCGTAGGCGACGACCGGGCAGCAGTCCGGGGCGATCTCGCGCAGCCGGGCGAGGAAGTCCTCGTCGCGCGGCCGGTGCGGCTTGAGCACCTCGATGCCGGCCTCCTCGGCCCGCTCGGCGACCGGGCTCGCGACGAGGCGGCGGCCGCGCCCCGCGGGGGCGTCGGGCCGGGTGACGACGGCGGCGACCTCGTGCCGGCCTGCGGCGATCAGTGCGTCCAGAGCGGGAACGGCGACCTCGGGGGTGCCGGCGAAGACGAGCTTCATCGGTGGCTAACGGCCTCTCGGGGCAGGGTCACGGGCAGCGCACCAGTCTATGGGGCGCGCGCCGGAACACGCGCCCCGCACGGGAATGGATACACCGCAACAGCGTGACCCCTCACTGGATGGCGCGTTGGTCAAGAAAGAGTTGACCAGACCAGGGGTCGTGCTCACTCAGCTCACTCCGACGTCAGCGGAAGCTGTCGCTTGCTGCGTGCGCGGCCCGACCGTTCTCATCGCCGGTTCGAGAGGCTTGTACATGGCCGACCACGTAACCCACGACGCCCAGGCACGGGCCAGCCTGCACCTGCTGGTGCGGGACATCGAGCGGGTCCGCCGGCAGGTGGACGCACTGCGCACCCTCACCGCGCAGCTCGGCAACGTCTACCGGCCGCGCCGCTCCGGCCCCGCCGCCGGCTTCGTCGTCTACGGGCGGGCGCCCGCACCCACCGTCCGCCTCGCCCAGGAGCTGCGGGACAGTGTCGAGACCCTGGTGACCGCCGCCGTGGACTTCGACCGTTCGCTGGGTTTCTCCTGGGACGCCGTGGGCTCCGCCCTCGGCGTCACCAAGCAGGCGGTCCACCGCCGCTACGGGGCCCGCAGGGCGGTCGCCCAGGCGGCGGCCGACGCCGAGCGCGCCGGGGACACGCCCACGCCCCAGCGCCCCGCCCTGCCGCTGACGGCGGGCCCACTGCCGTCGGTACCGGCCGCCCGCGCCATGCCGACCCAGCCGACCGCGAGCAGCCAGGGCCTGCGCGACGAAGCCCGGCCCAACGCCTTCCCCGGCCCTCGCAACGGTTGAAGCCGCGCGCTCTTTGCTGCCTCCTCGCCCGCGGGCGGGGAGGCAGCGGCATGTTGGGGTACGGGAGGGCTCCAAGCGGGCCGGGCGAAGTACGTCGCGCTTCAGCAGCGCCCCGTAGAGGCGCGGGGAACTGCGCGACCGGCCACGACGGCGCCGCAGTCGGCCGAACGCCTGTCGCGGCACTTCCAGCGGAGCGCTCAGCGCCCACCGTCACCCGATGTCGGGCGGGTCCACCCGCACCCGCACCGGATCCGTCCCGCCCCGCGCCATGCGCGCCGCCTGCGCCTGCTTCAGGGCGCGGGCCAGAGCGGCGCCGCTGCCCGGCGGGACACGGACCAGGAACCGTTCGCCCGGCTCCTCCGGCGGCGCCGTCCCCGTACGCCGAGCGGGGGGCAGCGGGACAGGCCCCAGCACCTCCGCGTCCGCGGGCAGCTCGACCGCGCCGAGGAAGTCGGTGAGCGCGTCCGGCGCCCCGGTCACCGCCGCCATCCGGGAGACCGGCGGGAAGCCGAGCTCGGCCCGGTCCGCCAGCTCGCGCACCGCGTGCCCCGCCGGATCCCAGCGGACCAGCGCCTGTACGGGGCGCAGCGTCGGCTCGGCCAAGATGACGACGGTGCCGCCCGCCTCCTGCGGCCGGACAAGGGCGGCGGCGGCGATCCAGCGGCGCAGCGCGTCCTCCCCCGCCCGCAGGTCGGGCCGCCCGAGCATGGCCCACCCGTCGAGGAGCAGCGCGGCCGCGTAGCCGCCCTCGGCGACGGGCTCGGCCCCTGGTGTGCTCACCACCAGCGCGGGCGCCGCCGACACCGTGTCGAGCACCTGCTCGCGCCCCGACGTCCGCACCGGCACCGTCGAGAAGGCCCGGCCCAGCTCCTCGGCCGTGCGCCGCGCCCCGACGACCTGGGCCCGCAGCCGGGTCCCGCCGCACTCCGCGCAGCGCCAGTCCGCCTCCTCCCGGCCGCACCAGCCGCAGGCCAGGACGCCGGTGGCCGCCCGCGCCTCCAACGGTCCCGCGCAGTGCCGGCACCGGGCGGGCTCACGGCACCGCTGGCAGGCGAGGCGCGGCACGTAACCGCGCCGGGGCACCTGCACGAGGACCGGGCCGTCGCGCAGGGCGGCCCGCGCGACGTCCCAGGCGAGGCTGGGCAACCGGGCGGCCCGCGCCGCCTCGTCCCGCGCGACGTCCAGATCACCGACGGTCCGTACGAGCGGAGCGACCCGCCGCACCGCCTCCCTGGGCGAGGCCACGGCAGCGGCCCATCCACTGCGCACCAGCTGAGCCGCCTCGACGGTGCAGCTCCAACTCCCCAGCAAAAACGCGCACTTGTCGCGCGTGGCCCGCAGCTCCAGGACCTCGCGCACATGCGGGAACGGCGCGCGGTCGTCGCTGTGGTGCGCGTCCCCGTCGTCCCACACCACCACGAGCCCGAGGTTCCGTACGGGGGCGAACATGGCGGCCCGCGTCCCCACCACGGCCCGCACGGCGCCCCGCCGCACGGCGAGCCACTCGGAGTAGCGCCGCTGCTGCCCCGCGTCGGCGGTGAGCAGCGCGTGCTGCCCCTCGCCCAGCGCCTCCCGCAGCGCGGCGTCGACCCGCGCGGCGAGCCGTACGGTCGGCACGACCACGAGCGCCCCGCGCCCCGAGGCGAGCGTCGCCTGCACGGCGCGGGCGATCTCCCCGGCCCACTCGGGTCCGGGCAGCGCGGTCCACACGGCGCGCGGCGAACCCCCGGCGGCCAGGGACGCGACGAGATCGGCCCCGCGCTCGTACCGCTCCCACGAACCCGGCTCGGGCGCGGGCGGAGCGGGTGGCGGCGCCGGGAACTCCCGCGCCTCCGCCTTGCCGTGCCGGGGCGGCACCGCCAGTTGCAGCACGTCCGCGAGGCTGCCCGCGTACCGGTCGGCGACGGCCCGCGTGAGCCCCAACAGCGCGGCGTCGAGCACGGGTTCGGGCGAGAGGACCTGGGCGAGCGCGGCGAGCGGCCCCTGGTACTCGGCCTCGGCGACCCGCTCGATCAGGAACCCGTCGATGAGGCCGCCGCCCTCGCGCCGCCCGTCCCGCACGTTCTTCGACCCGGCCCCGAACCGCACCCGTACCCGCACGCCCGGCTGTGCGACCGCGTCCAACTCCTCCGGCACCGCGTACTCGAAGTACCGGTCGAGGTGGAGCACGCCCTTGTCGACGAGGACCCGGGCCACCGGCAACTCCTTGGCGAGCGCCGCCCCCCGCCACGTGCGCGGCTTCGCCTTCGGCGCCTTCGCCCTGCGCACGCTCTCCCTGATGAGCGCAAGCTGCTCCGGCTGCTCGGGGGTGTCGTTCTCGCTGCTCACAGCTGTATTCCTACCAGAGGGCACCGACAGCGCGGGGTCCGGGAAAAGCACCGGGGCCCGGCCCTCCCGAAGGAGAACCGGGCCCCAGGAACCAGCAGGGCCGGGACTTACACGCCCGCGGCCTTGCGCAGCGCGTCCACGCGGTCCGTCTTCTCCCACGTGAAGTCGGGCAGCGGGCGCCCGAAGTGGCCGTAGGCGGCCGTCTGGGAGTAGATCGGACGGAGCAGGTCGAGGTCGCGGATGATCGCGGCCGGGCGGAGGTCGAAGACCTCGGAGATCGCGGCCTCGATCTTGTCCGTGTCGATCGTGTTCGTGCCGAAGGTCTCCACGAAGAGACCGACCGGCTCCGCCTTGCCGATCGCGTAGGCGACCTGGACCTCGCAGCGCGTGGCGAGCCCGGCGGCCACCACGTTCTTCGCGACCCAGCGCATCGCGTACGCGGCGGAGCGGTCGACCTTCGACGGGTCCTTGCCGGAGAAGGCGCCGCCGCCGTGGCGGGCGTAGCCCCCGTAGGTGTCGATGATGATCTTGCGGCCGGTGAGGCCCGCGTCGCCCATCGGGCCGCCGATCTCGAAGCGGCCCGTCGGGTTGACCAGGAGGCGGTAGCCCTCGGTCTCCAGCTTGATGCCGTCGTCGATGAGCGCCTTCAGCTCCGGCTCGACGACGAACTCGCGGATGTCGGGGGCGAGCAGCGAGTCGAGGTCGATGTCGCTCGCGTGCTGCGAGGAGACCACGACCGTGTCCAGGCGGACCGCCTTGTCGCCGTCGTACTCGATGGTGACCTGGGTCTTGCCGTCGGGGCGCAGGTACGGGATCGTCCCGTTCTTGCGGACCTCGGACAGGCGGCGCGACAGACGGTGCGCCAGGTGGATCGGGAGCGGCATGAGGTCCGGCGTCTCGTCGCACGCGTAGCCGAACATCAGGCCCTGGTCGCCGGCGCCCTGCTTGTCGAGCTCGTCCTCATCGCCCTCGACGCGCTTCTCGTACGCCGTGTCGACGCCCTGCGCGATGTCGGGGGACTGCGAGCCGATGGAGACCGAGACGCCACAGGAGGCGCCGTCGAAGCCCTTCTTCGAGGAGTCGTAGCCGATCTCGAGGATCTTGTCGCGCACGAGCTGCGCGATCGGCGCGTACGCCTTGGTCGTCACCTCGCCGGCCACGTGCACCAGGCCGGTGGTGATCAGCGTCTCGACGGCGACGCGGGATGTCGGGTCCTCGCGCAGCAGTGCGTCGAGAATGGTGTCGCTGATCTGGTCAGCGATCTTGTCGGGGTGACCCTCGGTAACGGACTCCGAGGTGAACAGGCGACGGGACACAACGCTCCCTGTGGTTGCAGCGGCTGCTGGCTGATCATTGTTGGACTGCCGGGAGCTGCGCCCGGCGGTGTCCGAAGTCAGTTTATCGGTCGCGCTCGGTCGCCGGACCACGAATCTCGCCCCTTGGGAGCGCTGTGACCTGCGACACGGCATTCTGCGACATGATGAACCTTCTCCGGAAGACTACTGGGCGCCCGGAATCGGCGGGTTTTCAGACACGCCGGACCACACGCAGGACGACCTCGTCCCAGATCCGGTCGGCGAGCGCCTCCTTCGGACCGTACGGGATCGGCGTCTCGCTGCCGTCGGCGCCCAGGATGACGGCCTCGTTCTCCTCGGAGCCGAAGGTCTTGCGCTCCCCGACCTCGTTGACGACGAGCAGGTCACAGCCCTTGCGGGCGAGTTTGGCGCGGCCGTTGGCGAGGACGTCGTCGGTCTCGGCGGCGAATCCGACGACCACCTGGCCCGCGCGGGCGCGGGTCCCGGACACCTCGGCGAGGATGTCCGGGTTGCGGACGAGCGCGATCGGGGCGGGCTCCTCGCCGTCCTTCTTCTTGATCTTGCCGGTGGCGTACACCTCCGGGCGGAAGTCGGCGACGGCCGCCGCCATGACCACCGCGTCGGCGTCCGCCGCCGCCTTCAGGACCGCCTCGCGCAGTTGCACGGCCGTGCCCACGTGGACGACGTCGACGCCCGCCGGGTCGGGCAGCGTCGCGTTCGCGGAGAGAAGAGTCACGCGGGCGCCGCGCGCGGCAGCCGTACGGGCCAGCGCGTAGCCCTGCTTGCCCGAGGAGCGGTTGCCGAGGAAGCGGACCGGGTCGAGGGGTTCGCGGGTGCCGCCCGCGCTGACGACGACGTGCTTCCCGGCCAGGTCGGAGGTGGCCGCGTCGGCGCCGCGCGCCAGGACCCGGCGTACGTACTCGAAGATCTCGACCGGGTCGGGAAAGCGGCCCTTGCCGGTGTCGACGCCGGTCAGACGGCCGACAGCGGGCTCGATGACGAGGGCGCCGCGGCGGCGCAGCGTCGCCACGTTCTCCTGCGTCGCCGGGTGCTCCCACATCTCGGTGTGCATGGCGGGCGCGAAGACGACCGGACAGCGGGCCGTGAGGAGCGTGTTGGTGAGGAGGTCGTCGGCGAGGCCGTGAGCCGCCTTGGCGAGCATGTCGGCGGTGGCCGGGGCGACGATCACCAGGTCCGCGTGCTGCCCGATGCGCACGTGCGGCACCTCGTGGACGGATTCCCAGACCTCGGTGGAGACCGGGTTGCCGGAGAGCGCGGACCAGGTGGCGGCGCCGACGAAGTGCAGCGCGGAGCCGGTGGGGACGACGCGTACGTCGTGGCCGGACTCGGTCAGACGGCGCAGCAGCTCACACGCCTTGTAGGCGGCGATGCCGCCGCTGACCCCGAGTACGACCTTGGGCTTGGACGACACCGGTTCTCCCCTGCGTTCGGAAAACGTACGACTCCATGACACACCACAGGCCCGACAGCCGGGCTGTCGGGCCTGTGGTGAAGCGAACGGACTTACTGCGCCGGGCCCTCGATGGCCTCCGACGTCAGCAGACCCGCGTTGATCTCGCGAAGGGCGATCGAGAGCGGCTTCTCGTGGACGTGCGTGTCCACCAGCGGGCCGACGTACTCGAGGAGACCCTCACCGAGCTGCGAGTAGTACGCGTTGATCTGACGCGCGCGCTTGGCGGCGTAGATGACCAGGCTGTACTTCGAGTCGGTGGCTTCGAGCAGCTCATCAATCGGCGGGTTGATGATGCCCTCGGGCGCGGTGATGGAAGAGGACACGCTCTGCCTTCCGATGGGGGCCGGGACCGATGTCCCGGCTGGGGTGAAGATCAAAGAACTTTCATCAAGGCTAGCAGCTCACGCGCCACGTCCTCGACGGAGGTATTGACAAGGGTCGTGTCGAACTCCGCCTCGGCGGCCAGCTCCACCTTCGCGGCCTCGAGCCGGCGCTCGATGACCTCCGGCGCCTCGGTGCCGCGCCCGGTGAGCCGGCGCACCAGCTCCTCCCAGCTCGGCGGGGCGAGGAAGACCAGCTGCGCCTCCGGCATCGACTCCCTGACCAGGCGAGCACCCTGGAGGTCGATCTCGAGCAGCACCGGCTCCCCCGCCTCCAGGCGGTCGAGCACGGCGCCGCGCGGGGTGCCGTACCGGTTCCCCGCGAACTCGGCCCACTCGAGGAGCTCGCCGTTGGCGATCAGCTTGTCCATCTCCTCGTCGGTGACGAAGAAGTACTGGACTCCGTGCTTCTCGCCGGGGCGCGGCTTGCGGGTCGTCGCCGACACCGAGAGCCAGACCTCGGGGTGTTCCTTGCGCATATGAGCGACGACCGTGCTCTTGCCGACCCCCGAGGGGCCGGAGAGCACGGTCAGCCGCGGACGTTCACTCATGCAGCGATTATTCCAGTTGTTCCGGAGTGCCCCGGACCAGCCCGGGGGCCGGCCCATGGCCTCAGGCTCCGGTGCTGCCGAACTCGCGCTCCAGGGAGGCGATCTGGTTGGAACCGAGACCGCGCACCCGGCGGGATTCGGAGATCCCGAGACGCTCCATGATCTGCTTGGCGCGGACCTTGCCCACGCCCGGCAGGGACTCAAGGAGAGCGGAGACCTTCATCTTGCCGATGACGTCGTTCTCCTGGCCCTGCTTGATGACCTCGTGGAGGGAGGCGCCGGAGTGCTTGAGTCGATTCTTCACCTCGGCCCGCTCCCGGCGAGCCGCGGCGGCCTTTTCGAGCGCGGCTGCGCGCTGTTCAGGGGTAAGGGGCGGAAGAGCCACGCCTACGTCACCTCGGATGTCGAAACTGTCGGATACGGACCGGTGAGGAACTTGGTCGCCCCACACCTCTCGTCGGAGACTAGCGGCCTGGGCCGCCTGAGTCAGCGAGAACGAACGAAAAGTCCTGGTCAGCCTCTATCGAGCCGCGCATTTCCGACAAAACAACCCGCAAATCGGTCAGGATTCGGACGCGGGCCGCAAGGTCGGCACGGAGTGCCACCCCGGAGCGCCTCTCATCAGGCGCCTTCGACCGCCTCACGCACCTCGTCCGCGAACCGCACGGCCGCGTCCCGCAGCGCCGCGACGGAGGGCCCGGCCTTGAGGACGCCCCGGCTCACGTTCGGTACGACATTGCGGACAGCGGCGCCGAAGACCGTCGGCAGATCGGCGGCGGTGGCACCCTGCGCCCCGATGCCGGGGGCGAGGAGCGGACCGTTGATCCCCAGCTCGTACGAGGAGAGGTTCCCCAGGGTCGCGCCGACGACCGCGCCGAAGGAGCCCAGCGGGCTCTCCCCCGCGTTCTCCCCGGCGAGGTGGGCGAGCATCGTCGCGCCGACATCACGGCCGTCGGCCCGCACCGCGTGCTGCACCTCGCCGCCCTCCGGGTTGGAGGTGAGCGCGAGGACGAAGAGGCCCGCGCCCGACTCGCGCGCGAGGTCGACGGCGGGCTTCAGCGAGCCGTAGCCGAGGTACGGGGACACGGTCAGCGCGTCGGAGAACAGCGGCGAGTCCTTGTGCAGGAAGGTCTCCGCGTACGCGGCCATGGTCGAGCCGATGTCGCCGCGCTTGGCGTCCATGACGACGAGGGTGCCCGCCGCGCGCAGCTCGGCGACGGCGCGCTCCAGGACGGCGATGCCGCGCGAGCCGAACCGCTCGAAGAACGCCGCCTGGGGCTTGACCACGGCGACGGTGTCGGCCAGCGCCTCGACCGACGTGCGCGTGAAGCTCTCCAGGCCCGCGATGTCGTCGCTCAGGCCCCAGGAGGAGAGCAGGGCGGCGTGCGGGTCGATGCCGACGCAGAGCGGGCCGCGCTCGTCCATGGCGCGGCGCAGGCGGGCGCCGAAGGGTTCGTTCACACTCATGCGGCCTCGGCCTTCCTCTTCACATCGGCGCCCACCGCGTCGGCGAGCGTGGCGTACGGGGAGTTGTTCAGGCGCGCGGCAAGGCCCTTGTGGACGGCGCGGGCGTAGAACGGGCCCTCGTAGATGAAGGCCGAGTAGCCCTGGACGAGCGTGGCGCCGGCGAGGATGCGCTGCCAGGCGTCCTCGGCGTTCTCGACGCCGCCGACGCCGATCAGGGTGAGGCGGTCGCCCACGCGCGCGTAGAGGCGCCTCAGGACCTCCAGGGAGCGCTCCTTGAGCGGCGCGCCGGACAGGCCGCCGGTCTCGTCCACGACGCTGCCCTTGGTGGTCAGGCCCTCGCGGGAGATCGTGGTGTTGGTGGCGATGATGCCGTCCAGGCCGAGCTCCACGGCCAGGTCGGCGACGGCGTCGACGTCCTCGTCGGCGAGGTCGGGCGCGATCTTCACCAGGAGCGGGACGCGGCGCGAGCGCACGGTGCGGTCGGCGGCGTCGCGCACGGCGGTGAGCAGCGGCCGCAGCGCCTCCGTGGCCTGGAGGTTGCGCAGGCCCGGGGTGTTGGGCGAGGAGACGTTGACGACGAGGTAGTCGGCGAAGGCGGCCAGGCGCTCGGTCGACTTCACGTAGTCGGAGGCTGCGTCGGCCTCGTCGACCACCTTGGTCTTGCCGATGTTCACACCGACCGTGGTCTTGAAGACCGGGTTGCGGGAGGCGAGGCGGGCGGCGACGGCGAGGGAGCCCTCGTTGTTGAAGCCCATGCGGTTGATCAGCGCGCGGTCCTGGACGAGCCGGAACAGGCGCTTCTTCGGGTTGCCGGGCTGCGGCTCGCCCGTGACGGTGCCGATCTCGACGTGGTCGAAGCCGAGCATCGCCATGCCGTCGATCGCGACAGCGTTCTTGTCGAACCCGGCGGCCAGGCCGAAGGGGCCGTGCATCCGCAGGCCGAGGGCCTCGGTGCGCAGCTCCTTGTAGCGCGGCGCGAGAGCGGCGGCGACGTACGTGCGCAGGACGGGGACGCGGGCGGCGCCCCGGATCCAGCGGAAGGCCGCGTAGTGGGCCTTCTCGGGGTCCATGCGCTTGAAGACGAGGTGGAAGAACAGCTTGTACATGACGGGTCCTCGGGGTCCTCAGAAGTCGGGCGGCCTCATGAAGAGGGGGACACCGTTTCCGGTGTCCCCCTCCAGGGCTGCTAAGCGGGTCGGGCGAAGTACGTTGCCGGTTCAGCAGCGCCCCGAAGGGGCGCGGGGAACTGCGCGACCAGCCACGACGGCGCCGCAGCCGGCCGCACACCTACCACGGCACTTCCAGCGGAGCGCTCAGTCGCGGGCCGCGGTCAGGTGTTCCGCGTGTTCCTGCAAGGAGCGGACGCCGACCCCGCCATGGGTGAGGGCGTCGATGCCCTGGACGGCGGCGGCGAGCGCCTGGACCGTCGTCAGGCAGGGCACGGAGCGAGCCACGGCCGCCGTGCGGATCTCGTAGCCGTCGAGGCGGCCGCCGGTGCCGTACGGGGTGTTGACGATGAGGTCGACGTCGCCCGAGTGGATCAGCTGGACGATCGTCTTCTCACCGTTCGGGCCCTCGCCCTCGGACTGCTTGCGCACGACCGTGGCGTTGAGGCCGTTGCGCCTGAGGACCTCGGCGGTGCCGGAGGTGGCGAGCAGCTCGAAGCCGTGGGCGACCAGCTCGCGCGCCGGGAAGATCATCGAGCGCTTGTCGCGGTTGGCGACCGAGATGAAAGCGCGGCCCTTCGTGGGCAGCGGCCCGTAGGCGCCCGCCTGCGACTTGGCGTACGCCGTGCCGAAGACGGAGTCGATGCCCATGACCTCGCCGGTGGAGCGCATCTCCGGGCCGAGGACCGTGTCGACGCCGCGGCCCTGGATGTCGCGGAAGCGCGACCAGGGCATGACGGCCTCCTTGACGGAGATCGGCGCGTCGAGCGGCAGCGTGCCGCCGTCGCCGTGCTTCGGCAGCAGGCCCTCGGCGCGCAGCTCGGCGACGGTGGCGCCGAGCGAGATGCGGGCGGCGGCCTTCGCGAGCGGCACCGCGGTCGCCTTCGAGGTGAAGGGGACGGTGCGGGAGGCGCGCGGGTTGGCCTCCAGGACGTAGAGGATGTCCCCGGCCAGCGCGAACTGGATGTTGATCAGGCCGCGCACGCCGACGCCCTTGGCGATGCCCTCGGTGGAGGCGCGCAGACGCTTGATGTCGAAGCCGCCGAGGGTGATCGGGGGCAGGGCGCACGCCGAGTCGCCGGAGTGGATGCCGGCCTCCTCGATGTGTTCCATGACGCCGCCGAGGTAGAGCTCCTCGCCGTCGTAGAGGGCGTCGACGTCGATCTCGATGGCGTCGTCGAGGAAGCGGTCCACGAGCACGGGGCGGCTCGGGCTGATCTCGGTGGACTCCTCGATGTACGCGGCCAGGCGGGTCTCGTCGTAGACGATCTCCATGCCGCGGCCGCCGAGCACGTAGGACGGGCGGACGAGGACCGGGTAGCCGATCTCGTCGGCGATCGCCTTCGCTTCCGCGAACGTGGTGGCGGTGCCGTGCTTCGGGGCCGGGAGACCGGCCTCGGCGAGCACCCGGCCGAAGGCGCCGCGGTCCTCGGCGGCGTGGATCGCCTCGGGCGGGGTGCCGACGACGGGGACGCCGTTGTCCTTGAGCGCCTGGGCGAGGCCGAGCGGGGTCTGGCCGCCGAGCTGGACGACGACGCCCGCGATCGGGCCCGCGAGGGACTCGGCGTGCACGATCTCCAGGACGTCCTCGAGCGTCAGCGGCTCGAAGTACAGGCGGTCGGAGGTGTCGTAGTCGGTGGAGACGGTCTCCGGGTTGCAGTTGACCATCACGGTCTCGTAGCCCGCGTCGCTGAGCGCGAAGGAGGCGTGGACGCAGGAGTAGTCGAACTCGATGCCCTGGCCGATGCGGTTCGGGCCCGAGCCCAGGATGATCACCGCGGGCTTGGTGCGCGGCGCGACCTCGGACTCCTCGTCGTAGGAGGAGTAGAAGTACGGCGTCTTCGCGGCGAACTCGGCGGCGCAGGTGTCGACCGTCTTGTAGACCGGGCGGACCCCGAGGGCGTGCCGGACCTCGCGGACGACGTCCTCGCGCAGGCCGCGGATCTCGCCGATCTGCTGGTCGGAGAAGCCGTGGCGCTTGGCCTCGGCGAGCAGCTCCGCGTCCAGGCGCTCGGCGGCGGCCAGCTCGTCGGCGACCTCCTTGATGAGGAAGAGCTGGTCCACGAACCAGGGGTCGATCTTCGTGTAGTCGAAGATCTCCTCGGGCGTGGCGCCGGCCCGGATCGCCTCCATGACGGTGTTGATCCGGCCGTCGGTCGGGCGTACGGAGGCTTCGAGCAGCTCCTTCTTGTCGCCGACCGGGCCGACGAAGGTGAACTGGCTGCCCTTCTTCTCCAGGGAGCGCAGCGCCTTCTGGAACGCCTCGGTGAAGTTGCGGCCGATCGCCATGGCCTCGCCCACCGACTTCATGGTCGTGGTGAGGGTGGAGTCGGCGCTCGGGAACTTCTCGAAGGCGAAGCGCGGGGCCTTCACGACCACGTAGTCGAGCGTCGGCTCGAAGGAGGCCGGGGTCTTCTCGGTGATGTCGTTCGGGATCTCGTCGAGCGTGTAGCCGACGGCCAGCTTGGCGGCGATCTTCGCGATCGGGAAGCCCGTGGCCTTGGAGGCGAGCGCCGAGGAGCGGGAGACGCGCGGGTTCATCTCGATGACGATGACGCGGCCGTCTTCGGGGTTGATCGCGAACTGGATGTTGCAGCCGCCGGTGTCGACGCCGACCTCGCGGATGATCGCGATGCCGATGTCACGAAGGCGCTGGTACTCGCGGTCGGTGAGCGTCATCGCGGGCGCGACGGTGATCGAGTCACCGGTGTGCACGCCCATCGGGTCGAAGTTCTCGATGGAGCAGACGACCACGACGTTGTCGTTCTTGTCGCGCATCAGCTCCAGCTCGTACTCCTTCCAGCCGAGGATGGACTCCTCCAGGAGCACCTCGGTGGTGGGAGACAGGGTCAGGCCCTGGCCCGCGATGCGGCGCAGCTCCTCCTCGTCGTGCGCGAAGCCGGAACCGGCGCCGCCCATGGTGAAGGAGGGGCGGACGACGACGGGGTAGCCGCCGAGGGTGTCGACGCCCTGGAGCACGTCGTCCATGGTGTGGCAGATCACCGAGCGGGCGGACTCGCCGTGCCCGATCTTCTTGCGGACCTCTTCGACGACGCCCTTGAAGAGGTCGCGGTCCTCGCCCTTGTTGATCGCCTCGACGTTGGCGCCGATCAGCTCGACGCCGTACTTGTCGAGAACGCCCTGGTCGTGCATGGAGATCGCGGTGTTGAGCGCGGTCTGGCCGCCGAGGGTCGGCAGGAGCGCGTCGGGGCGCTCCTTGGCGATGATCTTCTCGACGAACTCGGGGGTGATCGGCTCGACGTACGTGGCGTCGGCGATCTCCGGGTCGGTCATGATCGTCGCCGGGTTGGAGTTGACGAGAATGACGCGCAGGCCCTCGGCCTTGAGGACGCGGCACGCCTGGGTGCCGGAGTAGTCGAACTCGGCGGCCTGGCCGATGACGATCGGGCCGGAGCCGATGACCAGGACGGACTGGATATCGGAGCGCTTAGGCACGCTGGCCCTCCATCAGGGTGACGAAACGGTCGAACAGGTAGGCGGCGTCGTGCGGTCCGGCCGCCGCCTCCGGGTGGTACTGGACGGAGAAGGCCGGCTGGTCGAGCAGCTGGAGACCTTCGACGACCTGGTCGTTCAGGCAGACGTGGGAGACCTCGGCGCGACCGAAGGGGGTCTCGCTGACCTTGTCGAGCGGCGCGTCCACGGCGAAGCCGTGGTTGTGCGCGGTGACCTCGACCTTGCCGGTGGTGCGGTCCTGCACCGGCTGGTTGATGCCGCGGTGGCCGTACTTCAGCTTGTACGTGCCGAAGCCGAGGGCGCGGCCGAGGATCTGGTTGCCGAAGCAGATGCCGAACAGCGGGGTCTTGCGGGCGAGGACGGCGCGCATCAGCGCGACCGGTCCTTCGGCGGTGGAGGGGTCGCCGGGCCCGTTGGAGAAGAAGACGCCGTCGGGGGCGACCGCGTACAGCTCCTCCTCGGTGGCGGTGGCGGGCAGCACGTGCACCTCGATGCCGCGCTCGGCCATGCGGTGCGGGGTCATGCCCTTGATGCCGAGGTCGACGGCGGCGACGGTGAACTTCTTCTCACCGACGGCCGGGACGACGTAGGCCTCCTTGGTGGCGACCTCCTCGTACAGGCTCGCGCCCTTCATCTGCGGCTGCGCCTGCACCTTGGCGACCAGCTCGGCGTCGGGCGCCGGCGTCTCGCCGGAGAAGATGCCGGAGCGCATGGAGCCGCGCTCGCGCAGGTGGCGGGTGAGGGCGCGGGTGTCGATCCCGCTGATGCCGACGACGCCCTGGGCGGTCAGCTCGTCGTCCAGGCTGCGCCGGGAGCGCCAGTTGGACGGCACGCGCGCGGGGTCGCGCACGACGTAGCCGGAGACCCAGATGCGGGCCGACTCGTCGTCCTCGTCGTTCCAGCCCGTGTTGCCGATCTGCGGGGCGGTGGCGACCACGATCTGGTGGGCGTACGACGGGTCGGTGAGGGTCTCCTGGTAGCCGGTCATGCCGGTGGAGAAGACGGCCTCGCCGAAGGTCTCCCCCACGGCCCCGTAGGCCCGGCCGCGGAACACCCGGCCGTCCTCCAGGACGAGAACGGCGGGAACCTTGCTGGTTCCCCTTGTGGAGGTGGTCATCGTGCGGTGCCTTCCGTCGTGATGGTCGTCTCGACCATGTCGTTCGTGTCGTCCATGTTGATCATGTCGTTGATCGCCCTGACCCATTCGGCCTGCTCCGCGGCGTGGTCCGCGCGGAAGCCGGAGTCGATCAGCTTGTCGCCGTGGGCCCAGGTGACGATCAGGAGGCCGCCCTCCGTGAGGACCTTGCCGGCGATGCCCTTGTCGAGCCGGGCCTCGCGCAGCGCGTCCGCCGGGACGAAGAAGTCGGCCGCTCCGGGGCGTACGACGTCGAGTCCGGCGTCGGTCAGGGTCAGCTCGACGCGGCTGCGGGTGCCCAGGCCGTGCGCGACGATGCGGTCGAGCCACTGCCCTGCGGTCGTGGAGCCGTGGTAGCGGCCGCTCAAACTCATTTTCGGCTCACCCGGCGTCCCGGGCGACTGCGGCAGGGGCGGTACGTCGCCTTGCAGCGTGCCGCGCCACTTCCAGCCCTGGCGCATCAGCCAGTAGACGAGGGCGATGAAGAGGAGCAGGCCGACGATCCAGCCGATCCGGTCGGCCCAGTCGGTCACGTCCGCCGACTTCTGTTCGGCGGCCAGGACCAGCGGGCGGATGGGGTGCAGAGGTGTCACGCGAGCTTCCCGTCGGCGAGGGTGGCCTTGCCCCGCAGCCAGGTGTGAGTGACGCGCCCCGGCAGCTCACGGCCCTCGTAAGGGGTGTTGCGGCTGCGGGAGGCGAAGCCCGCGGGGTCAACACTTCCACGGTAGTCGGCGTCGACCAGAACCAGGTTGGCGGGCTCACCTGCCGAGACGGGCCGTCCATGCCCCTTGGCCTGCCCGATCTCGGCGGGCTTGGCGGACATCCGGTCGGCGACGCCGGCCCAGTCGAGCAGCCCCGTCTCGACCATCGTCTGCTGCACGACGCTCAGCGCGGTCTCCAGGCCGACCATGCCCATGGCGGCGGCGGCCCACTCGCAGTCCTTGTCCTCGTGCGGGTGCGGGGCGTGGTCGGTGGCGACGATGTCGATCGTGCCGTCGGCGAGCGCCTCGCGCAGCGCCATGACGTCCTTCTCGGTGCGCAGCGGCGGGTTGACCTTGTAGACCGGGTTGTACGAGCGCACCAGCTCGTCGGTGAGGAGCAGGTGGTGCGGGGTGACCTCGGCGGTCACGTCGATGCCGCGGGACTTGGCCCAGCGGACGATCTCCACGGACCCGGCGGTCGAGAGGTGGCAGATGTGGACGCGGGAGCCGACGTGCTCGGCGAGCAGCACGTCGCGGGCGATGATCGACTCCTCGGCGACGGCGGGCCAGCCGCCCAGGCCCAGCTCGGCGGAGACGGTGCCCTCGTTCATCTGGGCGCCCTCGGTGAGGCGGGGCTCCTGCGCGTGCTGGGCGACGACGCCGCCGAACGCCTTCACGTACTCCAGGGCGCGGCGCATGATCACGGCGTCGTGGACGCACTTGCCGTCGTCGGAGAAGACGGTGACACCGGCGGTGGAGTCGTGCATGGCGCCCAGCTCGGCGAGCTTCTGCCCCTCCAGGCCGACGGTGACGGCGCCGATGGGCTGCACGTCGCAGTAGCCGTGCTGCCGGCCGAGCCGGTAGACCTGCTCGACGACTCCGGCGGTGTCGGCTACGGGGAAGGTGTTGGCCATGGCGAAGACGGCGGTGTAGCCGCCGGAGGCGGCGGCCCGGGTGCCGGTGAGGACGGTCTCGGAGTCCTCGCGGCCGGGCTCGCGCAGGTGGGTGTGGAGGTCGACGAGGCCCGGAAGGAGCACCTTGCCATCGGCTTCGACGACCTCGTCGACGCCGTCCGCGGAGAGCCCGCCGCCGACAGCGGCGATCACGGAACCGTCGATCAGTACGTCCTGCGGCTCGCCGCCCAGCACCTTCGCACCGCGGATCAGAATCTTGCTCATGTGGTTACTTCTCCTCGGTACGGGAGTGGGTGACGGCGGGCTCGTTGCCGCCGAGCAGCAGGTAGAGGACGGCCATCCGGGTGTGGACGCCGTTGGCGACCTGTTCGATGGCGGTGCAGCGGTCGGAGTCCGCGACCTCGGCGGTGATCTCCATGCCGCGGACCATCGGGCCGGGGTGCATGACGATGGCGTGCTCCGGCATCTTCGCCATGCGGTCGCCGTCGAGGCCGTAGCGGCGCGAGTACTCCCGCTCGGTCGGGAAGAACGCGGCGTTCATGCGCTCACGCTGGACGCGCAGCATCATCACGGCGTCGGACTTGGGCAGCGTGGAGTCGAGGTCGTACGAGACCTCGCACGGCCAGGTCTCGACGCCGACGGGCAGCAGGGTGGGCGGCGCGACGAGGGTGACCTCGGCGCCGAGCGTGTGCAGCAGGTCGACGTTGGAGCGGGCGACGCGGCTGTGCAGGACGTCGCCGACGAGCGTGACGCGCTTGCCGTCGAGGCCCTGGCCGATCCCGGCGTCGGCGCCGACCAGGCGGCGGCGCATCGTGAAGGCGTCGAGGAGCGCCTGCGTGGGGTGCTGGTGGGTGCCGTCGCCCGCGTTGATCACCGGGGCGTCGATCCAGCCGGAGGTCGCGAGCCGGTACGGGGCGCCGGAGGCGCCGTGCCGGATGACGACGGCGTCGACGCCCATCGCCTCCAGGGTCTGCGCGGTGTCCTTCAGGGACTCGCCCTTGGAGACGCTGGAGCCCTTGGCGGCGAAGTTGATGACGTCGGCGGACAGGCGCTTCTCGGCGGCCTCGAACGAGATCCGGGTCCGGGTCGAGTCCTCGAAGAAGAGGTTGCAGACGGTCCGCCCGCGCAGGGCGGGCAGTTTCTTGATGGGCCGGTCGGCGACGCGGACCATCTCCTCGGTGGTGTCGAGGATGAGGACGGCGTCGTCGCGGGTGAGGTCGGCGGCCGAGATGAGGTGTCGCATCATCGGGGGTGCTCCGTAGGGAGGTTCAGGAGATTTGGGGCATACGGGCGCGCGAGGGCACACCTTTCGGGCCGTACGGGAAAACGCACGGCGAAAGGGGTGCTACTGCTCGGCCGCCTTGGTGTCCGGCTTGGCACCGAGCAGCACGGCGTCGCGGCCGTCCTCCTCGGCGAGCAGGACCTTGACCGTCTCCCGCAGCGACGTGGGGAGGTTCTTGCCGACGTAGTCGGCGCGGATCGGGAGTTCGCGGTGGCCGCGGTCGACGAGGACCGCGAGCTGCACGGCGCGCGGGCGCCCGATGTCGTTCAGGGCGTCTAGGGCGGCGCGGATGGTGCGGCCGGAGAAGAGCACGTCGTCGACGAGGACCACGAGGCGGCCGTCGATCCCCTCAGCGGGGATGTCGGTGCGGGCGAGCGCGCGCGGCGGGTGCATGCGCAGGTCGTCGCGGTACATCGTGATGTCGAGGGAGCCGACGGGAACGGCGCGGCCGGTGATCTCCTGGAGCTTGTCGGCCAGACGGCGGGCGAGGAAGACGCCTCGCGTGGGGATGCCCAGGAGGACCACGTCCTCGGCACCCTTGGCGCGTTCGACGATCTCGTGGGCGATACGGGTCAGCACCCGCGCGATGTCAGGTCCTTCGAGGACGGACCGGGCATCGGAATTCTGCGTGTCCATAAGAAACGGACCCCCTTCTCCGCCTCACGGGACGGATCTTAAAGGACGTCGGAATTGCGCCATCCAGACTACCAGCCCCCGAACGGCGCCGATCACCCCCCTGGCGGAGCGCAGAAGGTGCGAGATCGCCCGATTTGGGAGAAGGTCGGTACGGACCATTCGGCTTGACGCGGCCAAGTAACGCTGCGTAACCTCACAGTGAGTTACCAGCCACGCGGCGCAGCCGCACAGTGATGCAGTGTCCGGGGAGCTATATGTCCAGCGAATACGCCAAACAGCTCGGGGCCAAGCTCCGCGCGATCCGTACCCAGCAGGGCCTTTCCCTCCACGGTGTCGAGGAGAAGTCCCAGGGACGCTGGAAGGCGGTCGTGGTCGGGTCGTACGAGCGCGGCGACCGCGCCGTGACCGTGCAGCGCCTTGCCGAGCTGGCGGACTTCTACGGGGTTCCGGTGCAGGAGCTGCTGCCGGGCACCACCCCGGGTGGAGCGGCCGAGCCGCCGCCGAAGCTCGTCCTGGACCTCGAGCGCCTTGCCCACGTGCCGCCGGAGAAGGCGGGCCCGCTGCAGCGGTACGCCGCCACGATCCAGTCGCAGCGCGGTGACTACAACGGCAAGGTGCTCTCGATCCGCCAGGACGACCTGCGCACCCTTGCGGTGATCTACGACCAGTCGCCCTCGGTCCTGACCGAGCAGCTGATCAGCTGGGGCGTCCTGGACGCGGACGCGCGGCGCGCGGTGGCGCACGAAGAGGCCTGACGGGTCCCCTTTTACCGAGGAACCGAAGAAACGTCACACCCTGAGGGGCGGAGCCACCTGGCTCCGCCCCTCAGGCGTTCGCACGGCGTCATGGCGCCTCGTGGCGTCTCACGGCGTCTCACGGCGTCTCACGGCGTCTCACGGCGCGTAGAGCCGTCCGATGACCTCGGGCAGCAGCCGCTCGCTCAGCCTCGGCGGCAGCGCCTGGAGGACGGCGAGCACCGGCGCCATCCGCTCGGGGAGCCGCCCGTCCGCACCGACGCCCGCGAGGGTCAGCGCCGCCCCGACCTCCTCGGGGGTGAGCGCTTCCGGGTCGAGGGACGCGGCGGCCTCGGCGATCGCCGGGTCCACCCGTACCGGACCGGCCGCGCGCGCCCGCGCCACCGCCTTCTCCAGATCGGCGAGGAGCAACCGTACGGTCTCCTCGTCCGCGACCGCGGCGGTCACCGTCAGATGCAGATTGGCCGGCGACGCCCCGAAGGCGGGCTGCGGCTGGAGGTACCAGCCGCTCCCCCGGATCGCGTCGGCGACCACGAACACGTCGACGTCCGGGTCGTCGGCGGCGACCGCGAGCAGCGACGCGTCGGGCCGCGCGAGCAGCCTCAGCCCGGCGATTCCTTCGATGCCCCGGGCGAGAGCGAGCGTCGCCCTGTGCACGCGTGCCGACAACGCGGTGTAACCCTGGGTTCCGACGCGTTCGGTCACGGCCCAGGCCGCGGCGAGCGGTCCGGCCGCCTTGGTGCCCTGGAGCGTGGAGTTGACCACGGGGTAGCCGGGCCAGGAGGCGTGCGCGAACCAGCCATGGCGGCGCAGCCCGGCGTCCCGGAAGAGCAGGAGCGAGGCGCCCTTCGCGGTGTAGGCGTACTTGTGCAGGTCGACGGAGAGGGAGGTCACGCCGGGGACGCGCAGGTCGAACTCCGGGACCTCAGGCACCGACACGTCCGGCACCCTGCGCAGATGTCCCAGGTACCAGCCCCCGATGCAGGCGTCCACGTGGCAGAGCACTCCGCGCCGCTCCGCCTCGGCCGCCACCTCCGCGACCGGGTCGATGACGCCGTGCGCGTACGAGGGCGCCGAGACGACGACCAGGGCGGTGCGGTCGGTGACCGCCGCGGCCATGTCCGCCGCGCGCACCCTGAAGGTCTCCGGGTCGACCGGCACGCTCACCACCCGCAGCCCGCACACCTCGGCGGCCTTGTGGAACGCGGCGTGCGCCGTCTCGGGCAGGACCAGCTCGGGTTCGTGCACGCCGCGCGTCCGGCGGGCGTGCTGCCGGGCGGTCAGGACGGCGAGCAGGCAGCTCTCGGTGCCGCCGCTGGTGAAGGTGCCCGCGCCGCCGCCGAGGAGAGTCGTGGCGCGGCGCACCAGGTCGTTCTCCAGCGTGACCACGCTGGGGAAGGCCGTCATGTCGAGCCCGTTGACCCCGGCGAAGGCGGCGTGCGCGGCGTTCGCCAGCTCCTCCAGGCCGTCGAGCCCGGAGTCGTAGACGTACGCCATGGTGCGGCCGCCGTGGACGGGGAGATCGCCCGCGCGCAGCTCGGCGAGGCGCGACAGGAGCGGGTCGGTCGATGTGAGGGGCACGCTCGGCTCAGGCATGGCCAGAACCTAATGAGGCCTCGGGGAACGCACCAGGCCCGAAGCAGAACATTGTTCAGGTTCTGCTTCGGGCCTGCGGTGGTACGTGCGCTTCGCGGCGGTTACGCCTGGTCGCGGCGGAGCGAGGGCTTCAGGTCCTTGAAACGGCCCAGAAGCCCGTTGATGAACGCCGGGGACTCGTCGGTGGAGAACTCCTTGGCCAGCGAGACGGCCTCGTCGAGCACCACGGCGTCCGGGGTCCCGTCGACCCAGACCAGCTCGTAGGCGCCGATCCGCACGATGTTGCGGTCGACGACCGGCATCCGGTCCAGGGTCCACCCGACGGAGTACTGGGCGATCAGCTCGTCGATCCGGGCCGCGTACTGCGCGTACCCCTCGACCAGCTCCATCGTGTACTCGCTGACGGGCGGCTGCCGCGTGTCGCTGCGGGAGTGCCGGATCCAGTCCGCGAGGACCGTCGTGACGGAGTCGCCGCGCTGGTCCGCCTCGAAGAGGATCTGGAAGGCGCGCTTACGGGCCGTGTTACGGGCAGCCACGGTTAGCTGTTCACCCGGCCGAGGTAGCTGCTGTCACGGGTGTCGACCTTGATCTTCTCGCCCTGCGTGATGAAGAGCGGGACCTGGATCTGGTGGCCGGTCTCCAGCGTGGCGGGCTTGGTGCCACCCGTGGAGCGGTCACCCTGGACGCCCGGCTCCGTCTCCTTGATGGTCAGCTCGACGGCGGCCGGCAGCTCCACGAAGAGCACCTCGCCCTCGTGCTGCGCGACCGAGGCGGTGAAGCCCTCGATCAGGAAGTTGGCGGCGTCGCCGACAGCCTTGCGCTCGACCATCAGCTGGTCGTAGGTCTCCATGTCCATGAAGACGAAGTACTCGCCGTCCATGTAGGAGAACTGCATGTCGCGCTTGTCGATCGTGGCCGTCTCGACCTTGACGCCGGCGTTGAACGTCTTGTCGACGACCTTGCCGGAGAGCACGTTCTTGAGCTTGGTGCGCACGAAGGCCGGGCCCTTGCCGGGCTTGACGTGCTGGAACTCGACGACGGACCAGAGCTGGCCGCCTTCGAGCTTGAGCACCAGGCCGTTCTTGAGGTCGTTCGTGGAAGCCACGGTTGCGGAATCTCCTGGACTGACGTGGACGACCCCGGGGCACAGCGCGCAGCCTTCGGCTACAGCGCGAGCAGCTCCTTGGTCGTGATGGTGAGTAGCTCGGGTCCGCCGTCCGCCTCGGGGCGGACGACGAGCGTGTCATCGATCCGGACACCGCCCCGGCCCGGGAGGTGGACCCCCGGTTCGACGGTGACCGGCACACGAGCGTCCAGTTTACCCATGGCGGCGGGGGCCAATTGCGGGTCCTCGTCGATTTCGAGCCCCACCCCGTGTCCCGTCAGCTGCGCGAGGGCCGCGCCGTGCCCCGCCGCGTCCAGTACGTGGCGGGCCGTCCGGTCCACCTCGCGGCACTCGGCGCCGGGCAGCAGGGACTCCCTGCCCTGCCGCTGAGCGGCGAAGACGAGGTCGTACAGCTCGATCTGCCAGTCCGCGGGCGAGGTCCCGATGACGAAGGTCCGGCCGACCTCGCAGCGGTAGCCGCGGTAGGTGGCGCCGAGACAGACGGAGAGGAAGTCGCCTTCCTCGACGCGGCGGTCGCCGGGACGGTGGGCGCCGAGACCGGAGTTGGGTCCCGTGCCCACGCTCGTCGGGAAGGCGGGGCCGTCGGCGCCGTGGTCGACAAGCCGGCGTTCCAGCTCCAGGGCTAGATGGCGCTCGGTGCGGCCGACGAGGATCGACTCCAGGAGTTCGCCCAGCGCCTGGTCGGCGATCTCGGCCGCGATCCGCAGACAGGAGATCTCCTCCTCGTCCTTGACCAGGCGCAGCTGCTCGACGGCCTTGTGCAGGTCGGTGAGGAGCAGGCCGGGCGCGACCGAGCCGATCTCGCGGTGCCTGGCCATCGTCAGATGGTGCTCCTCGACGGCGAGCGAGTCGGCGCCCTGCGCGAGCGCCACATCGGCGGCGGCGACGGCCGGGTCACCACCGGGCGCCCCCAGGATCTGCACCCGCAGCTGCTCGTCGGCCCGGCCCTCGGCGAGCTGCCCGCTGGGCTGCCGCGCGCAGAGCAGGACGTCGCCGCTGCCGCCGGAGTCCGGGCCGACGAGCAGCACGGCGCCGGGCGGGGCCGCCCCGGTGAGATAGCGGACGTTGGCGGGGCGCGACACCAGGGCGGACGCGCTGCCGCCCGCTGTAGCGCGCTGTCTGAGCCGGTCCCGTCGTGCCGCGTACGCCTCTGCCATGAGGCCGAGCGTACGAGCGGGCGGGCGGGGCGGCCGGTTCAGCGCGTCCGGACGGGCGGCGCCCCTACAGGCGCGGGAGGCTCTACAGGCGCGGGAGGCTCACCACTGCGGCGGGCTCGCGATGGCGCGGGCTAGCACCTCGTCCAGGACCTGCGCCGTGCCCGCCACGTCGAGCTGCGAGTTGTCGATGATCGGCAGCCCTGAGCCGTACCAGCCCGCCATCCGGCCGTGGATCGCCGCGACCTCTTCGTCGCTGAGCCGGCGGTTGCCGCTGCGCTGCGCGTTGCGCTCCAGGACGATCTCCAGGCCCGGCAGCAGGACGACGGGGAGCAGGCCGGGGCCGACGTGCCGCTTCCAGCCGCCGAGGCCGACGACCGGGCGGTCGGGGAAGACGGCGTCGTCGAGGACGCAGGAGATCCCGTTCGCCAGGAAGTTACGGGCGGCGAAGCCGCAGGTGCGGCGGGCGAGACGGTACTGCGCCTCGCTGTTGTCGTTCCACCCCGTCTGCGGGTCGGCGAACCCCGAGCGCACCCATTCCCGTACGTCGTCGAGGCTGATGTGGGCCGTGGGGACGCGGCGGCGGTCCGCCCAGTACTTGGCGACGCTGGTCTTGCCCGCGCCCGCGGGGCCGATGAGCAGCACGGCGAGGGTGGTCGCCGCCGGGTCGGCGGGGGCCTGCGCGGGCGGCGGGCTCGGCACGGCGACGGGGGCGCCGGGCGGGAGCTGGACGTGGCCCGTGGTGTCGCGCGGCGGCGGGGCCTGCGGGTGCGGGGCCTGTGCCGCCTGCGGCGGGCCCTGCGGGGGCGGGGCGCCGGTGAACCCGGGCGCGCCGGGGTGCTGCTGCGCCTGCTGCGGCGCGGGCCAGGGGCCGGCCGCTCCGTGCCCCGGCCGGTGGGGCGGTGGCAGCGGAGATCCCACTGCGTGCTGCATCCGGTGCCACTCCGTCTCGTACAACCGTCATTGGGGCGCCGGCGATCAGGGCGCTACCGAAAGGTACCGTCCCAGGCCGCCGTTGTGTGAACGGCCGGGGCGGTCGCAACGTGCCCTGAGAACAACCGGCGGAACTATTCGGCCACTTCGCCGTAGGCGGCGAGGAGGACGGCCGGGTCCGGGCCCTCCAGGACGGTGGGCTTGCCGAGGCCGTCGAGGACGATGAAGCGCAGCAGGTCGCCGCGGGACTTCTTGTCGACCTTCATGTTCTCCAGGAGCTTGGGCCACTGGTCGTAGCGGTAGCTCAGCGGGAGGCCGACGGACTCCAGGACGGCACGGTGCCGGTCGGCGGTCGCGTCGTCCAGGCGCCCGGCGAGACGGCCGAGCTCGGCGGCGAAGTGCATGCCGACGGCGACGGCCGCGCCGTGGCGCCACTTGTAGCGCTCGTTCTTCTCGATGGCGTGCCCGAGGGTGTGCCCGTAGTTGAGGATCTCGCGCAGGCCCGACTCCTTGAGGTCGCTGGAGACGACCTCGGCCTTGACCTTGATGGAGCGCTCGATCAGCTCGGCGGTGTGCGGGCCCGCCGGGGTGCGCGCCGCCTGCGGGTCCTCCTCGATGAGCTCCAGGATCCGCTCGTCGGCGATGAAACCGGCCTTGATGATCTCGGCAAGGCCGGAGACGTAGTCGTGGACCGGGAGGGAGTCGAGCGCGGCGAGGTCGCAGAGGACGCCGACCGGCGGGTGGAAGGCGCCGACGAGGTTCTTGCCCTCGGCGGTGTTGATGCCGGTCTTGCCGCCGACGGCCGCGTCCACCATGGCGAGCACGGTGGTGGGGACGGCGATCCAGCGCACGCCGCGCAGCCACGTCGCCGCGACGAACCCGGCGAGGTCCGTGGTGGCGCCGCCGCCGACCCCGACGACGACGTCGGAGCGGGTGAAGTTGGACTGCCCGAGCGCCTTCCAGCAGTAGGCGGCGACCTCGGCGGTCTTGGCCTCCTCGGCGTTGGGCACCTGGATGGCGACGGCCTCGAAGCCCTGCTCGGCGAGGTCGGCGCGGAGCGCGTCGCCGGTCTCGGCCAGCGCCTCGGGGTGCACGATGGCGACCCGCTTGGCCCGGTCGCCGATCAACGAGCCCAGTTCGCCCAGGAGTTGGCGCCCGATCAGGACCTCGTACGGGTCGGTGCCCGCCGTGCCGCCGACCTGGATCCGGGTCACTTCGTCAGTCATGCCTGCTTCAACTCCAGTGCGTCGAGGACGGCCTCGGCGACCTCGACGGGGTCACGGCCGTCGGTGGCCACGACCACCGCGGCCACCTCGGTGTACAGATGGCGCCGCGCCTCCATCAGCTCGCGCCACTGCTTGCGCGGGTTGACGGCGAGCAGCGGCCGGGCCACGTTCAGACCGGTCCGCCTGGCCGCCTCCTCGACGTCCATCGAGAGGTAGACGACGGGGTGCCCGGCGAGCAGCGCGCGCGTGGAGTCGTCGAGGATCGCGCCGCCGCCCAGGGCGAGGACGCCGGTGTGCTCGGCGAGCGCGGTCTCGACGGCGGCCTTCTCCAGGGCGCGGAAGTGCGCCTCGCCCTCGTCGACGAAGATGTCGGCGATGGCGCGGCCCTGCGCGGCCACGATGTCGTCGTCGGTGTCCCGGAAGACGGAGCCGAGCCGCTCGGCGAGCAGAGCGCCCACCGTCGACTTGCCCACGCCCATCGGTCCGACGAGGACGACGGTCGGACCGCTCACCGGATCTGCAGGTTGTCGAGGTACGACGTCACGTTGCGCCGCGTCTCGGGGACGCTGTCGCCGCCGAACTTCTCGGCCACGGCGTCCGCGAGGACGAGGGCGACCATGGCCTCGGCCACGATGCCCGCGGCCGGCACGGCGGAGACGTCGGAGCGCTGGTGGTGGGCCTGTGTGGCCTCGCCCGTGGCGACGTCCACGGTCTTGAGCGCGCGCGGCACGGTCGCGATGGGCTTCATCGCGGCGCGCACCCGGAGCAGCTCACCGGTGGACAGGCCGCCCTCGGTGCCGCCCGCGCGCCCGGAGACGCGGCGGATGCCCTCGTCCGTCCTCACGATCTCGTCGTGCGCCTTCGAGCCCGGCACGCGCGCGAGGTCGAAGCCGTCGCCGATCTCGACGCCCTTGATGGCCTGGATGCCCATGAGCGCACCGGCGAGGCGGGCGTCGAGCTTGCGGTCCCAGTGCACGTGCGAGCCGAGGCCGACCGGCACGCCGTAGGCGAGGACCTCGACGACGCCGCCCAGGGTGTCGCCGTCCTTGTGGGCCTGGTCGACCTCCGCCACCATCGCCTTCGACGCGTCGGCGTCCAGGCAGCGCAGCGGATCGGCGTCCAGCTTCTCCACGTCGGCCGGGGTCGGGTACACGCCCTGCGGCGCCTTCACCGAGCACAGCTCGACGACGTGGGAGACGATCTCGATCCCGGCCGTCTCCTTCAGGAACGACCGGGCGATGGCGCCGAGCGCGACCCGGGCCGCGGTCTCGCGCGCGGAGGCCCGCTCCAGGATCGGCCGCGCCTCGTCGAAACCGTACTTCTGCATGCCCGCGAGGTCCGCGTGGCCGGGGCGGGGCCGGGTCAGCGGCGCGTTGCGCGCAAGGCCCGCCAGGATCTCGGGGTCGACCGGGTCGGCCGCCATGACCTGTTCCCACTTGGGCCACTCGGTGTTGCCGACCATCACCGCGACGGGCGAGCCGAGGGAGAGGCCGTGCCGGACGCCGCCCAGGAACGTGATCTCGTCCTGCTCGAACTTCATGCGTGCGCCGCGCCCATAGCCGAGACGCCGCCTGGCCAGGTGGTCCGCCACCATCTCCGTGGTGATCGGAACGCCGGCGGGAAGCCCCTCCAGCGTCGCGACAAGTGCGGGTCCGTGCGACTCCCCCGCGGTCAGCCAGCGCAACCTGCTCAACGGTGCTCCTCATGCTCGCGCTCTGCGTTACGGCTCATAGGGCGGGCACCGAGCGCGGCCCGGCCCGACCGTGTGTTCCCGAATCCTCCCATGCCGCGCGGGCGCGCCGTCGCCCTGTCCGCCCTCCGGACCCGCGTCAGCCGAGGGCGCGCAGGCCCGCCTCGCGCATGGCGGCGAGCACCGGGCGCGTCTCGCCCGTGAACTGCTCGAACTGGAAGACCGCCTGGTGCACGAGGAGGTCGAGGCCGCTGAGCACGGCGCCGCCGCGCTGCTCCCAGGCCGCCGCGAGCGGTGTCGGCCAGGGGTCGTAGACCACGTCGAACAGCGTGCCCACGCGCGCGGGCAGCCGGTCCGTGAGGTGGTCGGTGCCGCCCTTGGGTGTCGTGGAGATCACGAGCGGCGCCTCGAACGCCTCCGCCGCGTCGGCCCAGTCGGCGGTGCGCACCGCGACGCCGAGCCGCTCGCCCCAGCCGCGCATCTCCTCCGCCCGCCGCTCACTGCGTACGTAGGCGACGACCTCGCCGGAGCAGATCCGGGAGAGCGCGGCGAGCGCGGAGGACGCGGTGGCGCCCGCGCCCAGGACCGCGGCCCGGTCGGTCTTGTCGACACCGGCCTCGTGGAGCGCGGCCACGAGCCCGGGGATGTCGGTGTTGTCGCCGGTCCTGCGCCCGTCGGCGTGGAACACGACGGTGTTCACGGCCTCGACGGACGCCGCCGTGTCGGTGATGCCGTCCAGCAACGGGATGACGGCCCGCTTGAGCGGCATGGTCAGCGAGAGCCCGGCCCACTCGGGCCCGAGCCCGGCGAAGAACTCCGCGATCCCCGCCTCGTCGACGTCGAAGCGGCCGTACGTCCAGTCGGCCAGGCCGAGCGCCTCGTACGCGGCGGTGTGCAGCTGCGGGGAGAGGGAGTGGGCGATGGGCGATCCGAGGACGGCTGCCTTGCGCGGGTCAGTTGTTCTGGCTGGCATTGAACTTGTCCAAGAGTTTCTGGAACTCGGCATGGGTCTTCGCGAACTCCGTCTTCTCCATGCCGTCCGTGGCCACGAAGTACATCCAGCCGTCCTTCGTCGGGCTGAGTGTCGCGGCGAAGGCCTCGTCGCCCGGGTTGTCGATCGGTCCCGGCGGCAGGCCCTTGTTCGTATAGGTGTTGTACGGGTCCTTGTCCTTGTTGATCTCGGACGTCCCGATATTGATCTTGCTCTGCTTCCTCAGGTAGTTGTACGTCGAGTCGAACTGCAGGAGCTGGTTGGTCTCCGTGTTCGTCGGCTTGAGGCGGTTGTAGACCACCTCGGCCATGCGGCGGAAGTCGTCATGGGTCTTGCCCTCGGCCTGGACGAGGCTCGCCACGGTGAGGACCTGCCAGGGGCTCTCGAGGCCGAGGCTCTCGGCCTTCCCCTCCAGATCCAGCTTCTGGTACCGGTCATTGGCCTGCTCGACCATCTGCTTCAGCACTTCCTCGGGCTTCATGCCCTTGGCGGCCGCGTAGCTCGACGGGAAGAGGAAACCTTCGAGCGGGTCCTTCACGTCGGAGTGGTTGAGCGCCCAGTCGGGCAGGCCGAGGCTCTTGTAGTCGCTCTTGGCGACCTTAGCCGTGGTGCCCTTGGCCAGCTTGAGCTTCTCGTCGATCTTCTCGTAGACGACGACGTTGCGCGTGCCCTCGGGGATCGTCAGGTTCGCCCGGCCCTGCGGGCTGAGCATCAGGTCGACCGCGCTCGCCGCCGACATCTCCTTCTGCAGCTGATAGGCGCCGGCCTGGATCGTCTGGCCCTTGGGGTCGGCCGACTGAGCGGCGACGAAGGCGTCGACACTGCGCACGACGCCCGCGTCCTTGAGCGCCTGGCCGATGGCGTAGCCGCCCGCGCCCTTGGGGATGACGACGCTGATCGACTCGCCGTTGCCCTCGCCCGCGTAGTCCGGGGCCGCGCCGAAACGGTCCTGGTAGAACTGGTAGCCGAAGTAGCCGACACCGCCGACACCGGCCGCGAAAACCACCGTCAGGACGAGGCAGGCGCAGCCGCTGCGGCGCTTCTTCGGCTTCTTCTCACCGCGCCCCCGGCGCTCGCCCCGGCTCTCCGCTTCGTCGTCCTCGTCGCCGCCGCCACTGAAGAACGCGTGTTCGCCCTGGTCGGGGCCCGCGTCCCACTCCGTCTCCTCCGGTGCGGCCTCGGGCGCGCGGCGGCGGCCCGGCGGTTCGGGCGGGGGGTAGGCGCCGGGGGTGTCGGGGTAGTCGGGGTAGCCGGGCTGTTCTCCGGCGAAGGCGGCGCTACGCCCGGTGTTGTAGGGGTCCGTCGGGTCGGCGACGTACGGGGTCTGGCCCTGCGCGGCGGTGGGGTCCCAGCCGCCCTGCTGTTGCTGCCCGCCGTACGCCTGCTGTCCGTAGCCGGGGTCCTGGCCGTACCCCTGGTCCTGCCCGTAGCCCTGGTCCTGCGGGTAGCCGTATCCGGCGTCGTGGCCGTAGCCCTGGGGCTGCGGGTACCCGGCGTCCTGGCCGTAGCCGGACTGCTGGCCCTGCTGTCCGTGCTGCCCCGTCGCCCAGTCGCCTTCGTACGGCTGCTGCTGCGGCTGCTGCGGGTCGTAACCGCCCTGGCCGCCGTAGGCAGGCTGGCCGTGTTCGGCCTGCTGCCCCCACCCCTGGTCCCCGTACAGGGGATCCTCGGGGTGCCACGGTTCGGAGCCCTGGCCCCGGCCATACTCAGTCATCGATCCCCTACATGCCGCGAGGCGGGGGAATCCATGTCCGATCCTGAGTTCGATCGGTCACGAGGGAAACCGTTCCGCCTCTTGCTGCTGTGCGGCAGCTGTTCGAACGCCGCCGCTCGCGCGGAACGTTACCGTATCGCGATCAGACAACCACTTCGACGCCCTCGCCCGGAGCAGTTCCTGACGCCCGTTCGGACTCCAGTGCCTGCTGCAGGATGATGACCGCGGCCGCCTGATCGATGACAGAGCGGCCTTTCCTGGACTTCACGCCCGAGGCGCGCAGCCCCTGGCTCGCGGTCACTGTGGTCATCCTCTCGTCGACAAGTCGTACGGGGATGGGTGCGATGCCGCGTGCGAGCTCCGCCGTGAAGGCGCGGACCTTGGTGGCCGCCGGGCCCTCGCCCCCCTTGAGGGAGCGCGGCAGGCCGACGACGACCTCGATCGGCTCGTACTCCTCGACGAGCGCGCGCAGCCGCCGGTGGGCGGCCGGGACGTCACGCCCCGGCACCGTCTCGACGGGTGTGGCGAGGATCCCGTCGGGGTCGCAGGACGCGACCCCGATCCGGGCGTCCCCGACGTCGATCGCCAACCGGCGGCCTCTGCGCATCAGTTGGCCGTCTCCGCGACGAGGCGCTCGACCGCGTCGATGGCGTCACCGATCGCGGCCGCGTTCTGCCCGCCGCCCTGGGCGACGTCCGGCTTGCCGCCGCCACCGCCGCCGAGCGTCTTGGCGGCGGTGCGGACCAGGTCACCGGCCTTGAGGCCACGGTCGCGCGCGGCGTCGTTGGTGGCGATGACCGTCAGCGGCTTGCCGTTGACCGTGGTGAACAGGGCGACGACGACGGCGCGGCCGCCCTGGATGCGGCCCCGCACGTCGAGGACCAGCTTGCGCAGGTCGTCGGCGGAGGTGCCGTCCGGGACCTGGCCTGTGACGAGCGCGACACCGCGGACGTCCTTGGCGGAGTCGGCGAGCCCGCCCGCGGCCTGGAGGACCTTCTCCGCGCGGAACTTCTCGATCTCCTTCTCGGCGTCCTTCAGCTTGCCGAGCATCGCGGAGATCTTCTCCGGCAGCTCCTCGCTGCGGCCCTTGACCAGCTCCTGGAGCTGAGCGACGACCGTGTGCTCCTTGGCGAGGAAGTTGTACGCGTCGACGCCGACCAGCGCCTCGATGCGGCGCACGCCGGAGCCGATCGACGACTCGCCGAGCAGCTTGACCAGGCCGAGCTGGGCCGTGTTGTGCACGTGCGTGCCACCGCACAGCTCCTTGGAGAAGTCGCCGATGGTCACGACGCGGACCCGCTCGCCGTACTTCTCGCCGAACTCGGCGATGGCGCCCTGCTTCTTGGCGTCGTCGATCGACATGACCTCGGCCTGCACGTCGAGCTCGCGGGTCAGGACCTCGTTGATCTTCTGCTCGACGTCCGTCATCACGGCCGTGGGCACGGCGGACGGCGAACCGAAGTCGAAGCGGAAACGGCCCGGCTGGTTCTCCGAACCGGCCTGGGCGGCCGTCGGGCCGAGCGCGTCGCGCAGCGCCTGGTGGGTGAGGTGCGTGGCGGAGTGGGCGCGGGCGATGGCCCGGCGCCGGGTCACGTCGATGACGGCCTGGGCGGAGGCGCCCACGGTCACCTCGCCGACCTGCACGACGCCCTTGTGCACGTAGACGCCGGGGACCGGCTTCTGGCAGTCGCGGACCTCGATGACCGCGCCGCTGTCGAGCTTGATGCGGCCGGTGTCACCGATCTGGCCGCCGCCCTCGGCGTAGAAGGGGGTGCGGTCGAGGACGACCTCGACCTCGTCGCCCTCGGTGGCGGCGGGCGAGGAGACGCCGTTCACCAGCAGGCCGACGATGGTGGACTCGCCGCTCGTCGAGGAGTAGCCGATGAAGTCCGTGGCACCGGCGGCGTCCGCGATCTCGCGGTAGGCGCCCATGTCGGCGTGGCCGGTCTTCTTGGCCTGCGCGTCGGCCTTGGCGCGCTCGCGCTGCTCCTTCATCAGGCGCCGGAAGCCGTCCTCGTCCACGGAGAGGCCCTGTTCGGCGGCCATCTCCAGGGTGAGGTCGATCGGGAAGCCCCAGGTGTCGTGGAGCAGGAACGCCTGGTCACCGGCGAGGACCGTCCTGCCCGCGGCCTTCGTCTCGGAGACGGCGGTGTCGAGGATGTTCGTGCCGCCCTTGAGCGCCTTGAGGAACGCGGCCTCCTCGGCGAGGGCGACGGTCTCGATGCGCTTGCGGTCGGTGACGAGCTCCGGGTACTGCTGACCCATCGTGTCGATGACGACGCCGATCAGGTCGTTCACGACCGGGCCCGTGGCGCCGAGGATGCGCATGTTGCGGATGGCGCGGCGCATGATGCGGCGCAGCACGTAGCCACGGCCCTCGTTGCCCGGCGTCACGCCGTCGCCGATGAGCATGGCGGAGGTGCGGATGTGGTCGGCGACCACGCGCAGCGAGACGTCCGAGTCGTGCTTGTCGCCGTAGCGGACACCGGTCAGCTCGGTGGCCTTGTCCATGACGACGCGCAGGGTGTCGGTCTCGTACATGTTCTGTACGCCCTGGAGGATCATGGCGAGACGTTCGAGGCCGAGACCCGTGTCGATGTTCTGCGACGGCAGGTCGCCGAGGATCTCGAAGTCGTCCTTGCCGGTGCCCGGGCCGCGCTCGTACTGCATGAAGACCAGGTTCCAGATCTCCACGTACCGCTCGTCGTTGACGGCGGGGCCGCCCTCGGCGCCGAACTCGGGGCCGCGGTCGTAGTTGATCTCGGAGCAGGGTCCGCAGGGGCCGGGGACGCCCATGGACCAGAAGTTGTCCTTCTTGCCCAGGCGCTGGATGCGCTCCTTGGGCACGCCGACGACCTCGTGCCAGATGCGCTCGGCCTCGTCGTCGTCCAGGTAGACGGTGATCCAGAGCTTCTCCGGCTCCAGGCCGTAACCACCCTTGTCCTGGTCCGTGGTGAGCAGCTCCCAGGCGTACTTGATGGCGCCTTCCTTGAAGTAGTCGCCGAAGGAGAAGTTGCCGCACATCTGGAAGAAGGTGCCGTGCCGGGTCGTCTTGCCGACCTCTTCGATGTCCGGCGTACGCACGCACTTCTGCACGCTGGTGGCGCGCGGCGCGGGCGGCTTGACCTCACCGAGGAAGTACGGCTTGAAGGGGACCATGCCCGCCGGGACGAGCAGCAGAGTCGGGTCGTCCGCGATGAGCGACGCCGAGGGCACGACCTTGTGGCCACGCTCCTCGAAGAAGCTCAGCCAGCGGCGACGGATTTCTGCCGACTCCATCAGTGGTCCTCATTCCGGTTGGTGTAGTGCGTGTTCTCTAGGTGTTTGGGGGCTGCCCCGGCGCGCTTGTCGAGGATCGTGAAGCGGCGCTCGGGCAGTTCGTCGGCGGCCGGCCCGGTCAGGCCGAGCGCGTCGCCGAGTTCGGCCTCGCGGTCGGCCATGTTGGCGCGGACGTCGAGCGCGAAGTCCTTGAGCCGGTGACCGGCGTCGACCGCCTTGTTGGCCGCCTGGACGGCGAGGCTCTCCGGCGACAGCTGCTTGAGCTTGCGGTTGACCTTGGTGGTGGCCCACACACCGGCGGCGGCGCCCGTGGTGAACCAGAACGTACGACGGAACATCGCTCGGGTCAGTCCCTCTTATTCCGGTCGGCCCGCCGGGAACGGCGCGCCCCGGGTACCGGGCGCCCCACGATCACGGTGCGGCGGGCCTGCTTGACGGGGGCGTCCTTGGTGCGCCCCCCGATGGCCCGGCGTACCCCGTATCCGAACGCGGCCACCTTCACGAGCGGACCGCCGAAGGTGGAGGCCACGGTGGAGGAGAGCGCCGACGCGTTCGACGTGACCTCCTGGACGTCCGAGGCGATGGCGTCGACGCGGTCGATCTGGGTCTGCGCCGAGCGCACCGCGGTGGAGGCGTCGGCGAGCAGCGGGACGGCCTGGTCGGTCACGTCCGCGACCAGCTTGGTGGTCGCCCTGAGCGTCTGGGCCAGTCTCGCGAGGGCCACCGCGAGGAAGGAGACCAGGATCGCCCAGAAGACGGCCACCAGGATCCCGGCCACCTCTCCACCGGACACTCGGCACCGCTCCCTAGTCGTCAGTCGTCAGTCGTCATCAGTCGTCGAACAGTCATCGTCATCGAAAGTCGTCCCCCGAGCCTATCGCGCCCCGCGCCGCACTCCGTACCGCATTCCGGCGGCGCCCGGGGCCGTTTCAGCAGATGCGATTGTACGGAACGCGTACGGATGGGTACGCTCCGTACCTCATGCGACGCCTTCCGCGCCCCGACGACCTGTCCGCCGCGCCTCCGCGCCCCGGCAATCTGCCTCCCGAGATGAACCGATTCGTCGGCCGCGCGGCCGAACTCGGCGCCCTGCGAGGGACCTTGGAGGCCGCGCGCCTGGTGACGGTGACCGGCGCGGGCGGTGTCGGAAAGTCCCGCTTCGCCGCGCATGTCGCGGCCCGGACGCCCGCGAGACTGCGCGAGGACGGCGTGTGGCGCGTCGAACTGGCCGCGGTCCGCGACCCCGACCTGGTCGAGTACACGCTCGTCGAGGCGCTCGGCCTCACCGACCACACCACCCGGGCGCCGCGCCGCGTCCTCGTCGACCACCTCGCCGAGCGCCGCCTCCTGCTCGTCCTCGACGGCCACGAACATCTCGTGGACGCCTGCGCCTCGCTCGTACGGGATCTGCTGCGGGCCGCGCCGGGGCTCCGGGTCCTCGCGGTGGGCCGCAGGCCGCTGTCGCTGGAGGGCGAGCGCCTGTTCCCGCTGGCGCCGCTGACGTCGCAGGACGCGGTGGAGCTGTTCGCGGACCGGGCGCGGGCCCTGCTGCCCGGCTTCACCCTGGACGACGGACAGCGCGCCGACGTCCTGGAGGTGTGCCTGCGCCTGGACTGCCTGCCGCTCGCGGTGGAGCTGGCGGCCGGGCGGCTCAGGGCGCTCTCCCCCGCGCAGCTGATGGAGCGGCTCGACGACCGGTTCCGGCTGCTCACGGGCGGCGTCCGGGACGCGCTGCCCCGCCACCAGACGCTGCGCACCGCGATCGGCTGGAGCCACGAGCTGTGCACGGCGCAGGAGCGGCTGCTGTGGGCGCGGCTCTCCGTCTTCGCCGGGCAGTTCGACCTGGAGGCGGCCGAGTACATCTGCTCCGGCGAGGGCCTGCCCGCGGAAACGGTCCTGGACGCGCTGCACGAGCTGCTCACCCAGTCCGTGGTGATCCGCGAGGAGTCGCGGGCCGGGGTGCGCTACCGGATGCTCGACACCGTCCGCGCCTACGGCGCCGAGTGGCTGGAGCAGATCGGCGACGCGGGCCGGATGCGCCGCCGCCACCGCGACTGGTACCTGGGCCTCGCCACCTGGTGCGAACTGGACTGGTTCTCGCCCCGGCAGAGCGAGGTCGCGGCCCGCGTCGACGTGGAGCTGCCGAACCTGCGGGCGGCCCTGGAGTTCTGCCTCACCGAACCCGGCGAGACGCATCTGGGCCAGTACCTGGCGAGCACGCTCTGGTTCTACTGGGCGGGCTGCGGGCGGCTCATGGAGGGCCGGCACTGGCTGGACCGCAGCATCGAACTGGACGACCCGGTCGACGGCGAGGACGTCCCGGACTACGGCCCGTCCCGCCTCAAAGCGCTGTGGGTGCTCGGTTACGTAGCCGTCCTCCAGGGCGACACCGTGCCCGCGCTCGCGGCACTCCAGGAATGCCACGACGAGGCGGAGCTCCGCGGTGACCCCACGGCGCTCGCCTACGCGATGCACCGCACCGGCTGCCTCGCACTGATCTCGGACGACCTGCCGCGCGCCGAACAGCTGCTTCGGACGGCGCTCGCCAGCTACCGCGAGATCGGCGAGCTGAACAGCAATGTGCTGATGGGCCAGGTCGAGCTGGCGATGGCGCTGGCGTTCCAGGGCGATCTGGAGCAGGCCGTGGCGCTGTGCGAGGACGTCCGGCAGGTGTGCACGGACCACGGCGAGCGCTGGACTCTGTCGTACGCGCTCTACGTCCTGGCCTACGAGGCGTGGCACAAGAGCGATCTGTCACGTGCGCGCCGGCTCCTCGAGGAGTGCCTGGCCATCGACCACGAGTTCCACGACCTGCTCGGCACGGTGCTCTCGATGGAGCTGCTCGCGCTGGTCACCCTGGCCGAGGGCGACGCGGCGGAGGCGGCGGTGCTGCAGGGCGCCGCAGGCGGGATCTGGCCGTCGGTCGGGCTCCCGCTGTTCGGCTCGGACCACTACAACGAGCCGCACCGGCTGTGCGAGACCCGGGCCCGCGCGGCGCTCGGCGACGTCCGCTTCGACGAGCTGGCGCGGGCGGGCGAGCGCCTCGGCCACGACGAGGCCGTGGCCCGCGCGCTCGGCCAGGGAGAGCACAAGCGGCTCCCGGCGACGGTGCGGCCCGCACTCGCGAAGGTCCTGGAAAAGCGAGAACCCGTCGCCTCCCCGTACGTGAACGACGGGGAGGCGACGGGCTGAAACGCAGGGTGAGCTACGTCCGCCGGTCGGTCAGCGGGCGTAGTACTCGACGACGAGCTGCTCGTCGCAGATCACGGGGATCTCCTTGCGGTTCGGGTCACGGTCCAGGCGGAAGGCCAGGGCCTTCAGGTTCACCTGGAGGTAACGCGGGGTCTCGCCGTCGGCGGCGAAGCCACCCTCACGCGCGACCTGGAACAGCGGCTTCTCGCGGCTGCGCTCACGGACCATCACGACGTCGTCGGGACGGACGCGGAACGACGGCTTGTCGACCTTGCCACCGTTGACCTCGATGTGGCCGTGGACGACCATCTGACGGGCCTGGTAGATCGTGCGGGCGATGCCCGAACGAAGGACCAGGGCGTCCAGACGACGCTCGAGCTCGATGACCAGGGCCTCGCCGGTCTTGCCCTCGGCCTTCTTGGCGCGGTCGTAGGCGCGGGCCATCTGCTTCTCGCTGATGTCGTACTGCGCGCGCAGACGCTGCTTCTCGAGCAGACGGACCTTGTAGTCCGAGTTCTGCTTGCGGCCGCGGCCGTGCTCACCCGGCGGGTAGGGGCGGGCCTCGAAGTACTTGACGGCCTTCGGGGTCAGCGCGATGCCGAGGGCACGCGACTTCTTGACCTTGGGGCGGGACTGGTTCGTCATGAACCAAACACCTCATGTTTCTGATGCGAATACGGCTTCACCAGGGTTCGGGGAGGTCGCATCCGCAGTCCGGGAAACCCTTCACGTCACAAGGACGGGCAAGGCAGCCGCTCCCGGGGCTGGGCACATACGTGCAGCACGCGAGTGGCCCACCGACCTGTCCCCGGAAGCCGGGAGGGTGGTGGGCTGCCCGCGACACCTTCGACGGTGCGCGACGCTCCTGGATCCCCTTGCCTGACGGTGTGGGGGACCCGGCTGCATGCCCCGCTCTGGTGGTGCCGGTCTCCCTTTCGGGACACCGGGCGCGGGACGCAGCACTTCGGGGAAGTCTACCGGATGGCGCGGGGCCGGATCACCGAGCACCGGATCACGGAGCGCTGGATCACGGAGCGCTTAATCACTGAGCACTGGATCACATCGCTCATCCGCTCAACTCGCCGCGCAGCCGCTCCCTGACCCGCTCCACCACGTCCGCGTACCGCGCCTCCGCCCCGTACCGCGTCGGCTCGTAGTAGCGCCGTCCGGCGATGGCGTCCGGGGCGTACTGCTGGGCCGCGATGCCGCCGGGCACGTCGTGCGGGTACACGTAGCCCTGCGCGTGGCCGAGCTTGGCGGCGCCCTTGTAGTGGCCGTCGCGCAGGTGCGGCGGGACCGGGCCGGCGAGCCCCTTGCGGACGTCCTCCATGGCGGCGCCGATCGCGGTCGTCGCCGCGTTGGACTTCGGGGCCAGGGCGAGGGCGATGGTGGCGTGGCTCAGGGTGAGGGCGGCCTCGGGGAAGCCGATCATGGCGACGGCCTGCGCGGCGGCCACGGCCGTGGGCAGCGCCGTCGGGTCGGCGAGGCCGATGTCCTCGCTGGCGGAGATCATGAGGCGGCGGGCGATGAAGCGCGGGTCCTCGCCGGCCTCGATCATGCGGGCCAGGTAGTGCAGGGCCGCGTCCACGTCCGAGCCGCGGATCGACTTGATCAGGGCGCTCGCCACGTCGTAGTGCTGGTCGCCGTCGCGGTCGTACTTCACGGCCGCGCGGTTGACCGTCTCCTCGACGCTCTCCAGGGTGATCGACGTCTCACCCTTGTCGAGGGCGGCACCGGCCGCCGCCTCCAGGGCGGTCAGCGCGCGGCGCGCGTCCCCGCCCGCGACCCGCAGCAGGTGTTCCCCGGCGTCCTCGTCGAGCTCGAGGGCCTCGCCGAGGCCGCGCTCGTCGGTGAGCGCGCGGGCGAGCAGACCTCGCAGGTCGTCGTCGGTGAGCGGTTCCAGCGTGAGCAGGAGGGAACGGGACAGGAGCGGGGAGATCACCGAGAAGTACGGGTTCTCCGTCGTCGCCGCGATCAGGGTGACCCAGCGGTTCTCCACGGCGGGCAGCAGCGAGTCCTGCTGGGCCTTGCTGAAGCGGTGGATCTCGTCGAGGAAGAGGACGGTCTCCTTGCCGTGGCCGCCCATCGCGCGCCGGGCGCCCTCGATGACGGCGCGGACCTCCTTGACGCCCGCGGTGATCGCGGACAGCTCCACGAACCGCTTGTTGGTGGCCTTGGAGACGACGTAGGCCAGGGTCGTCTTGCCGGTGCCCGGCGGGCCCCACAGGATCACCGACGACACCCCGGCCGGGCCGGAGCCGCCCTCGCCGACCAGGCGGCGCAGCGGCGAGCCCTGCTTCAGCAGGTGCTGCTGGCCGACGACCTCGTCGAGGGTGCGCGGGCGCATCCGGACGGCCAGGGGGCTCGCGGACGGGTCCTTCTCCTGGCGGTCTTCGGCTGCGGCGGTGAACAGGTCGGGCTCCACGACATAAAACCCTATGTCACGCCACTGACAACCCGGCGAGGAGCGTCAGGCCCAGAGGCTGTCGCCCCAGCGCGTGAGAATCAGGACGGCGATGATGCCGACGTGCACGACGGGCAGCGCCCACGTGAAGTCCGTGAAGAACGACTTGAGCCAGCGCGGGGCCGGCAGGAAGTCGTTGCGGATGTTGAGCGACGTGACGTACCAGAACATCAGGATCGTGGCGACCCAGGCGAGCGAGCACCACAGGCACAGCGCGTTGATCCGGTACAGGGACTGGAACTGCAGCCAGGTGACGAAGCCGACACCGAAGAGGCAGCCCGCGTTGAAAGTCAGCCAGTACCAGCGCGGGAAGCGGGCCCCGGCGAGCAGGCTCATGCCGACGCAGATCACGATGGCGTAGGTGACCAGGCCGAGCATCGGGTTCGGGAAGCCGAAGACCGACGCCTGGTCGCTCTTCATGATGGAGCCGCAGGAGATGACCGGGTTGATGGAGCAGCCCGGCGTGAAGTTCGGGTCCTCGAGGAGCTTGAACTTGTCGAGCGTGATGACCCACGCGGCGAGCACGCCCGCCGCCCCGGTGATCACCAGGAGCAGCGCGAGGGCGCGGCTGCCGCCGACCGGGCGCGGGGCGGCCCCGGCGGCGCTGTCGTGGGAGACGCTGTCGCTTGCTGTCGCGGTCCTGGTCGTCTTGCTCATCACGCCGATCCGTAGGTGAGGGGTGGCCTCGGGCAGGGTCATTGTGCCGTACGGGCGCCGCTGTTCACCGTTCGATCGGCATAAGCACCGGCTGTGAGCGCCGGTACGGGAGCGGGGTCCGGGGCGCACCCCCGGCCCCCGCCCTCATGCGCTTCAGCCGAGCTTGCCCTTGAGCACGGCCACGATCTCGTCGACCGCGACCGCGCTCTGCTCGCCCGACTCCATGTCCTTGAGCTGGACGACGCCCTCGGTGAGATCCCGCTCACCGGCGACGAGCGTGTAGCGGGCGCCCGAGCGGTTGGCGTTCTTCATGGCGCCCTTGAGCCCCTTGCCGCCGAACGAGAAGTCCGCCGAGACGCCCGCCTTGCGGAGCTCGGTGACCTTGGTGAACAGCACGCGCCGCGCCTCGTCCCCGAGCGGCACCGCGAAGACGCTGGTGGTGGCGGGCAGTTCCAGCTCGATGCCCTCCGCCTCCAGGGCGAGGACGGTGCGGTCCACGCCGAGCGCCCAGCCGACGGACGGCAGCGACGGGCCGCCGATCATCTCGGAGAGTCCGTCGTAGCGGCCGCCGCCGCCCACCGCGGACTGCGAGCCGAGCCCGTCGTGGACGAACTCGAAGGTCGTACGGGTGTAGTAGTCCAGGCCGCGGACGAGCTTCTCGTCGTCCTCGAAGGCGACGCCCTCGGCGAGCAGCAGCTCACGCACCTGCTCGTGGTACGCCTTGCAGGCGTCGCACAGGTAGTCGCGCAGCGAGGGCGCGCCCACGAGCTGCTTCTGCACGTCGGCCCGCTTGTCGTCAAGGACGCGCAGCGGGTTGATGTCGGCGCGGCGCAGCGTCTCCTCGTCGAGGTCGAGGCCGCGCAGGAAGTCCTGGAGGGCGGCCCGGTAGACGGGACGGCACTCCTTGTCGCCCAGCGAGTTCAGCAGGATGCGGAAGCCGCTGAGGCCGAGCGAGCGGTACGCCTGGTCGGCCAGGATGATCAGCTCGGCGTCGAGCGCCGGGTCCTCCGCGCCGATCGCCTCGGCGCCGACCTGCGAGAAGTGGCGGTAACGGCCCTTCTGCGGGCGCTCGTAGCGGTAGTACGAGCCCGAGTACCAGAGCTTGACAGGCAAATTGCCCGCCTTGTGCAGGTTGGCCTCCAGGGCCGCGCGCAGCACGGACGCGGTGCCCTCGGGGCGCAGGGCGAGCTTGTCGCCGCCCTTGGTCTCGAAGGCGTACATCTCCTTGGTGACGATGTCGGTGGACTCACCGACGCCGCGGGCGAACAGCTCGACGTTCTCAAAGCCGGGCGTCTCGATGTAGCCGTAGCCGGAGTTGCGCAGCGGCCCGGAGATCGCCTCGCGCACCGCGAGGTACTTCGCGGAGTCCGGCGGGATCAGGTCGTACGTGCCCTTGGGGGCCTGAAAGGTGCTCACGGGAGGTCTTCTCGTCACATTCCTCGTCGGGGAGCCTCGGTCGAGGGTCCCTGGCCGGCGGCCACCTGCCGCAGATACGGGTTGGTGGCGCGCTCCTGGCCGATGGTGGTCTGGGAGCCGTGCCCGGAGAGGACCACGGTCGAGTCGTCGAGCGGCAGGCACACGCGGGCCAGCGATTCGAGCATGTCGTCCATGGAGCCACCGGGCAGGTCGGTGCGTCCGACGGAGCCGGCGAAGAGCAGGTCGCCCGAGAAGAACACCGGAGGGATCTCCGCGGTCTCGGGCATCCTGAACGCCACCGACCCCTTGGTATGGCCGGGCGCGTGCGCGACGGTGAGCTCGAGCCCGGCGAGCTCGAGCGCCGCGCCGTCGGTCAGCTCCCGTACGTCGTCGGGCTCCCCCACGGTCAGCTCGCCCATCAGCGGCATGCCGATGGAGCGGCCGATGCCCGCCTCCGGGTCGCTCATCATGTAGCGGTCCGCGGGGTGGATCCACGCGGGGACGTCGTGCGCCCCGCAGACCGGGACGACCGAGGCGACGTGGTCGATGTGGCCGTGGGTGAGGACCACCGCGACCGGCTTGAGCCGGTGCTTCCTGAGCGCTTCCTCGACGCCCTGGGCCGCCTGGTGGCCCGGGTCGATGATCACGCACTCCTCTCCCGCGGCGGGGGCGACCAGGTAACAGTTGGTGCCCCAGGCCCCTGCGGGGAACCCGGCAATCAGCACGATCGTCCTTCGTATGTCGGCGGAAACCACGGAATGCGGCAGATCAGAGACTACCGGCGCTGCCGATTCCACAGCGAACCCATATACGGTACGGGGCACCAACCGATGGCCCGGCCCGAGACAGACACGGTCACGAGACGTACGAGGAGAACACCCGGTGGTCACCAAGGATCAGCGGCAGCGCCAGCTCGCCCGGGAGAAGTTCCTGCGCCAGCAGCAGCGGCGCGAGACCGCGCGACGCAAGGCGCGCACCCGCAACACCGTGATCGCAGCGGTGCTCGCGGTGGCCGTGCTGGGCACGGGTGGCGCGTACGCCGCCGGAGCCTTCAAGAGCGACGGCGAGAAGACGACCGCGGACTCCGCGCCGAGCGCGAGCCCGTCGCCGTCGAAGGCGCCGGACCCGTGCGAGAAGCCCGCCGAGGGCAAGGCGAAGACGGCGACCTGGAAGAAGGAGCCGGCGGTGTCCATCGACAAGTCGGCGAAGTACACGATGAAGCTCGCGACGACCTGCGGCGACATCGGCATCGACCTGAAGGCGTCGGCCGCCCCGCACACGGTGAACTCGTTCAACTACCTGGCGGAGAAGGGCTTCTTCGACCACACCAAGTGCCACCGCCTGACCACCGAGGGCATCTACGTCCTGCAGTGCGGCGACCCGACCGGCACCGGCCAGGGCGGCCCCGGCTACACGATCCCGGACGAGAACCTGAAGGACGCCTCGCTGAAGAAGGCGGAGAAGTCCCAGGGCACGCAGCTGTACACGTTCCCCGCGGGCACCGTCGCGATGGCGAACACCGGGCAGAAGCACACCGGCGGCAGCCAGTTCTTCCTCGTCTACAAGGACAGCAAGCTCCCTGCCACGTACACCCCGTTCGGCACGATCTCCGACTCCGGGATGAAGGTCCTCGACAAGATCGCCAAGGCGGGTGCGCAGCCGGCCGACCAGACCACCGGCAACACCGCGCCGAACGCGACCGTGGTGATCGACAAGGGGACCGTGACCAAGTCCTGACCTGCCAGCGGCCAAAGTTCGGTCGCGCGGGATGCGGACAGCCGCCCCGCCGGTCGCCTATGTTGGCGGGGACGAAACTGTGGACGATGCCCGGGGGCCCGCGAGACCTCCGCAGGCATCATGTGGAGGAGGCGCTGTGAGCAGCGACCCGTGGGGCCGCGTCGACGAGACGGGGACCGTGTACGTGCGTTCGGCCGACGGTAGTGAGCGAGTCGTCGGCTCGTGGCAGGCAGGCTCTCCTGACGAGGCGCTGGCCTACTTCAAGCGCAAGTACGACGGCCTGGTCGTCGAGATCGGGCTCCTCGAGCGCCGGGTGCAGACGACCGACCTGTCGGCCAAGGACGCCACCGCCGCGATCGAGCACCTGCGGGATCAGGTCACGGACGCGCACGCGGTCGGCGACCTGGACTCGCTGGGCAAGCGGCTCGACAAGCTGGTGGAGTCGGTCGAGGCGCGCCGCGAGGAGCGCAAGGTCCAGAAGGCCAAGCAGTCCGACGAGGCGCGGCACGCCAAGGAGGAGCTGGTCACCGAGGCCGAGCAGCTGGCCCAGTCCGAGCAGTGGCGGGCGGCCGGCGAGCGGCTGCGCGCCCTGGTCGACATCTGGAAGGGCCTGCCGCGTCTCGACCGCAAGTCGGACGACGAACTGTGGCACCGCTTCTCGCACGCCCGGTCGGCGTTCTCCAAGCGCCGCAAGGCGCACTTCGCGTCGCTCGACGCGCAGCGCGAGGAGGCCCGCAAGGCCAAGGAGCAGCTGGTCACCGAGGCCGAGGCGCTGTCGAACTCGCAGGACTGGGGCGCCACGGCGGCCCGGTACCGCGAGCTGATGACGGACTGGAAGGCGGCGGGCCGGGCCCAGCGCGAGCACGAGGACGACCTGTGGAACCGCTTCCGCGGCGCCCAGGACGTGTTCTTCGCGGCGCGCAGCTCGGTGTTCGCCGAGCGCGACGCCGAGCAGGGCGAGAACCTCAAGCTCAAGGAGGAGCTGGCCGCCGAGGCGGAGAAGCTCCTGCCGGTCGGCGACCTGAAGTCGGCCCGCGCCGCGTTCCGCTCGATCAATGAGCGCTGGGAGGCCATCGGCCACGTACCGCGCGATGCCCGGCCGAAGGTCGAGGGGCGGATGCACGCCGTGGAGCGGGCCCTCCAGGAGTCGGAGGAGACGGAGTGGCGCCGGACGAACCCGGAGGCACGCGCGCGTGCGGCGGGTCTGACCGGTCAGCTCCAGGCCGCTGTCGACAAGCTCTCCGGGCAGATCGAGCAGGCTCGCGCGCAGGGCAACAACGCCAAGGCCGACAAGTTGCAGCGTGAGCTCGACGGGCGCCAGGCGCTGCTGGACTCGGCGCTCAAGGGGCTCCAGGAGTTCGGCGGCTGAATTCTTGGCCGTACGTGAGAGGGCCCGGGCTTCATCAGCCCGGGCCCTCTCACGTACGCCTCAGCGTCTGCCTTGATCCGGCGTCGCGCGTCCGACGGTCATGGTCCGCCCTCGCGCAGTTCCCCGCGCCCCTGAGACCGGACAATGTCGGCCGCAGGCCCGCGACCGGACCGTTACGGCCGCCTGGCCGAGGTCACTCGGTAGACGTCGTAGACGCCCTCCACGCCCCTGACCGCCTTCAGGACGTGGCCCAAGTGCTTCGGGTCGCCCATCTCGAACGTGAAGCGCGAGGTGGCCACCCGGTCGCGGGACGTCTGGACCGCCGCCGACAGGATGTTGACGTGCTGGTCCGAGAGGACGCGGGTCACGTCGGACAGGAGGCGCGAGCGGTCCAGGGCCTCCACCTGGATGGCGACCAGGAAGACCGAGGACTGGGTCGGTGCCCATTCGACGTCGAGGATGCGCTCGGGCTCGCGGGAGAGCGAGTCCACGTTGACGCAGTCGCTGCGGTGGACCGAGACGCCGCTGCCGCGTGTGACGAAGCCGATGACGGGGTCGCCGGGCACGGGCGTACAGCAGCGCGCCAGCTTCACCCAGACGTCGTCGACGCCCTTGACCACCACGCCCGGATCGGCGTTCGAGCGGCGCTTGGAGCGGCCGCGCGAGGGCGGTGCGCTCTCGGCGATGTCCTCGTTGGCCGCCTCCTCGCCACCGAGCGCCTGGACGAGCTTCTGCACGACGGACTGAGCCGTGACATGCCCCTCGCCGATCGCCGCGTACAGCGACGAGATGTCGGGGTAGCGCATCTCGTGCGCGAGCGTGACCAGGGAGTCGCCGGTCAGGATGCGCTGGATCGGCAGGTTCTGCTTGCGCATCGCGCGCGCGATGGCGTCCTTTCCCTGCTCGATCGCCTCGTCGCGGCGCTCCTTGGAGAACCAGGCGCGGATCTTGTTGCGCGCGCGGGGCGACTTGACGAAGCCCAGCCAGTCACGGGACGGGCCCGCGCCCGCCGCCTTGGAGGTGAAGACCTCCACCAGGTCGCCGTTGTCCAGGGTCGATTCGAGAGGGACGAGGCGGCCGTTGACCCGCGCTCCTATGGTGCGGTGGCCGACCTCGGTGTGGACCGCGTACGAGAAGTCGACCGGGGTCGCGCCCGCCGGGAGCGCTATGACGTCGCCCTTCGGCGTGAACACGAACACCTCGTTGCGCGACAGGTCGAAGCGCAGGGACTCCAGGAACTCGCCCGGGTCCTCGGTCTCCTTCTGCCAGTCGAGGAGCTGGCGCAGCCACGCCATGTCGTTGAGGTGGTCGTCCTTGCCGGTGGTGCGGGGCGCGTCACTGCGCACCTTGGAGGCACCGGCGACGGCCTCCTGCTTGTACTTCCAGTGCGCGGCGATGCCGTACTCGGCGCGGCGGTGCATGTCGAACGTACGGATCTGCAGCTCTACGGGCTTGCCGTTCGGGCCGATGACCGTCGTGTGCAGCGACTGGTACATGTTGAACTTGGGCATCGCGATGTAGTCCTTGAACCGCCCCGGAACCGGGTTCCAGCGGGCGTGGACGGTGCCCAGTGCCGCATAGCAGTCGCGGACAGTGTCGACAAGTACCCGAATTCCCACCAGGTCGTAGATCTCCGCGAAGTCACGGCCGCGGACGATCATCTTCTGGTAGACGCTGTAGTAGTGCTTCGGGCGGCCGGTGACGGTGGCCTTGATGCGGGCCGCGCGCAGGTCGCTCTGCACCTCGTCGGTGACTATGGCCAGGTACTCGTCGCGCTTGGGCGCGCGCTCGGCCACGAGCCGGACGATCTCGTCGTACATCTTGGGGTAGAGGATCGCGAAGGCGAGGTCCTCCAGCTCCCACTTGATGGTGTTCATGCCCAGGCGGTGGGCGAGCGGCGCGTAGATCTCCAGGGTCTCGCGCGCCTTCTTCTCCTGCTTCTCGCGCTTGAGGTACCGCATGGTGCGCATGTTGTGCAGGCGGTCGGCCAGCTTGATGACCAGGACGCGCGGGTCCTTGGCCATGGCGACGACCATCTTGCGCACGGTCTCGGCCTGCGCGGCCTCACCGAACTTGACCTTGTCGAGCTTGGTCACGCCGTCGACGAGGAGGGCGACCTGGTCGCCGAAGTCGCGGCGGAGGGTGTCCAGGCCGTACTCGGTGTCCTCGACGGTGTCGTGCAGGAGCCCGGCCATCAGGGTCGCCGGGTCCATGCCCAGCTCGGCCAGGATCGTCGTCACGGCGAGCGGGTGCGTGATGTACGGGTCGCCGCTCTTGCGCTTCTGGCCGCGGTGCCAGCGCTCGGCGACCTGGTAGGCGCGCTCGATCTGGCGCAGCGTCGACGTCTCGATCTTTGGATCGTTGCCGCGCACTATCCGCAGCAAGGGCTCCAGGACCGGGTTGTACGGGTTCGAGCGCTGCACGCCGAGGCGGGCGAGGCGGGCGCGGACGCGGTTGGAGGAGCCGGAGCGGGCCGCCGGCTGGTTCCCGGCGGCGCGGATCGGGGGCGGCGTGGCACGCGTGTGCTCCGAAGAGGGCCTGGAACGTGGCTGCTCGGCCGCCTTGCCGTTCCCGGAGCCCGCGGGCTTCGCGGGGCTCTGCCCGTTCTTCGCGGGCGTGGCGGAGGGCGCCGCGGCCGGATCTGCGGGCTGGTCGGGCTTGGCGGCGGTGAGTGGCTTGGCCTCGTCTGGCAACGGCGCTCCTCGTGCGCGACGGGTCCCCGTGCAGGTCCCGGAACGTCCATGGTATCGATCCGGCGGCCGGAGGTCGTATTTGGCCAGGGGGACGCCTGTGTACTGGGAAAACACCAGAGGCGGGCGCCGGATTCCGCCGGGCCCGCCTGCCGGGGCGTGCCTACACGGTGAGCAGGGCGTCCAGCGGGGCGCCCTGCAGTGCGGGCTCCACGCGCGCGCGGCCGGGCAGGAAGCCCAGCTCCATGAGGACCGCGACGCCCGCGACCTGGGCGCCGGCCCGGCGGATCAGGTGCAGGGCGGCCTCGGCGGTGCCGCCGGTGGCGAGGACGTCGTCGATGACCATGACGCGGTCACCGGCGGCCAGGTCCTCGGCGTGCACCTCGATCTCCGCGGACCCGTACTCCAGGTCGTAGGACTGCGAGAGCGTCGCTCCGGGAAGCTTGCCCGCCTTGCGTACGGGGATGAAGCCGAGGCCCGCGCGGACGGCGACGGGGGCGCCCAGGATGAAGCCGCGCGCCTCCAGGCCGACGACCTTGGTGGCTCCGTGGCGTACGCACAGCTCGGCGAGCGCGTCGGTGAGGGCGGTGAAGGCCTCGGGGTCGGCCAGGAGCGGGGTGATGTCCTTGAACATCACGCCGGGCTCCGGGTAGTCGGGAACGTCCCGGATACGGCTGAGGAGCAGGTCCTTGATGTCGGTCATTTCTGCACCTCAGGGGGTATGAGCGAGCTCTTACAGGGGGTTTTCGCGGACGAAACCTTAGCAGCCGCACCTGTCCGGGAACGACGCGGGCGCCAGGGCCTCGACGGCTCCTGGCGCCCGTGTGACGTACGGCGGTGTCCGGGTCAGCGGCGCTTGCCCGAGGGGCGGCCGCGGCCGCGGTTGCGGGACGGCTGGTTGCGCGGTCCCGCGCCCGCCGGGGCGGCGTCCTCCGGCTCCTCCTCCGGCTCGCCGTCCGCCTGGTGGCCGACGACGGCGGCGGCGGCGGTCTCCGCCTTCGCGGCGGAGGCGGCCCGCTTGGCGAGCACCCGCTTCTTGAGCGCCTTCATCTTCGGCTCGCGCTCCTTGAGGTCGGCGACGAGCGGGGTGGCGATGAAGATCGACGAGTACGCACCGGCGGCCAGACCCACGAAGAGCGACAGGGAGATGTCGTTCAGCATGCCGGCGCCGAGGAAGCCGCCGCCGATGAACAGCAGGCCCGCGACGGGCAGCAGAGCGACGACCGTGGTGTTGATCGAGCGCACCAGGGTGCTGTTGATCGACCGGTTGGCGATCTCGCTGTAGGTCCAGCGGGTCTGCTTCTCGATGCCCTTCGTCTGTTCCTTGAGGGAGTCGAAGACGACGACCGTGTCGTAGAGCGAGTAACCGAGGATCGTGAGCAGACCGATCACCGTGCCCGGCGTGACCTCGAAGCCCACGAGGGCGTAGATCCCGACGGTGATGGTGATGTCGTGGACCAGGGCGACGAGCGCCGCGAGCGCCATGCGCCACTCGAAGGCGATCGCCAGATAGATCACGACGAGGACCATGAAGATCGCCAGGCCCTGCCAGGCCTTGTTGGCGATCGTGTCACCCCAGCTGGGGCCGACCAGATCGGCGTTGATCTTGTCCTGGGCGATACCGAGGTCCTTGGACAGGTCGGCCGCGATGTCGTCCGACTTGCCCGTGTCGACGCCCGCGATCTGGATGCGCAGGCCGCCCGTGCCGAGCTCCTGCACGATCGCGTCGTGGCCCGAGGCGTTCTCCGCGTACTCCTCCGCCTTCGCGGCCGAGACGCTGGTCTTGGGCGTCGTGAAGACGGCGCCGCCCTCGAAGTCGATACCCATGTTCAGGCCGCGCACCCCGAGGCCGACGATCGCCGTGATGGTGATCAGGATCGAGACGCCGTACCAGATCTTGCGCTTGCCGATGAAGTCGTAGCCGACCTCACCGCGGTAGAGCCTGGCGCCGAGATCGCCGAGCTTCGACATCTCACGCCTCCTTCGGGTCGCTGGAGCCGGCGGCGGGAGCGGTGCGGCGGGTCGAGCGCCGGCGCAGCGGCGGCTGGGCGCCGAGCCGCTTCGGGTCGAGACCGGACCACTTGTGGCCGCTGGAGAAGAACTTCCTGCGGGCCAGGAGCGTCATCAGCGGCTTCGTGAAGAGGAAGACGACGACCACGTCGAGCAGGGTGGTCAGGCCGAGCGTGAACGCGAAGCCCTGCACCTTGCCGACGGTCACGATGTAGAGCACCGCGGCCGCGAGGAACGACACGAAGTCGGAGACCAGGATGGTGCGCCGGGCGCGCGGCCAGGCGCGCTCGACGGCGGGCCGCACGGAGCGGCCCTCGCGGATCTCGTCACGGATGCGTTCGAAGAACACGATGAACGAGTCCGCGGTGATACCGATCGCGACGATGGCACCACAGACGGCCGGCAGGTTCAGCGCGAAGCCGATGGCCGGGCCGAGGAGCGTCATCAGTGTGTACGTGAGGATGCCGGAGGCGACCAGCGAGGCGAGGGCGACGAGCGACAGGCCGCGGTAGTAGACCACCAGGTAGATGACGACCAGGGCGAGGCCGATGGCGCCCGCGATCAGACCGGCGTGCAGCTGCTCGCCGCCGAGCGCGGCGGTCACCGTGGTGACGCTCTGCTCGTGGAAGGTGAGCGGCAGGGCGCCGTACGACAGCACGTTGGCCAGGTTCTGGGCCGACTCCTGGGTGAAGCTGCCGGAGATCTCGGCGTTGGCGCTCAGCGTCGAGCTGACGCTGGGGGCGGAGACCACGTCGCCGTCGAGCACGATGGCGAACTGGTTCATCGGCGACTGCTGGTCCTTGAGCTTGCTGGTCGTCGCCGCGAACTTCTTCGAGCCGCCGCCCGTGAAGTCCATGTTGACGACCCACGCGCCGGACTGCTGGTTGATGACGGCCTGGGCCTTCTTGACGTCCTTGCCGTTCACCTCGGACGGGCCGAGGATGTACTTCTCCCACTGGCCGGCCGAGTCCTTGCCGCAGGCGACGATGGTGTCGCCCGGCTTGGCGCCCTCGTTGACCTTCGTCCGGGCGGCGTTGTCCGTGCAGTCGAGGTCCGTGAACTTCTTCTGCAGCGCGGTGGTCGCCGGGTCGGCAGAGGCGGAGGTGCTCGCGGACGGCGTCGGCGAGGCCTTGTCGTCGTCGGCCTTCAGGGCGTCGGTGACGGCGCGGCCCTGCGAGGTGGCGGTGGGGGTCGGCGTGGCGGACGACGATGCCTTGTCCGTGGCCTTGTCGGTCGCCTTGTCCGTCGCCTTGTCCGTGGCCTTGTCGGTCGACGAGGCGCTCGGGGACGGGCTCGCCGTGGGGTCACCGGTCGTGGCGCCCGCGGCCACCGTCAGCACGGGGCGGAAGTAGAGCTGAGCGGTCGTACCGACCTGCTCACGCGCCTGCTTCTGGTTCGTGCCCCGGGGGATGTTGACGATGATGTTGTTGTTGCCCTGCGTCTGGACCTCGGCCTCGGAGACACCCATGCCGTTGACACGGCGGTTGATGATGTCCGCCGCGGTGTCCATGTTGGTCTTGTTGATCGCGTTGGGCTGGCCCGGCTCGTTCTTGGCCTCCAGCGTGATGCTGGTGCCGCCCGCGAGGTCGATACCGAGGCGCGGCGTGAACTCACCGGCGAGGAACATGCCCCCGACGAGCGCCACCATGATGATCACGATCAGGCTCAGAGCACGCCCCGGCCTGCTCTGGGTCCCTGACCCTCGGCTCTTTGTAGGTGTGGCCACCTTCTCGTACTCCCTCTCCATCCGCTCTGCATCGGGGATTCGTGCTCGAGCGGCCATGAAATGGTCGAGAATCCACGCGGGTCACGCACGGGGCGGGACCGCGGCGACGCAAGCGGTCGCCCCGCGGTCCCGGCCGTGACTACTTCGCGTCGGACTCGCCGTCGGTCTTCTTCGGCTCGGCGTCGGCGGCCTTGCCGGCCTCGGCGGCGGGCTCGTCGGCCGCGTCGGCCACGTCCTTCTTGCCGAGGTCGATGCGCGAGTCGTCAGCGGCGGCGGGCTCGTCGGTCCCGGTGAGGGAGGACGCGTCGTCGGGCACGACGGCGGAGTCGGTCAGCTCGTCGTCCTCGGTGGCTTCCGCACCGTGGACGATGCGGTTGTACTCGTCGTCGGAGAGCACCGCGCCGATCGCGTTCTTCGCGAACATGAGGTGCACGCCGGGGCCGGCGTCCAGGAGGACCGTGTCCTCGTTGACCTCCTTGACCGTGGCGTACATGCCCCCGATCGTGCGGACGCCGGAACCGGGCTGCATGTCATTGCGCATCGTCGCGGCCGCCTGCTGCTTCTTCTTGGCGGAGCGGGTCATCAGGAACATGGCCCCGATGAGCACGATGAACGGGAGGAGGGTCACGAGACTCACGGGTGGGAACTTCCTTCAGGCGACCGCGTCAGGAGCGGCCTTGTTGGGTTTGGGGGTGCCGTCGCCGTGAAGGCGACTGTCGGCGGAGTCTAAGCGAGTCCGCACGGTGGGAACAACGCTCAGCATGGCACCGGGGTTCCAGCCCCGGCGAGTACGCGCGCCGTCACGACCCGAAGAGGTCCTGTTGTCCGGAAGCGCCCGTTCGCTCCTGGGGCGGGGTGAGGCCGAGGTGGGCCCAGGCGGCGGGGGTGGCGACGCGGCCCCTGGGCGTACGCGCGAGGAGTCCTTCCCGTACGAGGAAGGGCTCGGCGACCTCCTCGACCGTCTCGCGCTCCTCCCCCACCGCGACCGAGAGCGTCGACAGGCCCACGGGTCCGCCGCCGAACAGCTTGAGCAGCGCCTCCAGGACGGCGCGGTCAAGTCGGTCGAGGCCGCGGCCGTCCACCTCGTAGACGGCGAGCGCGGCACCGGCGATGTCCCGGGTGATGTGGCCGTCTGCCTTGACCTGCGCGTAGTCGCGGACGCGGCGCAGCAGGCGGTTGGCGATGCGCGGGGTGCCGCGGGAGCGCCCCGCGATCTCGGCGGCGCCCTCGGCGTCGATCTCCAGGTCGAGCAGGGTCGCGGAGCGGTGGATGACCCGCTCCAGCTCGGCGGGCTCGTAGAACTCCATGTGCGCGGTGAAGCCGAAGCGGTCGCGCAGCGGGGGCGGCAGCAGCCCCGCGCGCGTGGTGGCGCCGACGAGCGTGAACGGGGGCAGTTCGAGCGGGATGGCGGTGGCGCCCGGGCCCTTGCCGACGATGACGTCGACGCGGAAGTCCTCCATCGCCATGTAGAGCATCTCCTCGGCGGGCCGCGACATGCGGTGGATCTCGTCGAGGAAAAGGACCTCGCCCTCCTGGAGGGAGGAGAGGATCGCGGCCAGGTCGCCGGCGTGCTGGATGGCGGGGCCCGAGGTGATGCGGATCGGTGCGCCCATCTCCGCTGCGATGATCATGGAGAGGGTGGTCTTGCCGAGGCCGGGGGCGCCGGAGAGCAGGACGTGGTCGGCGGTGGCGCCGCGCGCGCGTGCGGCGCGCAGCACCAGGTCGAGCTGGACCCTCACCTTCTCCTGGCCGATGAACTCGCCGAGGTCCTTGGGGCGCAGGGCCGCCTCGACGGCCTGGTCCTCGCGGTCGGCGGCGGAGCCCACCAGACGCTCGGGGTCCGGCGCCGCGTCGGTCGGGTCGTCCCAGTTCATTACGTGTGCCTCGCGTTGCGGTTCGGAGTCGGTCGGGCGGTTGAGGGGCAGCGGGTCAGCGGGTGCGGTTCAGGGTCTGGAGAGCCGCCTTGAGGAGCTGCCCCACCTGCGGCGCGGTCTCGGACGCCTCGGCCTGCGGGGTGACCGCGGCGACCGCCTCGTCGGCCTCCCGGGTCGCGTAGCCGAGGCCGATGAGCGCGGCGTGCAGCTGGTCGCGCCAGCCGCTGGTGACGGCGGTGCCGATGGCGGGGCCGCCGGGGCCGACGGGCTCGCCGAGCCGGTCCTTCAGCTCCAGGAGCAGCTTCTGGGCGCCCTTCTTGCCGATGCCGGGGACGGCGGTGAGCGCCTTCTCGTCGCCGGTGGAGACGGCGCGGCGCAGGGCGTCGGGGCTGTGCACGGCGAGCATGGCCTGGGCGAGGCGCGGGCCGACGCCGCTGGCGGTCTGGAGCAGCTCGAACGTCCGGCGCTCGTCGTCGTCCGCGAAGCCGTACAGGGTGAGCGAGTCCTCCCGTACGACGAGGGAGGTGGCGAGCTTGGCCTGCCGGCCGACGCGGAGCGTGGACAGGGTGTTCGGCGTGCACTGGACGGCCATGCCGACACCGCCGACCTCGACCACCGCGGTGTCGGGGGCGAGGGCGGCGACGGGGCCGCTGACGAAGGCGATCATGCGGTACGGCCTTTCAGTGCTCTGGATGCGTGAGCCGCGTGCTTGGCCACGGCTTGCTGGAGTCTGTTCTGCGCGGGGGCGCGCCAGATGTGGCAGATGGCGAGGGCGAGCGCGTCGGCGGCGTCGGCCGGCTTGGGTGGCGCGTCGAGCCGCAGGAGCCGGGTCACCATGGCGCCGACCTGCGCCTTGTCGGCGCGCCCGCTGCCGGTGACGGCGGCCTTGACCTCGCTGGGCGTGTGCAGGGCGACGGGGATGCCGCGGCGCGCGGCGCACAGCATGGCGACGGCGCTGGCCTGGGCGGTGCCCATCACGGTGCGCACATTGTGCTGGCTGAACACCCGCTCCACGGCGAGGAGTTCGGGTTCGTGCTCCTCGATCCACTGCTCGATGCCCTGCTCGATGGCGACCAGGCGGTGGCCGAGCTCCGCGTCGGGCGGTGTCCGCACGACGCCGACGCCGCGCATCGTCAGGGGGCGTCCCGCGACCCCCTCGACCACGCCGACACCGCACCGGGTAAGCCCCGGGTCCACGCCCAGCACTCGCACGCCCAGCCCCCACTTCACTCGCCTGTTCGTGCAGGCTATCGGGTGCCACTGACAAAGCGGCGGGCCGACGGGGTGTGTGTCCCGTCGGCCCGCCGCTACTGCCGTGAGAGGTGCTCAGGGCGCCTTTAGGCGTCGACCTTCTTCATGACCTCGTCGGAGACGTCGAAGTTGGCGAAGACGTTCTGCACGTCGTCGCTGTCCTCCAGGGCGTCCATCAGCTTGAAGATCTTGCGGGCGCCGTCCTCGTCCAGCTCGACCTGCATGGTCGGGACGAAGTTGGCGTCGGCCGAGTCGTAGTCGATGCCCGCGTCCTGCAGAGCGGTGCGTACCGCGACCAGGTCGGTGGCCTCGGAGAGCACCTCGAAGGACTCGCCCAGGTCGTTGACTTCCTCGGCGCCCGCGTCGAGCACGGCGCCCAGGACGTCGTCCTCGGTCAGCCCGGCCTTGGGAACGACCACGACGCCCTTGCGGTTGAACAGGTACGACACGGAGCCCGGGTCGGCCATGTTGCCGCCGTTGCGCGTCATGGCGACGCGGACGTCGGACGCGGCGCGGTTGCGGTTGTCGGTGAGGCACTCGATGAGCACCGCGACACCGTTGGGGCCGTAGCCTTCGTACATGATCGTCTCGTAGTCGGCGCCACCGGCCTCGAGACCGGCGCCGCGCTTGACCGCGGAGTCGATGTTCTTGTTCGGGACCGAGCTCTTCTTGGCCTTCTGGATGGCGTCGAAGAGGGTCGGGTTACCGGACGGGTCGGCGCCGCCCGTGCGGGCCGCGACCTCGATGTTCTTGATCATCTTCGCGAAGAGCTTGCCGCGCTTGGCGTCGATCACGGCCTTCTTGTGCTTCGTCGTAGCCCATTTAGAGTGGCCGGACATCTGCCTGTCTCCTTCGCGTAACCAACCTCAGTACGAACGCAGCGATCCTACAAGGAACCCGAAGCGTCCTTCGCCCGCACCATCTCCACGAAGAGCCCGTGCAGACGGTGGTCGCCCGTCAGCTCGGGGTGGAAGGACGTGGCGAGCGCGTCGCCCTGGCGTACGGCGACGATGTGTCCCTCGTGCTCGGCGAGCACCTCCACAGCGGCGCCCACGGACTCGACCCAGGGGGCGCGGATGAAGACGCCTTCCACGGGGCCGCCGTCGACACCCCGTACATCGACGGCCGCCTCGAAGGACTCGTTCTGTCGCCCGAAGGCGTTACGGCGCACGATCATGTCGATGCCGCCGAGGGTCTCCTGGCCCGAGCGGGGGTCGAGGATCTTGTCGGCGAGCATGATCATCCCGGCGCAGGTGCCGTAGACGGGCATCCCGGCGCGCACGCGCGCGCGTAGCGGCTCCATGAGGCCGAACAGCCCGGCCAGCTTGGAGATGGTGGTGGACTCCCCTCCAGGGATGACCAGCCCCTCGACCTCGGCCAGCTCCTCGGGGCGCCGCACCGGCCTGGCCACGGCGTCGGCCGTGGCCAGGGCGACGAGGTGCTCCTGTACGTCGCCCTGGAGAGCCAGGACGCCGACGACGGGCATGTCGCTCATAGGATCTACCAGCCCCGGTTCGCGTAGCGCTCGCCCTCGGGGAGGGTGTCGCAGTTGATGCCGACCATGGCCTCGCCGAGGTTGCGGGACGCGTCCGCGATGATCTTGGGGTCGTCGTAGAAGGTGGTGGCCTTCACGATGGCGGCGGCGCGCTTGGCCGGGTCGCCCGACTTGAAGATGCCGGAGCCGACGAACACGCCCTCGGCGCCGAGCTGGCGCATGAGCGCGGCGTCGGCAGGGGTGGCGACACCACCGGCGGAGAACAGGACCACCGGCAGCCTCCCCAGCTCGGAGACCTCCTTGACCAGCTCGTACGGGGCGCGCAGGTCCTTGGCGGCGGCGTACAGCTCGTTGTTGTCGAAGCCGCGCAGGCGAGCGATCTCGTTCTTGATCTGGCGCAGGTGGCGGACGGCCTCGACGACGTTGCCGGTACCGGCCTCGCCCTTGGACCGGATCATCGCGGCACCCTCGGCGATACGACGCAGGGCCTCACCAAGATTGGTGGCACCGCAGACGAAGGGCGTCGTGAAAGCGAACTTGTCACTGTGGTTGACCTCGTCGGCCGGGGTGAGCACCTCGGACTCGTCGATGTAGTCGACACCGAGCGACTGCAGAACCTGGGCCTCGACGAAGTGACCGATCCGGGACTTGGCCATGACCGGGATGGAGACCGCGCCGATGATCTCCTCGATCATGTTCGGGTCGGACATCCGGGCCACGCCGCCGTCCTTGCGGATGTCGGCGGGGACCCGCTCCAGGGCCATGACGGCGACGGCGCCCGCGTCCTCGGCGATCTTCGCCTGCTCGGCGTTGACCACGTCCATGATGACGCCGCCCTTGAGCTGCTCGGCCATGCCGCGCTTGACGCGGGCGGTGCCGGTGGCAGGGGCCTCGGTGGGGACGGCGGGCTGCGGGATGCTGGTGGACACGGAAGACCTCATTCGGTGACGAAGGCGTTGCTGCGTCATCGAGGAAACCTCCGCGGACCAGTCCACTGCAAGAGCCAATGAACAGCCGGTGGCTCTTTTCGTACGGGCTACGCGGCGGCGCGATCGGCGAGAGCCGTGGGCGGCTCGTCGTCCATCTCGAAGGCCAGCGGGAACGGGGCGTGCCCGGCGAGCCGGAACCAGCGGACCGCACGGTGCCGACGCAACGCCCGCGCCGCGCGGACGGAGTCGTTGTGGAAACGCCGGGCCATCGGCACCCGCCGCACCGCTTGCGCGAGCTCCTCCGCGGCGGCCTCACCGCCAGGCGCCTCCCGCACCGCCTCGACCTGATCGACCTCCCCGAAGACGGCCCTGAGCGCCTGACTCAGCTCGCTCTCGGCGACCTCCCGCTGCTCCTCCTCGGCCTGCCGCGCCGCGTGCGCCGCCTCGTAGAGCACGATCGAGGCGGCCGGATCCAGGACTCCGGAGGTGGCCAGCTCCTGCGCGACGGAGGCCCGCCGCAGCAGTTGCGCGTCCAGCGCGGCCCGCGCCGCGTCGATACGGGCGTGCAGCCGGTCGAGCCGCCCCGCGGTCCAGCTCAGATAGAGCCCGATCGCGAAGAGGCCGACGGCGATCCAGATCAGGGTGGCGGTCACGGGCGGCAAGGTTACCGGCCCGGGGCCCGGCGACAGGACGGCCGACCATGCCTGGCCGGAACGGCCCACCGGACCGGCACCCGCGTCGCAACGGAAGGGGACGTGTCGGGGTGCCCCCGCAGGACTCCGCGGGAACTCAGCGCAGGACGACGCGCCTACGGCGTTCAGGGGGCGGGGAGACCGATCCGGCCGAGGAGGTACGCCGGCACGGCCCCGCCCCACCAGGCGGCGCACGGCGCTCTAGGCGCCCACGTCGGCGCGTGCCCCGCCCCACTACGGGCACAAGGCGCTACGCCCCCCGGCTGATTTCGAAAGGCCCCGCACTCAGTCCCTGGCCAGCCCGAACCGCGCCCGCAACCCCGTCCGCTCGTCCGCAGCCACCGAAGCCGCGCCATGGGTCACCGTCTCGTAGACCGAGAGGATGTCCGCCCCGACGGTCGACCAGTCGAAGCGCCGGACGTGCTTGCTCCCGTGCTCGCGGAGTGCGGCACGACGAGCGGGGTCGGCGAGAAGGCGCAGAGCCGCCCCGGCAAGGGCGTCCGCGTCCTCGTTGGTGAAGAGTTCACCGGCCGCACCTTGGTCGAGGACCTGGGCGAAGGCGTCGAGGTCGGACGCGAGCACCGGGGCGCCCGCGGACATCGCCTCGACGAGGATGATCCCGAAGCTCTCGCCACCGGTGTTGGGAGCGACGTAGACATCGACGCTGCGCAGCAGCCGAGCCTTGTCGACGTCGCTGACCATGCCGAGAAACTCGACCCGGGAGCGCATCTCCTTTGGCAGGGAGGCGACGGCCTCTTCCTCGTCACCGCGCCCGGCAACCAGAAGCCGGGTCCCGGGCCGCTCCGCGAGAATCCTCGGCAGCGCCTTCATCAGGACGGGCAGACCCTTGCGCGGCTCGTCGATCCGGCCGATGAACCCGATGGTCTCCCCCTGCCACTCGGCCTTGGGCTCGGCCCGCGCGAAGAAGTCGACATCGACCCCGTTGGGGATGACGACCGCGTCGCCGCCCAGGTGTTCGACGAGGGTACGGCGCGCATACTCGCTGACCGCGATGCGCGCGCTGATCTTCTCGAGCGCGGGCTGCAGAATCGGATAAGCGGCGATCATGGCCCGCGAACGCGGGTTGGACGTGTGGAAGGTGGCCACGATGGGCCCCTGCGCCGCCCAGCAGGTGAGCAGCCCGAGCGAGGGCGAGGCCGGTTCGTGGATGTGGATGACGTCGAACGTGCCGTCGTGCAGCCAGCGACGTACGCGCGCGGCGCTCAGAAACCCGAAGTTGAGACGGGCGACCGAGCCGTTGTAGGGGACAGGAACCGCGCGGCCCGCCGACACGACGTACGGCGGCAGCGGGGTCTCGTCGTCCGCAGGGGCGAGGACGGAGACCTCGTGCCCGAGGGCGATGAGGTGCTCCGCCAGATCGCGGATGTGGAACTGGACGCCGCCCGGCACGTCCCACGAGTACGGGCAGACGATTCCGATCCTCACGCGGATCGCTCCTCGAAGTGTTCCAGGTCAGCGAGCCACAGACGTTGCAGCATGTGCCAGTCCTCCGGATGGTCCGCGATCCCCGTGGCGAAGGCATCGGCCAGCGCCTGTGTCATGACGGACGTCTTCTCGGCCCGCGTACCTGTCTCCGGCACGTCGACGGGCGGATGGACGCGGCCCCTCATGACGGACGACGAGTCGTACCAGAGGGTGACGGGCAGGAGCAACGCGCCCGTCTGCTGAGCGAGCATGGCGGGCCCGGCGGGCATCCGCGTCGTCTCGCCGAAGAACTTGACCTCGACGCCGGAGGTGGAGAGATCGCGGTCAGCGACGAGGCAGACGAGCCCGCCCGCGCGCAGGCGCCGCGCGAGGGTGCCGAAGGCAGAGCCTCCCGTATGAGGAAGCACCTCCATGCCGAGCCCCTCGCGATAGGCGACGAACCGGTCGTAGAGGGTCTCAGGCTTCAGCCGCTCGGCGACGGTGGTGAACGGCGTCTCCAGCTTGGTGGTGACCCAGGCGCCGGCGAGGTCGTAGTTGCCCATGTGCGGCAGGGCGAGAACGACACCCTTACCGGCGGCAAGGCCCTCGGTCAGGTGGTGCACGTCCTTGGGAGTGAACCCGTCCTCGATGCGCTGCCTGCTCCAGGCGGGCAGCCGGAAGGACTCCATCCAGTACCGCAGGTAGGACCGCATGCCCGCCTTGGAGAGCTCGGCGAGCCGCTGCGGCGTGGCATCGGGCACCACGCGCGCGAGGTTGGCCTCGAGGCGGAGCACGCCCTTGCCGCGCCGTTTCCAGACCTGGTCGGCGATGGTCCGGCCGAGACGCCGCGCGACGGGTTCCGGAAGCTTCTTCACCCCCGCCCAGCCGAGCCCGTACAGCGCGTCCGTGACCCGCTCCTGGGCGCCGCTCACGAGGCGGTCTCCTCCTGCGCGGCGGCGGCAGCGGCGGCATCGGCCTCCGCGGATTCACGGCGGACGGTCACCACACGCTGGATCAGCGTGACGAGGCTGCCGACGGCGACGATCCACAGGGCGACGGGCAGCAGGTACTGAATGCCGGGCACGCCGAACTTGTGCAGGCCCGCGAAGCCCGCGGCGACCAGCGAGATGACGAGCCGTTCGGCGCGCTCCACCAGGCCGTTGACGGCGACGGGCAGGCCGATCGCCTCACCGCGCGCCTTGGTGTAGGAGACGACCTGGCCGCTGGCGAGGCAGAAGATGGCGACCGCGCACAGCACGTTGTCGTCGCCCGAACCCGCGTACCAGAGGGCCATGCCGCCGAAGACGGCGCTGTCCGCGACCCGGTCGAGCGTGGAGTCCAGGAACGCGCCCCAGCGGCTGGTGCGCCCGAGCTGGCGCGCCATGTTGCCGTCCACGAGGTCCGAGAAGACGAACAGCGTGATGACGACCGTGCCCCAGAAGAACTCTCCGCGCGGGTAGAAGACCAGCGCTCCCGCCATGACGCCGGCGGTGCCGAGGAGCGTCACCGTGTCGGGGCTGACCCCGCGACGGATGAGAAACGCGGCGAACGGTGTGAGGACACGCGTGAAGAATGCACGCGCGTACTTGTTCAGCATGGCCTTCCCGAGGGTCGGTGCCGGGCGGCCCCTCTGGCCACCGGCTGGCCCATCGTAGTCACGCGCGCACGGGAACGACCGCCCGGCCACCACGCGCGCGTGCGATCGCGTACGACGTATGGACGCACAGTGACCGGAGTGGAAAGCTCGATGACACCGCGGGCGTCGCCGAAGCCGCCTCCGCACGCGGGTTCGCGTGTCCGCTGTGCACGTCCCACAGGTATCACCTCACCGTGCGACCGGGAGGCCAGACATGGGCGACAAGGCGAACGGACATCCCGGAGCCGCCGGCAGGGCGGCGACGGCCGACCATCCCGCGTCCGTACGGAATGTGGTGCTGGTCGGCCACAGCGGATCGGGCAAGACGACTCTGGTGGAGGCCCTCGCGCTGACCGCGGGGGCGGTGAACAGGGCGGGCCGGGTCGAGGACGGCACGAGCGTCTCCGACTTCGACGAGATCGAGCACCGCCAGCAACGCTCGGTACAGCTCTCCCTCGTCCCGGTCGAGTGGGGCGGCTACAAGATCAATCTGTTGGACACCCCCGGCTACGCGGATTTCGTCGGGGAGTTGAGGGCCGGTCTGCGCGCCGCGGACGCGGCCCTTTTCGTCGTCTCGGCGGCGGAGAGCCCGGAGACGATGGCGGGCGCGACGCGGATGGTGTGGGAGGAATGCGCGGCGGTCGGCATGCCCCGGGCGATCGTGGTCACGCATCTGGAGGCGGCACGGTCGAACTTCGAGGAGATGACACGCACCTGCGCGCGCGTGTTCGGCGGCGACGACCCCGACGCCGTACTCCCCCTGTACCTGCCGCTGCACGGCGCGCAGGGCCCGGACGGGCACGCGCCCGTGACGGGCCTGATCGGCCTGCTCTCGCAGCGCGTGTACGACTACGCGTCGGGCGAACGCAAGGAGTCCGAGCCGGGCGAGGAGCAGCTGCCCGCGCTGGAGGAGGCCCGCAACCGGCTGATCGAGGGGATCATCGCGGAGAGCGAGGACGAGACCCTCATGGACCGCTATCTCGGCGGCGAGGCCATCGACTTCAAGACGCTGGTGGAGGATCTGGAGCGGGCGGTGGCGCGCGGCGTCTTCCACCCCGTCCTCGCGGCGGCCCCCGCCCCCGAGGGCGCGCGGCAGGGCATCGGCACCGTCGAACTCCTGGAGCTGATCACGGGCGGTTTCCCCTCGCCCCTGGAGCGCGAGGCGCCCGCGGTGACCTCACGCGGCGGCAAGGCCCGCCCGGTCGGCGCCTGCGACCCCGGGGGCCCGCTGGTGGCGGAGGTCGTGAAGACCGCCTCCGACCCGTACGTGGGCCGGGTCTCGCTCGTACGGGTCTTCTCGGGCACCCTGCGCCCGGAGGAGACGGTGCACGTGTCCGGGCACGGGCTCACGGACCGCGCGCACGACGACCGCCCGCTGCACGAGTCGGACGAACGGATCGGCGCGCTGTCGGCGCCCTTCGGCAAACAGCAACGCACGCTCACTCAGTGCATAGCGGGCGATCTGGCCTGCGTGGCGAAGCTGAACCGGGCCGAGACCGGCGACACCCTCTCCGCCAAGGACGATCCGCTCCTGATGGCGCCGTGGGACATGCCGGACCCGCTGCTGCCGCTCGCCATCCAGGCGCACAGCAAGGCCGACGAGGACAAGCTCTCCCAGGGGCTCGCGCGGCTCGTCGCGGAGGACCCGACGATGCGCCTGGAACAGAACCCGGACACGCACCAGTTGGTGCTGTGGTGCCTGGGCGAGGCCCATGCGGACGTGGCCCTGGAGCGGCTGCGCAGCCGGTACGGGGTGCAGGTCGACGTGATCGCGCACAAGGTCTCTCTGCGGGAGACGTTCGCGGGGAAGTCGGCCGGGCGCGGCCGGCACGTCAAGCAGTCCGGCGGGCACGGCCAGTTCGCGATCTGCGAGATCGAGGTGGAGCCGCTGCCCGGCGGGTCCGGCATCGAGTTCGTCGACAAGGTCGTCGGCGGCGCGGTGCCCCGCCAGTTCATCCCGTCGGTCGAGAAGGGCGTACGGGCCCAGGCGGCGCGCGGCGTCACGGCCGGATATCCGCTGATCGACGTCCGGGTGACGCTGCTCGACGGCAAGGCGCACTCGGTGGACTCCTCCGACGCGGCGTTCCAGACGGCGGGCGCGCTCGCGCTGCGCGAGGCCGCGTCGGACGCCAGGATCCACCTCCTGGAGCCGGTGGCCGAGGTGCAGGTCCTGGTCGGCGACGACTACGTGGGCGCCGTCATGAGCGATCTGTCCGGGCGTCGGGGGCGCGTCGTCGGCACCGAACAGGCCCCGGGCGGGCGCACTCTCGTACGGGCCGAGGTGCCCGAGATCGAGATCGGCCGGTACGCGGTGGATCTGCGGTCGTTGTCGCACGGCACGGCCCGGTTCGACCGCGGCTACGCCCGGCACGAGCCGATGCCGCCGCAGTTGAGCGACCGGATCCGCGAACAGGCACAGGACACCGCATAGTCACGGCCTCGCCGTCGGTCGCGGCCTCGCCTTGGGACGCGGCCTTGCCGTCCTCCGGAACCACCGACATCCTTTTGTCCGAGAGGGGATGTCGGTGGTGGCCGTTACGCTGGTCCACGATCGGGTGGATCAGGACGATCAACTGATCAACAGGTGTGCGGGGTGCGGAAGTCGGGAATGGCCGCAGTCAAGGCGTGCGGTGATGGGGGCGGCAGTGGCGGACGATGTATTCGATTTCAGGCCGGGGGCCCAGGTCCCGCTGCAGGGATCGGCGGGGCAGACCGCGGCGACGTTCGCCATCGCGTCGGCCGCGTACCGCGACGACAAGGCCTCGAAGATAGAGGACGCCAACAACGAGTGGCACAAGACCGAGGCCAAGGCGGGCACGTGGTCGCTGTTCGCGCCCAACCTCGGTGAGGCGTTCTCCCGGGCCGTGCAGGTACGGATGCTCGGCGGTGGCCGCAAGCCGCTGATCCAGTCGTTCGGCACGGAGCCCCAGGTCGTCGTCGAGCACTGCCTGGCCGCCAACCGGATCCGGCGCCAGCGCGACAGCCTGCTGACCATCATCACCGTCGTCTTCGGCGTCCTGTTCCTGCCCGGGTTCCTGCTGTGGATGGCCGCGTTCCAGATCCGCCGCTCGAACAATGCGCGGGTCGAGACGGCCGAGAAGGTGGTCAAGGAGACCGCTGACAAGTCCACCGCGGAGCGCAGCGCGGCGAAGAAGCGGGAGCGCGCGGCCCACGGCCGGGCCGCCGTCGCCACCACGATCATGACGATCGTCGGCATCGGCATAGTGATCCTGCTCATCAAGCTGCCGTTCGACGGCGTGTGGGCCTGGTACCTGCGGGCGGCGTTCGTGATGCCGGTCATCGGCGGCTTCTGGGCCCGGCAGGTCTGCGAGCGCACCGCGCGGGACCTGCGCGACCGGTGGGACGGGCTGCTCTCCGGCGGTGGCGTCGGCGCGAAGATCCCGGAGGCGGTGCCCGGCAGCCCCGGCGAGACCGCCGCCGAGCAGCTGCGCCAGAGCCTGGCCCGGCTCACCGCGGAGCAGCAGGCGACCACGGTCTTCTACGCGGGCCCCAAGGGCATCCTGGGCATGGGCACCCGTTGGGGCAGCTGGCAGCTGGCCGAGGACCTGGTCCCGGCCGAGGAGGGCAAGGAGATCCACCCGTTCCGCAGCTGGGACGTGATACGGGCGATCCAGGACCAGCTCCGGATGTTGCAGCGCGGTCCGCTGCACACGGGCGGCTTCCCGGCCCCGTCGGTGAAGAACTGGGTCGTCACCCCGATCGGGGAGAACGCGAAGGCGGTGTCCCGCCCGACGGGCGAGGACGTCGACGCGTACCAGATGAAGTCGCACGAGATACAGCGGATCTGCAACGAGCAGCAGTTCGGCAGCGGCGACCGGCACTACTTGGGCGTGCAGTTCACGCTCTGGGACGGCCAGTTGGTCATCACCATGCTGATCACGGTGACGGTGCTGCACGAGACGCTCCGCATCGAGGTGACGGGCCACGCTCTCGGCCCGGTGAACTCCCTGTTCACGTCGAAGCCCGCACCGAAGACGAAGACGACCCCGAAGTCGATACGGTTCTGGGAGACGACCACGAAGACGCTGCCGCTGATCGACGCGGACGAGGCGGTCCGGGTCGCGGTCCGCGCCCCTCTCACCTGGTATCCGCCGCTCCTGGAGCACCTGGGCGGCAAGATCGTGCTGCCCGAGCCGTTCGGCCTGCGGCACGCCTGGGCGGACCAGCCCTGGCGCCACCGCTTCATGGCGGACGACGCGCTGCGCACGGCGACACCGGTCCTGCGCGTGGTGCACGCGGCGGCCATCAAGGTCCTCGCGGACCACGGCGTGAACACCGAGAAGTTCGACAACCGCTCGGGCGTGCTCAGCGGTCTGGTCCAGGACCCGGCACCGCGCAAGGCCGACGTGTACGACGCGTAGACCTGCCCGGTGCCGCTCCGCCTGGTCTGGTCGGGTCGGGGTCGGGCCGGGTCGCTCAGGCGTCCGGCCAGGCCTTCGCCAGGGCCGTACGGGTGTCACCGAGAAGCTGCGGCAGCACCTTCGTGTGGCCGACGACCGGCATGAAGTTCGTGTCGCCGCCCCAGCGCGGCACGATGTGCTGGTGCAGATGGGCGGCGATGCCGGCGCCCGCGACGGCGCCCTGGTTCATGCCGATGTTGAAGCCGTGCGCCCCGGACGCGGCGCGCAGCGCGGTCATGGCCCGCTTGGTGAACAGGGCCAGCTCGGCGGTCTCGGCCAGGTCGAGGTCGGTGTAGTCGGCGACGTGCCGGTAGGGCAGCACCATCATGTGCCCGCCGTTGTACGGGTACAGGTTGAGGATCGCGAAGACGTGCTCGCCGCGCGCCACGATCAGCGCGTCCTCGTCCGATTTGCCGGGAGCGGTACAGAAGGGACAGCCGTCGTCGGCCCCGGGGCCCGTCGGCTTGCCCTCGCCCTGGATGTAGGCGATGCGGTGCGGGGTCCACAGACGCCCGAACCCGTCCGGTTCACCCACAGGACCGCTCTGCTGCTCCGGCTCACTCGTCATGAAGTGCAGCATATGGCGTCACCTGGGCTTGGCGTGTCGGCGGGTGTCGCCGCCGCCGGGCAGGGGCGATGCTGTCCGGATGACCGACAGCCCCCTTGAACGCTGGGATCGGCACAACGGCGTCGTCCTCGCGGTGGCGTCCCTGCTCTTCCTCGCGTCGTACGCGGTCCGGGTCCTCGGGCACGACCTGCCGGGCCCGGTGCGCACCTCGTGTCTGGTGCTCATCCTCGCGTCGTGGGCGGTGTTCGCCGTGGACTACGTGATCCGCTGGCGGCTGAGCGGACAGCGCCTCCCGCGGTTCGTGCGCACGCATGTCCTGGACACCCTGGTCCTGCTGCTGCCGCTGCTGCGTCCGGTGCGGATCGTGCGGACCTACGAGACGGTGCAGCGCCACCGTGACCGGCCGCGGCTGGCACTGCACGCGCGCGTGATCACGTACGCGGGTGTCTCGGTGGCGCTGCTCGGCTTCGCGGGCTCGCTGGCCCTGTACCAGCAGGAGCGCACGGCGCCGGACGCGGACATCGTCACGTACGGCGACTCCGTGTGGTTCATCTGCACGACCCTGTCCACGGTCGGCTACGGCGACCTGGCGCCGGTGACCCCCCTCGGGCGGCTCGTGACGGTGGGCGTCATGGCCTGCGGCCTGGCGCTGCTCGGCGCGGTCACGGGCTCGTTCTCGTCGTGGCTCATCCAGGTCTTCGCCAGAGAAGGCGAGAGGCCCCCGGGGAACCCCCCGGGCGCCTCTGACCACGAAGAACGCGACGACTGAGCGTCAGACCTGGGCGCGCTCCTCGACGACCTTGAGGATCTTGGCGATGGCCTCGTCGACCGGGATGCCGTTCTCCTGCGAGCCGTCGCGGTAGCGGAAGGAGACCGAACCCGCGTTCATGTCCTCGTCGCCCGCGATGACCATGAAGGGCACCTTGGCCTTCTGCTGGTTGCGGATCTTCTTCTGCATCCGGTCCGAGGACGAGTCGACCTCGACGCGCAGGCCCTGGGCGCGCGCCTTTTCGGCGAACTCCTCCAGGTACGGCACGTGCGCGTCGCCGATCGGGATGCCGACGGCCTGCACGGGCGCGAGCCAGGCCGGGAAGGCGCCCGCGTAGTGCTCCAGGAGGACGCCGAAGAACCGCTCGATGGAGCCGAACAGGGCGCGGTGCAGCATGACGGGCTGCTGGCGCGAGCCGTCCGCCGCCGTGTACTCCAGGCCGAACCGCTTGGGCTGGTTGAAGTCGACCTGGAGGGTCGACATCTGCCAGGACCGGCCGATGGCGTCCCTGGCCTGCACCGAGATCTTCGGCCCGTAGTAGGCGGCGCCGCCCGGGTCGGGGACCAGGGGCAGACCCTGCTTCTCGGCGGCGAGGCGCAGCGCCTCGGTCGCCTCGGCCCAGTCCTCGTCCGTACCGATGAACTTGTCGGAGTCGTCGCGGGTGGAGAGCTCCAGCTCGAACTCGTTCAGGCCGTAGTCGCGCAGCAGGTCGAGCACGAAGGTCAGGAGCGTGTCGAGCTCCTCGCCCATCTGCTCCTTGGTGCAGTAGATGTGCGAGTCGTCCTGGGTGAAGCCGCGCGAGCGGGTCAGGCCGTGCACGACGCCGGACTTCTCGTAGCGGTACACGGTGCCGAACTCGAAGAGGCGCAGCGGCAGTTCACGGTAGGACCGGCCGCGGGACTTGAAGATCAGGTTGTGCATCGGGCAGTTCATCGCCTTGAGGCGGTAGTTCTGCTCGTCGAACTGGATGGGCGGGAACATGCCGTCGGAGTAGTGCGGCAGGTGCCCCGAGATCTCGAAGAGGTGCTCCTTCGAGATGTGCGGGGTGTTCACGAACTCGTAGCCGGAGACCTCGTGGCGGCGGCGCGAGTAGTCCTCCATGACCTTGCGGATCACACCGCCCTTGGGGTGGAAGACCGCGAGGCCCGGGCCCAGCTCGTCCGGGAAGGAGAACAGGTCGAGCTCGGCGCCCAGCTTGCGGTGGTCGCGCTTCTCGGCCTCGGCGAGGAAGTCGAGGTAGCCCTTCAGCTCGTCCTTCGACGGCCACGCGGTGCCGTAGATCCGCTGGAGCTGCGGGTTCTTCTCGCTGCCGCGCCAGTACGCGGCGGCCGAGCGCATCAGCTTGAACGCCGGGATGTTCCGGGTGGTGGGCAGGTGCGGGCCGCGGCAGAGGTCCTTCCAGCACAGCTCGCCGGTCTTGGCGTCGAGGTTGTCGTAGATGGTCAACTCGCCGCCGCCGACCTCGGCGTCGGCGCCGTCGGCGGCCTGCGCCGCGTTGCCCTTGAGGCCGATGAGCTCCAGCTTGTAGGGCTCGTCGGCCAGCTCGACGCGGGCGTCCTCGTCGGTGGTGACGCGGCGCGAGAAGCGCTGCCCCCGCTTCTGGATCTCCTGCATCTTCTTCTCGATGCGCTTGACGTCCTCGGGGGTGAACGGCTCCTTGACGTCGAAGTCGTAGTAGAAGCCGTCCTTGATGGGCGGGCCGATGCCGAGCTTGGCCTCCGGGAACAGCTCCTGGACGGCCTGCGCCATCACGTGCGCGGCGGAGTGCCGCAGGATGTTGAGACCGTCCTCGGAGGAGATCTCGACGGGTTCGACGGTCTCGCCGTCGGCCACGGCGTACGCGAGGTCCTTCAGCTCACCGCCCACACGGGCCGCGACGACGCTGCGCTCACCGGCGAAAAGCTCGGCGGCCGTAGTGCCCGTCGTCACCACGCGCTCTTCCCGCTCGGAATCGCGTTGGATGACTACACGGACGTCTGACACCGGTCTCTCCTGCCTGAAGGTGGTACGCCGCGCCATTACCTGTGACGCGCGCACCAGGAATCGTACCGAGTCGCGGGGGCCGTCCGCGAAGCGGTAGCGGGCCACGGGACGCGAGCGGCGCTACTCCTCCCCCGTGCAGGCCTCCTCGTAGAAGTCCAGATTCTCCTGGAGGGACTGGCGCGACTTCATCAGCCGGTCCCGCTCGGCCGCCTCCACCTGTACGGGTACGACGTCGCAGGCGCCGGTGAGGCGCCGGAATCCGCCCCGGGACTCCAGGCGGCCGTGGACCCGGATGGGCAGGCCGACGAGGTGGGCGTGGCCCGCGGTCCGGTACGCCTCCTCGTCCAGCGTCATCCGGATGTGCGGGACGTCGGCGCCCGCGATGACCTGCAGCCGCACCGTCCCCTCCCCGCACGGACCGGTCCTGCGCAACCGGACGACGGTGCCGGTGACGCGGACGGCGACGGCGGGCTCGGCGTTCAGGTACCGGTGGCCGGCCGCCCGCAGCACGTCCAGGTCGCCGGGGGAGAACTCGACGGGCGCGTCTCCGTCCGTGCACTCCTCGGGGACCCCGGCGGCGGGCGCCCAGGCGACGCCGACGCGGGCGCCCTCGGTGCCGCGCACCAGGGCGACGACCGCCTCGGTCAGCTCGTGGCTGACGCCTGCCTCGACGGCACCGTCGAAGGCGTCCATGCCGCCGGTGGCCCGCCGGTAGTCGACGGCCTCGCGGACCGCGTACAGGGCCTGGTGCAGCCGGACGGCGAGCGCGCGTCCGGCGGCGACGGGCACGAACGCGGTGAGCCGGCGGCCGTCGGGCGCGGCCTGCACCAGCACGTCGTCCAGGGCCGCCGCGGCCGCTCCGCGGTGCCGGGCGCCGTAGTACCCGGCGCGCTCACGTGCGGCGAGCGCCCCCGCGAGCAGCATCCGCCGCGCGGCGGAGCGCAGCTGTTCCTCGACGGTCCAGGCGGACGCGCCCGCCGGCCCCTCGGGGACATCACGCCACCAGCGGATCTCGTCGCTGGGCACGGCGAGCGAGACGAGGACCTCCCGGGCGGACGGGGTGCCGCTGCGCTCGAGCGCGGTCAGCGCTTCGCTCAGCAGTTCCTCGCTGTCGGGGAAGGCGCGGCTCTCCGGCACGAGCAGGCTGGTCCGCTCGCCGGTGCCGGGCAGCGTCCAGCGGGCGTACCGGCCCGGGGCGCCGCCGCGCCGCCGCCAGCCGTGCCGGTCGAGGAGGGCGCCGAGGACGACCGGGTCGACCAGGCCCGGATCGGGTCCGGCGACGTCGACGGGGCGGGCGCGGACCACGCCGAGGGACCGTACGGGCCTGTCGGCCGAGCGGTGCTGCATTTCCGTCACTCCCATCCGGGACGGCCGGTCAGGGCCGCCCGCCCGTCCCGACGCGGGTCATGATCTCGCACAGCGCGCGGTCGTCGAAGATCCGTGTGGTCGGCACGCGCACGGTGGTCCGGCGCCGGCCGGTGACCGGGTGGCCGGCGAGGTTGGTCCAGTAGCAGCAGTGCCGCAGGTCGAGCCGGTCGTGCCCGGCGCGCAGCCAGTCGTCCTGGGAGCGCGGTACGAGCATCACGACAAGGATCTTGTGCACGGACACCGGCGTTCTGGCGAGCTTCTCCAGGTGCGCGTTGTCGAGCGTGAAGGAGAAGGCGGGGCCCGGTGGATCGGGCGGTATCTGGTACGTCGCCTTGAGCTGCACCTTGATGGTGACCTCGTCGTCGACCGTGTGCCCGGGGGCGCTGTGGCTGACGTGCCAGTCGATGCCGTTGTCCGGGAAGGGCTGCGAGAGCGAGCAACCGGCGGCCGCGGCCACGGCGTGCAGATAGCCCACCTGGAGCGTCTCCATGCAGGCGGTGGTGGCGAGTGTGCCGCGCGGCGGTGCGTTCCGCTCGGGCAGCAGCCCGCCCTGTTCGGGCTGCGCGAGCGCCATGGTGCGACTGGCCTTTCGACGTGGTGAATCCCCGTGGTGGAACTCCGCGGCAAAGCGCGCGGAATTCAAGGAACCGATCAAGGACAGGTCAATGGAACCCCGCTGAACTGCCATGACTCGTAACTGTGTTGTCACCGCTCCGCGTACGACGCAAACGGCCCGGGTATCACCGGAACGGGCGGCGGGCGCAATTCGACGGGACGTCAGCTGCCGGATTCCGACGAGGAGTTGCATTGTCATGACGTGCTGGTACGAGGGCCCACTCGCCGCCTTCGACACGGAGACGACCGGGGTGGACGTGGAGAGCGACCGCATCGTGTCGGCCGCGCTCGTGGTACAGGACGCGCCGGGCACGCGGCCGCGGGTGACGCGGTGGCTGGTCAATCCGGGGGTGCCGGTGCCGCCCGGGGCGACGGAGGTGCACGGCCTGACCGACCTCCACCTGCAGCGCAACGGACGCTGGCCGGCACCGGTGATGGAGGAGATAGGCCACGAGCTGGCGGACCAGGCGGCGGCGGGACGCCCCGTGGTCATCATGAACGCGCCGTTCGACCTGACCATGCTCGACCGCGAGTTGAAGCGCCACCGCGCCTCGTCGCTGGCCCGTTATCTGGGCGACGCGGCCCTGTGCGTCCTGGATCCGCGCGTGCTCGACAAGCATCTGGACCGCTACCGCAAGGGCCGCCGTACGCTGACGGACCTGTGCGCGCACTACGAGGTCGAGCTCGCGGAGGCGCACGACGCGGCGGCGGACGCGCTGGCGGCGCTCGATGTCGTGCGCGCGGTGGGCCGGCGCTTCGCGGCCCGCCTTGAACGCCTCTCCGTCAATGAGCTGCACGCACTGCAGACGTTCTGGCACGCGGCGCAGGCGCGCGGTCTCCAGGCGTGGTTCGCGCGCAGCGGGAACCCGGAGGTGGTCGACACGGCGTGGCCCCTGCGGCCGGAACTTCCGGCGGCGGCCTGATCACCGCTCCGCGGAACTCACGGCGGCGGCCTGATCGTTCCCCCGCTGGGGGCCCGACAGGCAGAAACGAAAAACCGGCCCGTCGACTGACGGACCGGCCTTCTCCGGGTGGGCGATACTGGGTTCGAACCAGTGACCTCTTCGGTGTGAACGAAGCGCTCTCCCACTGAGCTAATCGCCCGGGAACGGGTTGAACCATACAGGGCGCGGCGGGCTGTGTTCAAACCGGTCGCAGGTGGGCGCGCAGACCGCGCCGGCCGCCGCGCATCATCCACGCGTGGTTGGCGAGGAAGACGGGCCTGCCGGGCAGGGCGAAGCGCCGCATCAGTGGCAGGCGCACCTCGACGCGCTGCTCGTAGACGACGCGGGTGCCGTGCCCCCGCGCGGCCAGCGTCCACCGGGCCCAGCCCGCGAGATCCCCGTCCATCGCGACCTCCAGGACTCCGGCGGCCGGGTCGCGCCGCTGTTCGCGCGCCGTGACCGTGAGCTCGTAGGGCAGGAAGGACCGGAAGACGGCGACGCCGCTGGTGTCGTCCAGCGGCGTCACCGAGCGCACCTGCGGCCACCAGCCCGGGTACTCCTCGGCGCGCTCCAGGACCGCGAAGACGGCGGCCGGTGGCGCGGGCACGTCCCAGACGCTGCGGAAGCGGTACCGGCTCAGGGGGCTGAAGTCCATGCCCCCGAGTCTGCCCGCAAAACCGCGCGTTCGGGGGGCTGCGTCAGGGCGTCTTGTCCGGCATCCGGTCCCCGACGAGGGCCAGGTTCTCGATGGCGGCGAGGCCGTACAGGGCGGTGTCGTTGGTGTAGACCCAGTTGGCCTCGGTGCCCGCGACGAGCGTGAGCGGGCCGCCGACCCTCTCGGTCTTCCAGGGCGAGGACTCGGTGTACCCGTCGCTGTTGTAGAACTTCTCCCACGCGCGCGTGGCGAGCCCCGCGTCGCCGGTGCGCACGGCGGCGTACGCGTCGAGCCGTGAGTGCCCCTGGAAGAGGATCAGGGAGCCGAAGTCGGTCCCGTACCTGGCCGCCTGTTCGGTCTTGGTGGCGTTGAAGTAGCGGCAGTAGTCGTAGTACGCCTCCTCGAAGGCGGGCATGTCGACGAGGTCGATCAGCTCGGCGCACAGCTCGTTGAGGCCGAAGACGGCCGACAGGTGCGAGACGCCGACGACCGGTTTCTCGGCGATGGCGAACTTCCCGGTGTCGAGGTCGTAGAGCCCGCTGCCCTGGACGAACCCGTTGGGCTGCGCGGCGATCGTCTCCATCGTCGACAGGACGCGTGACCTGGCCTTCTCCCATGTGGGGCCGCGCCGTTCCCATTCGGTGAGCCAGGCCGAGACGAGGCCGCTCCAGTCGGTGCCGAAGCCGATGGACAGGGCGTGCGGGTCGGGCTGGTAGTCGGGGTCGGGGCGGACTTTGCGCTGCGGGTCGAGGACGAGGAACGTCTCGTCGGAGTCGACGTTGGCGTGCATGAGGTCGCCGACGCGTTCGTCGCCGGTGAGGAAGTAGTAGTAGCGGCGGTACGTGGTGTTGGCGATGCGCTGCTGCTTGGCGGAGTCGGCGTAGTGCTGGACGCCGTGGCGGGTGCCGAGCCCGGCCCACTTGCCGAGGTGGTAGACGTCGACCTCGCCGGTGTGCCGGGTCATGGCCTCGGCGAAGCGGAAGATGTCGGCGCGGCCGCTGCGCAGGTAGGCGAACCAGAGCCACAGGTCGGGCGAGAGTTCGGAGTTGTCCCAGGCGTAGCCGCCGACGTCGTAGCGCCACTGGTGGCGGGCGGGGTCGTAGGAGTGCATGACGTCGCCGTAGTCCCAGAAGCCGTACCAGCGCCGCATCTCCACCTGGTCCTTGTAGTAGGTGAAGAGGAAGTCGAGGTGGTCCTCGATCCTGGCCTTCGCGGGGGTGGAGCGGTCGGGCTCGGAGTAGAGCCCGGGGCCGAAGACGCCCGCCTCGATGAGCTGCTTCGGCGGTGCGGCGAGCTGCGGCAGGACGCGGACGGCCTCGGCCTGCCGGGCGAGCGCCTCGGGCGCCGGGGTGGCCGCGTTGGCCCAGAACAGCAGTTCGCTGGTGCGGGCGATGCCGTACGGGGTGCCGAAGCCGGGCTCGTAGTCCTCGTAGGTGATGTTGAGCCCTTCGAGCTGTTCGGCGTACGTGTCCTGGCCCAGGCCGTCGTGGTAGAAGCGCAGGTCCATGGGCTGGGCCTCGGGCGACCAGAGCCAGAGGGTGACCTCGGCCTCGTCGGTGTGGGCGTCGCGGATGTCGAGCCCGGCCGGGTGTTTCTCCCAGAAGTCGCGCAGGCCGAAGGAGAGGCCGCCGCTGGGCCCGCCGACGTAGCCGAATCCGCTGGCCCGGCGGCCACCCCCGGCTCCGATCCACCCGTGGCCCTTCTTCGTGCGCTTGCGCAGGGTGAAGCCGTCGGCGGAGAGCTGGGAGAGGGTGTAGTCGCCCCAGTGCGGGATGTACTGGAGCCGGGTGGTGACGCGCTGGTCCCAGGTCGCGGGGTCGGGCAGTCTCTCGCCCGCGAACTGCGCCGCCTGGACGGCCGCGCCCGGGTCGCGGCGCAGCCCGGTGATGCCCTGGACGGCCTCGCGGAGCAGCCCGGTGTCCTCGCCGCCGATGCGGATGTGCCGGTCGTACGCGGCGTCGCGCATCGGCACGGTGAAGCGGACGCCGAGCCCGCGGATGAAGTCGCCGGACGCCTTGCCGGGCTCCTGCGTGCCGTCGAAGGTGATCGTGTGCACCATGCGGAACGACTCGGCGCCCGCGTAGAAGTAGAACCGCACGGAGAACGGCAGCCAGCTCCGGTTCCCCTTGCGGTGCTTGCCGTCTACGCGGACGACGGCTCGGACAGGGCCGTCCTGCTCGACCTTCGTCTCCTCGACGACGCTCTCGAACCGCTCGTACTTCTGGGTCCCCTGGTCGCCGTCCTCGATCTCGCCCTGTCGCAGCAGGACGAGCCGCCCGTCCTTGGCGATCTCGGTGGAGCCGCGTACGACGGACTTGACGAGGGTGGAGCCGCTCTTGCCGAGCTCGGTGACGACCACGCCGGTGTCGACGGTGACGACGCCGCCCTTCGTCGCGACGCTGACCTTCTTCTCGGGCGCGGCGGCGTCCCCGGCGGTGAGAGTCAGCTTCCCGGCCGCGGCCCCCGGGCCGACGGCGTGCGCGGTCCACTTCAGCGAACCGTCCGGCCACTGGGCCAGCGGCCAGGTCTGCACGGGTACCTGCCTGCCGTCGGCGTCCGTCAGCGCGAACTCCTGCCCCTTCTCGTACGTGCCCTTCGGCCAGGGCACGCCGACGGTGGAGCCGGGCGCTGCGCCGAGCCCGCCGTCCTCCAGCCAGCCGAGGGTGACGGGCTCGGGCCCGGCCGCCGGGGCGTTCGGCGCGGCCTGCGCCTCCTTGCCGCCGAGGGCCCAGCTGAACTGGGCGGCAGCGCCCGCGACGGCGGCGGCCTTGAGGAGGGATCTGCGGGGAATGGGGGACATCGACGTTCCTTTCCGTGCATGCCAAAGGTGCTGTACGAGAAGGGGTTGTTCTTTGAAGCGGGCTCAGCGGGCCCGTTCCTCCACGGCGACGGCAGCCGCCGCGAGGACGCCGAGCACGGGCACGGCGAGCGGCGGAAGGAATCCGGCGCACAGGATGACGACGGCGAGGCCGCACACGAGGAGGAGCGACCCGGCGGGGCCCCGTACGGTGCGTCGGGCCGCGGCGGCCAGGAGGGGCCGCCAGCGCGCCTCGGGCGTCCATACCGCGGCGGCGCGCAGCACGGTGACGGCGGCGCCGAGCAGCGCGAACACGCCGACCGCTGCCGCGAGTCGGCCGCCGGGGAGGCCGGACCGCGCGACCCGCAGGTCGATCCAGACGGCCGCCCAGGCTCCAACCCCCGCGAGCCCGACGAGCCACCCCCGCCGCGCCGCTTGCCGCCAGTCCGCGATGAACTCGCGCCGGCCGCCGACGTGCGAGCCGAGGTGGCGGCGCAGATGCCGGGAGCCCGCCGCGAAGGCGGCCGGCGCGGTGACCACGGGCACGGACGCGAGCGCGATCCACACCCCGGTGAGCAGGCACTCGGCGAAGACCCCGAATCCGGCGCGGCGCCGGGACTCGACCGGCGGCGCGGCCCTCATCCCTTGAGCCCGGAGGTCGCCATGCCGTCGATCAGGTAGCGCTGGAAGGCGAGGAAGAAAGCGATGACGGGGATCAGCGCCACCATCGACATGGCGATCATGCCGCCGTAGTTGGAGATGCCTTCCTGGTCGCGGAACATCATCAGGCCGAGCGAGACGGTGTATTTGGACGGGCTGTTGAGGTAGATCAGCGGGCCCATGAAGTCGTTCCACGCGTTGATGAAGGTGAAGATGGCGCTGGTGATGATCGCGGGGCGGCTCAGCGGCAGCACGATCGACCAGTAGGTGCGCAGGTGCCCGCAGCCGTCGAGCTTGGCGGCCTCGTCCAGCTCCTTCGGCAGCCCGCGCATGAACTGCACCATGAGGAAGACGAAGAACGCCTCGGTGGCGAGGAACTTGCCCGCGACGAGCGGCACGAGCGTGTCGATGTAGCCGAGGTTGCGGAACAGTACGTACTGCGGGATGAGCAGCACGTGGTACGGCAGGAGCAGTGTGCCGATCATGAGCGTGAAGAGCAGGTTCCGCCCGGCGAACCGGATCTTGGCGAAGGCGTACGCGGTCAGCGAGCTGGAGAGCACGACGCCGACGACGGCGAGGACCGCGTACATCAGCGAGTTGACGAAGAAGCTGCTGACGGAAATGCCGGAGATGCCGTCGGCGAGCCCGGAGAAGTTCGACCAGACCGGTTTCACGGGGAGCAGGTCGAGGCTGCCGACGATGTCCTTGCTGGGTTTGACGGACGCGCCGGCCACCCAGATCACGGGGTAGAGGACGACGGCGAGCACGACGAGCGCTCCCACGTGCCAGACGACGGAGCCGGTGCGCCGCCGCTCCCCCGGGGAGCGGACGACAGGACTGGTGGCGCTGGTCACTTGGCGGCCTCCGTGCTGTGCGTGTCGTCGTCGTAGTGCACCCACTTCTTCTGCGACCAGAACAGGACCGCCGTGACGAGCGCGACCGCGATCACGAGCGTCCAGGCCATCGCGGAGGCGAAGCCCATCTGGGACTCCTTGAAGCCCTTCTGGTAGAGGTAGCAGGTGTAGACGAGGGTGGCGTCGGCCGGTCCGCAGCGGGTGTCGGAGACGACGTAGGCGGAGCCGAACACCTGGAAGGCGTGGATCGACTCGAGCAGGACGTTGAAGAAGAGCACCGGGGAGATCATCGGCAGGGTGATGTTCCAGAACCGGCGCAGCGGCCCGGCCCCGTCGACCTCGGCGGCCTCGTACAGCTCCTGCGGGACCTGCTTGAGCCCGGCCAGGAAGATGACCATGGGTGCGCCGAACTGCCAGATGGAGAGGGCGACCAGGGCGTAGAGGACGTAGTCGGGGTTGCCGATCCAGCCGCCCACGTCGAGGCCGAAGACCTTCTGCGTACGGTCCACGACGGCGTCGTCGGAGAAGAGCGCCCGCCACACGAAGCCGACGGAGACGCTGGCGCCGATGAGCGAGGGCAGGTAGAACGCGGCGCGGTACAGGGCCTGGCCGCGTCGTTTCTGCGCGAGCAGCAGGGCGACGCCGAGTGCGAGCAGCAGTTTCAGCGGCGTGGCGACGACCACGTACTTGAGGGTGACCTGCACGGACTTCTGCCAGCGCGGGTCCTGGAACATGGTCGTGAAGTTGTCGAGCCCCACCCACTGTGGCGGGGTGAAGAGGTTGTAGCTGGTGAAGGCGTAGTAGAGCGAGGCGATCATGGGTCCCGCGGTGAGCAGCAGGAACCCGGCGAGCCACGGCGACATGAAGAGATAGCCGGCGAGGTTCTCGCGGCGCCGCCCGCGGCGCCCGGGGGCGGGCGCGGCGGACCGGCCCGTCCCCAGGGTCGCGGGGGCTTCCTTGACGAGCGTCATGCGTTACGTCCCCTCGCTCAGCCCGCGAACGCGGCCTCGGCCTCGCCGAAGAACTGCTTCGCCGCGGCGGCCGGTTTGTTCTTGCCCTGGGCGACCTCGCCGCCGATGCGCAGGAACGCGGCCTCGATGACGTCGGCGCCCGACGGGTGTGGGGTGATCTTGCCGAGGACTCCGGCCGCGGAGACCTCGTCCTCGTAGGCCGCGACGCCCTTGTTGTTGGCGTCGTCGGGCTTGTAGGCGTCGTACTGCTCGGTGGTGGCGAGGAGGCCGCGGTCGTAGCCCATGATCTTGCCGACCTCGGGGTCGTGGACCATGAAGTCGATGAACTGGGCCGCTTCCGCGGGGTGCTTGGTGCCGGTGAAGGCGCTGAGCATGAGTGAGCCGAGGTACTGGCCGGTGTCCTTGCCGTCGGTGGTGGGGATCGGGGCGAGCCCGTAGTCGGAGTCGCCCTCGCCCTCGTAGCGGATGGAGAAGTTGTCCCAGGTGAATTCGGAGGCGGCGAGCCCGGCGGAGAGGCCGGACTTGGGCTTGGCCTGCTCGATCTTCTTCGGGTCGGCGACGAGGCCGGATTTCACGCGCTTGTAGCCGTCCTCCCACCACTGCGTCAGATCGGCCTCGGTGAAGCCGAGTTCCTTGTCGGTGAAGAAGGCCTTGCCGTTCTGGCGCAGGTAGAGGTCGTAGAGGTACATGATGCTGAAGTAGCCGGTGTCGCCGGATATCTTCTGGGTGTCCTGGATCTTCTGGAGCGCGTCGAAGTAGTCGTCCCAGGTCCAGCCCATCTCGGGCGAAATACCCGCTTTCTTGAAGACTTTCAGGTCGACGACGAGCGACATGGTGTTGGCGCCGACGGGTACGCCGAGTTGCTTGCCGTCGACCTGACCGGCCGTCAATACGCCGTTGCGGAAGTTCTTGAGACTCAGTTTTCCGGCGTCCGCCTGCGACTTCAGATCCATGAGGACGCCGCGCTTGTCGTACTTGCGCAGAAAGGCCACCGAATTCTGGAACACATCCGGCGGATTCCCGCCGGACGCCTGCGTCTGGAACTTCTCCCAGAACGATTCGTAGTCGGTGAATTCGGGCTTGATCTTGATCTTCGGGTACTTCTTCTCGAAGAGCGCGATCGTCTTCTTGATCGCGATCGTCCGCGGCTCGCCGCCCCACCACGCGTACCGAAGGGTGACGGGGCCGTCGCCCGACCCGCTTCCGCCACCACAGCCGGCCGCCGTGAGGCCGAGCGCCGCGAGCGACCCTCCCGCGACCTTCAGCAGTCCACGCCGGTCAAAATCCCTGTCAGTAGGCACAGTTCGCCCCTCCACCCGCTGGGTCGATTCGTATTGAATCGTTTTAGGTAAGCGCTTGCCGGGCCAAGGTAGAGACAGGTCGTGGACGCGTCAACGGTTCGGGCAAGAATTGCGTCGAAGCGCTTCGAACGAGCCAGTCGCGGCGACGCGGCGACGGCGGGAACGCCGAAGGCCCCGGAGACTCGATGTCTCCGGGGCCTTCGGTCCGGGTGGGCGATACTGGGTTCGAACCAGTGACCTCTTCGGTGTGAACGAAGCGCTCTCCCACTGAGCTAATCGCCCGGGCGCAGGAAGAACATTACCCCATGTCAGAGGGTGCCTGGCACCACCCTGCGCCCCGCCGTCACGCCGACGTCACTGCTTGATGTTCCACGGCATCTCGAGGCCGAACTTCCACACGTAGATCCCCACCAGGACGGCGATGATCACCAGGCCGACCGTGGTCAGGATGATGTTGCGGCGGCGCACCTTCGGATCGAGCGCCCGCTGCGTCGCCTCCGTGACCTTGCGCTTCGTCCAGCGCAGCACCAGCTGGGCCCAGACGAACTCCGTCGCCCAGATCGCCATGCCGCCGAAGATCACCAGCCAGCCGGGCCCCGGCAGGGGCAGCATCACGATGCCCGCGCCCACGACCGCGAGCCCCACAACGAAGACGCCCACCTGCCAGCTCAGATGCAGCGTCCGGCTCCGCTGGATGAACCCCGGCGCCCGCGAGCCCAGGGGCTTCGCCTCCGGCGTCCCCGACGCGTCCGACGTGCCCTCATCGACCCCGGCGACCCGGCCGGCCGCCTCGTCACTCCCCGTATTCATGGTGCCAAACCTACCGGACCCATTCATGTCACCGGAATGGCCGTTACTCAGCGGATAAGACTCGGCCGTACGAGCTACCTAAAGCAGCCCAAAACACTCAGAGGGGTTTACAACGGCACCGTAGGTGGCATGTCGATTTCGCCGACGTGCGAATCCCCGAGCGCACACTGAGCGAAAGGCCCTGGCGCTTATGAACACCACGGTCAGCTGCGAGCTGCACCTGCGCCTCGTTGTGTCGAGCGAGTCCTCACTGCCTGTACCCGCAGGACTGCGGTATGACACGGCCGATCCCTATGCCGTGCACGCCACTTTCCACACCGGAGCCGAGGAGACGGTCGAGTGGGTTTTCGCCCGCGATCTCCTCGCCGAAGGCCTTCACCGGCCGACCGGCACCGGCGACGTCCGAGTCTGGCCGTCCCGCAGCCACGGTCAGGGCGTTGTCTGCATCGCCCTGAGCTCTCCGGAGGGCGAGGCTCTGCTCGAGGCCCCGGCGCGGGCCCTGGAGTCGTTCCTGAAGCGGACCGACGCCGCTGTGCCGCCTGGCACGGAGCATCGTCATTTCGATCTCGATCAGGAGCTCTCGCACATTCTCGCGGAAAGCTAGCCGCGCGGGAGGTTCGCGTCGGCAGCCGGCCGCCGCGAGCAGAGCGAGGGCACCTCACGCCGTCCACTCGGGGAGACGGCGCGTCCGCACACGTGCACGACAACCGCATAGGTCAGACATCGGCGTCGCCGCCGTGGGAGTCTCCACGGAGGCGGCGCCGACGCGCGTCATCGCGCGGGCCGGGCGGCTCGCGGCGGACCGGTGCGCGCCTCCGCCCGAGGCCCCGACCGTCCGGGTTCCCCCGGCCCCGGAGGCGCTAGGCTCGGCCAGCACCGGCGGGTGTGGGCCCGCCCTCCAGGGCAGGGAGCTAATCGTGCTGATCACCCATGACACCCGGTGTGCGCTCGACACCGTGGTCGATCTGGTGAACACCGCACCGGACAGCCACACCGGCTCCGGCGGGACCGACAGCCTCGCGAGTGTGCCGGCTCTGGCGGACTTCGTGGCGAAGCACGACATCAGCGACGTGGAGGTGGGGGTGCTCGCGGAGCGTGACCTCGGCTCCGTACGCGCCATACGGGCCCAGTTCGCCCAGGTGTTCGCGGCCCCGGATCCGCGCGGCGCGGCGACGGTGATCAACGACCTGGTCGCGGCCGCCGGCACCACGCCCCGCCTCACGGACCACGACGGCTACGACTGGCACGTGCACTACTTCGCGCCCGGCGCCTCCGTCGCCGACCACCTGGCCGCCGACTGCGGCATGGCGCTGGCCTTCTTCGTGGTCGCGGGCGAGCAGGAACGGCTGCGCCGCTGCGAGGCCCCCGACTGCCGGTACGCGTTCGTGGACCTGTCCCGCAACCGCTCCCGCCGCTACTGCGACAGCCGCACCTGCGGGAACCGGCTGCATGTGGCCGCCTATCGCGCGCGCCGCAAGGAAGCCGCGGGCTGAGCCTCCTCGAAGGCGGGTTCAGAGCAGCAGCAGATCGTGCAGGGCGGCCAGCAGGAGCAGGGAGCCGATGACCCCCAGGAAGATCATCAGGGGTGGCTGGGAGAGGGCGAAGAGGCACCCTCGCTGATTCTGGGTCGGTACGGGTGTGGGCGGCGCGGTCGCACTGCGCGGCGGCGTCTGCCCCTGTTCGGCGTCGAGCTGGTCGGCCAGCTGCGGTGGTTCCAACATCTCGCCGTGATGATGGCGCAGGTCACCACCGGAACCTCGCCAACGAGCCCCGCCGCGGCGGGAGTTCGCCGGATTACGTGACCCCCGACCGGGCACCTGCGCGAAAAGTCCGGTGCTTGTCGTACGTACGTCCAGTCGTACGAGCCAACCAGCACGGCCTGCCGGACCGGGCGCCAGGTGCCGGGCCTCAGATGCCAGGCCTCAGATGCCGGGCCTCGAGTTGCCGGGCCTCAGATGCCGTGCTTCTTAAGGATCGCCTCGATGTCGCTGAAGTCGTCCGCCCCACCGGCCGTCGACTTCTCCTTCCGCCTCGGCTGAGCGGCCTGCGCGGGCGCGGTCCGCGCTCCGCCGCCGAGGGACGGGGCCGACGCCGCCGGGGCCACGGCCTCGCGCCGGGCCGCCTTCGCCGCCGCCCTGCGCTCCTTGCGCGTGCCGCCGCCGCGCCGCTCGACCGCCCGTGTCCCCACGAACATCAGCCAGGCCGCGCCGAGCACCCCGAAACCGGCCCACGCGGTGGGGCTGAACGCGGTGTCCACGACCCAGCCGACCGCGCCGGTCATCACCAGACCCAGCGGGACCAGCGAGTAGGCGGCGAGGCGGGCCGCCGTGAGGAACCGCTTGCGGTACGCGGTGACCGCGGCGATACCCAGACCCGCCACGGCTACGGCGGAGCAGACGGTCTCGGCAATCATCCGGTCCTCCTGGGCTCGGGCGTTTCGTACGTGTGCGGGACGCTGCGTCCCCTTCCATCCTGCACCGCCGGGGCGGCCCGGGGCCACGGGCGGGGCGGACCTCAGGGACATCTCGGGGTCGCCCCTCCTCCGCAGGTCCAGGTTGGGGCCGCCGGCCCACGCCTGGAAGACTGGCCCCATGAACGCCCCGAACCCCATCCTTGACGTGTGGTGCGAGCTGCAGTGCCCCGACTGCCGCTCGGCCCTGGACGACGTACGCGCGCTGCGTGAGCGCTACGGCGACCGCCTCGAACTGCGGCTGCGCCACTTCCCGCTGGAGAAGCACAAGCACGCCTTCGCGGGCGCCCAGGCCGCCGAGGAGGCGTTCGAGCAGGGCAAGGGGTGGCCCTACGTGGAGGCGGTGCTCGGCCGGGTCGAGGAGTTCGACCGCGTGGGCGAATCGTTCCTGGTCGACGTGGGGCGGGAACTCGGCCTGGACGCCGAGGAGTTCGACACCGCGCTGGTAGACGGCCGGCACATCCTGATCGTCGACGCCGACCAGGCCGAGGGCAAGGCGATCGGCGTGACGGGCACACCGACGTACGTCATCGGCGGTGAACGCCTCGACGGCGGCAAGAGCCAGGACGGGCTGCGCGAGCGCATCGAGGAGATCGCCGACCGCCTCCTCGCCGAGCACCCGTAGACGGGCCCGGTCGCCGTCAGAGCAGCTGCTTGTACACGTGGTGCACCGTCGCCGCGTAGCCCAGTGACTCGTACAGGCGCTGTGCCGTGGTGTTCCCCGCGAACACGTTGAGGCCGATGCGCGTGGCGCCCGCCGCCAGCGAGTCGGCCTCGGCGAGCAGCATCAGGGAGCGGCCGTGGCCCCGGCCGCGATGGGCGGGGCCGACCTCGATGTCGTAGACGTACGCGCCGTCGCCGCGCTGTGCCAGCCACAGGGTGCCCACGCTCTGCCCGTCCTGTTCCAGGACGCTGAGCAGGACGTCCGGTGTGGCCACGCCCTCGGGCAGCAGGGCCGCGTGGTCGCGGTCGGCCTTCTGCCTGGCCTCCTTCTCGGAGGCTCCGCGCTCCATCACCGTGCGCGCGTACTGCTCCTTGCCGTGCGCCAGCCACGGCCCGAACTCGGCCTCCGTCATCCGGCGCCCGACACTGCCCGCCGGGAGCGCCGGAGGCCGGCCGGGCAGCGCCTTCGCCATGTTCCGGTTGCGCTCCACGTAGCCGAGCGCGGCGGCGAGGCGGAGCAGTCCGGCCTGGTGGGCGGGGACCGACGCCTCGATGCGGCGGCAGTTCCAGGAGCGGGCCACTTCTTCGGCGGCGAGCGCGGCGACGGTGCCGCGCCCGCGCCCACGGTCCGGCTCGTCGACGCTCAGGTCGAGGACCTGGGCGACCGACGGGCCGTACACGGGGTGCGTGGCGAGGTGGAGCGTGCCGACGGGACGGCTGTTCACGCACACCGCGTAGTGGCGCGAGCGCGATCCGTCGACCGTGCGCTGGAGCGGCTCGGTCGGCCGCAGGGTCGTGGTCATCAGGGCTGTTCTACCCGCCCGTACGCCCGGGACCCCAGCGCTTTACAGCTGCGGCTCAGGGGTCCAGGTGGTCGGCGGCCCGCTCGTCCCAGACGCGCATCGCCTTCGCCGTGACCGGGCCCGGCGCGCCCGGCAGGCCGCGGTCGTCGACGCGGTGCACGGCCTGGATGTCGCGCAGCGTCGAGGTCAGGAAGATCTCGTCGGCCTCCGAGAGCACCTCGAGCGGGAGGTCCGTCTCCTTGGCGCCGGTCCACTCGACGGCGAGGGCGCGCGTGATGCCCGCCAGACAGCCGGAGGCGACCGGCGGGGTGTGGATCTCGCCGTCCAGGACGACGAAGACGTTCGACCCGGTGCCCTCGCACAGCCGGCCGATCGTGTTGGCGAACAGCGCCTCGGAGGCACCGCGTTCACGCGCGCGTGCCAGGGCGACGACGTTCTCCGCGTACGAGGTGGTCTTCAGGCCCGCGAGGGCGCCGCGCTCGTTGCGCGTCCAGGGCACGGTGATCACGGCGGTGGTGTCGGGGCGCCGGGAGACCTCGCCGAGCGCGACGACGAGCGTGGTGCCGCTCTCCCCGCGGTCGGAGCCGAGCGGGGAGAGGCCGCCGGTGTAGGTGATCCGCAGGCGGCCGAGCGCCATCGGGTTGGCGTCGAGGACGGCGGCGCAGGCGCGGCGCACCTCGTCGAGGTCGGGCTCGGGCAGCCCGAGGCCGCGCGCCGAGCGGGTCAGCCGGTCCAGATGGCGGGTGAGCGCGAACGGCTCGCCGTCGACCGCCTTCACCGTCTCGAAGATGCCGTCACCCACGGTGAGCCCGTGGTCGAACACGGAGACCCGCGCCTCCTCGGTCTCCCGCAGCCTGCCGTCGAGCCAGATCTTCACGTGAGGTCCCTCCACCTTTTCCGGGCGCGGCCCGGCCGTTCCCGGGCTCCGAAGCCTTCGTCCGCCCGGCACCCCCTACGAGTGCCCCTCCGACGCTACCGCCAGCAGCCGCGACGCCTTCAGCTCGGTCTCGCGCCACTCCCCCTCCGGGTCCGAGCCCCAGGTGATACCGGCGCCGGTGCCGAAGCGCAGGACCGCGTCCGTGCCCGTACGGTCGATCCAGAACGTACGGATGCCGACGGCCAGTTGCCCGGTGCCCCGGTCCGCGTCGACCCAGCCGACGCCGCCGCAGTACGGGCCGCGCGGCGCGGTCTCGAGCTCGTCGATGATGCGCAGGGCGCTGGATTTCGGGGCGCCGGTCACGGAGCCGGGCGGGAAGGTGGCGTCGAGCAGGCCGGCCCATCCCGCGCCCTCGCGCAGTTCGCCGCGGACCAGCGACACCAGGTGGACGAGGCCGGGGTGCTTCTCGACGACACACAGGTCGGGGACGGTCACGGTGCCGGGCGCGCAGACGCGGCCCAGGTCGTTGCGGACCAGGTCCACGATCATCACGTTCTCCGTGAAGTCCTTCTCCAGGAGGTCCGCCTCGGTCCGCCCGGTCCCCTTGATGGGGCCGGACTCGACGAGCGTGCCCCGGCGGCGCAGGAACAGCTCGGGCGAGGCCGTCGCGATCTCCACCCCGTGGCCGGGCAGCCGGATCGTGCCCGCGTACGGCGCCGGGTTCCCGCGGGCGAGGAGGGCGGTGAGCGCGTCCACGTCCGCGTCGGCGCCGATCGGTGCGGACAGCACGCGGCAGAGGTTGGCCTGGTAGACCTCGCCGGTCGCGATGCGGTCCCGGATGCGCCGCACGCCTTCCGTGTACGCGGCGTGGTCGAGGGACGACGTCCAGTCCGCGGGCGCGGGGCCGCGCCAGGCGCCCGGGCGCGGGGCGGGCACCGGTATCTCCCGCACGTCGTCGAAGCGGGCGCAGACCAGGCGCCCCTCGAAGTCGGCGGCCACCGCCCAGAAGCCGGTGGACTCCAGAGCCGCGGGGTCGCCGGTCACGTCGCGCAGACCGGTCGCGAGGAGTTCGCCGAAGCGGGCGAGAGGGGGGAGGTCGATCACGCTTCCGAGTCTAGAAGGAGCCGGTCCGGGTGACGGCGCGGTGACCTGGAGTGGGACCTTGAGTGCAGGACGCGCGCTCGCTCCGGGGTCGCTCCGGTGGCCGCCCGGGTGATCGCTCACGGGGTCGCTCCGGTCGTCGCACGGTCGTCGCACCTCAGCACGCTGCGCAAACGCGTTTTTGTACTGGCCCAGGAATCCGCTAGAGTTCAACACGTCGCCGGGACGCGCAAGCGAATCGGAAAGACACGCGAACGTAGCTCAGTTGGTAGAGCGCAACCTTGCCAAGGTTGAGGTCGCCGGTTCGAACCCGGTCGTTCGCTCGATGTGGGGGATCTTCCCGAACCCCTACGCTCCTGGTGGAGTGGCCGAGAGGCGAGGCAACGGCCTGCAAAGCCGTCTACACGGGTTCAAATCCCGTCTCCACCTCCATGCGCGATTAGCTCAGCGGGAGAGCGCTTCCCTGACACGGAAGAGGTCACTGGTTCAATCCCAGTATCGCGCACTGGATCTTCGGACTCCGGTTCGTCGTCGATCCGTCCCGCGCGATTAGCTCAGCGGGAGAGCGCTTCCCTGACACGGAAGAGGTCACTGGTTCAATCCCAGTATCGCGCACGCAGTACCTGGCAGTACCCCCTGCGGAGCCTGATAGAGTCTGGCCCGTTCCCGCGCGATTAGCTCAGCGGGAGAGCGCTTCCCTGACACGGAAGAGGTCACTGGTTCAATCCCAGTATCGCGCACCAGCAAGAAGCCCCCGGCCGTGACGCCGGGGGCTTTTTCGTGCTTGCGCAAGCTGCTCTTCTCCTCCTGAGAAAGCCGCTTGCTCAAGCCGCTTTCTCAGGAGGAGAAGAGCATCCGGCCGAAGCCGCCCTTGTGACGGCCCTGGTGCCCGTAGTGGCCGCCGTGCCCGCCGTGCTGTGGCGCGCCCCAGGCCGGGGCGGGGGCGGCCGGGTAGGCCTGCGGCGGAGCCGGCGGGGCCTGCTGCTGCCACTGCGACTCCAGACGCGTCAGCGACTCCAGCTCGCCGTAGTCGAGGAATATCCCGCGGCAACCGCTGCACTGCTCGATCTGGACGCCGTTGCGGTTGTACGTCTGCATCGGTGCGTGACACTTGGGACACTGCATGATCGGGTCAACTCCTCGCCGTTCGGTACTGCTTCGCCGGAACACTGCCCGGCTTCCGTCCTGGGCACCCTACTTGGCGGCGTCGTGACCCAACTGGGTCGGTACCCGCACCATTCGGTCACAGGCGTCGACGACGGCCACCTCCACCTCGTCCAGCGGGCGGCCCGCCTCGACGGCCTTCGTGATGGCGAGGGCGGCGGTCTGCACGGTCAGGGCGCGCGCGGGGACGTCGAGCGCGGGCCAGGGGTCCGGGCCGCTCAGCTGGGGGGCGCCGCCCGCGCGTCGGTAGGCGGCGTGGAAGCGGGCCCAGTCCTCGGCGGGCAGCAGGCCGCATGCGAACCAGGCCGCCGGTCGCGCCAGGTCCCAGGCCGGGTCGCCGACCCCCAGATCGTCCACGTCGATGAGCAGCCATGGCCCCGAACCGGCCGGGCTGCGGACCAGCTGGCCGAGGTGCAGGTCGCCGTGGCAGAGCGCGCGGGCATGCGCGTACGAGGCTTCGGCGCGGGCCCACGGCGGAAGCGTGCGCCAGGCCCTCCGGGCGGGGGCCGCGGCGGGGTGGTCCGGGGCGGTGGCCCGCAGCCTGGCCAGAGCGCGGGCCGCCTTGGCCGGACCCCGCATCCAGGGGAGCGCGTCCGGCAGCCGGTGTACGGGCGTCGCGTGCAGCCGCGCCAGCAGCCCGGCGGCGGCTTCCCAGGGGGCGTCCTCCGGACGGTCCGGGTCGACGGGTGTGCCGTGCGGCCAGAACGTGACGAGCCGCCCGTGCGTGGTCGCTGCCGCTGGGCGCAGGGGTGGCAGGAGGACGCCGTCCAGCTCCGGGTGCGCGGCCACCGCCAGCCGCACCGCCAGCTCCCCCGGGTCCGTGTCACCCGCATGCGCCTTGGCCACCACGTCCCCGTGCCGGACAACGGTCCCATCGACCCGGTCGGCGAGCGTCCCCGCGCCGCACACGCACGCCGCCGTCTTTCGATGCAGCACCCGCCGAGCCGAGTCCTGAAGCGCGGACGCGCTGAACGTGTTCACGGGGTCGAGCGTACGGGGAGGGTCGAGCCGGGGTCGGCGAGTACCGGGCGCCGCGCGCGCGGGTGGCGTTGCGGCCGAGCTGGCGGGGCGGCCCGCCGACTCCGATCCCGGCCGCGGTCCGGCCCGAGGCCGAGCGGCCGCGCCCGCCAGCGCGCTGGACCCTGCGCCTCAGCGCGGCCGGGCCCGCGCCAGCACAGCGGCACACCGTCCCTCAGCGCGGCCGGGCCCGCCGGCATAGCGGGACCCTGCGCCTCAGCGCGGCCGGGCCCGCGCCGGCACAGCGGCACACCGTCCCTCAGGGCGGCCGGGCCCGCCGGCACAGCGGGACACCGTGCCCCCCGGCGCGGCCGGGCCCGCCGGTACAACTGGACACCGTGCCGCGGCGCAGACGGGCCCGCGGTGCACTCGGGCCCGCGCCCCAGCGTGGCCGAGTCGGAGTGCGAAGCGGGCCCGGTATCCCGGTGGGCCCGCGGAGGGCATGGCAATGCCGCGTGCAGCTCCCCAGCTGCACGCGGCATTTGTGCCGTCCGCCGCACCCCCGTCCCCACGGGGTTTCCTGGTCGGATGTCCCCGCCCGGACCGCTCATCCGGGCCTGGGGGCGCCGCTCAGCGCCCCAGCATCACGCCCACGGACGACGCTTGCGCGACCACCGCGTCCCAGCCGCCGAAGACGACGACCAGGAGGGCGGCGAGGGGGAGGACCATGGCCGTGGCCACCAGCGGGTGGCGGCGGCCGGTCGCGGGGCTGCCGTACGGCGCAGTCCTGCGAGCCCACGTGCTGCGGAACGCTGTCGTCCGCGGTGTCGTGTCCGCCATGGTCCTCTCCCGGTCGCAGTTCTCGGGTTCCGCCGGTCGGGCCCGGCGGGATGTCGAGTTGTCGGCAGCGGCGGGTACCTGACCTCGGGGGACGAGAGCTGCACCCGCCGCTTGACCTCAAATCTATGGGCGGGGCCCCATCGGGGCGTCATGCCCTCGTACCGATTGCCGGGCCTCCCGGAGGATGAGCGGGCCCCCTCCACGTACTCCCCTGGGTGGAGACGGAGTCCTGGGTCTCGGGGTCTTCCCCGAGGGGGACGAAGCGCCTCACCGGGTGACTTCTCTCACTTCCCCGCGGCTCCCGTGCCCCGGGTGCCCCGTCGTGCGGACCCGTTCGGCCGGTACCGCCCCGGGCGTGCGCACCCCCTGCCGTGTACCCCGCCACGCCGCCGGCCTGCCTGCTTTCGTGGCGTCAAATTCCGTCATGGCCGCGGTGATTGGCCGACGCCCCCCTTGCAAGGGCCGTCCGGCGCAGCCTTCCTGATCGCCTTTCACGTATAACCTCCCGCACCGACAATCGAATCCGGTGTGAGGGCGCGGCCTGAGCACACAGTCGGCCGCGTAAACGTAAGCTGTCGCTCGTCAGACGAGACCGGGCAGCAGCGGGGATGAACATGGCGATGATGCGCCTGAGGCGCGAGGACCCGCGCGTCGTCGGCTCGTTCCGGCTGCACAGACGTCTCGGGGCCGGCGGGATGGGCGTCGTCTACCTCGGCTCCGACCGGCGCGGGCAGCGGGTCGCGCTGAAGGTGATCAGGCCGGATCTGGCGGAGGACCAGGAGTTCCGCTCCCGCTTCGCACGCGAGGTGTCCGCCGCGCGCCGGATCCGGGGCGGCTGCACCGCGCGTCTGGTCGCCGCGGACCTGGAGGCGGACCGGCCGTGGTTCGCGACGCAGTACGTGCCGGGCCCCTCGCTGCACGACAAGGTCGCCGAGGAGGGCCCGCTGCCCGCGTCGGACGTGGCCGCCGTCGGCGCCGCCCTGTCGGAGGGGCTCGTCGCCGTGCACGAGGCGGGCGTCGTCCACCGCGACCTCAAGCCGTCCAACATCCTGCTGTCCCCGAAGGGGCCGCGGATCATCGACTTCGGCATCGCGTGGGCGACCGGCGCCTCGACGCTGACCCATGTGGGCACCGCGGTGGGCTCCCCCGGGTTCCTCGCCCCCGAGCAGGTGCGCGGCGCGGCCGTCACCCCGGCCACCGACGTGTTCTCCCTCGGGGCGACCCTCGCGTACACGGCGATGGGCGACTCACCCTTCGGACACGGCAGCTCCGAGGTCATGCTCTACCGGGTGGTGCACGAGGAGGCCCAGCTGCACGGCGTGCCGGACGCGCTCGCGCCGCTGCTGCGCGCGTGTCTCGCCAAGGACCCGGAGGAACGGCCCAGCACGCTGCAGCTGTCGCTGCGGCTGAAGGAGATCGCGGCCCGCGAGGCCCAGGGTCTGGGCGAGGCACGGCCGCCCGCGCCCCGCTCCGAGGCCGACCGGCCCACGGGACGGCTCGCGGAGAGCTACGCGGATCAGCACACCCAGCGCAGCACGCAGCGCAGCACCCAGCGGCGTACGCAGTCGGGGACGCCCGCGCCACGCACCGGGAACGGCCGGAACACGGACGGCAGGACCGGCGGCAACGGCAGGAACGGCAGCGGGCGCACGGGCGGCGGTTCCGGGCCGCGCTCCACCGCCTCCCGCTCCGGGAACAGGCCCGCACCGCGCAGCGGCACCGGGCGCACTGCTCCCCGTACCAACTCCCGTACGAACGGGACGGGCGCGGGCAAGAAGCTGCGGCCCGCCAACCCGAGGCTGCTGCGGCAGCGGCTGTTCGTGTTCGTCGTGGTGACGCTGCTCGTGGCGTTGGTGATCGCGGTGGTCCAGAGCCTGTAGAGCCCTGCGCGGGTCAGAGCTCCGGGCGGCCCGTCGCCACCGCGTAGAAGGCGACCGCCGCCGCCGCGCCGACGTTGAGCGAGTCGACGCCGTGGGCCATCGGGATGCGGACCCATTCGTCGGCGGCCATCAGCGCCTTGGTCGACAGGCCCTCGCCCTCCGCGCCGAGCAGCAGCGCGACGCGGTCCATGCGGTGCGGGGCGACCTCGTCGAGCGACTTGGCCTTCTCGGCGGGCGTGAGCGCGAGGAGGTTGAAGCCTGCCTCGCGGACCGTCTCCAGGGACTTCGGCCAGGAGTCGAGACGCGCGTACGGGACGGAGAAGACCGCGCCCATGGAGACCTTCACCGAGCGGCGGTAGAGCGGGTCCGCGCAGTCGGGTGAGAGCAGGACCGCGTCCATGCCGAGGGCGGCGGCCGAGCGGAAGATGGCGCCGATGTTGGTGTGGTCGTTGACCGACTCCATGATCACGATGCGGCGGGCCGTGGCGAGCAGGTCGTCCGCCGTGGGCAGCGGCTTGCGCTGCATGGAGGCGAGGGCGCCGCGGTGCACGTGGTAGCCCGTGACCTGTTCGGCGAGGTCGGGGGCGACGGCGTAGACCGGGGCCGGGACCTCGTCGATGACGTCGCGCATGACGTCGACCCACTTGGCGGAGAGGAGCATCGAGCGCATCTCGTAGCCCGCCTGCTTGGCGCGCCGGATGACCTTCTCGCCCTCGGCGATGAACAGGCCCTCGGCCGGTTCGCGCTTCCGGCGCAGTTCGACGTCGGTCAGGCCCGTGTAGTCACGCAGACGCGGGTCGTCGGGGTCCTCGATGGTGATGAGACCTTGGGGTTCAGCCACGGGTCGATACTGCCTTGTCCTGGTGATGGTGCCAACGGTTGAGCACTGCGCTTGTTACCGCTGGTTACGGGTGGGGCTCTCGTGCACCACGGGGCCGACGACGATGACGGCCGGGGGCCTGACGCCCTCCGCGATCACCCTTTCGCCGACCGTCGCGAGCGTCGCGTCGACCCGGCGCTGGGCGGTCGTGGTCCCTTCCTGCACCAGCGCGACCGGGGTGCCGGGCGCCTTGCCGTGCGCGATCAGGGCCTCGGCGATCTTCCCGATCTTGTCGACGCCCATCAGGATCACGAGGGTGCCGGTCAGCTTGGCGAGCGCGGCCCAGTCGACCAGGGAGCGCTCGTCGTCCGGCGCGACATGGCCGCTGACCACGGTGAACTCGTGGGCCACACCGCGGTGGGTGACCGGGATACCGGCCGCGCCCGGCACGGAGATCGAGCTGGAGATTCCGGGGACGACCGTGACCGGGATGCCCTCGGCGGCCAGCGCCTGCGCCTCCTCCATGCCACGGCCGAAGACGAACGGGTCGCCGCCCTTGAGCCGGACGACGGCCTTGCCCTGCTTGGCATGCTCGATCAGCGCGTTGTTGATCGCCTCCTGGGCCATGAAACGGCCGTAAGGGATCTTCGCCGCGTCGATCACCTCGACGTGTGGCGGGAGTTCGTCGAGGAGGTCGCGCGGGCCGAGCCGGTCGGCGATGACGACGTCGGCCTCGGCGAGGAGGCGGCGGCCGCGCACGGTGATCAGGTCCGGGTCGCCGGGGCCGCCGCCGACCAGGGCGACGCCCGGGGTGCGGGTCCGCTCGGCGGTGACGGTGCCGTCGCGCAGGGCCTCCACGAGGGCGTCGCGGACGGCGGCGGTGCGGCGCGGGTCGCGGTCGGCGGCCTCGGCGGACAGGACCGCGACGGTCACGCCCTCGGTGCGGCCCGTCGCCGGGGTCCAGGCGGTGGCCGCCTCGGCGTCGTCGGAGCGCACGCACCAGACGCGGGCCGCTTCCGCCTCGGCGGACGCCTGCTCGTTGGCGGTGCGGTCGCCAGTGGCGATCAGGACGTACCAGGCGCCTTCGAGGTCGCCCTGCTCGTAGCGGCGCTTGATCCAGGTCAGCTCGCCCGCGTCCGCCATGGCTTCCACGGAGGGGGTCGCCGAGGGGGAGATCAGGGTGAGGTCCGCGCCGGCCGCGATGAGTGCGGGGAGCCGGCGCTGGGCCACCTGGCCGCCGCCGATCACTATCGTCCTGCGGTCGGTGAGGCGGAGGCCTACGGGGTATGCGGGGTGCTGTGCGGCGGGCATGTCTGTTCGGCTCCTGGCGGCTGGGCTCTTGGGCTGCGACGTTGGAGCCCTGTGACGTGCGGGTTCGGGTGACGTCAGCTTATGGCCTGGCCCCCTGAAACAGTTGCTCGGTGCTGGAGTGCTGTGCCCACCCGTCCCGCCATGCGGGACGCCTGCCCACAGCGCCGAAGGCCGGCAGGCGTCCCGTTCACGGGCTGGGGGTTACTTCTCGGTGACGCCCGCCGAGTCGAACGTGGCGACCTCGTGCATCGCGCGGGCCGCGCTCTGCACGATCGGGAGGGCGAGGAGGGCGCCCGTGCCCTCGCCGAGGCGCAGGTCGAGGTCGACCAGGGGGCGCAGGCCCAGCTTGTTGAGGGCTGCGACGTGGCCGGGCTCGGCGCTGCGGTGGCCCGCGATGCAGGCGGCCAGGACCTCGGGGGCGATGGCGCGGGCGACCAGGGCGGCCGCGCCGGCGCTGACGCCGTCGAGGATGACCGGCGTACGCAGCGAGGCGCCGCCCAGGAGCAGGCCGACCAGGGCGGCGTGCTCCAGGCCGCCGACGCCCGCGAGGACGCCGATGGGGTCGGCCGGGTCGGGCTGGTGCACGTCGAGAGCGCGGCGGACGACCTCGACCTTGCGGGCGTGCGTCTCGTCGTTGATGCCGGTGCCGCGCCCGGTGACCTCGGCGGGGTCGGCGTCGGTGTAGACGGAGATCAGGGCGGCGGACGCGGTGGTGTTCGCGATGCCCATCTCGCCGGTGAGCAGCGCCTTGTTGCCTGCCGCGACGAGGTCGCGGGCCGTCTCGATGCCGACCTCGATGGCCGCCTTGACCTCTTCGCGGGACAGGGCGGGCCCGGTCGTCATGTCGGCGGTGCCCGCGCGGACCTTGCGGGGCAACAGGCCCGGGGTGGCCGGGAGTTCGGAGGCGACGCCCACGTCGACGACGCAGACCTCGGCGCCGACCTGGTTCGCGAACGCGTTGCAGACCGCGCCGCCGCCCAGGAAGTTCGCGACCATCTGGCCGGTCACCTCCTGCGGCCAGGGGGTGACGCCCTGGGCGTGCACACCGTGGTCACCGGCGAAGATCGCGACGGCCGCGGGCTCCGGGATCGGCGGCGGGCACATCCGGGAGAGTCCGGACAGCTGCGCGGAGATGATCTCCAGCATGCCGAGGGCGCCGGCGGGCTTGGTCATCCGCTTCTGCCGCTCCCACGCCTCGCCGAGCGCCTTGGCGTCCAGCGGGCGGATGTTGGAGACGGTCTCGGCGAGCAGGTCGTGCGGGTCCTCGCCGGGCAGGGCCCGGCGCCCGTACGTCTCCTCGTGCACGACCCAGGACAGGGGGCGGCGCTTGGACCAGCCCGCCTGCATCAGCTCGGGCTCCTCCGGGAACTCGTCGACATAGCCCACGCACAGGTAGGCGACGACCTCGAGGTGCTCGGGCAGGCCCAGGGTGCGGACCATCTCGCGCTCGTCGAAGAAGCTGACCCAGCCGACGCCGAGGCCCTCGGCGCGGGCCGCGAGCCACAGGTTCTCCACGGCGAGCGCGGAGGAGTACGGGGCCATCTGCGGCTGCGTGTGACGGCCGAGGGTGTGGCGGCCGCCCCGGGTCGGGTCGGCGGTGACCACGATGTTGACCGGGGTGTCGAGGATGGCCTCGATCTTCAGTTCCTTGAACTGCTTCGCGCGGCCCTTGGGCAGCGACTTGGCGTAGGCGTCCTTCTGCCGCATCGCCAGTTCGTGCATGGTGCGGCGGGTCTCCGCCGAGCGGATGACGACGAAGTCCCAGGGCTGCGAGTGGCCCACGGACGGCGCCGTGTGGGCCGCCTCCAGAACGCGGAGCAGTACCTCGTGCGGGATGGGGTCGGAGCGGAAGCCGTTGCGGATGTCGCGGCGCTCGCGCATGACGCGCAGAACCGCTTCGCGCTCGGCGTCGTCGTAACCGGACGCGGCGGCGGCCTCGGGCTCCAGTTCCTCGGCGGCGTCCGGCACGGGCAGCGGCCCGGCCTCGGGGGCCGCCTCGACGGTCTGCGCCGTCTCGGGCTTCGGGGCGACCTCGATCAGGTCGGGCTCGTCGGCCTCGAAGTCGTCGGCCACCGGTTCGGCGGGCGCGGCCGGGTCGCCCTCGCGCGGCGCGGGCACGACGGCCAGGATCTCCAGCTCGGCGGGCTCGTCGGCGGGCTCGGCGATCGCTTCCGCGACCGGTTCCGCGACCGGTTCCTCTACGGGGGCGGGGGCTTCGGCGGCCGGGGCCTCGACGGGCGCGGCCTCCTGCACGGGCTGCTCCTCGACGGGAACGGCCTCGGGCACCACGGCCTCGGGCGCCACGGCCTCCGCGACCGGCTCGGCGGGCTGCTCCACCGAAGGCTGCTCCACCACCTGCTCAGCGGGCGCCTCGGCGACGGGCTCGGCCACCGGCAGCTGCTCGGCTGCCACCGGCCCCTGCGCGGGCTCCGGCACCTCGGCGCTCTCGGCGCTCTCAGCGCTCTCAGCGCTCTCAGGGAGTACCGGCTCCTCCGGCAGCGGTGGCACCACCATGGCCTGCGGCGGCGTCGGCGCCAGGTGCGGCGTCGTCGGCACCGAGCCCTCGACGGGCACGAACTGGCCGAGCGGCTGTTCGGGCGCGGGCTGCTGCGGCAGGTCGTACGCCTGCGGCTGGTGCACGGCGTACTCGCCCGACTGCTCGCCGTGGCCCGCGTAGGCGGCGACCGGCTCGGCGGCGGGCGCGAACTGCTGGGAGGCGTCGGGGTGCTGCGGGTGCGGGAAGTGCGGGGTCTGCTCGGCGTACAGGCCGGGCTGCGGCTCCGGCTCGGCCGGGGCCTGCGGCTGCCCGGACCCGGCGGGCGCCCACGGGGTGCCGCCCTGCGGCGGGATGTCGAGGTACTCGGGGCCCGTGGTGGGCGGACCCGCCTGCCGTACGGGCATGGGCTGCGCCGGGGTCTGCTGCGCGGGGCCGCGGTCGGCCAGCGAGCGGACGGGGCCGACGCCGGGCTCCGGCGTGGGCGGGCCCATGTGGAGCGGGCGGCGCGGCGCGGCGGGCGCCTGCGGGGCCTGCGGCTGGCCCGGCGCCTGCATCGCGCCCATGTCGTGGTGTCCGCTGTCGCGGCCCGCCATCTCGTGCGGGCCCGGCTCGTGGGCGGCGGGCGCCTGCGCGTACTCCGCGTACTCCGCGTACTCGGCGTACTCGGCGTACTCGGGGGGTTGCGGGTACTGCTGCGGCGGGGGCGTCGGTGCCTGCGGCTCGCCCCAGGCGCCCTGGGATCCGGGCATGAGGAGCATCTCGTCCTCCTCACCGCCGGTGGCGGCGGGATCGAGGTAGGTGTACGCGCCCGGAGCGGGAACGCCCGGCTGTCCCACCGCGCCTGCGTTCTCCGGCAGCCCTTCGCCCGGAACCTGACCGGTGTCGGTCATGCCTACCCCTCGCCCATCGATGAGAACTTCCTGGCCGCTCCCGGCCGTCCGCCGGAGCCGCGCGCCCCTTGCGAGCCGCAGACCGGAGTAACCCGGCGTCCGCTCTCCTTGGAACATCTCCTTGGAGAACGAGCACGCGAGCCGCACGGCACGAACCGCCCCGGACAACAGGTATTGTCCCGGCCGGATCGCGACTGTGGCAGGTGGTTCGGCCACGGTCTCCTGTGGACTGCGCCACGTTGCGCGTCCTCCGGTCGCCGCCGTACCACAAGCGCGCCAAGAGTGGTGCGTTTCCCGGACATTGGCCGACGAAGCGGCGTACGTCCTGGTGCGGTACAACGATCGGCCAGCCTACCGCGCGCGCCGGTCCTTCAGGGTCACGGGTGGCGGTCGGGAAGACGACCCGAAAGAAGGAACCCCACGGTCCGCTCCTTCTCCGTCCAGGCACGCGTGTCCAGTTCGACGGATTGCAGGAGCGCGCACTCGACGTCGTACCCGTGTTCGGTCAGATCCCTGCCGACGAGTTCGGCGGCGTCGCGGGTCGCGGCGTGCGTGACAATGCGCGCGGGCCGCCGGTCGACGACGGCGGAGACGACCGCCGCTCCCCCGGCCCCAACGCGTACGACGTCGGGTTCGGGCAGGTTCTCCAGGACGTGCGGGGCGGTGCCGTGGACGATCTGGGCCTGGACGCCGAAGCGGCGGGCGGTGGCGAGGGTGCGGGCGCAGGCGTCGGGGTCGCGGTCGACGGCGATGACGGCGGCGCCGAAGCGTCCCGCCTCCGCGGTGAAGGCGCCGCTGCCGCAGCCGATGTCCCAGACGAGGTCGCCGGTGCGCGGGCCGAGGCGGGCGAGCTGGGCGGCGCGCAGCTGTTCGCTCTCGCCCTCGCCGAAGGGGCCCGCGTACTCGGCGGCGGGCAGCGCCCAGCCGCGCGGGGTGGTGTCGGGGTCGCCGCCTGCCAGCCAGCCCCCGTTCTCGTGGGCGCCGACGGTGACGGTGCCGCCGATGACGATGACGACGTTTGGGTCGCGCCAGCTGTGGTCGGCGGCCTTGTCGGAGGTGACGACGGTGACCTGTTCGCGGTCGGTGCCGAGCTCCTCGCAGATGACGAAGGTGCGGTGGACGCCTTCGAGGAGGAGGCCGAGTTCGGCGGGGCCGGCGCCGGGCGAGGTGAGGACGGCGACCTTGGTGTGGGCGCGGCAGACGTTGACGGCGCGGCGCAGGGTGCGCCGGTGGGCGACGACGACCTGGGCGTCGTCCCAGGGCATCCCGGCGCGGGCGAAGGCCTGGGCGACGGCGGAGACGGCGGGCACCACCTCGACCTCGAGGCCGTACTGCGGGGCGCGCAGGGTGCGGACGACGCCGAAGAAGCCGGGGTCGCCGTCGGCGAGGACCACGGCGGTGCCGCGGTGGCCCGCGATGCGGCGGGCGGCGAGCGCCACGCTGCCGAGGCGGATCCGCTCGGCGTGGGCGGGGATTTCGGGGAGCGCCAGGTGGTGGGCGGCGCCTGCCACGAGGGTGGCCGCGCTCAGCGCGGAGCGGGCCGCCGCGGTCGGCGGAGAGCCGTCCCAGCCGATCACCGTGACCCGGTCGGCCATCGTCGTCAGTCTCCAGGGTGTGCTCGGGTGCGTACGCGCGAAGGGGACGTACACGGGTCGGGGGATGCCGTCGGCGTGTGGGGAGCCGGGATGGGCACCGGAGAGCGTACCCGCTGGGTCTGGCGACCGCCTGTGAGGCCGGTCCCGGTCCGGGTCAGTTCCAGTCCGAGAAGGCGGTGAAGCCGCCGGCCTCCGCGAGCTGCTCGGTGACGCCCTCGATGTCCTCGGGGAGCAGGCCGTACACGATGAAGTCGGTGCGGACCTCGGCCCACCCGCCGTCCTCGGTGCGGGTGCGCGCTATGCAGGCGTTGCGCAGGACGCCTTCGCTGATGCTGCCGATCTTCTGCGCGACCTGCTGGGACGCGGTGTTGTCGGCGGCGGTGCGCATCTCGATGCGCTCCATGCCCTGGTCACGGAAGAGCCACTGGGCCATCGCGAGGGCGGCTTCGGAGGCGTATCCCTCGCCGCGGGCCCAGGGGGCGACGATGTAGGAGAGTTCGGTGGCGCGGACGTGCCAGTTGGTCTTGGTGAGCTGGACGATGCCGACGAGGCGCTGGGTGAGGAACTCGGTGACGGCGAGGTCGAGTCCGGTGCCCGCGGCGCGCTCCTTCGGCGCGTACTCGGTGATCCAGCGCTGTGCGTCGTCCTCGGTGAAGGGCTGGGGCACGGAGGTCCAGGCGGCGACGAGTTCGTCGTTCATCATCTCGGCGAGGGCGGGGGCGTCCTCGTCCTCGAGCGGACGCAGCACCAGTCGCTCCGTACTGATGGAGATGTCGGGGAAGGTGTTCGTCATACGCCGCTCCGTAACCTTCGTGGCGGCCCGCCGGACATCGCGCCGGCCGCCGGGTGAAGTGCCCAGCATGCAGCATGCAGGCACGTAACTGCACATGGGGGCCGCCCCGGTGGCCGGGCGCGGCCCCTCGTGTGAGGCGGTGTCAGATCGGTCGGAAAGGATCAGAACGAGGGCAGGACCGAGCCCTTGTACTTGTCCTCGATGAACTTCTTGACCTCGGGCGACGTCAGGAGCTTGGCGAGCTTCTCGACGCGCGGGTCGTCCTCGTTGCCCTCCTTGACCGCGAGCACGTTGTTGTACTCGTTGTTCTCGGTGGACTCCAGGGCGAGGGCGTCCTCGGCGGGGCTCAGGCCCGCGCCGATCGCGTAGTTGCCGTTGATGACGGCGCCGTCGACGTCCTTGAGGGAGCGCGGCGTCTGGGCCGCCTCGACCTCCTTGAACTCCAGGTCCTTGGGGTTCTTCGCGATGTCCTGCGGCGTCGCGGTGGCCTCGGAGCCGCTCTTGAGCGTGATGAGGCCGCTCTTGGCGAGGAAGCGCAGGGCGCGGCTCTCGTTGTCGGCGTCGTTGGGGAGAGCGATGGTGCCGCCCTTCTTGATGCCGTCGAGCTTGTCGGCCTTCTCGGAGTAGAGGCCGAGCGGCTCCAGGTGCACGGTGGCGACCGAGGCGAGGTGCGTGCCCTGCTTCTTGTTGAAGTCCTTGAGGTAGGGCGTGGTCTGGAAGTAGTTGGCGTCCACGGACCCGTCCTCGGTCGCCGTGTTCGGCGTGACGTAGTCAGTGAACTCCTTGACCTCGAGGTTGAGGCCTTCCTTCTTCGCCAGGTTGTCCTTGATGTACTCGAGGATCTCGGCGTGCGGGACGGGGGTCGCCGCGACGACGAGCTTGTCGGACGCCTTGGCCTTGGTGTCGCCCTTGTCGTCGGAGCCGCAGGCGGTCAGGGACAGGGTGAGGGCGCCGGTGGCGAGGACAGCTGCGGTGATCTTGGTGGTGTTACGCACGAAAAGTGCCTTTCTCCATGGGTGGTGCGACCCGCCGGGGTAGGGCGGGGAGACGGTGATCCGCGGGTCAGCGGGTCTTGACGGGCGCGGTGTCGGCGGAAGCGGCCTTCGCGGGGGCGGTCTTCGCGGCGGCCGGGCCGCCGGGCCGGAAGCCGCCGAGGGCGCGGAAGCGGAGGGGTTCGCCGCCCTTGCCCGCGCGGCGGTGCAGGGTGCGGGCGCCGCTGTCGCCGGCGAACTGGATGAGGGCGATGACGACCGCGAGGATCGCCACGATGATCCACATCATCTCGGTCTCGAAGCGCTGGTAGCCGTAGCGGATGGCGAGGTCGCCGAGGCCGCCCGCGCCGACCGTGCCGGCCATGGCGGAGTAGCCGATGATGGCGACGATCGTCGTGGTGGTGGCGGAGATCAGCGACGGCAGCGACTCGGGGACGAGCACCTTGCGCACGACGGTCCAGGTGTTGCCGCCCATCGACTGCACGGCCTCGACGAGCCCGCCGTCGACCTCGCGCACGGACGTCTCGACGAGCCGGGCGAAGAACGGGATGGCGCCGACGGCGAGCGGCACGATGGCGGCCTCGCGGCCGATGGTGGTGCCGACGATCCAGCGCGTGAAGGTCATCAGCGCGACCATGAGGATGATGAACGGCATCGAGCGGACGATGTTCACGACCTGCCCGATGACCTTGTTCGCCACGACGTTCTGCAGCAGTCCGCCGCGGTCGGTGAGGACGAGCAGGACGCCGAGCGGGAGTCCGGCGACGACGGCGATCAGCGTGGACCAGCCGACCATGTAGAAGGTGTCCCAACACGCCTGCGACAGCAGGGGCTGCATCTCCGACCAGGTCACTTGGTGACACCTTCCTTCAGAGTTGCGGACGCGCGGTCCTCGCGGCCCTGTATCTCGACCTGGAGGCCCTGCTCGCGCAGGAACCCGATGGGGACGACGTTCTCCTCGTAGCGTCCCGGCAGCTCGATGCGCATGCGGCCGACCTGCTTGCCCGCGACGGTGTCCATCGCGGCGCCGAGGATCGAGATGTCGATGTTGTAGGTGCGCGAGAGCTGCGAGATGACCGGCTGGGTCGCCGACTCGCCGTGGAAGGTGACGTCGATGACCGTGCGGTCCGCGCCGGAGGCGTCGCCGCTGACGGGGAAGAGCGCGGCGGCGAGCTCGGAGCCGGGCGTCGCGAGGAGTTCGCTGACGGTGCCCGACTCGATGATCTGCCCGCGCTCCATCAGGGCGGCGGAGTCGCAGACTGTCTTGACGACGTCCATCTCGTGCGTGATGAGCAGGACGGTCAGGCCGAGCTGCCGGTTGAGGTCGCGCAGGAGCTGGAGGATGGAGCGCGTGGTCTCCGGGTCGAGGGCGCTGGTCGCCTCGTCGGAGAGGAGCACCTTCGGGTCGCCGGCGAGGGCGCGGGCGATGCCGACGCGCTGCTTCTGACCGCCGGAGAGCTGGGCCGGGTAGGACTTCGCCTTGTCGGCGAGGCCGACGAGGTCGAGCAGTCCGAGCGCCTTGGCGGAACGTTCCTTCCCCGATTTGCCGAGGATTTCGAGCGGCAGCTCGATGTTGTCCTGGACGGTGCGCGAGGACAGCAGGTTGAAGTGCTGGAAGACCATACCGATCCGGCTGCGCGCCTCGCGCAGCTCGCGTCCGGCGCGCGGTCCGCGTCCGGCGAGCGCGGTGAGGTCCTGTCCCGCGACCGACACGGTCCCGGCCGTGGGGCGTTCGAGGAGGTTCACGCAGCGGATGAGCGAGGACTTTCCGGCGCCCGACTGGCCGATGACGCCGTACACCTCGCCTTCGCGCACGTGCAGATCCACGCCGTCGAGTGCGGTGATCTCGCGGCCGCGCGAGCGGTAGACCTTGGTGAGGCCCTGGGTGGTGATCACGTGGGTTTCCGTCACTGTCGAGTGCGCGGCACGGGTGGCGCCGGGCACGGGGCATTCATTTCGGGAACTTGCTCAAGTTCCGGGCGCGGCAGGCTCGCGCTCCGAGCGGTGCGGAGCGGTACTGGCATCAGTACGGAAGCTGTGCGCGGGCAGACCCGGGGTCGTCTCGCTTCGGGGCGCGAAACAGGCAAAGCGGGGGCCCTCAGAAGGCGCACATTCGACACATACAACGAGCACCGGGCGTCATCGTCGCCTCGGTCGCAAGGGTGCGGCTGCTCGTCGTGGTCATGCGGGCAAGTAAAGCAGACGTGAGGACAGGCGTGGCCCGCGTTGTCCGAATAGCGGACAGCGCTGGACGTGCCACCAGGGGCGCCGGCTTGTGCGGTGATCTTCGCGTCCGCCCCGGTGGCCAGTGCTGACACGGTGGACAGGTCGTCCACCGCGGGGTCCGCTCGGCCTCGCGCGCCTCGTACGTTGTGGGCAATGCCACGGTCCCGGCCCGGCGGCGCAGGGCCGAGCGCATCGGGCCTTTTGGCCCGTAATAGGGTGCGCCCATGCTTGATGCCCTGACCCTGGTGACGGGTCTCGCCGCGCTCGCGCTCGCCGCGTGGTGCGGTTTCGCCGCCTACCGCGACCAGCCGACCAAGGACTGGCACTTCATCGGTATGGCCGTGGTCTCGGCGCTCGCCCTTGTACAGCTGGTGATCGGGATCGTGCAGCTGGCCCGGGGCGAGAAGCCGGACCAGGGCACGACGATCTTCGTCGCGTATCTGATCGGGGCCTTCGCCTGTGTCCCGGCGGCCGGGTTCATGTCGCTGGCGGAGCGCACGCGCTGGGGTTCGGTCACGGTCGCCGCGGGCGGCGTGGTCCTCGCCGTTCTCGAAGTACGGCTCTATGACATCTGGGGAGGATGAGGTGGCTGTGGCTTCCGAGAACACCGGGAACGCGGAAGAGACCGACAAGAGCGTCGGCTCCCGGCGGCTGACCAGCGGACCCGGCACCCTGCTCGTATGGCTGTACGGCGTGATGGTGGTCGGCGCCGTGTCGCGCTCCGTCTTCCAGATCGCGACGGACTTCGGCAAGGCGCCGCTCGCCTATTCGCTCTCCGCGGTCGCGGGCGTCGTCTACGGCTTCATCACGTACTCGCTGGTGCGCGGCGGCGAGACGGCCCGCAAGGCGGCGCGGGTGTGCTGCGCCGCCGAGCTGGTGGGCGTCCTCGCGGTCGGGACGTGGACGCTGGTGGAGCCCTCGGCGTTCGCGGACTCCACCGTCTGGTCCGACTACGGCATGGAGTACCTGTTCATCCCGGTGCTCCTGCCCGTCTCGGCGCTGTTCTGGCTGCGCCGGGCACGGATCGCTACGCGCTAGCCACGAACGCCCCGGCCGCCGGCGCCGCGGCCACCGCCTCGACGTCCTTGGCCAGCGTGATCAGCGTCAGCCGGTCGTCGACCCGCCTGGTCGAGACGGCCATGTAGCCGTGCTTGCGGTACAGGCGCAGGTTGTGCTCGCTGCGGTGGCCCGTGAAGAGTTCGATCCGCTTGGCCGCGCCCGGCGAGGTGAGCGCGGACTCGACGGCGGCGAGCAGGCGCCCGCCGAGGCCGTGGCGCTGCATGCGCGGGTGCACGATCAGCTTGTCGATCCGGGCGGTGCCGTCGGCGTCGACCGTGCCGCGCACCGACGCCACCACTTCGTCGCCGAGGCGGGCCACCAGGACGGTGCCGCCCGCCAGTTCCGCCCTGACCGAGTCCAGGGACTGGGTGAGCGGCTCGATGGAGTAGTCGCCGTAGAGCTGCGCCTCGCTCTGGTAGCAGAGGTACTGCAGCTTGAGGATCTGCTCGGTGTCCGCTTCGGTCGCCGCAGAGATGGTCACGCTCATGCCCATGTGTGCATGCCTCCCGCTCACCTGTTCCGCCGGTTGTTCCCTCACCCTTTTCCCCTACGGGGTGCGGGCGCAACCTCGGACGCGAGGATTCTGCGGAGGCATCCCAGACATCTGGCACGTTCCGGTCCAAGACTGCCCTGTGAGATACCCAACTCGCCTGCGATTTCACGGTAGGTGAGGTCCTCGGGGGACAGAAGCGCGTTCATGAGGCGCGGGCACCGTCCGGGCAGCCGGCGGATCGCCGCGTACAGCGCGCGGGCGCGTTCCCGGTCCAGGGCGCGGTGCTCGGGGTCCGACCTCTCCCGCTCGGCGGCGCCTTCATCGGCGTACGGGAGTTCTCGCAGGCTGGCGCCGCGCTGGAGGCTCGCCTCGGTGCGGACCGTCGCCGTGAGCCAGGCGGCCGGGTCGGGCGGCGGGCCCTGGGCGGCGAGGTGTTCCAGGAGGCGGACCCAGACGGCCTGTTCGAGGTCGCGGGGTTCGGCGGCGCCGGGCAGTTCGGCGCGGACCTCGGCCGCGAGGAGGGGCCGCAGCGCCTCGATCACCTTGTCGTACGTCATGCCCGGCGGGACGCGGCATCCCCGGCAACGGGTTGCCGGGGATGCCGCGTCTCACTCCAACCGGGGCGAACCGGTCAGCCGTTGACGACGCCTCGCGGGCGGCTCAGCCGTTGAGGAAGTCCTCGCGGGCGAGGAGGCCGGTGTCGCAGTTGTCGGTGAAGATCCCGTCGATGCCGGTGGCGAAGTACGCCTGGAAGGCGCCGAACGCGTCGCCGTAGGCGTTCGGGTCCGTGCCCTTCCTGAAGTCGGCGGGCAGGAAGGTGTTCTCGTTGCGCATCGTGTACGGGTGGAGGATCAGCCCGGCGCGGTGCGCGTCGTTGACCAGGGTGGTCGGCTCCTTGAGCTTGCCCGCCGCGTCCTTGGGGATGATCAGGTCCAGGGTCGGGCCGATGCCCTGCGCGTAGGCCGCGATCTCCTTGAGCCCCTTGGGGGTGATCAGGTCGGCGACGGTGCGCGGGTCGCCGATGTCGACGAAGTCCGCCGGGCGGGAGCCCGCCGTCGAGAGCAGGACGACGAGCGGGTTGGCGACCAGCTTGTTCAGGCGCTGGATGCTCGTCGGCTCGAAGGACTGCAGGAAGGCGGGCGAGTCCTTCTTGTCGAGGCGGTGGGCGCGCAGCAGCTTGGCGAGGCGCTCCTCGAGGCCCAGGCCGAGCTTGCGGAAGTAGGTGGGGTGCTTGGTCTCGACGTGGATCCAGACCTCGCGGCCGCGCTTCTTGCTCTGCGCGGCGCGCCACGTGAGGACCTCTTCGAAGGTGGGTATCTCCCAGCGGCCGTCGTAGAGGGTGTTGTGCTGACGGGTGCCCGGGATGCGCTCCTCGGCGCGGAGCGTCTTCAGCTCGGCGAGCGTGAAGTCCTCGGTGAACCAGCCCGTCGTGGAGACTCCGTCGATGACCTTCGTGGTCTTGCGGCCGGCGAACTCGGGGTGCGCGGACACGTCCGTGGTGCCGCCGATTTCGGGCTCGTGACGGCATACGAGATGGCCGTCCTTGGTGGGGACGATGTCGCCCGCCTCGATGACGTGCGCGCCCATGTCGAGCGCCAGCTGGTACGAGCCCAGGGTGTGCTCGGGGCGGTAGCCGCTGGCACCGCGGTGCGCCACGATCGTGGGCACGGGCAGGCTCTTGTACCCCTTTCCGGAGTGATGTCCGCCACTGTCGCGGTCTGCGGCCGCGGCCACGCCGGGCGCGGCGAACGCTGCGGCGCCCGCGCTCAGCACGGCGGCCCCCAGCAGCGTGCGACGGCCCAGCGCTCCCTCGGCCCGTGACTCCTGCGCGCCCTGCGCCCGCTGTGCCTTCTCGTTCCCCATCAAGCACTCCTCCTGCCGGTGACCGCCTTGCGCCCGTCGGGGCGCGACCGATCGTAGGTGGGCGGAAGTGACGAGGGGGAGACCCCGGACGGAACGTCAGGGTGGTGCGGGATGGATCCTGGGTGTCGTTTTCGCCATGTGCGGGACGTCTGATTCGCGTCAACTGTGCGTTTCAGGTCCGTGAACCCGATGTGCGTGGGGTACCCGCCCGCGAGTATGGTCCTCACCTGCACAGACCCCATCACCCATTCCTTGACACCGGAGGGCCCGTTGTCCCGCTTCGCGTTCATCAAGGCAGTGCTCGGACCGATCATGCGCCTGATGTTCCCCACGCGTGTGGAAGGCGCCGAGAACATTCCGGGCACCGGTCCCGTCATCCTGGCGGGCAACCATCTGACGTTCATCGACTCGATGATCCTGCCGCTCGTCTGCAACCGGCAGGTCTGCTTCATCGGCAAGGACGAGTACGTCACCGGCAAGAGCCTCAAGGGCCGCGCGATGGCCTGGTTCTTCACCGGCGTCGGCATGATCCCGGTCGACCGGGACGGCGCCAACGGCGGCGTCGCCGCGCTCATGACCGGCCGCCGTGTCCTGGAGGAGGGCCGGATCTTCGGCATCTACCCGGAGGGCACCCGCTCCCCCGACGGCCGTCTGTACCGCGGCCGCACCGGCATCGCCCGGCTCACCCTCATGACGGGCGCGCCCGTCGTCCCGTTCGCGATGATCGGCACGGACAAGCTGCAGCCGGGCGGCGCGGGCATGCCGCGCCCCGGCCGGGTCACCGTGCGGTTCGGTGAACCGATGGAGTTCTCCCGCTACGACGGGATGGGCCGCGACCGCTACGTGCTGCGGGCCGTGACGGACTCGGTGATGACGGAGGTCATGCGCCTGTCGGGCCAGGAGTACGTGGACATGTACGCCACGAAGGCGAAGGCCGCGTAAGTCGTTCCGCCAGTGTGAGCCCCGGTCGGTGACCGGGGCTCACACATGTCCGGGTCGGTTCGTCAGGGGCGGGCCACCGGGCCCGGGTCACTTCTCCAGGTGCTGGCCCCTGAGCAGGAACCAGGCCGCGACCGCCGTCGCGAGCAGGACCGCGGCGCCGATGCCCGCCGCGACCTGGAGACCGTCCACGAACGCCGTCCGGGCCGAGGCCAGCAGCGTCTGCGCCTGCTCGGCCGGGAGTGACGAGGACGCCTCGACCGCGCCGCCGAGCGATTCGTGCGCCGCCGACGCCACGTCCGCCGGGGTGCCCGCGGGCGCGGTGAAGCCCGCGTAGACGCCCGTGACGATGGAGCCGAGCAGGGCGATGCCGAGGGCCGCGCCGAGTTCGTACGCCGTCTCGGAGACCGCCGAGGCGGCGCCCGCCTGCTCCTTGGGGACGCTGGAGAGGATCACGTCGGCGGTGACCGTGAAGGAGAAGCCCGCGCCGACGCCGACGACCAGGAGCACCGCGCCGAGCAGCGGGTAGCCCGTGTCCTGGCTCAGCGTCGTGAGCGCGGCGAGGGCCAGGCCGATGGCCGCGAGGCCGCCCGCGACGACGCCCCGCACGGAGAAGCGGCGCGCCACCACTCCGGCGATGAGCCCGGCCACCACCGCGCCGACGGCGGCGGGCAGTTCGGCCATGCCCGCCTCGAACGGCCGCCGCCCCTGCACGAGCTGGAGGAACTGGGAGAGGAAGAAGACAAGGCCGGACAGGCCGAGGACGGTGAGCAGGTCGGCCAGGACCGCCCCCGAGAAGCCGCGCCTGCGGAAGAGCCGCATGTCCAGCAGGGGCGCGCGCAGCGTGAGCTGGCGGCGGACGAACCAGGTGAGCGCCGCGACGCCGAGGACCGCCGACACCGCCACGTCCCAGCGGAAGCCGTGCGCCGCCGCCTCCTTCACCGCGTAGACGACACCGATCATGCCGACGAGGGAGAGCAGGACGCTGACGAGGTCCCAGGGCCCGGGGACCGGGTTCTTCGACTCGGGGATGAGCTTGACGCCGACCACGACGAGGACGGCCATGACGGGCAGGTTGATGAGGAAGACCGAGCCCCACCAGAAGTGTTCGAGCAGGAACCCGCCGACGACCGGGCCGACCGCCGCGCCCGCCGACGCCATGGCGCCCCAGATGCCGACGGCCAGGGAGCGTTCGCGCGGGTCGTGGAAGATGTTGCGGATCAGCGCGAGGGTCGAGGGCATCAGCGTCGCGCCGGCCACGCCGAGCAGGGCGCGCGCGAGGATCATCAGCTCCGGCGAGGTGGCGTACGCGTTGAGGACGGAGACCGCGCCGAACGCGACCGCGCCCACGAGCAGCAGCTTCTTGCGGCCGATGCGGTCGCCGAGGCTGCCCATGGAGACGAGGAGTCCGGCGATGACGAACGAGTAGACGTCGCCGATCCACAGCAGCTGCGTGCCGGACGGCTTCAGGTCCTCGCTGATGTACGGGGTCGCGAGGCCGAGGACCGTCGCGTCGACGGCGACGAGCAGCACCGCGAGCACGAGGACGCTGAGCGCGAGCCACCGTGCGGGGCGCGACACCACCTCCGCCTCGGGGGTGTGCTGCTTCGTGCTTGTCATGGTTCCACTCTCCGTCGTGCGCCGCCGAGCAGCAGCTCGGCGATCATGTAGGTGAAGTCCTTCGCGGCCACCCGTCCGTCCTGCACGGCCCAGGCGCCGCTGCCGATGAGGCCGTAGAGCGCCTCGGTCAGCCATACGGGCGTCAGGTCGATCCGGAACTCGCCCGCTTCCTGGCCGCGCCGGAACAGTGCCGCTATCCGGGCGTCCAGGCGGGCCCAGCCCTCGTTCATCCCGTCGCCCTCGAAGAGCTGGTTCTCGGTGACGAGGAAGGCGAGGAGCGGGGCCGCGTCCTCCATCGCGCCGATGAGCCGGCGCAGCGCGTCCTCGGCCCGGTCCTCGTCGAGGCGGGCCCGGTCGAGCGCGGTCTCGCACTCGCGGATGCCGAGGTCCTCCAGGGCGCGGACGAGGGCGTCGCGGCCGGCGAACTGGCGGTGCAGGGTGGCGCGGCTGATACCGGCGGCCCGTGCGACCTCGTCCATCGTGGCCGTGGACTTGCGGGTGAGCAGGGCGGCGGCGCTGCGCAGCACCTGTTCGCGATCGACTGGCATGAGACGAGAGTAACGCATGTGAGACATCAACGTCTCACCGTGCGCGTGCGGGGGCCGCCGCGTCACTCCGGTGGCCGCCCCGTTCACCCGGTGTTACGACTGGCAGCAGTGAGTCCAGCGGGTTCGTGGGAGGTACGGGCATGGGGTGCTGCGTCTTCGCGGCGATGGCGGCGATCGGGCCGCGGGTCGCGCTCGTTCTCGCCTGGCTGTTCACGAACGTCGTGGACCGCGCCTTCACCGGCAGGCTGCTGCCGTTCCTCGGGCTGCTCTTCGTGCCGTGGACGACCCTCGCCTACGTCTTCGCGTACGCCCCGGTCGTCGGGGTGCGGGGCATCGGCTGGTTCGTGGTGCTGATCGGGCTGCTGCTCGACATGTCCAGTTACGGGAGCGGGGCGCGGTCCCGGCGCTGAGCCCGGGGCGCGCACAGCAGCGGGCCCGGCCCGTCCGCGTACGGACGAACCGGGCCCTGCCCTGCCCTGCCTGCCTGCCTGTTACGGCTGCTTCTTGGCGTCGGCCCAAGTCCGCTGCACCGTCAGGTCTTGCTTGACCTCGGCGAGCTGGACGGCGACCGCGCTCGGTGCGGTGCCGCCGCGGCCGGAGCGGGAGGCGAGCGCCCCCGCCACGTTCAGCACCGTACGGACCTCGGGGGTGAGGTGCTCGGAGATCTTCGCGAACTGGTCGTCGGTCAGCTCGTCGAGCTCCTTGTCCTCGGACTCGGCGACCTTGACGCACTCGCCCGCGACCTCGTGCGCGACACGGAACGGCACGCCCTGCTTGACCAGCCACTCGGCGATGTCCGTGGCGAGCGAGAAGCCGGCCGGGGCCAGCTCCTCCATCCGCTGCCGGTTGACCGTGAGCGTGGCCATCATGCCGGTGAACGCCGGGAGCAGGACCTCCAGTTGGTCGCAGGAGTCGAAGACCGGCTCCTTGTCCTCCTGGAGGTCGCGGTTGTAGGCGAGCGGGAGGGCCTTGAGGGTCGCCATCAGGCCGGTGAGGTTGCCCACGAGGCGGCCGGACTTGCCGCGCGCCAGCTCGGCGATGTCCGGGTTCTTCTTCTGCGGCATGATCGAGGAACCGGTGGAGAAGGCGTCGTGCAGGGTGACGAAGGAGAACTCCTTCGTGTTCCAGATGATGACCTCCTCCGCGATGCGGGAGAGGTTGACGCCGATCATCGCCGTGATGAACGCGAACTCGGCGACGAAGTCCCGCGAGGCCGTCCCGTCGATGGAGTTGGCGGCGGAGCCGTGCTCGAAGCCGAGGTCCGCCGCGACCGCCTCCGGGTCGAGGCCGAGCGAGGAGCCCGCGAGCGCGCCCGAGCCGTACGGGGAGACCGCCGTGCGCTCGTCCCACTGGCGCAGCCTCTCGGCGTCCCGGGACAGGGACTGGACGTGGGCCAGGACGTGGTGGGCGAAGAGCACCGGCTGGGCGTGCTGGAGGTGGGTACGCCCCGGCATGGCGGTGTCCGGGTGCGCCTCGGCGAGACCGACCAGCGCCTCCTGGAGATCGGCGATCAGGCCGCCGATGATCCGGGCGTGGTCGCGCAGGTACATCCGGAAGAGCGTCGCCACCTGGTCGTTGCGCGAGCGGCCCGCGCGCAGCTTGCCGCCGAGGTCCGGTCCGAGGCGCTCCAGGAGGCCGCGCTCCAGGGCGGTGTGCACGTCCTCGTCGGCGATGGTGCCGACGAAGGAGCCGTCCGCGACATCGGCCTCGAGCTGGTCGAGACCCCCGATCATGCGGGTCAGCTCGTCCTGGGTGAGCAGCTCCGCCTTGTGCAGCACGCGCGCGTGGGCGCGGGAGCCCGCGATGTCGTACGGGGCGAGGCGCCAGTCGAAGTGGACGGAGGCGGAGAGTTTCGCCAGGGCCTCGGCGGGGCCGTCGGCGAACCGGCCGCCCCAGAGGCGGACATCGCCGGTGTTGCTGCTCACGTGCTGCTCCTCAAGCCGGTCCGGTAGCGGTCCAGTGTCGCTGTGCATGATTATGCAAGGTTCCGTATGAATCGTCAACGCGACCGGCGGCAGGGGCCATAATCCCGGCATGGGTAAAAGCTACGAACGCATAGACGGTCGCCTGCGCACCTTCATCGAGTCCCAGCCGGTCTTCTTCACCGCCACGGCGCCGCTCGACGGCGACGGCACGGTCAACCTCTCCCCCAAGGGCCTCACGGGCTCCTTCGCCGTGGTCGACGAAGTGACCGTCGCCTACCTGGACTTCGCCGGTTCCAACGCGGAGACCATCGCCCACCTCCGCGAGAACGGCCGGATCACGCTCATGTGGTGCGCCTTCCAGGGCCCGCCCAACATCGTCCGGGTGCACGGGCGCGGCGAGCCCGTCTTCCGCGACGACCCGCGCTTCACCGGACTCCTGGCCCACTTCCCCGGCATCGACCCGACGCCGCACGGCCTGCGCGCCGTCATCCTCGTACGGGCCGAACTGATCCGGGACACCTGCGGGTACGCGGTGCCGTTCATGACGTACGACGAGGACCGCGATCTGCACGGCAAGCGGTTCGCGCGCGAGGACGACGCCTCACTCGACGCGTACTTCAAGAAGAAGGATCACGTCGAGTCCAGCCTGGACGGACTACCGGGGCTGCCGTTGCCGCTGCCGCCCGCTACGTTCTGAGCCATGCGTCCCTCACGAGCAGGTATCGCGAGCGCCGTGGCCGTCTGCGTCGTGCTCGGCGCCGCGCCCTCCGCCTCGCCCGCCGCCGCCCCGCTGCCCGCCCGCATGGCGGACACGGGCGGCGGCAGCCAGCTGATCACCGCGGAGGCGCCGCGGACGTCGTCGACGAGTGGCACCGTCACCTGGTGGAACCGGCTGTCGGACGGTCGCTGGGTGAAGGCCGGTTCCGCGCGGGCGCGGTTCGGCGCGAAGGGGCTCGTCGAGGGGGTCCGGCGCAAGCAGGGCACGAACACGACGCCGACCGGGCTCTACACGCTGCCGTTCGCGTTCGGCAACGCGGCGGCCCCGGCAGGCACCTCGGTCTCGTACCGCCGGGTGCGCTCCACCTCCTGGTGGTGCGAGGACAACCGCTCGCGCTCCTACAACCGGTGGACCGATCCGCGCCCGCGCGACTGCCGCGCCGCCGAGTCCGAGCGGCTCGCGTCCTACCCGGCCCAGTACGCGCACGCCCTGGTCACCGGCTTCAACTACCGGCGCCCGGTGCGCGGCCGGGGCGCCGGGATCTTCCTGCACGTCAACGGGCGGGCGGCGACGGCGGGCTGCGTCTCCGTGCCCAGGGCCGACATGCGGCGGATCCTGCGGTGGGTACGGCCGGGCAGGGCGCCGCACATCGCGATCGGGACGACGGGCGGGGCGACGGCGCTGACCCGGTACTGAGGCGCCTGCACCACGGCCGGGCAATACGGCACCACGGCCGGGCAATACGGATGTAGCGACCACATATCGAGACGCGATTGCGTCCGCGCAGGTCCACGGCGTTGCATCGCCCTGTGCACAGCGAAACCGAACACACGACCCCCACCTCCCCCGAGACCGGGACGCCGTCCGGAGCGAGCGGGTCCGCCGACCGGGCGGCCCGGCTCGCGGTCACCGTCTTCCCCGTACTCGTCCTCGTCGCGGGCGCGCTGGGGCTCGCCACCCCGGACACCTTCGCCGGATGGGGCACGAACGTGCCCTACCTCCTCGGCGTCGTGATGTTCTGCATGGGCCTCACCATGACGATGGGCGACTTCAAGGGCGTCGCCCAGCGCCCGTGGGCCGTGGGGCTCGGGCTCGTCGCGCACTACGTGATCATGCCGGGGCTCGGCTGGGTCATCGCCCACGCGCTCGGCCTCTCGCCGCAGCTCGCGGCCGGCGTCATCCTCGTCGGCTGCGCGCCGAGCGGCACCGCGTCCAACGTCGTGACCTACCTGGCGCGCGGTGACGTCGCCCTGTCGGTCTCCGTCGCCACCGTCTCCACCGTGCTCGCGCCGCTGATCACGCCGCCGCTGACGCTGCTGCTCGCGGGCGCGTACCTGCCGGTGGACGCCGGGTCGATGATGACGGACATCCTGAAGACCGTGTTGCTCCCGGTCCTCGCGGGCCTGGTCGTGCGGTTGCTGCTCAGCCGCTACGTGGACCGGGTCCTGAAGGTGCTGCCGTGGCTCTCCGCGCTGACCATCGCCGTGATCGTGGCGGTGGTGGTGGCGGGCAGCGCCGAGACCATCAAGTCGGCCGCGGCCCTGGTGCTCGTCGCCGTGGTCCTGCACAACGGGCTCGGGCTCGCACTCGGCTACGGCGCCGGCAAGGTCGCCCGGCTCGGGCCGCCCGCGTCGCGCGCGATGGCGTTCGAGGTCGGCATGCAGAACTCCGGGCTCGCCGCCTCCCTGGCCACGGCCCACTTCAGCCCGCTGGCCGCGCTGCCCGCCGCGGTGTTCTCCGTGTGGCACAACGTGTCCGGGGCGCTTGTCGCGGCGTGGATGTCATATCGGGCCCGGCGTTCCGACGTCTCCGAGCAGGGCTGACTCGCCGCCGGGGCTGAGGCCACGGGGCTCTGCCCCGGGCCCCGCTCCTCAGCCGCCGGAAGGGCTTCATGTGCCGGACCGGCGCTGATCACAGCTGGAGAGGCCGGATTCAGTGGTCGTTCTGTGCCAGGCGCAGCAGATGTTCCGCCAGGGACTGGCCGCCCTCCGGGTCCCTGCTGATCAGCATCAGCGTGTCGTCGCCCGCGATCGTGCCGAGGATGACGTGGAGTTCGGCCTGGTCGATCGCGGAGGCGAGGAACTGGGCGGCGCCCGGCGGTGTGCGGAGCACCACCAGGTTCGCCGACGCCTCCGCCGAGATGAGCAGCTCACCGGCGAGGCGGCGCATCCGCTCCTCCTTGGCCGACTCGCCGAGCGGCGCCTGCGGGGTGCGGAAGCCGCCCTCACTGGGCACGGCGTAGATCAGCTCGCCGCCGGTGTTGCGGATCTTGACCGCGCCCAGTTCGTCCAGGTCACGGGAGAGCGTGGCCTGGGTGACGTTGAGCCCGTCGTCGGCGAGCAGCTTCGCCAACTGGCTCTGGGAGCGCACCGGCTGCCGGTTGAGGATGTCCACGATCCGGCGGTGACGCGCGGTGCGCGTCTGCGGCACGGCGGGGCCATGGGGCGTCTGCGCCAGTGCGGCGTTGATCGCGGCCCGCTCGTCGTTCGCTGCCCGCTCCGCTTTGCTGCTCATCGTCGTCGTCCCATTCCTCAGGTTCCTGCTTCCCCGTCGGCCGCGGCCGTGTCCAGGACGGCGGGCAGCGCCGCGAGGAACGCGTCCGCTTCGGCGTCGGTCAGGTTCAGCGGCGGCATGAGCCTGATGACGTCGGGTGCGGGCGCGTTGACCAGGAGGCCCGCGTCCTGGGCCGCCTGCTGCACCTTCGGTGCGCGCGGCCCGGTGAGCACGATACCCAGCAGGAGGCCCGCGCCCCTGACATGGCTGACCAGCGGGTGGCCGAGCGATTCGATTCCGGCCTTGAGCCTCTCGCTCACGCGCTTGGTGTTGGCGAGCAGGTCCTCGGCGGCGATGGTGTCGAGGACGGCGAGCCCGGCGGCGCAGACGACAGGGTTGCCGCCGAACGTCGTGCCGTGCTGGCCGGGCTTCAGCAGCTTCGCCGCTTCGCCGAAGGCGATGGTCGCGCCGAGCGGCAGTCCGCCGCCGAGCCCCTTGGCGAGGGTGACGACGTCCGGGTCGATGCCTTCCTCGGCCTGGTACGCGAACCAGTGGCCGGTCCGGCCGACGCCGGTCTGCACCTCGTCGAGGACGAGCAGGGTGCCGGTGGCGCGGGTGATCTCCCGGGCCGCCTTGAGGTAGCCGTCGCCCGGCATCACGACGCCGTTCTCGCCCTGGATGGGCTCGATGATGACGAAGGCGGTCTCTTCGGTGACGGCCGCCCGGAGTGCGTCCACGTCCCCGTACGGGACATGGGTGACGTCGCCGGGCAGCGGGGTGAAGCCGTCCTGCTTGCCGGGCTGGCCGGTGAGGGCGAGGGCGCCCATGGTGCGGCCGTGGAAGCCGCCGGTCGTGGCGACCATGTGGCGGCGGCCGGTGAGCCGGCCGATCTTGAACGCGCCCTCGTTGGCCTCGGCGCCCGAGTTGCAGAAGAAGACGGCGCCGTCCCGGCCGAAGAGCTGGAGCAGCCGCTCGGCGAGGGCGACGGGCGGCTCGGCGACGAAGAGGTTCGAGACGTGGCCGAGGGAGGCGATCTGGGTGGAGACCGCTTCGACGACCGCCGGGTGGGCGTGGCCGAGCGCGTTGACCGCGATGCCGCCGACGAAGTCCAGGTACTCCTTGCCGTCGGCGTCCCAGACCTTGGCGCCGGCGCCCTTGGCCAGGGGCAGCCGGGGGGTGCCGTAGTTGTTCATCAGGGCGCCCTGCCAGCGTGACGTCAGAGCTGCGTTCTTGGCGTGCTCGCTCATACCTCGGTCTCCCCCTCCGCGTCCGGCACGACCATCGTGCCGATGCCTTCGTCCGTGAAAATCTCCAGCAGGATCGAGTGCTGGACCCGGCCGTCGATGACGCGGGCGGTGTGCACGCCGTTGCGCACGGCGTACAGGCAGCCCTCCATCTTCGGCACCATGCCGCTCGCCAGGTCGGGGAGCAGCTTCTCGAGTTCGGTGGCGGTGAGCCGGCTGATGACCTCGTCGGAGTGGGGCCAGTCCTCGTAGAGGCCCTCGACGTCGGTCAGGACCATCAGCGTCTCGGCGTCCAGCGCAGCAGCGAGTGCCGCAGCCGCCGTATCAGCATTGACGTTGTAGACATGGTGGTCGTCCTGGGAGCGGGCGATCGAGGAGACGACCGGGATGCGGCCGTCGGCGAGCAGGGCCTCGATGGCGCCGGTGTCGATCTCGGTGATCTCGCCGACGCGGCCGATGTCGACCAGCTCGCCCTCGATGCGGGGCTGGTGCTTGGTGGCGGTGATGGTGTGCGCGTCCTCGCCGGTGAGGCCGACGGCGAGCGGGCCGTGCTGGTTGAGCAGGCCGACGAGCTCGCGCTGGACCTGTCCGGCGAGCACCATCCGTACGACGTCCATGGCGTCCTCGGTGGTGACGCGCAGGCCCGCCTTGAACTCGCTGACGATGCCGTGCCGGTCGAGCGCCTTGCTGATCTGCGGGCCGCCGCCGTGCACGACGACGGGCTTGAGCCCGGCGTGGTGCAGGAAGACGACGTCCTGCGCGAAGGCGGCTTTCAGCTCCTCGTCCACCATCGCGTTCCCGCCGAACTTGATGACGACGGTCTTGCCGTGGTGGCGGGTCAGCCAGGGCAGCGCCTCGATGAGGGTGCGGGCCTTGGGCAGCGCGGTGTGCTTCCGCGCGGTGGGCTGCTCCTGAGACCCCTTCTGGGCCTGGGTCCCGCTCATGACGAGTACGCGCTGTTCTCGTGGACGTAGTCGGCGGTCAGGTCGTTCGTCCAGATGGTGGCCGTCTCGGTGCCGGCGGCGAGGTCGGCGGTGACGGTGACCTCGCGGAAGCGCATGTCGACCTTGTCGCGGTCCTCGCCGACGCCGCCGTTCTTGCAGACCCATACGCCGTTGATCGCGACGTTCAACCGGTCCGGTTCGAAGGCGGCCTTCGTGGTGCCGATGGCGGACAGGACGCGGCCCCAGTTGGGGTCCTCGCCGTGGATGGCGCACTTGAGGAGGTTGTTGCGGGCGATGGAGCGGCCCACCTCCACGGCGTCCTCCTCGCTCGCCGCGTTGACGACCTCGACCTTGATGTCCTTGCTGGCGCCCTCGGCGTCGCCGATGAGCTGGCGGCCGAGGTCGTCGCAGACGGTGCGGACGGCTTCGGCGAACTCGGCGTACTCGGGCGTCACTCCGGCGGCACCGGAGGCGAGCAGCAGCACCGTGTCGTTGGTGGACATGCAGCCGTCGGAGTCGACCCGGTCGAAGGTGAGGCGGGTGGCGTCGCGCAGCGCCTTGTCCAGGGTCTCGCTGTCGAGGTCGGCGTCGGTGGTGAGGACGACGAGCATCGTGGCGAGGCCGGGGGCGAGCATGCCCGCGCCCTTGGCCATGCCGCCGACGGTCCAGCCGGCCCCCTCGTACACGGCGGTCTTGTGCACGGTGTCGGTGGTCTTGATGGCGATGGCGGCCTTCTCGCCGCCGTGCTCGGAGAGCTTGCCCGCGGCGATGTCGATCCCGGGGAGCAGTCTGTCCATGGGGAGCAGGACGCCGATGAGGCCGGTGGAGGCGACGGCCACCTCCCCCGCGTTCAGGCCGAGGACCTCGGCGGCCTTCTCCGCGGTGGCGTGCGTGTCCTGGAAGCCCTTCGGCCCCGTACAGGCGTTGGCGCCGCCGGAGTTGAGGACGACGGCCGAGACGAGGCCGCCCTTGAGGACCTGCTCGGACCAGAGGACGGGGGCGGCCTTGACGCGGTTGGAGGTGAAGACGCCCGCGGCGGCCAGGCGGGGGCCGCGGTTGACCACGAGGGCCAGGTCCGGGTTCCCGCTCTCCTTGATCCCGGCGGCGATGCCCGCGGCCTGGAACCCCTTGGCTGCCGTCACACTCACGGCGCGACTCCGATCGTCGAGAGCCCCGTGGTCTCATCCAGACCCAGGGCGATGTTCATGGACTGCAGGGCGCCGCCGGCGGTGCCCTTGGTGAGGTTGTCGATGGCGCTGATGACGATGACGCGGCCGGCCGCCTCGTCGTACGCGATCTGGATCTGCACGGCGTTCGACCCGTACACGGCGGCCGTGGCGGGCCACTGCCCCTCGGGCAGCAGCTCCACGAACGGCTCGTCGGCGTACGCCTTCTCGTACGCGGCGCGTACGGTCTCGGCGGTGACGCCCGGGGCGGCCTTGGCGCTGCACGTGGCGAGGATGCCGCGCGGCATCGGCGCGAGCGTCGGCGTGAAGGAGACGGAGACCCGCTCCCCGGCGGCCGCGCTGAGGTTCTGGATCATCTCGGGGGTGTGCCGGTGCCCGCCGCCGACGCCGTAGGGCGTCATGTTCCCCATGACCTCGCTGCCGAGGAGGTGGGGCTTGGCCGCCTTGCCCGCGCCGGAGGTGCCGGACGCGGCGACGACGACGGCCTCGCTCTCCACGAGCCCCGCCCCGTAGGCGGGGAAGAGGGCGAGGGAGACGGCGGTGGGGTAGCAGCCGGGGACCGCGATGCGCTTGGTCCCCTCCAGCGCGGCGCGGCCGCCCGGTAGCTCGGGCAGCCCGTAGGGCCAGGTCCCGGCGTGCGGGCTGCCGTAGAACTTCTCCCAGTCCGCCGCGTCCTTCAGCCGGAAGTCGGCGCCCATGTCGACGACGAGGACGTCCGGGCCGAGCTGTTCGGCGACGGCCGCGGACTGCCCGTGCGGCAGCGCGAGGAAGACGACATCGTGCCCGGCGAGTACCTCGGGGGTGGTTTCCTGGAGGACGCGGCCGGCGAGCGGGCGCAGGTGTGGCTGCAGCGCGCCGAGCCGCTGCCCCGCGTTCGAGTTGCCCGTCAGGGCGCCGATCTCCACCTCGGGGTGGGCGAGCAGCAGGCGCAGCACTTCGCCGCCCGCGTACCCACTCGCTCCCGCAACCGCAGCGCGTACCGCCATGGAACCCTCCTCCTCGATGGCATGACTATACGTCGTGGTGCACGTTTATGCAATCAAGTGGACCATCGAGGAGAAGGGGCGGCCCTACGCGTACCTGCTCAGCGCTGTTCGATGCGCAGGAACGTCACCGAGTTCGCCGGGAACGTATACGTGAAGGTGTCGGCGACCCCCGCGAACGTGGAGGTCACAGGGGCCACCGGCGTCTCGGTCGCGGTGTTCGTGGCGTTGGGCGCCGCGGCGAGCGTGGTCACGGCCGCGGACCTCGCGACGTTCGCACCGCCGAGGTCCACCCGCGTACGGGCCTGGGCATCCTGCGCGTTCACGACCTTGACGATCAGGTCGCCGGTCTTCTTGTCGCGCGTGACGACCTGGCGGAACGGCTCGGCGGGCTTGTCGTCCTCGAACGAGGCCCATTCCTGGCCGTCGAGGTACAGGGTGACCTGGTGGCCGCGCACCTTGATGTCGATGTCGTAGGCGCGGCCGGTCTCGATCGAGCCCGGCTTGGCGACGAGGGTCGACTTGCCGCCGTTCACGGCCTGCTCGACTGCGGTCTGGGTGTTGTTCCAGCCGCCCAGGTTCCACCAGTAGTAATTGCCGGTGTCCTGGACGCCGAACGCGACGAGGAAGCCCTCCTTGCCGGCCTTCTTCGTGGCCTTCACGTGCAGGTCGTAGTCGTGCCAGGCCGGGTCGCCCGCGGTGACCATGGTGTTCTCGGCGGCTTCGTCGCTCTGTACGTACTGGCCGTCCTGGACGCTCCAGCTGCCGCTTCCGGAGGTCGTCCACTGCGAGGCGTCGCCGCTGAAGTCGTCGGCCAGCAGGCCCGCGCCGTCGGCGCCGGTGACGCGCACGTCGTCGTAGGCGGCGCTGGTCGCCCAGGTCGACAGGCCGACGGCGCCGCTGATGGGCGCGGTCGTGGCGGGCGTGGCCGTGGCGGTGGACGGGACGACCCGGTCGCCGACGTTGCGCATGAACAGCTTCTGCACCTCGTAGGAGGCGGAGCCCCACGCCTTCTGGTCGTCGAACCAGATCATGTCGGGCCGCCACTGGACGGTGTCCTCACGGGCGAGCAGCGGGGCGTAGGAGGCCAGCTTGACGATGTCGGCGTTGCGCTCCAGGCCCGTCATGTACGCGCCTTCCGCCAGGGCGTTGGCGAAGGTGTCGCCGCCGGAGGCGTACTCGCCGAGGAAGACCTCGGGGCCGCCGCGGTCGTAGGAGTCGTAGCGGTCGTTGTTCTGGAGGAACCACTGCGGGCTGTTGTAGTAGTGCTCGTCGACCATGGCGACGTCGGCGTCCTTGTTGAGCTTCCACGCCGTGTCGAAGGTGGTGCCGCTGTCGTCGGGCCCGGAGTTGGAGATGACGGTGACGTCGGGGTGGCGCGCCTCCACAGCCGCGCGGAACTCCTTGAAACGGGCGAAGAACTGCTCGGGCAGGTTCTCCTCGTTGCCGACTTCGAGGTGCGTGAGGTGGAAGGGTTTCGGGTGGCCCATCCGGGCGCGCTTCCTGCCCCACTCGCTCGTGACCGGCCCGTTGGCGAACTCGATGAGGTCGAGCGTGTCCTGGATGTGCCGCTCGAGCAGCGCCTCGTCGTCGGTGGCCCTGTTCTGGCCGCAGCCGGTGACAAGGGCGGGCACGACGGGCAGCGGCATCGCGCCGATGTCCTCGCTGAACTGGAAGTACTCGTAGTAGCCGAGGCCGTAGCTCTGGTTGTAGCCCCAGAAGTTGGCGTTGGTGGCGCGCTGCTCGACCGGGCCGATCGTGTCCTTCCACTGGTACGCGCGCTTGCGCTGATAGCCGGAGGCCGCGTCGTAGCCCTCCATGGAGCCGGTGTTGACGAGGCAGCCGCCGGGGAAGCGTACGAAACCGGGCTTCAGGGCGGCGATCTTCTCGGCGAGGTCCTTGCGCAGGCCGTTCGTGCGGCCGTTGTACGTATCACGAGGGAAGAGCGACACCATGTCGAGCGCGGCGGCCCGGCCGGTGGCGACGGAGAGGCGACCCGTCGTGCTCGCGCGCGTGGCGGTGAACGTCGCCGTGTACCTGGCCCAGCCGCCCCGCGTCGTCACACGCCTGGGCGCGGCCAGGGCGCCGTCCGCGTCGGCGAGGGTGACGGTGAGCGCGGAGTCGGCGCGGGCCCAGACCGAGAAGTCGTAGCGGGCGCCCTTGCGGACGGTGATGCCGGTGCCGTACCCGGAGTTGGTGACGGAGGCTCCGGCGCCGAGGTCCAGGTAGGTGCGGTTGCGGGCGTTCAGGCGGCCGTCGTCGTCGACGGTGCGGGCCGCGCCGCTGGTGGTCCAGGCGGTGAGCGGGGTGTACGCGGCGTTATCGGCGGTCGAGTACTCGAAGGAGCGGTTCTGGACCAGCTCGGCGTAGAGCCCGCCGTCGGCGGCCCGGTTGATGTCCTCGAAGAAGACGCCGTACATGGTGTCGTCGATGGCCGCGCCCGTGCGGGTCGGGTCGACGGTGACGGTGTAGTCGGTCACCCCGCCCGCCTCGGCCCCGTCGGCGGCCGCTGTCGGCGGCAGTACGGCGGTCCCGGCGAGCAGGAAGCCGACCGCGGCGCCGAGCCCGGTCCTCCAGCGTGTGCGTCGTCGTCCTCGCGTCATGCGTGCACCCCTTGTCCGTAGCCTGATCACGGGCGGTTCGGTTCGAGATTTCGTACGACGTCCTAAACTGCGAACGGCAAGATAGGAAGCGGCGGTACGCGCGTCAACGGTTCGCGCAAAGGTGTACGGGAGTGATGGGTGTGACGGGCGGACTCTGGCCGGTTTCCGACGCGTTGGCGTTCCTGACCGGAAGCTGGCGCGCGCAGCGGACCGTGCGCGATCTCGCCGAGGACGCGACCGGTACGTTCACCGGGACCACGGCGTTCACGGCGGAGGACGGCGGCGGGCTGCTGCACTTCGAGTCCGGCGCCTTCGAGTGGCGCGGCGTCACCCGCCCCGCCGAGCGGACCCTGCGCTACCTGCCGGGCGAGACGCCCGGCACCGCGGCCGTCCACTTCCCGGACGGCCGCTTCTTCCACGGCCTCGACCTGCGTAGCGGCCGTCACATCGCCGACCACCCCTGCTCGGCGGATCTCTACCGGGGCGAGTTCGAGGTGTACGGCGCCGACAGCTGGCGGACGGTGTGGCGGGTGCGGGGGCCGGCGAAGGACCTCGTCCTCAGCACGGACTACCGAAGGCTGCCGCCAGCCGCCGCACGCCCTCGGTGATCTCGCCCGCGCCGGCCACCGCCACGAAGCTCAGCCGCAGGTACGGGGCCGGGGGCTCGGCCGCGAAGTACGCGCGCCCCGGGGCCACGGCGACGCCCGCCCGCAGGGCGCCCGCGGCGAGCCCGCGCTCGTCGGTGCCGTCGGGAAGGCGCGCCCACAGGTGGTAGCCGCCGGCCGGGACGTGGTCCACGGCCAGCTCGGGCAGGCGGGCGGCGAGCGCGGCTGCCAGCGCGTCCCTGCGGGCCCGCAACTCCCGTGCCACGGTGCGCAGATGGCGCGGCCAGGCCGGTGCGCCGACGAGTTCGAGCGTGGCCTCCTGCAAGGGGCGCGGGACGAAGAAGTGGTCGACGACCTGGATGGCGCGCAGCCGTTCCAGGACGGGGCCGCGGGCGGCGAGGCAGCCGATGCGCAGGCTCGGCGAGGTCGCCTTGGTGAGCGAGCAGACATGCACGACGACACCGTCCGGGTCGTCGCTCGCGAGCGGGGGCGGCAGCGGCCCCGAGTCCTCGTGCACGAGGCGGCGCACGAAGTCGTCCTCGACGACGAAGGCCCCGGCCTCGCGCGCGATGCGCAGCACCTCGGGGCGGCGTTCGGCGCTGAGCACCGCGCCGGTCGGGTTCTGGAACAGCGGCTGGCACACGAAAAGGCGGGCCCCGCTGGCCCGGAACGCCTGCGCGAGCAGCTCGGGGCGGACGCCGTCCCGGTCGACGGGGACGGGTACGGGGCGCAGTCCCGCCGCCCGCGCGAGCGCCAGCATGCCGGGGTAGGTGGGCGACTCGACCAGGACGGGGGCGCCGGGCGGGGCGAGCGCCCGCAACGCGGTGGCCAGGGCGGACTGGCCGCCTGAGGTGACCAGGACCTCGGCGCCGGTGATGGCGCCGCCGATGCCGCGCGCGAACCAGTCGCGCAGCTCGGGCACGCCGTCGACGGGCGGCCGGTTCCAGGCGCCGGGGCGGCGCCCCGCACGGGCGAGCGCGGCGGACATCGCGCCGACCGGTTGCAGCACCTCGTGCAGGTAGCCGCCGTTGAACTCGATGACGCCGGGCTGCGCCGCGGCCAGCGTGACGAGCACCCCCGAGGCGTCCACCGAGCGCGGCACCGTCTCGGTGGCGGAGTCGGCGCTGAGGGCCACTTCCTGCCAGGACGTGTCGCCTACGGGGGCGGCGGCGCGCGGGGCGGCCTTGAAGGCACCGGCCCCCGGGCGGGTCACCACGAGCCCTTCGCCGGCGAGCTGTGCGAGCGCGCGCGAGACGGTGACCGGGCTGACCCGGAACCGCTCGACGAGCGCCCGGCTCGACGGCAGCTTCTCACCTTCCGAGTAGCGGTTCAGCTCGTGCCGCAACCGTTTCGCCAGTTCACCTACGCTGCTACGCTCTTGCATGAGGACACAGGATAGCGCTACCACCACTCCCCCGATAGCAGTCACCACCTCCGGAGAACCGACAGCAGTCACCGCCTCCGGAGAACCGGAAGCAGCCGGCGCCCCGGTACGACAGCGGGCCGCCGCGTCCGGCACGGTGCTCGCCGCGCTCGGCGTTCTCGCCTTCTCCCTCACCTTTCCCGCCACCGCCTGGGGCCTCGAGGGGTTCGGCCCCTGGTCGCTCGTGGCCGTCCGCAGCGTGCTCGCGGCGCTCATCGCGGGCGGCAGCCTGCTCGTACTGCGCGTTCCCGTCCCGGCACGGCGCCACTGGGCGGGCCTCGCCGTCGTCGGCGCGGGTGTGGTCCTGGGCTTCCCGATGCTGACCACGCTGGCCCTGCGGTCGGCGACGACGGCGCACTCGGCGGTCGTCGTGGGCCTGCTGCCGCTGACCACGGCCGTGTTCTCCTCGCTGCGCACCGGGGCCCGGCCCTCCCGCGCCTTCTGGATCGCGGCGTGCGCGGGCGCGGCGGCGGTGATCGCGTTCACGGTGCAGCAGAGCGGGGGCGCCCTCACCCGGGCCGATCTGTACCTGTTCGGGGCGCTGCTGATCTGCGCGGCCGGTTACACCGAGGGCGGCCGGCTCGCCTCGGCCATGCCGGGCTGGCAGGTCATCGCCTGGGCGCTCGTCCTGTGCCTGCCGCTCGCCGTGGCGGGTACGGCGATCGCGCTGGCGTCCGAGCCGGTGCGGCTGACCGGGCACGCGGTCGCGGGTCTGCTGTGGGTGGCGGCGGGCTCGCAGTTCCTCGGCCTGGTCGTCTGGTACAAGGGCATGAGCCTGATCGGCATCCCGAAGGCCAGTCAACTCCAGCTCGCACAGCCCCTGTTGACGCTCGTGTGGTCGGTGCTCCTGCTCGGCGAGTCGCTGACGGTCGCGGCGCCGCTCACCGCGGTCGCGGTCCTGGTGTGCATCGCGGTCACCCAGCGGTCCCGCGGCTGACCGAACGTCCGGGGTCCCAACTCCCCTGCCTCGCCGTAGACTTGCCGCAACATACGGGCACGGCGAGGGGGTCACTCCTGATGCACGCAACCGTGGGCGATCGGCTGCTCATGCACGGCCGGATCGTCGGTCAGCACGACCGGGTCGCGCAGATCATCGAAGTGCTCGGCGCCGACGGCGGTCCCCCGTTCCGCGTCCGCTTCGAGGACGGCCACGAGGCCATCATGTCCCCGGGCCCCGACGCGGTGGTCCAGCCGGTCACCGGCCGCGAGGAGTGAGCCGGGGCCTCCGGGGCCCGGCGAGCCCGTCCTAGAACCGGCCGTAATGGTCCGCGACGGCCCGTGCCATGGCGCCGATCCTGTCCTGGGCGACCTCCTTCGCGGAGAAGTAGACATGCCCGCGCGTCTCGGGGAACTGTCCCGCGAAGGTGAGGTGCCGGGACAGTTCGGCGGGGTCCTGCCAGGCGGCGGGCTGGGCCGGATCGCCCGCCTTGTAGAGGGCCTCGCCGATGTACAGGTCGACGCCCGTGCCGCGCACGGTCTCCGCCCACCAGGGCACGAGCTTCGCGTAGTCGGCGGCGGGGAAGCCGAGATTCCAGTACACCTGCGGCACGACGTGGTCGATCCAGCCCTCGCGCACCCACTTGCGGGTGTCCGCGTGCAGGTCGTCGTAGGTCTGCACCCCGGCCGTGGTGTCCGAGCCCTCCGGGTCGGTGGCCCGGTTGCGCCACACTCCGAAGGGGCTGATCCCGAACCGGGTCCCGCGCCGGGTCCGCTTGATCCGCCCCGCCATCTCGTGCACCAGGCGGTCGATGTTGTCGCGCCGCCAGGCCGCCCGGTCCGCGAACCCGCCGCCGTACTTCGCGTACGCCGCGTCGTCGTCGAAGGTCTGGCCCGCGACCGGATACGGGTAGAAGTAGTCGTCGAAGTGGACGGCGTCGATGTCGTACTTCCCGACCGCGTCGAGCATGGCTTCCTGCACGAACCGCCTGACCTCGGGGAGCCCGGGGTTGTAGTACAGCTTCCCGCCGTACGGGACGACCCAGTCGGGGTGGACGCGCGCCGGGTGCGTCTCGACCAGGCGGCTCGGGTCGGTGTGGTTGGCGACGCGGTACGGGTTGAACCAGGCGTGCAGTCCGAGCCCGCGGCGATGGGCCTCGCGCACGGCGGTGCCGAGCGGGTCCCAGCCCGGGTCCTGGCCCTGGACCCCGGTGAGCACCTGCGACCACGGCTCGTGCGGGGACGGCCACAGGGCGTCGGCGGTGGGCCGCACCTGGAAGATCACCGCGTTCAGCTTGCGGCGTACGGCCGTGTCCAGGTGCGCGAGCAGCTCGGCGCGCTGCTGGTCGGCGGTGAGCCCGGGGCGCGAGGGCCAGTCCCGGTTGGCGACGGTCGCCAGCCACATGCCGCGCATGTCGTGCCGGGGGCGGTGGTGCCGGTGCCCGCCGCCCGCGACGGCGTCGCCGGCGGTGAGGCCGGCCAGTGCGAGCCCGGCGCCGAGAGCGAAGGCGCGGCGTGAGATACGTCCCATGGTTCCCCCCGATGTCGTGTGTCACGGTAGTTCCTGGATGAACAGGCGTTAACCCGGGCTCCACCAGCCCCAGGGGTACGGGGTAACGTGCAGCTCCGACAAGGCCCGGGAGGATTCTGCCTGCCGGCGGCCCCGGACGAAACAGCGAAAGGCACGAGGTGACGGACGCCTTGACTGACATCACACGCGTGGGCGTGGTGGGCTGTGGCCAGATGGGGGCCGGCATCGCCGAGGTGTGCGCCCGCAGCGGCCTGGACGTGATGGTGGCCGAGACCACCGGCGAGGCCCTGGAGATCGGGCGGACCCGGCTGCTCAACTCGCTCGCCAAGGCGGCCGAGCGCGGCAAGATCACCGAGGCCGAGCTGGCGGAGACACAGGAGCGGCTCACCTTCACCACGGACCTCGGCGAGTTCGCCGACCGGGACCTCGTCATCGAGGCGGTCGTGGAGAACGAGCAGGTCAAGACGGAGATCTTCCAGGTCCTCGACCAGGTCGTGACGCGCCCCGACGCGATTCTCGCCTCGAACACCTCGTCCATCCCGCTGGTGAAGCTGGCCGTGGCGACGTCCCGTCCCGACCACGTCATCGGCATCCACTTCTTCAACCCGGCGCCCGTGCAGAAGCTGGTCGAGCTGATCCCGGCGCTCACCACGTCCGAGGGCACCATCAGCCGCGCCCAGGTCCTGGTGGAGAAGATCCTCGGCAAGCACGCGATCCGCGCCCAGGACCGCTCCGGGTTCGTGGTGAACGCGCTGCTCGTGCCGTACCTGCTCTCCTCCATCCGGATGTTCGAGTCCGGGATCGCCAGCCGCGAGGACATCGACAACGGCATGGAGCTGGGCTGCGCCCACCCGATGGGCCCGCTCAAGCTGTCGGACCTCATCGGGCTCGACACCATCGCCTCGATCGCGGACTCGATGTACGCGGAGTACAAGGAGCCGCTGTACGCCGCTCCGCCGCTGCTGCAGCGGATGGTCGACGCCGGGCGGCTCGGCCGCAAGACCGGTTCGGGGTTCTACACCTACAGCTGATCAGGCGAGCCCGAACACACTCCGTGTTCGTCAGTGGGCCCGGTGCTCTTCGGAGCACCGGGCCCACTGCGTTCGCACGGGGAGTGCGAGGGTGACCCGCATATGCCTTTCGCACACGCTGTCGCCGCGCCCACCTGGCGAGTTCACTTTTGTTGCGTACATCAGGGATGAGACGACTACAGAAAGGAGCGGATCAGTGACCACCGACCCGGAGTATTCCGTGGTCCCGGAGGAACTCGCTGAGTTACGCCGTGTCTTCGAGGTAGGTCTGACTCGGATCGACGGCCAACTCACCCTTCTCGCTCACCGTGACGACCAGACCGTCAAGGATCAGGACGATCTGAGCTCGCGGATCAGCGCGTTGGAGCACACCCGATGGCCTTTGCCCGCAGTCGCCGCGCTGACGGCGATCGGGGCCCTGGCCATCGCGATCTGGCAGGCGGTCGGGCATTAGCGCGCGGGAGGCGCTAGCCGAGCCGGAGATGGTGCAGGAGCAGTAGCGCGGCCGCCATATTGGCGGCCGGGACCTCTCCACGAGCGATCATGTCGGGGACGAGCTTGAGGTGGACCCATTCCCTGCGGTCCGATTCGAAGTCGTCCTGGGGGTGGCCGAGGTATGTTCCCTCGTCGGTCCAGTAGATGTGGTGCCGGGCGTCCGTGAGGCCGTTGGACGGCTCGACGCTCATCAGGTGCCGCAGAGGTCCCGGTCGCCAGCCGGTCTCCTCCTCCAACTCCCTCGCGGCCGCGACCGCGATGTCCTCGCCGTCCTCGACGACGCCCGCGGCCAGTTCCCACCCCCAGCTGTCGGTGATGAAGCGGTGCCGCCACAGCAGCAGCACCTCGTTGGCCTCGTTCACCACGGTGGCCACCGCCACCGGCCGCAGCCGGATGAGGAAGTGGTCGAGGTGTCGGCCGTCCGGTAGTTCGACGTCCGCCAGGTTGACGGTGAACCACCTGTTTTCGTACACAGTTTGTTCGTTTTGTTTCGTCCACTGCACGGTTCTGCCACCTTCCGCCGAGTTGCTGGCAATATCGCAGCAGTGGCGGACCCGGGCTCCCCGGTGAGGGCTCAGAGTGGTACGCGCAGCGCCCCGTCGATCAACTCGGCGGCCTCGGCCGTGCCGGCGCAGCCGCTGCGCATCAGGTGCTCGCGGACCATCCGGAGTCTGTCGCGCAGGCGCTGAGACTCCATCCCCCGCGCGGCCTCGGCCATCTCGACGGCGGTGGCGACGGCCTGTTCGGTGTTGCCCTGTCTGAGCTGGATCTGGCTGAGCACCGCGAGCCGGTGCACCCGGCCGCGGTCGTGCGCCGGGGTGTGCACGGCCTCGGTGGCGTGCTCCCGGGCGCCCGCGTAGTCGCCGAGGCTCAACAGCGCCTCCGCGACCTGTACGTTGACGAACCCTGGCTGTACGTAACCCGTCTCGTCCGGTTCGTGCCCCCGCCGGATGCGGTCGGCCGCGGACTCGGCACGCCGGATGCACTCCAGCGCGCTCGTACCGTCGCCGAGGTGGGCGTACGCCTTCGCCTGCATGGCATACAGATCGGAGGCGAGCGCCGGGGTGATGTGCCGCCCGGCGGCGCGCAGCGCGGCCTCGGCGAAGGCGACGGCCTGCCGGTGCTCGCGCATGTGCAGCGACTGGTTCACCAGGAGCGCTATCACGTAGGCCCCGAGCCCCCTGTCCCCACTGGCTTTCGCGAGCCGCAGCGCCTGGTGGAAGTAGCGCTGGGCCAGACCGTGCGCGTCGGAGTCGTAGGCGCAGATGCCCGCGATGGCGACGAGCCCGCCGGTGGCCCGGTGCAGCTGGCGCCCGGTGGCGTCGGTGTAGCTGCCGCGCAGCAGCGGTGTCGCCTCGGCGTTGAGGAAGCCGACGATCCGGGTCCGTGTCGCGATGCCGCCCGCCTTGCGGTACATCTGCTCGTAGTGGGTGCGGGCGGAGCGCATCATCTCGATGTCCGCGGGGCTGACGACATGGCGTCCGCCGCGCGAGACGTCGGTGTCCTCCGGCGGGTTCTCCCACTCCCATACGGGCATGACGGCGGGGGTGCCGGTGACCGCGGGGGCGTCGAGTATGTGCCGGCGCTGCTGTTCGTCGGAGCGCCAGACCGCGGTGGCCCGCTCCACGAAGCCGGAGAGCGAGGAGGCGTGCGGGGCGGCCGGTTCGCCGGGGATGCCGAGGCCGATGTCGTCGAGGGTGACGTGGCGCTGGAGGCGCCCGCTGAGCACTTCGCAGATCAGGTCGGGGACCTGGCCGCGCGGGCGCTGGCCCTTCAGCCAGCGGGCGACGGCGGTGTGCTCGTAGCGCAGCGCCAGTCCACGGGCGCGGCCCGCGTGGTTCACGTGGGCCGCGAGGCCCGCGTGGGAGATCCCGGCCTCGTCGAGTATCGCGTCGAGCAGGGTGTTGGGCTGCATGGATGCCCTCCGTAGGCTCGGTACTGCCCAGCGTAGTCCCGGCGCCTTCACACGGGGTGTGAACGGAATGCTCAACTCCATGACGTCCGCCCTCTGTTCCGGCCGGTTCCCACCCGCTTGACTGAACTGCCTCGCAAGAGGCCGACCGGACCGCCGGCTCCCCCTCGTTCCAGACGGCGGTCCGATCACGCGCCGTCCGCCCGCTCGCCTGCCCACAGCTCTGCGGCGGGCGGACGGCGCCCGGCGAGGCGCCCGGCGACGAACCCTCAGTGGACCCGCTGCGCGCAGCGCCCGGCGGGCTCCGTGTGCTGGACGGGGACGCGCCTTCGCTCGTTGCACAGGACGACCAGGGCCGCGTCGTCACCGGGGGGCCCGCCCGCGTGGCCGAGCAGGCGGCCGTACACGGCGCGGATGACGGCCTCCGGCACGATCGTCCTGCGGCGGCGCACCGTGGCCCGGAGCTCCTCCTGAAGGGGGAAGAACCGGCCATGAGCGTCGCGGGCGTCCTCGATGCCGTCGGTGTGCAGGAGCAGCCCCTCCCCCGGCGCGATCCGTCCGCACCGGGCGGGGGCGAGATCGGCGGGCAGCGGGAACATGCCGACCGGTGGCATCGGCTCGCCGCCGGTCAGCGGTTCGGCGCAGCGCACGGCGCCCGGCCGCAGCAGGTACGGCCAGGGGTGGCCGCAGTTGAGGGCGTACACGGTGCCGTCCCGTCGGATCTCCAGGAGCAGTACGGTCACGAACTCCTCGGCGAGGGCGCAGTCGGGCTTCTCGTCCGGGGCGGCCGGGTGTTCGTCGCCCGCGTGCCGGCGCAGATGGCGGCCGTGGGCCCGCTCCAGCCGCCGCAGCACACCGGCGAGTTCGGCCTCGTCGTGGGCGGCTTCGCGGAAGCTGCCGAGGACGGCGCCGACCCCGGCGAGCGCGCCGAGCCCGTGGCCGCGGACGTCGCCCATGACCACCCGGACGCCGTGGTCGGTGGAGACGACGTCGTACAGGTCGCCGCCGATGCTGGCGGCGCGGTCCGCGGAGAGCTGGCCCGCGGCGAGCGCGAACCCGTCGAGCCGCGCGGGCAGCGGCCGCAGGAGCACGGACTGAGCGGCGCCCGCGACGGCCCTGACCTCCCGCAGTTCCCGCAGCAGGCCCTGCCGTACGTGGAAGATCAGCCCGCTGCCGACCAGGAAGAACACCGCGCTGCTGACGATCCGCGCGCCCAGACTGTTCTGCTGCGCGAGCGGGCAGGTCAGCTCCCAGGTGACGGCGCCGCCGCCCCACAGCGTGGGCAGAGCGAGCAGCGCCGCGCGCCGTAACCGGGTACGGAAGGTGGTCCGGGTGGGCGCTCTGGTCCTGCTCCGCATCATCATGCCGACGGCCCCCTCGGCCTGTGTGCAAGCGCGCACGCCGGACGGCCCGGCGGCGGTTCTCACGACGCCTGCCCTCGAACCGGTCGCCTCATGGGCGGTCTTCACCCGAACGAGTGAGGGGCACATCCGGTGGTCCCGGATGCGCCCCTCACTGGAGCCGTGCACGCACCGCTTACGCGCCGCGCAGCACCGCGCCCGTCCTCTCGGCCGCCTGCGCGACCGCCGCGTCACGGGCCGCGCTGGCCTCGTCGACCGTCAGGGTGCGGTCGGCGGCACGGAAGCGCAGCGCGTAGGCCAGGGACTTCCTGCCCTCGCCGAGCTGCTCCGCGTTCTCGTACACGTCGAAGAGGCGCAGCGACTCCAGGAGTTCACCGGCGCCCGCGCGCAGCGCGTCCTCGACGGTCGTGGCCGGGACGTCCTTGTCGACGACGAGCGCGACGTCCTGGGTGGCGACGGGGAACGTCGAGATCCGCGGCGCCCGCACGACACCTGCGCCGGCCTCCTCGACGAGGTCGAGGTTCAGCTCCATCGCGCTGGTGCGGGCGGGCAGGCCGAGCGCCTTGACGACGCGCGGGTGCAGCTCACCGGCGTGCCCGACGAGCGTCTTGGCACCGTCGACCGTGACGTACAGGGCGGCGCACCGGCCGGGGTGCCACGGCCCGTACTGGCCCTGCTCGACGGTCAGTTCGGTGCCCGTCTCGTGGGCGACCACGCGCGCCGCCTCGACGGCGTCGGCCCAGGTCGCCGGGGTGCCCTTGCCCCACCAGCCGGTCTGCTCACGGGCGCCCGCGAGGGCGACCGCGGCGTGCCGGGGCTGGTTCGGGAGCGCGGCCGTGAGGGACGCGATCTCGTCCTCGGTGGGCCGCCGGTCCACGCCCAGGCGCGTGGCGACGCGCAGCTCGTCCTGCGGGTGGAAGACCAGGCCCGTCTCGAAGAGCGCCAGGTCGTGGCTGCCGCGCCCGTCGTTGCGGCGCAGCGCGGCCAGGAGGCCCGGGAGCAGCGTCGTACGGAGGGCGGGCTCCTCGTCGGAGAGCGGGTTGACGAGGGTGACGACGCGGCGCTTCGGGTCGTCCTTCTCCAGACCGAGCTGGTCGAAGACGGACGCGCCGATGAACGGGTAGCTCAGCGCCTCGACGTAACCGGCGCCGGCCAGAACGCGGCCCACGCGGCGGTGCGTGCGCTGGCGCTCGGTCAGACCGCGGCCCGCCGGGGGCTTCGGCAGCGTGGAGGGCAGGTTCTCGTAGCCCTCCAGGCGGATGACCTCTTCGGCCAGGTCGTTCGGGTCGGTGAGGTCGGGGCGCCAGGACGGCACGGTGACCGTGAGGGCGTCCTGCCCGTAGACGTCGCAGCCGACTTCCTGAAGGCGGCGCACCACGGTCTCGCGGCCGTAGGCGACACCCGCCACCTTGTCCGGGTGGTCGGCCGGGATGGTGATGGTGCGCGGGGCGCCGGGCGCGATGACCTCGGTGACGCCCTGCTCGGCGGTGCCGCCCGCGAGCAGCACGAGCAGGTCGACGACGCGCTGCGCCGCCGCGGCGGTGGCCTGCGGGTCGGTGCCGCGCTCGAAGCGCTTGGCGGCCTCGGAGGACAGCTTGTGGCGGCGCGAGGCGCGGGCGATGGTCAGCGCGTCGAAGTGCGCGGCCTCGATGACGACGTCGGTGGTCCCGGCGCCCTCCTCATGGTCCGCGATCTCGGTGTTCGCGCCGCCCATGACACCGGCGAGACCGATCGGGCCCCGGTCGTCCGTGATGACGAGGTCCTCGGCGTCGAGGGTGCGCTCGGCGCCGTCGAGGGTCTTGAGCTTCTCGCCGGGCTGCGCGCGGCGTACGCCGATCGCGCCCTGGATGAGCGAGCGGTCGTAGGCGTGCAGCGGCTGGCCGAGCTCCAGCATCACGTAGTTGGTGACGTCGACGGCGAGCGAGATCGGGCGCATGCCGGCCTTCTGCAGGCGGCGCTGGAGCCAGATCGGCGAGCGCGCCTCGGGGCTGAGCCCGGTGACCGTGCGGGCGGTGAAGCGGTCGCAGGCCATCGGGTCGGAGACCTTGACCGGGTAGCCGTGCGCGTTCGGCGCGGGCACGTCCAGGAGCGCCGGGTCGCGCAGCGCGAGCCCGTACGCGGTGGCGGTCTCGCGGGCGATGCCGCGCATGGAGAGGCAGTAGCCGCGGTCCGGGGTGACGGCGATGTCGAGCACCTCGTCGACGAGCTGGAGCAGCTCGATGGCGTCGGTGCCCGCCTCGTGCTCCGGCGGCAGCACGATGATGCCGTGCGTGCCGTCGTCGCCCATGCCCAGCTCGTCGGTGGAGCAGATCATGCCGTGCGAGGTCTTGCCGTACGTCTTGCGCGCGGCGATCGCGAAGCCGCCGGGCAGCTCGGCGCCGGGCAGCACGACGACGACCTTGTCGCCGACCTGGAAGTTCCGGGCGCCGCAGACGATCTCCTGCGGCTCACCCGTGCCGTTGGCGGTGCCGACGTCGACGGTGCAGAACCGGATCGGCTTCTTGAAGCCCTCAAGCTCCTCGATGGTCAGCACCTGGCCGACGACGAGGGGGCCCTTGAGGTCGGCGCCGAGCTGCTCGACGGTCTCCACCTCGAGGCCGACGCCGACCAGCTTGGCCTGCACGTCACGGCCGGTCTCGGTGGCGGGGAGGTCGACGTACTCCCGCAGCCAGGAAAGCGGGACCCGCATCAGATCTCCATCCCGAACGGCCGGGTGAAACGGACGTCACCCTCGACCATGTCTCGCATGTCTTCGACGTTGTGGCGGAACATCAGCATCCGTTCGATGCCGAACCCGAAGGCGAATCCGCTGTACTTCTCGGGGTCGACGCCGCACGCGGTCAGCACGCGCGGGTTGACCATGCCGCAGCCGCCCAGCTCGATCCAGCCCTCGCTGCCGCAGGTGCGGCACGGACGGTCCGGGTTGCCCACGGACTCGCCACGGCACACGTAGCAGACCATGTCCATCTCGGCGGACGGCTCGGTGAAGGGGAAGTAGTTCGGGCGCAGGCGCGTCTTCATGTCGGCTCCGAAGAGCGCCTTGACCATGTGGTCGAGGGTGCCCTTCAGGTCGGCCATGGTCAGGCCCTCGTCCACCGCGAGCAGCTCGATCTGGTGGAAGACCGGGGTGTGCGTGGCGTCCAGCTCGTCGGTGCGGAAGACACGCCCCGGGCAGACGACGTAGACGGGCGGCTCACGGTCGAGCAGCGTGCGGGCCTGCACGGGAGAGGTGTGCGTCCGGAGTACGACACCGGACTCGTCGCCCTCGGTCCCCTCGGGGCCCTTGACGAAGAAGGTGTCCTGCATCTGCCGCGCCGGGTGGTCCGGCGTGAAGTTCAGGGCGTCGAAATTGAACCACTCCGCCTCGACCTCGGGGCCCTCCGCGACCTCGTACCCCATGGATACGAAGACGTCGGCGACGCGCTCCATCATGGTCGTCAGCGGGTGGCGGGCGCCGGCCGGGGTGCGGTCGTAGGGCAGCGTGACGTCCACGGCCTCCTCGACCAGGACGCGCGCGTCGCGCTCGGCCTCCAGCTCGGCCTGGCGGGCGGCGAGGCCCCGGCCGACGGCGGCGCGGGCCTGGCCCACGAGCTTGCCCGCGGCGGCCTTGGCCTGCGGGGGCAGCGCGCCGATCTCGCGGTTGGCGAGCGACAGCGGCGACGTCCCGCCGGTGTGCGCGACCTTGGCCTCCTGAAGCGCCTCGAGCGAGTCCGCGGCGGCGAAGGCGGCGAGCGCCTCGCCTTGCACGCGCTCGATCTCTTCCGGTTTCAGTGCCTCGACCTCGACAGGGTCGTACGACTTGTTCGGTGCCGACATCTCTTCCCGTACTTCCGATTGGCTGGCGGATGGCCCCGTCCAGGACTCGTGGTCCATGACTCGTCCGGACGTGGAGACGCAATGTGCCAAAGGACGAGTCTAACGGGGGTGACGTGTGTGAATGCGCCCGTGGGGGCCGATGCTCAGGCGCTGAGGTACGCCGGGGCCGCCACGGGCAACGTAAATCGGAAGCGGGCGCCGCCACCGGGCGCCCGGCCGACGGTGATGGTGCCGCCGTGGGCCTCGACGATGCCCTTGACGATGTAGAGGCCGAGCCCGGTGCCGCCGCGCTTGCTGCCCCGCCAGAAGCGGGTGAAGACGCGGTTCATGGACTCCTCCGGAATGCCCGGGCCCTCGTCGCTGACGGTGACCGAGGTCGATTCCCTGGCCGTCGTGGAGGGCTCCACGTCAATGGTGACGGTTCCCTCGCCGTGCCGCACCGCGTTTTCCAGCAGGTTGCTCAGCACCTGGTCGACCTTGTCCGGGTCGGCCCACAGATCGGGCAGCGGCTGGCGCACGCGGAGCAGGAACCGGTCGGCGCTCTGGCCCGAGGCGACATGGGCCTGGATGTGCCGGGAGACGGCGGCGCCGATGTCGACGGGCTGGCGGCGCAGCTCCAGGCGGCCCGAGTCGATGCGGGAGATGTCGAGCAGCTCGGTGATCAGCCGCGTGACGCGGTTGGCGTCGGCGTCGACGGTCTCCAGCATCAGCCGCTTCTGCTCGTCGGTGAACCGCTCCCACTTCGCGAGCAGCGTCGCGGTGAACCCCTTGACGCTGGTCAGCGGGGAGCGCAGCTCGTGGGCGACGATGGCGATCAGCTCGGCGTGGCTGCGCTCGGTCCTGCGCCGGGCCTCGGTGTCGCGGAGCGAGACGACGACGCGGCGGACGGGCCCGGTGGGCCGGGTGCGTACGTAACGGGCGCTGACCAAGACCTCACGCCCACCCGGCAGAAGCAGATTCCGCTCGGGCTGCCCGACGCGCGTGGCGAGCCCGCCGTACGGGTCGGTCAGCTGCCACCAGCGCCGCCCCTCCAGGTCCTCCAGGGGCAGCGCGCGGTCGAGGGGCGCTCCGAGGGCGCGGGCGGCGGGCACGGCGGTGATGCGTTCGGCGGCGAGGTTGAAGCAGACGACGTGGCCGCTCTCGTCGGCGACGACGAGTCCGTCGGGCAGGTCGTCGGGGGTCAGGCCGGCTCCGGCGGGACCGGGCGTGAGGGCCCCAGGGGGTGTGCTCACCCCTGCTGTCCTGCTGGTGCGGACCGTCATCTCCCCGTACCCCACCTCTCGAAACGGCGCAGTGGGCCCCGAGTTCGCCACCCTACTAGTCACGAGTGACCGACTACCAGTCACCGCGGACGCCTCGGGGGCTCAGTGCCGGCACCCGCCGGGGGCGCGCTGGGCGCGCGCGGAGGCGTAGAGGCAGACGGCGGCGGCCGTGGCGAGGTTGAGGCTCTCGGCCTTGCCGTGGATGGGGACGCGGACGACGGCGTCGGCAAGGGCGCGGGTCTCCTCCGGCAGCCCCCACGCCTCGTTGCCGAAGACCCAGGCCGTCGGGGTGCCCATGGTGCCCTTGTCCAGCTCGTCGTCGAGGTCGTCCTCGCCCGCTCCGTCGGCGGCGAGGATGCGTACGCCCGCGTCCTTGAGCCGGGCGACGGCCTGCTCGACGGGGACGCCCACGGCCACCGGCAGATGGAACAGGGAGCCGACCGACGCCCGTACGGCCTTGGGGTTGTAGAGGTCGACGGAGGCGTCCGTGAGCACGACGGCCTCGGCGCCCGCGGCGTCGGCGCACCGCAGCACGGTCCCGGCGTTGCCGGGGTCCCGTACGTGGGCGAGTACGGCGACGAGCCTGGGCCGGGCGGCGAGGATCTCCTCGAACGGCGTGTCCAGGAAGCGGCAGATGCCGACGAGCCCCTGCGGGGTCACGGTCGTGGAGATGTCGGCGATGACGTCCTCGTGGGCGAGGTGCACCCGGGCGTCGATCGCGCGGGCCTCGGCGACGATGCCGGCGTAGCGCTCCGCGGCGTCGGCGGTGGCGAACATCTCGACCAGCGCCCCGTGCGCGGCGGCCTCCCGCACGGCCTGCGGCCCCTCGGCGAGGAACAGCCGCTCCTTCCCCCGGAAGTTCCGCTTGGCAAGCCGCCGGGCAGCGGAGACCCGGGGCGACTTGGGGGAGATCGGTTCAGGAGCGGCAACCATGAGAACTCACCTGGGAGGAGAGCGCCCCGGAAGGGGCGCGGGGAACTGCGCGACCAGCCACGTACGACCGGCGCACGGCACACGACAGACGATGGCAGACGGAAGGCCGAACGCATCGGACCCGCAGGCCAGCTGACCTGCGGGTCCGATTACACCGGCTCAGCGGAGTGTCAGGCCGCGGCCTTGGGCGCGTTGACATCCGCGGGCAGCGCCTTCTGCGCAACCTCGACGAGCGCCGCGAAGGCGTTCGCGTCGTTGACGGCCAGCTCCGCGAGGATCTTGCGGTCCACCTCGATGTTGGCGGCCTTCAGACCCTGGATGAGGCGGTTGTACGTCATGCCGTTCTGGCGGGCAGCGGCGTTGATGCGCTGGATCCACAGCTGACGGAAGTCGCCCTTGCGCTTCTTGCGGTCGTTGTAGTTGTAGACCAGGGAGTGGGTGACCTGCTCCTTGGCCTTGCGGTACAGACGCGAACGCTGACCGCGGTAGCCGCTGGCCTGCTCGAGGATCGCCCGACGCTTCTTGTGCGCGTTGACTGCGCGCTTGACGCGTGCCACTTGTTAACTCCTTGTAGCGGGGCCGGGGTGGTACTCACCCGGCCCGAATTCGAATAGGTCCCGGTTCAGCCGACGTGCGCGGCGCCGAAGCGCCGGCAGGTCACTTGCCGAGAAGCTTCTTGATCTTCGCGGCGTCGCCCGGGGCCATCTCGGCGTTGCCGGTGAGGCGGCGCGTCACGCGGGACGACTTGTGCTCGAGCAGGTGGCGCTTGCCGGCGCGCTCACGGAGCACCTTGCCGGAGCCGGTGATCTTGAAGCGCTTGCTGGCACCGCTGTGCGACTTGTTCTTCGGCATAGCGCCGTTCTCTCCTCGTCAGTGGCGTCCCCGGCCGGTCCGTGCCGCGGGCCCGGACCGGCCGTGTGGGAACGTCAGTTGTGTCAGTGGGTATCCGGGGCGCACAGGCTGTACGCCGTCGGATCATGCCTCGGCAGGTGCCTCGGCGGGGGTTTCGGCGGGCGCCTCGGCGTCCTCGATGGCGGCTTCGCCCTCGGCCGCGTTCTGCGACTTGCCGGGGTTGGCCTTCGCGTCGGCCTTGCGGGCGGCCTGCGCCTCGCGGGCCTCGGCCATCGCCTCGGTCTTCTTCTTGTGCGGACCGAGGACCATGATCATGTTTCGGCCGTCCTGCTTCGGGTTCGACTCCACGAAACCGAGGTCCTCGACGTCGTTCGCGAGACGCTGCAGCAGTCGGTAGCCGAGCTCCGGCCGGGACTGCTCGCGACCACGGAACATGATCGTGATCTTGACCTTGTCGCCCTGCTTGAGGAACCGGACGACGTGACCCTTCTTGGTGTCATAGTCGTGCGGGTCGATCTTCGGCCGGAGCTTCATCTCCTTGATGACCGTGTGCGCCTGGTTCTTGCGCGCCTCACGGGCCTTCATGGCCGACTCGTACTTGAACTTGCCGTAGTCCATGAGCTTGCAGACGGGCGGACGGGCTGTCGCCGCCACCTCGACCAGGTCGAGGTCGTACTCCTGAGCGAGCTCAAGGGCCTTGGCAAGCGGAACAATCCCGACCTGCTCGCCGCTGGGACCGACAAGACGCACTTCGGGAACGCGAATCCGGTCGTTGATGCGGGGCTCGGCGCTGATGGATCCTCCTCGGTTAGCACCACGCGACGGCCTGGCGGACCGCCGCGTATCTTCTGATGACTACCAACCGCGCCGACGCACAAAAAATGCCCCGGACGGTACACATGCGGGGCTCCAAGAACTACCGGAGCACCGCCACGGTGGACCGCGGGGCGCAGACTCGGACGGCTCCATCGTCCGTACGGAACGATGGGGACCGCCTGACCGGTGACCCGCCGCCCGTGAGGGTGGTCGGGTGGGAGATCGGAGCCTCCACTTGTGGGCCGGGTACTCAGATCGCTCGCTGGGCGAGGACGTGGGTGTCCGGCCGGTCGTTACACAAGGTTAGCAGCACTTGGGGGATGGGCCCAACCGGGTGCGCGGACGGCGGTGCGGCGCGGGCGGCATATCGTGTGGGGCATGAGTGAGCCCACCCCCGCAGCCTCTTCGTCCGCTGCCCCTGAGACGCCCGACTACGACGCGCTGACCCGCGACATCGCCGAGGTGCCCGCCGTCGAGGTCATCGTGACGGTCGCGGTGAACCTGATGAGCGCCGCCGCGGTGAAGCTGGGCCTGACCGAGGAGGGCGACGCCCACAAGGACCTGGACGAGGCCCGCAAGCTGATCCACGCCCTGGCCGGCCTGCTCGACGGCAGCGCCACGGAGATCAGCTCGTTCCACGCGGCGCCGCTGCGCGACGGCCTGAAGTCGCTCCAGCTGGCGTTCCGCGAGGCGTCGCTCGTCCCGGACGAGCCCGGCCAGGGCCCGGGCGAGAAGTACACGGGCGCCATCTACGGCTAGCCCGCTCAGCTCTCCCGTACGAAGAGGGGCTCGCCCGGCGGCGTCGCCTCGGCCGGCAGAAGTGCCAGGTCGAGGCCGCGCACCAGGCGGGCCCTCAGTGTTTCGTCGGCGGCGATGCGCCCGGCCACGGCGCGGGCCGTCGTCGCCGGGTCGGCGCCGGGCGCGAGGACCAGGGCGAGAACGCCGTCCGCCGGTCCTGGACCCAGGTGGGCGCGGTGCACGGCGGGCTCGGCGGCGACCGCGGCGCGCACGGCGCCGGTGACCGCGGGGTCGGCCAGCGGGTCGGCGGTGGTGCGGCCCTCGGCGAGGGCGTAGAGCGCGGCGCCCGTGATCTCGTACGGGACCGGGCCCGCGAGGTCGAGGACGACGGTGTCGGCCTTCTCGTGGGCGGCGGCCTGGAGCGCCTGGTGCAGCGGGACGGCGACCGGGCGGGCCTCGGGGTCCCACAGCGCCAGGGAGCGGGTGGAGGTGAAGGCGGGGAGCGCGGTGCGGCTGCCCGCCTTGAGGGTGGGGACGGCCATGTCGCTGGTCTTCTCGCGGCGCAAGCCGTTCTCGTCCTCCTCCACCTCTCCCAGGACGGCGACGACGGGGACCAGGAGGCGGGCCCCCTTCAGCGCCTCCAGGACCGGGCCGTGGGCCGTGCGGTCCTTCTCCCAGGCGGTCAGGGCTTCGGCCAGGCGCGGGTCCGCGGTGCCGTCGTCGTCGGAGAAGCCGGGGTCGGGAATGTTCTTGTTCGCCACGGTCACCGACCCTACCGAGCCGCCGGGGGCACATTCTCAGCAGACCCTGAGGTGCGGCTCATGGTCCGCACAGGACGGCGCCGCAGCATCGGCCTCATGTCCCACGCGTCTCATGAACCCCGCGGAACCGGTCGCAGGCGGCCTGCCCTCCATGCCGCCGTCGCGTCGGCGGTGCTCCTCGCCGCCACCGCCGGCACTACGGTCTATGTGAAGGCGCAGGCGCACGACGCGGCCGCGCTCGTCTCCAAGGTCTCGACCACCTCGACGACCTCGGAGGCCGCCCCCGAGAGGAGCTCCGTGGACCGGGACACCCAGCTCGCCGAGGCCGTGCGCGCGGTGACCGGCGAGCACGACGGCGAGGTGTCCGTGGCCGTGCTCGACGTGGCCGGCGGGACGAGCGCCTCGTACGCGTCCGGCGACGGGACGTACGACACCGCGAGCATCGTGAAGGTGGACGTGCTCGCCGCGCTGCTGCTGATGGCGCAGGACGAGGGCCGGGCGCTGACCGCCCAGGAGAAGACGTACGCCACCGCGATGATCGAGCGCAGCGACAACGACGCGACGACCGCCCTGTGGAACACGATCGGCGGCGCGGACGGCCTCGGCGCGGCCAACGAGCGCCTCGGCCTGACCGGCACCACAGGCGGCGAAGGACCGCTGTGGGGCCTCACCCAGACCACGGCCGCCGATCAGCTCGTCCTGCTCAGGCAGGTGTTCGGCGTCGGCGACTCGGTGCTGAGCGCGGCGTCGCGCGCGTACGTGCAGGAGCTGATGGGCGGCGTAGAGGCCGATCAGGCGTGGGGCGTCTCCGCGGCGGCCTCGGCCGGGACCACCACCGAGCTGAAGAACGGCTGGCTGCGGCGGTCCACCACCGAGCTGTGGGACATCAACAGCGTGGGGCGGGTCAGCGTGGCCGGGAAGCGGTACCTGGTCGCCGTGGTGTCCGACGGGAGCACCACCAAGGACGACGGGATCTCGCTGGTGGAGGACGTGGCGAAGGCGGCGGTGAAGGTCGTCGGCGACAGCGACAGCGACAGCGACTGAGGCTGAGGCTGCGGCTGAGGCGGTGGTCAGCGGCGGCGGCTGAGGCGGTGGGTGCGCCACAGGTGGAACGCCGCTCCCAGGAGCAGGGCGCCCAGGACGTAGGCGACGGGGGCGACCCAGCCCGCCGGTTCGGTGTCGTCCGGGTCGTCAGGGCCCGGGCCGAAGTACTTCTCGCCGTACGAGGCCGAGGTCAGGCTCTGCGGTTTCAGCTTCGCGCCCGCGGTGATCGCGGCGGCCGGGTCGACCATGCCGAAGCCGCGCGAGTCGTCGCGGCCCCCGGCCGGCGGGTCCCCGGCCGTGTCCTCCATGAGCTGCTTGATCTGGGCGGGGCTCAGGCCCGGGTGCGCGGCGCGGACCAGGGCGACGGCGCCCGAGACGAACGCGGAGGCGGCGCTGGTGCCCCACGCCGAGTAGTACTTGCGGTCGGGGTCGGCGGTGACGATGGAGCGGCCGGGCGCGGCGACGCTGGCGTACCAGCGGCGGGTGGAGAAGTCCGCGCGGCTGCCCCCCGAGTCGACGGCCGTGGCGGAGATGACGCCCGGGTAGGCCGCCGGGTAGGAGATGTGGTCGCCCTTCTTGCCGCCGTTGCCCGCGGAGGCGACGACGGAGACACCTTTCTTCAGGGCGTACTGGACGGCCTCGTCCTCGCCCGCCTCGGCGTGGGCGGTCGGGGAGTCGTCGCCCAGGGAGAGGTTGATGACGTCGGCGCCGTTGTCCGCGGCCCAGCGGATGCCTTCGGCGAGGGCGTCGCCGCGGGTCTCGCGGGCCTTCGCGCGGGAGCTGTCGCCGTCCTCCAGGATCACGCGGACGGGGAGGATCTTCGCTTCCGGGGCGATGCCGATGACGCCGTCGCCGTTGCCCGCGCCGTGCCCGTGGCCCGCGATGATGCCCGCTATGGCGGTGCCGTGGTGGGCCCAGGAGGCGTCGCCCCGTCCGGCGCCGAAGCCTATGAGGTCCTTGCCCGCCAGGACGTTGCCCGCGAGGTCGGGGTGCTGGTCGTCGACGCCGGTGTCCAGGACCGCGACGGTGACGCCCGCGCCCTTCGTCGTGCGCCACGCCTCCTGGGTGTGCAGGGCGCTGAGGCCCCACTGCTGGGCGCGGACCGAGTCGGCGTGCGCGGCGGCGGCCGGGAGCAGGGCGAGGGCCGCGGCGCCGGTGAGGGCGGCGATCCGGCGAAGGCGGTTCATGACGTCTGCTCCGTGGACTTCTGGACGGCCTTGCGCAGCCCGCGTTCGACCCGGTCGGCGACGCCCTGCGCCTCGTGGCCGAGGCCCGCCTGGGCGGGGGCGGTCGTGGCGTCCGTCTTCATGGCCTCGGCGGCGGGCTGCGGGTCGGCGACGGTGCGGCCGTCGGCGAAGCCGCTCACCGCGTAGACGACGACCGGGGCGTCGGTGAGGACGTTGAGCGTCCAGGACGCGCGCTGGGCGTCGCCGAAATGGGCGGCGTCGGTGCCGGGGACGGCGTACGGGCGGGGCAGCAGGTCGGTGCGGCGGTCCAGGCCCTCCTCGGTGAACCGGGTGCGCAGCGACTTGGCCGTCTCGGCGTCGGCGCCCGTGAACAGCAGGCCTACGGTCGTGACGCTGGACCGGGTCGCGTCCGTGTAAGTCGCCCGCAGCAGGCGCAGGCAGCCCGCGGGGCGCAGCGCCTTCTTCAGCAGCGGGTCGAAGGCGTCCTTGCAGTCGCTGTCGGGGGCGACGCCGATCCGGGTCCAGGTGCGGTCGGCTCCGCCGGGGCCCGCGCCCTCGCCGTTCAGGGTGCGGGGGAAGAGCTGGTCGACGGGGATGGCGTGCCACAGTTCGGCGGCGTCGCGGTAGGCGCTCTGCGCGGAGACGGCGGCGTCGCCGTCGTCCACGGTCAGAAGGGTGCCGGTGGCCGCGCCGCCGATCAGGCCCAGGCCGAGGACGAGGCAGGCCGCGGCGGCGGCCGCGCGGGGGCGCAGGCGGGTGCCGATGGGGCGGAGGCGGGTGGTGCTGTCGTCGTAGTGCTCGGGGCGGGCGAACCGTACGAAGGGCCTGCCGGCCGTGTCCGGGTTCGGGGTGAGGTCGACTGTGGCCACAAGCCTCCGGGCCGGCGGGGTTGTCGGTGGGGCCGGGGGCGGGGGCGGGGCCATGGTCGGGGGGATCGGGCGTAGGCGGGTGGTGGTTTCGTTCTGGTGCGCGAACGCGCCGTGGGGGGACGTCGTGTTCGTGGCGGGTGCGGCGCCGTCGTGGTTGCTCGCGCCGTTCCCCGCGCCCCTGGCCGGGCCTGCCTCAGGCGGGAGGGGCATCGGCCGGGGGGCTGTCGTGTTGTTCGCCCGTGCGGCGCCGTCGTGGTTGCTCGCGCCGTTCCCCGCGCCCCTGGCCGGGCCTGTCTCGGGTGAGAGGGGTGTCGCTCGGGTTCCCGGGTGGGCAGCCGACGGTGATGGCGGGGTGTCCGGGAGGCGGGAGGACGGGGACGGCGGGGGTGGGGATGACGGCATCGGTGGCGTCGCGGGGGGCTGGGCCGGGCGTGGGGGGGTCGAGGGGCGCGGCGGGACGCTGCGGGCTTCCGTGCTCATGCCTCCCCGTTTCCTCAGCCTGCGTGCGCGTCACTCTAACGGGCCCGCCCATGGACCGGGTCACACAGTCCGCGCGCGCGGCCGATCTGCCCGGAACGTCCCTCTACCCTGCGGTAATCGGGTCTGGCAGGCTGCGTCCATGACACCGCGCGCCGCCGACCGGGCCCGCTTCGACCGGGCCACCGCACACCTCGACGCCCCGCTGGCGCTCGTGGACCTGGACGCCTTCGACGCCAACGCCGACGATCTTCTGCGCCGTGCCGCCGGGAAGCCGATCCGGGTGGCCAGCAAGTCCGTACGGTGCCGGGCCCTGCTGGAGCGGGTCCTCGCCCGGGACGGGTTCGCCGGGATCATGTCGTTCACGCTCGCGGAGTCGATCTGGCTGGCGCGCTCCGGGTTCGAGGACGTACTGCTCGCGTATCCGTCGGCCGACCGGGCCGCCTACGCCGAGCTGGCGCACGACCCCAAGCTGGCCGCCGCGGTGACCGTGATGATCGACGATCCGGCGCAGTTGCAGTTGATCGACGGCGCCAGGGACGGGGGGCGTGAAGAGATCCGGGTGTGTCTGGAGCTCGACACCTCGTGGCAGGTGCTCGGCGGGCGGGTGCGGATCGGCGCCCTGCGTTCGCCGCTGCGTACCCCGGCCCAACTCGCCGAGCTGGCCCGGTCGGTGGGGCGCAGGCCCGGGTTCCGGCTCGTCGGCATCATGGCGTACGAGGGGCATGTGGCCGGGGTCGGCGACGCGCTGGCGGGGCGTCCGCTGCGGTCGCGGGCGATCCGGGTGATGCAGGCCGCGGCGCGCAAGGAGCTGGCCGTGCGCCGTGCCGAGGTGGTGCGGGCCGTCCGCGCGGTCGCGCCCGACCTGGAGTTCGTGAACGGCGGCGGGACCGGCAGCGTCCAGCACACCGCCGCCGAGGACTCGGTCACCGAGATCGCCGCCGGTTCGGGGCTCTACGTGCCGCGTCTCTTCGACAACTACACCTCCTTCAGCGGGCGTCCGGCCGCGCTGTTCGCACAGCCGGTCGTGCGCAGGCCCGGTGTCGGCGTCGTCACGGTGCTCGGCGGCGGCTACCCGGCGTCGGGCGCGGCGGGCCCGGACCGGCTCCCGGTGCCGTATCTGCCGGAGGGGCTGCGCTACGACGCCCAGGAGGGGCCCGGCGAAGTGCAGACGCCGCTGCTCGGGTCGGCCGCCGACGATCTGCTCATCGGTGACAAGGTGTGGTTCCGGCACGCGAAGGCCGGTGAACTGTGCGAGCGGTTCGAGGCGTTGCACCTCGTGGAGGGGGACGCGGTCGCCGAGACCGTGCCCACGTACCGCGGTGAGGGGTACACCTTCCTCTGACCGGCCCCGTCACGCGTCACGGTGACGGCGGCGGGCCCAGGCTGCTGCCCACTCCCCCGCCGCCGCCCGCCGCGCCCGCCGGGCGGATGCCCTCGACGATTCTGTCGAGGTCGGAGAGCGGCGGGGCCGCGTCGCTCACGTCCAGGGTGCAGCGCACGGCGACGAGCGACTCGGAGCCGACGCTGGACGGGAAGACGGCGGACTGGACGTAGCCGCCGGGGCCCTCGGCGGTCGTGACCCTCCACCGGACGAGGAAGCCCGCGCGTCCGGCGACCGCGACCTGCCGCGCGGCGACGACCTTGTGGGCGGTGATCCCGCCGAACGGCCGCTGTCCGACGGCGTTGGTGTCGTACGCGAGGTCGGCGGTGTCGGAGACGTCCTGCCCGGCCAGGGACTTCAGGGTGGCCCCGGCGGGCACACCGGTCACGGTGCGCGTGGCGACGGTGCCGCGGCGGCACAGGCCCTCGTCGTAGGGGCAGGTGTAGGTGCGCGGGGTGGTGAGGAGGACGTCGCCGTCGGCGACGTTCTCGGCCTTCTGCCAGCCGGGGACGACGGGCAGGGTCACCCCGTTGAGCTGGTCGGTGACGCGGGAGGGGTCCTCGGACGAGGACGAGGACGGGGACGAGGACGAGGACGGGGACGGCGCCGCGGAGGGCGCGGACGACGAAGCGGGGCGCGCCGTGGGCCCGTTGCGTGCCCCGGCCCCGCCCGCGTCCCCGCCCCCGTCATCCGTGAGCACCCCGACGACGCCCGCGACGATGGCCGTGACCAGCACGGTCCCGGCCGCGGCGACGGCGACGACCTTGGCACGGCCGCCGCCGCCCGGGGCCGGGGCGGGCACCGGCGGCACCGGCCGTCTGCGGGCCTCGGTCCACGCCGCCCCGTCCCACCAGCGTTCGGTGGCCGGGGCGTGCGGGTCCGGGTACCAGCCGGGCGGCGGTGTCACGCTCATCCCGGCACTGTAGGGCGCACGGGCCCGGCCCGTGGGTCAGTGCACCGAGTCGACCTGATCGGGCACGACCGAGCCGTCCTCCCGGTGCAGCGGGCCGAATCCGCCCTCCGGCAGGTTGTAGGCCGCGGTCGAGCAGGGGTACGTGCCCGGCTTCTGCGGCAGCGGCTCGATGAACATGGGGTTGGCGACCCAGCGTCCGTCGGCGTTGTCGTAGGCGCGGCACATGATCTCGTTCTTGTTCCGGTTGAGGACGAGGTGGGCGCCGGTCGCGTCGCCGACGAAGGTCACGTCGGTGTCGGCGTCACCGCCGCCGAGCGCGATGCGCTTGCCGGAACTCTGCTTGTTCCAGGCGGCCTTGCCCTTCACACCGTAGATCTCCTGGTTGATCCAGCAGCGTTTGCCGTCGATGTACGGGATGGCCTCGCCCTGGGTCCTGCCGATCCCGCCGCAGCCCTCGTTGTACGTGGTGATGCGGCCCTCGCGGTCCAGTACGGAGCGGATCGCGACGGTGTGCTTCCGGTCGATGCCGACGCCGCGCGACCAGACCTCGGTCACCGGCTCGGATCCTGCGGAGACGATGTAGACGTCGAAGCCGGCCTTCTGGAGCGTACGGATGAGGTCGCGCTGCTGCTCGTAGTAGCGGGCGTAGCCGGGGATGGTGTGCGTGCCCAGCTTCTGGGTGGCGCCGACCGGTGCGGCGAGGGCCTCCTTGCGGGCGGCGGCCGCGTAGGACTCCAGCTCGGGGACGGTGTGCCCGGCGAACAGCTGCGGTACCCAGGCATACTGGGGGACGGTGCGGCGGTGGTTCCAGTCGCCCGCGAAGGCGGCGGCGCCGCTCATCGTCCTGCCGGACTCGCGGATGTTGAAGATCTCGTCGGTGCAGTCGGTGTCGGTGGAGGTCGGCAGCGGGGAGCCGACGGGGACGCGGGTGCCGCAGGCGGCGGTGAGCGCCTTGTCGGCGTCGTCCGTCAGCCACTTGCTGGTCTTCTTCCAGCTCGCGGGGCGCAGGATCTTGTCGTGCTTGAGGGACCAGGCGATGGTCGCGTCGGTGACGTCGTTCTTGGAGACGGTGTTGTCCCAGTCGAACGCGGCGACCGGACGCGGCCCGCGATGGCCGTCGCAGGTGCCCCGTTCGTCGATCATGCGCTGGAGCCTGGCGCGGTTGTGCCCGTACCACGGCAGCTTCTTCGACAGCTGCGGGCAGGCCCGGGGCGTGGCGGGGGACGCGGACGTGGCGGCGGCCGCAGGAGAGACGAGAGCCGCGGCCACCAGGGAGGTGACCACGGCCGAGGTCCACGCGGCAACATTTCTGTTACGCATTCGGGGACCGTACACCTACCTGGCGTGTCCCCTACAGAGGCGTGACGTACGCGCCCGAAATGCCGCCGTCGACAAGGAAGTCGGTGGCGTTCACGAACGCCGCGTCGTCGCTGGCGAGGAAGGCGACGGCGGCCGCGATCTCGTCGGCCTCGGCGAACCGCCCGACCGGAATGTGCACGAGGCGGCGCGCGGCGCGCTCCGGGTCCTTGGCGAACAGTTCCTGGAGGAGCGGGGTGTTCACCGGGCCCGGGCACAGGGCGTTCACCCGGATGCCCTCCCGCGCGAACTGCACGCCCAGCTCGCGCGACATGGCGAGGACGCCGCCCTTGGAGGCGGTGTACGAGATCTGAGAGGTGGCGGCGCCCATCCGCGCGACGAACGACGCGGTGTTGATGATGGAGCCCCTGCCCTGGCGCCGCATGTACGGGATCGCCGCCTTGCAGCACAGGTACACGGAGGTGAGGTTCACGTCCTGGACGCGCTTCCACGCCTCCAGGCCCGTGTCGAGGATGGAGTCGTCGTCGGGCGGTGAGATGCCCGCGTTGTTGAAGGCGATGTCGACGGAGCCGTAGGTGTCGTACGCGGCCTTGAACAGCGCCTCCACCTGCTCGGCGTCGACGACGTCGACCCGCACGAAGGTGCCGCCGACGTCCTCGGCCGCCTTCTTGCCCGTCGCCTCGTCGATGTCGCCGCAGACGACGTGGGCGCCCTCGGAGGCGAGGCGGCGGGCGGTGGCGAGGCCGATGCCGCTCCCGGCGCCGGTGACGACGGCGGTGCGGCCGACGAGACGGCGGCAGATGTTCTCCTGCGACTGCGATCCGGTCACTGGGAAGGGCCCTCCATGCTGATGAAGACGTTCTTGGTCTCGGTGAAGGCGGTCAGCGCGTCCGGCCCCAGCTCGCGCCCGAGCCCCGACTGTTTGACGCCGCCGAACGGGGTCCAGTAGCGGACGGCCGAGTGGGAGTTCACGGACAGGTTCCCGGCGCGGACGGCGGCGGACACCCGCAGGGCGCGCCCCAGGTCCCGGGTCCAGAGCGACCCGGCGAGCCCGTACGGGGTGGCGTTGGCGAGGCGGATCGCGTCCTGCTCGTCGGTGAACGGGAGCAGGACGGCGACGGGCCCGAAGATCTCCTCGGTGGCCGCCGGGGAGCCGGCCGCCTCGCCGGTCAGCACGGTCGGCGGGAACCAGAACCCGGGGCCGGTGGGCGCGCTGCCCCGGATGCCGTCGGCGGCGTCGGGCACCATGCCCCGTACGCGGTCGAGCTGTCGACGCGAGATGAGCGGCCCCATCTGCGTCTTCTCGTCGAGCGGAGCGCCGACGACGACGGCTCCGATCGCCTCCGTGAGCAGCGCCGCGCACTCCTCGTACACCGACTCCTGGACGAGGACGCGGGTGCGGGCGCAGCAGTCCTGCCCCGAGTTGTCGAGGAAGGAGAACGGGTCGAGGGCCGGCGTGAGGTCCGCGTCGGCGAAGACGATGTTGGGGCTCTTGCCGCCCAGTTCGAGGGTGACGGGCTTGACCTGGGCGGCGCACCGCTGCATGACCTCGCGGCCGGTGCGCGTGGACCCCGTGAAGACGATCTTGGCGACGTCCGGGTGGTCGACGAGGGCGCGGCCCGCGACGCTCCCGCGACCGGGCACGACCTGGAAGAGCCCTTCGGGCAGACCGGCCTCCAGGGCGAGTTCGGCGAGGCGGAGCGCGGTCAGCGGAGTGGTCTCGGCGGGCTTGAGGACGACGGCGTTGCCTGCCGCGAGCGCGGGGGCCGTGCCCCATGCGGCGATCGGCATGGGGAAGTTCCAGGGGGCGATGACGCCGACGACGCCGAGGGGTTCGTGGAAGGTGACGTTCCAACCGCCGGGTACGGGGATCTGCGCCCCGTTGAGCCGCTCGGCGCCGCCTGCGGCGTAGAGCAGCAGATCGCGTACGTTGCCGGCTTCCCAGCGGGCGTCGCCGATGAGGTGCCCGGCCTCGCGGACCTCCAACCGGGCGAGTTCCTCGACGTGTCGGTCGACGATGTCGGCGAAGCGGCGCAGGAGCCGGGCCCGGTCGGCGGGGGCGGTGGCCGCCCAGGAACGCTGGGCGCGGGCGGCGCGTGCGACGGCGGTGTCGATGTCCTCGGGGGTGGCGGCGGGGACGGTCGCGACGAGGTCTTCGGTCGCGGGGTCGAGCACCTCAAGTGCTGTCTGGGACAACGGGAGTGACAACGGGGCGATCCTCACATGCGTTCGAAGGAGCGGCGCAGCTCCCAGTCGGTCACCGCGGCGTCGAAGGCATCGGTCTCGACCCGGGCCATGTTGCGGTAGTGGGCGACGACCTCGTCGCCGAAGGCGGCCACGGCGATGGGGCTGTTCTCCCAGAGCTCGGCGGCCTCGCGCAGGGTGGTGGGGACGTGCTCGTACCCGGCGTCGTAGGCGTTGCCCGCGCAGGGTTCGGGGAGGCCGAGCTTGTGCTCGATGCCGTACAGACCGGCCGCGACGAGGCCCGCGACGGCGAGGTGCGGGTTGACGTCGCCGCCGGGGAGCCGGTTCTCGAAGCGGAGCGAGGGGCCGTGGCCGACGACGCGCAGGGCGCAAGTGCGGTTGTCGTGGCCCCAGGCGACGGCGGTCGGGGCGAACGAACCCGGCTGGAACCGCTTGTAGGAGTTGATGTGCGGGGCGTAGAGGAGGGAGAAGTCGCGCAGGGCGGCGAGCTGTCCGGCCAGGAAGTGGCGCATGGTCGCGGACATCCCGTCCGGGCCCGCCATCACGCTCGTACCGTCCTCGTCGGTGAGCGAGAGGTGGATGTGGCAGGAGTTGCCCTCGCGCTCGTTGTACTTGGCCATGAAGGTGAGCGAGGCGCCTTCCTGCGCGGCGATCTCCTTGGCGCCCGTCTTGTAGATGGCGTGCTGGTCGCAGGTGGTGAGGGCCTCGTCGTAGCGGAAGGCGATCTCGTGCTGGCCCGGGTTGCACTCGCCCTTGGCGGACTCGACGGTGAGGCCCGCGCCCGCCATCTCGTTGCGGATGCGGCGCAGGAGGGGCTCGATACGGCCGGTGCCGAGGACGGAGTAGTCGATGTTGTACTGGTTGGCCGGGGTCAGGCCGCGGTAGTTCGCGTCCCAGGCCTGCTCGTAGGTGTCCTTGAAGACGATGAACTCCAGCTCGGTACCGGCCTGGGCACGCAGGCCGTGCTCGGCGAGACGGCCGAGCTGGCGGCGCAGGATCTGCCGGGGCGCGGCGACGACGGGCGAGCCGTCCTCCCAGGCGAGGTCGGCGATGAGCAGGGCGGTGCCCGGGTGCCAGGGGATGCGGCGCAGGGTGGAGAGGTCGGGGCGCATGGCGAAGTCGCCGTAGCCGCGGTCCCAGGACGACATGGCGTAGCCGTCGACGGTGTTCATCTCGGCGTCGACGGCGAGCAGGTAGTTGCAGCCCTCGGTGCCGTGGTGCAGGACTTCGTCGAGGAAGAAGCGGGCGGCGAACCGCTTGCCCTGGAGCCGCCCCTGCATGTCGGGGAAGGCGAGCACGACGGTGTCGATCTCGCCGCCCGCGACGAGGGCGTGCAGTTCTTCCACGCCGAGCGGGGATGTGCGGTCTGCCACGGAAGAAACCTCCTTGGATCCCGGGGGCCTTGGGGGTCCCCCGGGTCGGCCGGGAGCCATAAGGTATTGCGGCAGACCATTGCTTGGGAAGGGGACCGGTCCGTATGGCGCACACGGGCGGCGAGGGCGGCCTCGGGACGGTGCTGCGCCCGGTCCGGGCGGGCAACGGGTTCGAGGAGGCGCTCGAGCAGATACTCCAGGTCGTCCGGCTCGGGCTCGTCCCGGGCGGCGAACGGCTGCCGTCGGAGCGGGAGTTGGCGGACCGCCTCGGCATCAGCCGGGTCACCTTGCGCGAGGTCCTGAAGGTCCTGCAGGAGCAGGGCCTGGTGGAGTCGCGGCGCGGACGCTACGGCGGCACATTCGTCCTACGGCGCTCCGGCGCGGCCGGCGAGGACGAGCTGCGGCGCCGCGTCAAGGGCGTCGACATCGAGGACGTCCTGCGCTTCAGGGAGGTCCTGGAGGTGGGCGCGGCAGGGCTGTGCGCGGCGCACGCCCTCGACGACGAAGGGGCCGCGCGGCTGCGCACGGCGCTCGCCGCCACGCATGACGCGCCGCTCGCGGACTACCGCCGCCAGGACACCCTTTTCCACCTCACCCTCGCCGGACTGTGCGGCTCCCCGTCCCTCGCCGCCCGGTACGCGGCGGTCCGCGCCACGGTCAACGACCTCCTCGACTGCATCCCCCTGCTCGTACGGAACCTGGAGCACTCCCAGCGCCAGCACACCGCGCTGGTGGAGGCGGTGCTCGACGGGGACGCGGACGGCGCGCGGGAGATGACGCGTGAGCACTGCGGCGGCACGGCGGCGCTGCTGCGCGGCTTCTTGACCTGACAAAGGTCTGGCTCTGTCCCATTGGTACTCGCCCCTCGGCCCGGCGGGGTGCCCGCATGCTGAACGCCGCTGTAAGGGGAGCCACGATCTCGTACGCTGCGAGGCCGGCCGGGCCGGAGAGGACCGCACCGCACGAAGCACGACCGAGGTTGGGGAGCACGGCACCATGGTGAGGCCGCTGATAGGCATCAGCACCTATCTGGAGAAGCAGACCCGGTGGGGCGTGTGGGAGCTGCCCGCGGCGCTGCTCCCGGCCGGCTACCCGCAACTGGTACAGAGCTCGGGCGGCATCGCCGTCATGCTGCCGCCCGACGCCGCCGCCCAGGCCCCGTCGGTGGTGGCGCGGCTCGACGGCGTGATCGTCGCGGGCGGCCCCGACGTGGACCCCGACCGCTACGGCGCCGAGCGCGACCCGCGTACGGGCCCGGCCGCGACGGAGCGCGACACCTGGGAGCTGGCCCTGATCCGCGCCGCGATGACTTCCGGCACCCCGCTGCTCGGGGTCTGCCGGGGCATGCAGCTCCTGAACGTGGCGCTCGGCGGGACGCTGACGCAGCACCTGGACGGCCATGTGAAGGAGGTCGGCACGTTCGGCCGCCACACCGTGACCCCGGTCCCCGGCACCCGCTACGGCGACCTGGTGCCGGATCCGTCGGAGGTCCCGACCTACCACCACCAGGCGGTCGACCGCCTGGGCCGGGGCCTGGTCGCCTCGGCCTACGCGGCGGACGGCACGGTCGAGGCGGTGGAGCTGCCCGGCATGACATGGGTCATGGGCGTGCAGTGGCACCCGGAAATGGGCGAGGACGCACGGGTGACGAAGGGCCTGGTACGGGCGGCGTCGGCCCCGCACGGTTTCTGACCGAGACCGAACAACCCCCTCGAACCAAACCAAGCCCGCCCGCCCAAACCAAGCCCCTCCGGCGATTGAGGAGCGGGGCCCGGGGCAGAGCCCCGTGACCCGAGCCCCGGACCCCGCCCGCCACCTGAATGCCCGCCACCTAAATGCCCGCCACCTAAATGCCCGCCACCTGAATGCCGCTCAAGCGGACCGCGTAAGCCCCAGCAAATCCCTGGCCGGCCCCACCGGAAGATGCCCCGAGGGCCACACCGCCCGCAGATCCCGCGCAAGCGGAGGCGCCCCCTCCAACGGAATCCGGACGAGCCGCCGCGCGGACAGCTCCTCCCCCACGGCCAGCTCACTCAGCACGGAGGGCCCGGCCCCACTGACCGCGGCCGCCTTGACCGCGGTGGTCGAGGACAACTCGATGAGCGGCCGGGCAAGCCCACCGAGCGCCGCGTCGAGCACCTGCCGGGTCCCGGACCCCTCCTCCCGCAGAATGAGCGGCGTAGCGGCAAGCTCCTCCGCCGCGAGCGGCCGGCGCCGCCGGACCCAGGGATGGCTGGGCGCGGCCACGACAATCAAATGATCATGTGCGATGACGGTCGCGTCGAGCCCCGCCGGAACCGAGAGCCCCTCCACGAACCCCAGATCCGCCTCGCCCGCGAGCAACCGCTCGGCGACCGCCGCGGAGTTGCCGGCGAGCAACGACACCGCGGTGTCGGGCCGGGCCGCCCGCAGCGCGATCAGCCAGCGCGGCAGCAGATACTCGGCGATCGTCATGCTGGCGGCGACCCGCAGCCGCGAGTCCCGCCGGTCGCGCAGCGCCTGCGCCCCGGCGTCGAACTCCTCGGCCGCCTCCACGACGCGCCGCGCCCAGTCGGTGACCAGGGCGCCCGTCGCGGTGAGCCGGGACCCGCGCGGCGAACGGTCGACGAGGGCGAGGCCGAGCTGCCGCTCCATCGACCGGATCCGGCTGCTGGCGGCGGGCTGCGTGATGCCGAGCTCGCGCGCGGCGGCCCCGAGACTCCCGAGCCGGGCCACGGCCAGCAGGAGCTCGAGGGCGCCGAGGTCCGGGACGCGATGCGCGAGCATCCCCGGCGGCGGCTGCGTCGGGTCCGTGGACTCGCTGCGCTCCTTGCTGCTCATAAAGGCAGCTTATGCCCCCATAGTGACAACGTCCCTGGTGGGCCCGGTGCCCGCACGCGACGGTGACTACATGCTCACCGCCGCCCACCCCGCGCCCGCCCCCACCGCCGTCTCGGCAGCCCGCTGGGCCACCGTCCGCCACCTGGGCCCGAACTGGTACGCCGCGGTCATGGGCACCGCCATCGTCGCCAACGCGGGCGCGACCCTGCCGCTGAGCTTCCCCGGCCTGCGAACGGCGTGCGCGGCGATCTGGGCGCTCTCCTTCGCCGCACTCCTGGCCGTGCTCACCGCGAGGGCCCTGCACTGGACCCACCACCGCGACCAGGCACGGGCACACCTGCTCGACCCGGCGACGGCCCCGTTCTACGGCTGCCTGCCGATGGCGCTCCTCGCGGTCGGCGGCGGCACGATGCTCGTGGGGCAGGACTGGATCGGCGCGGAAGCGGCACTCGCGATCGACACGGTGCTGTTCACAGTCGGCACGCTGACCGGCCTGACAGCGGCGGTGGCGGTCCCGTACCTGATGGTGGCGAGGCACCGTATCGAGCCGGGCGAGGCCTCGCCCGTATGGTTGCTGCCGGTCGTGGCGCCCATGGTGTCCGCCGCGCTCGGCCCACTGCTCCTGCCCCACCTGCCCCCCGGCGCATGGCAGCAGACCCTGCTCCTCGCCTGCTACGCGATGTTCGGCATGAGCCTGCTGGCGACCCTCGTCATGCTGCCGCTGATCTTCGCCCGCCTGGTGACGACGGGCCCGCTCCCCCTGGCCCTGACCCCGGCGCTCTTCCTGGTCCTGGGCCCGCTGGGCCAGTCGACGACGGCGGCGAACAAGTTCGCGGACGCGGCGCCCGGCGTCCTCCCCGCCTCCTACGCCGACGGCTTCACGGCGTTCGCGATCCTCTACGGCGTCCCCGTGACGGGCTTCGCCCTCCTGTGGCTGGCCCTCGCCGTGGCCATGGTGGCGCGGGCGCTCCGCGGCGGCATGCGCTTCTCGATGACGTGGTGGGCGTTCACGTTCCCGGTCGGCACCTGCGTGACGGGCGCGGAGGGCCTGGCCGCCCACACGGGCCTGCCGGTCTTCGACGTACTCGCCGTGGCGCTCTACGTGGTCCTGGTGGCGGCCTGGGCGGTGGCGGCGCTGCACACGACACGAGGGGTACTGAACGGCCGCCTGCCGGCACCGCCCACCCCGGTACGGGCCTGACTCACCGCCCGTACGCGGCGCGCAGGCCGGCGGAGAGCACCCGCACCGCCTCCCCCAGCGAGGGCCCGTACCAGGTCAGATGGCGCCCGCTGACGAGCGCGGCGGGAACACCGAACGCCTCGGGCCCGTCATCGGCGGTGAACCGGTACGGCTCATCGGGCAGCACCACGACATCCGCCCCGACAACGCGCAGCTCATCGAGCGGGATTCGCGGATACCGCTCGGCATGACCGGCGTAGACGTTCTCGACGCCGAGCCGGGCGAGCAGATCACCGGCGAAGGTGTCGCGCCCGAGCACCATCCAGGGCCGCCGCCAGATGGGCACGACACCCCGCACCGGCGGCTCGCGGGGGACAACCGCCGACCACGCGCCCTCGGCCTCATCGAGCCAGCGCGGCCGTGAACGGACCCCACAGGCAACCAGAAGGCGCTCCAACTCCCCCCAGGCGTCGTCCAGTTCACGCACGACAGTGACAAGCACCTCGACCCCGGCGGCGCGCAGAGCCTCCAGATCCGGCCGCCGATTCTCCTCCTCGTTGGCGAGGACAAGATCGGGACGGAGGGCAAGGACGGCCGGCACATCAGGATTCTTGGTGCCACCGACACGAGCGACATCGAGCCCCGCGGGATGACCGCACCAGTCGGTGGCCCCCACCAGGACGCCCGGCGAAGACACCGCGACGGCTTCGGTCAGCGACGGGACCAGGGACACCACCCGCACGACGGGCGGCTACTTCGGACCGGGCTCGTCGACCGCGTCGATGTGCTCGGCGACCGCCACCACGAGGACCCGCGCCTCGGCCACGGTCGCCCGCCACCGGTGCCGTACGCCACCGGTCAGGTACAAGGTGTCGCCGCGCACGAGCCGGTAGGCGCGCCCCTCGGCCTCGACCTCGACGGCGCCTTCGCTGACATGCATGAGGACGTCATTGCGGAGCTGGAACTCGCGCCCCGGATCATGGTCCCCCACGAACTCCTGGGCGTGCATCTGATGGTGCCCGCGCACGAGGGACCGTACGACGGGGTCCTTGCCGTCCTCGACGCTCGTGTCGTCGGCGCGTACGAGGTCGACGGTGCGGGCGGGATCGGCGGCGGCGAGGAGTTCGACGGCGGTGGTGCCGAGGGCGTCGGCGACCTTCTCCAGGGAGCGCTGGCTGGGCCGGGCCCGCTCGTTCTCCACCTGGCTGAGGAAGGGCACGGACAGGCCGCTGCGCTCGGCGACGGCGGAGAGGGTCAGTTCGAGCGTCCGGCGCCGGCGCCGGACAGCCGCGCCCACGCGCAGTGTCTCCTTGTGCTCGTCCATGGGTCCGCTCCCTCCCACCGCATTGCTCTGCTCGTTTGAATGCACCCTACGCATGTTCGTCCGGCGGTTTCATGCGAGCGCGGTAAGCGGTGGGTCACGATCAGGACGCCCCGGGTCACGGAACGAACGGAAGGTGGGTCCCCCCGCAGCCTCTGCTACGGCGGAACCCACCCTTTCGTTCACCCGTTCACCCGCGAGGGGTGCCGGCCGTCAGGAAGCGGTCATCCGCTTCTCGACGTCCTGGTGCGTCTCGAGCCACGCGGAGACGGCCTTCTCCTCCTGGCCCTGACCGCGCTTCTTGATCTCGGCCTCGAGGCTGCCCAGCTCGTCCTCGCTCATCTTGAAGTTCTTGAACCACTTCGTGAGCTGCGGGTACTCGCCGGGGAACTCCTTGTTGGCGATGGTGCGGATCGTGTTGCCCTCGCCGAACTTCTTCTTCGGGTCGGCCAGCTTGGTCAGTTCGTACTCGCTGTACGCCCAGTGCGGCGACCAGAGCACGACGGCGACCGGCTCCTTCTTGGTGTAGGCGCGCTTGAGCTCGGCCAGCATGGCGGGCGTGGAGCCGTCGACGACCTTGTACTCCTTGTCGAGGCCATAGCCGGGGAGCACGTCCTTCTTCAGGAGGTTCATCTCGCCGGTGCCCGGCTCGATGCCGATGATCCGGCCGTCGAAGGTGTCCGCCTTGCCCTTGAGGTCCGCGAGGGACTTGACGCCCTTGACGTACGACGGGACGGCTACTTCGAGCGAGGTCGGGCTGTACCAGCTGCCCAGGTCGACCAGCTTGTCCTTGCTCTTGTTCCAGTAGTTGCTCTGGGCGTGCGGCAGCCAGGCGTCGAAGTTGACGTCGAGGTCACCGCTGGCGAGACCGGTGTAGACCGGGCCCACGTCCATCTGCTTCAGGTTGAGCTTGTAGCCGCGCCTCTCCAGGACGTTCTTCCACAGGTACGTGACAGCGACGTCCTCGTCCCAGGGGAACCAGGCGACGTTCACGGGGTCCTTGGAGTCGCTGCCGCTGTCCTTCTTCTCGACAGGGGCGAGCTTGTCGACGACGCCCGGGTTGGCCTTCAGCCACGCCTTGACGGCGTCCTGCTGCTTGCCCTTGCCCGCCTTGTTGATCTCGGCCTCGAGACTCGTGAGCTGCTTCTCGCTCATCTTGAAGTCCTTGAGCCACTTGGCGACCTCGGGGTTGTCACCGCCGAAGCCCTTGCGGGCCAGCGAGTGCACGCCGTCGCCCTTGCCCCAGACACCCTTCGGGTCCTCGAGCTTCTTCAGCTTGTAGTCGTTGTACGCCCAGTGCGGGGACCACAGCGGCACGACGATCGGCTTCTTCTTGGCGTACGCGCGCTTCAGCTCGGCCAGCATCGCCGGCGTGGAGCTGTCGACGACCCGGTACTCCTTGTCGAGGCCGTACGCCTTGAGCACCTTGCTCTTGAGCAGCCCGGTCTCACCGGCGCTGGCCTCGATGCCGGTGATCTTGCCACCGAACTCGGCGCCCTTGCCCTTGAGGTCGGCGAGGGAGTCGATGCCGTCCATGTAGGCGGGCACCGCCAGCTCCAGGGACGTCTCGTCGTACCAGGCGCCGAGGTCCTCGAGGTCCTTGCCGTACTTCTTCCAGTACTGCGCGTGCGTGGTCGGCAGCCAGGAGTCGGTCTCGAAGTCGACGCTGCCCTGGGCGAGCGAGGTGTAGAGCGGCCCGGCGTCGAACTGCTTGGCCTCGACCTCGAACCCGCGCTGCTCGAGGATCTCCTTCCACAGGTAGGTGGAGGCGACGCCCTCGTCCCAGGGGATGTACCCGATGGTGAGCTTCTTGCCCTGCCCGACGTTCGTACCGTCGTCGGAGGCGGTCGAGGTGGAGGACCCACCGAAGATCCCCATGCCGCCCGCGACGAGCGCGAGCACGACCACACCCACGACGGCGACCACGGGCCGGGGCCGGTAGGACCAGATCTGCAGCCCGTGCGCGGCGCGCAGCTTGGCGAGCGCGCGGCGGCCGAGCGGGGAGACCTGCTGACCGAGCGAGCTGGTCATGCGGTCGAGGTAGATGGCCAGGATGACGATGGCGATACCGGACTCGGCGCCCAGACCGACGTTCAGCTGACCGATGGCCTCGTTGACGTCGGCACCGAGACCCTCGGTGCCGACCATGCCCGCGATGGCGGCCATGGACAGGCCCAGCATGATGACCTGGTTGACACCGGCCATGATCGTCGGCAGCGCGAGCGGCAGCTGCACCCGCAGCAGGGTGTTGCTGGGCTTCGTACCGAACGCGTCGGCGGCCTCGACCAGCTCCTTGTCGACCTGGCGGATGCCCAGCTCGGTCATACGGACGCCCGGCGGCACCGCGAAGATGAGGGTGGCGACGATGCCGGCGGGGGCGCCGGAGCCGAAGAACAGGATGGCCGGGATCAGATAGACCATCGCCGGCAGCGTCTGCATGAGGTCGAGAACGGGCCGGAACACCCCGCTCACCCGGTTGGACCGAGCGGCCCAGATACCGAGCGGCACGCCGATGACGAGCGCGATGAGCGTCGAGACCAGGACCAGCGACAGGGTCTGCATGGCGTGGTCCCACAACTCGAGGTTGTCGATGAACCACAGCCCGACGAAGGTCAGCACGGCCGCCAGGGTGCCGCGCAGCCAGAAGGCGATGACGGCGAAGATGCCCACGAGCAGCAGCGGCTCGGGCGCCTGCAGGACATCGCTGATGCCCGTGTAGACGCCGTCGAAGCAGGTCTTGAGGAAGTCGAAGAGCCAGGCCATGTGGTTGAGCAGCCACTCGACCACATCGTTGACCCAGTCACCGAAGGGAATCCTAGGCACCGGCATTCACCTTCTCGACCGGACCGTCACCTTCGCCGCGAGGGGCGGGAACGGCGTCCCGCGACTCTTCGCGGTGATTGTTCTCGACGGACTTCATGGGCTCACCGAGCACGGCGAGCAACCGCTCCCGCGGCACGACACCGACGACACTCCCGTCCTCACCTATGACGGCGACGGGTATGTCACTGGTGGAGCAGGGCGTGAACAGCTCGATGATCGGAGTGTCCTCGGCGACCTCGGCCGGGGCGTCGGAAGCCCGGTACCCCTCCGCGGGGGTGCCCATGATGGCGCCCGCGGTCAGCACCCGCGACCGGTCGACGTCCTGCGTGAAGGAGGCGACGTAGTCGTCGGCCGGAGTGACGAGAATGTCCTCGGCGGCCCCGATCTGGACGATACGGCCATCGCGCATGACGGCGATGCGATCACCGAGCCGCATGGCCTCGTTGAGGTCATGCGTGATGAAGACGATCGTCTTCTTGAGCGTCTTCTGCAGATCGAGCAGCTGATCCTGCATGTCGCGCCGGATCAGCGGGTCGAGCGCGCTGAACGACTCGTCCATCAGAAGCAGATCGGCATCGGTCGCGAGCGCACGCGCCAGACCGACACGCTGCTGCATACCACCGGACAGCTCGTCGGGGAAGGACTTCTCCCACCCTTCGAGGCCCGCCAGACGCAGGGCCTCGGTGGCCCGCTTCTCGCGCTCGGCGCGCGCCACGCCCTGCACCTCGAGCCCGTAGGCCGCGTTCTCCAGGACGGAGCGGTGCGGGAAGAGGGCGAAGTGCTGGAAGACCATGCTGATCTTCTTGGAGCGGACCTCGCGCAGCTCGCGCGGGGACAGCTCGGTGAGGTCGTCGCCGTCGAAGCGGACGTGTCCCGCCGTAGGCTCGAGGAGCCCGTTCAACATCCGCAGAAGCGTGGACTTACCGGACCCCGAGAGACCCATGACGACGAAGATCTGGCCGGGCTCGACCGTGAAGGAAGCGTCGATCACAGCCGCCGTCGTTCCGTCGGCCCGCAGTTCCTCACGGTCGGCTCCGCGGCGGAGTTTCTCCACCGCCTCATCGGGTCGTCTGCCGAACACCTTGTACAGGTCTTCGGCTTCAAGCCTGGACACATACACCTCTCGGGTCGAACCAAGACGGCCCGCCTCCCCCGCCGGCGGGCCGTGGTGCGGTACGGGGTCTGCCCGTGTCGTCCGGCCGACCGTTCAATAGTTGAACGTGCGACCGGGTCCGCTCCGTGGCGGCGCCTGCCCGAACTTATGCACACCAAACAAAAGAGTGGTCCAGCCCACACACAGTCATCGAAATCGCACGGATACGGCACACACGGTCACTGTCAGTGCGGTACGGCATGATGCGGAGCGTGACCCAGAAAACCCAGCGCCTGATGCTGCTAGACACCGCGTCCCTGTATTTCCGGGCGTACTTCGGAGTCCCGGACTCCGTGAAGGCCCCGGACGGCACCCCGGTGAACGCGGTGCGCGGGCTGCTCGATTTCATCGCCCGCCTCGTCCAGGACCACCGCCCCACGGACCTGGTGGCGTGCATGGACGCGGACTGGCGCCCGCAGTGGCGCGTGGACCTCATCCCCTCCTACAAGGCCCACCGGGTGGCCGAGGAGAAGCCGGCCGGAACCCCGGACGCGGAGGAGATCCCGGACACGCTCTCGCCGCAGGTGCCGATCATCGAGGCGGTCCTGGACGCGGTGGGCATCGCGAGGGTGGGCGTGGAGGGCTACGAGGCGGACGACGTGATCGGCACGTACACCGCCCGGGCCACCACCCCGGTCGACATCGTCACGGGCGACAGAGACCTCTACCAACTGGTGGACGACGCGAAGCAGCGCCGCGTCCTGTACCCCCTCAAGGGGGTAGGGACCCTCCAGATCACGGACGAGGCGCTCCTGAGGGAGAAGTACGGGGTGGACGGTTCGGGCTACGCGGACATGGCGACGCTGCGCGGCGACCCGAGCGACGGCCTCCCCGGAGTCCCCGGCATCGGCGAGAAGACGGCGGCGAAGCTCCTGGCCCAGTACGGAACGCTCACCGGCATCATCGAGGCGGCGAACGACCCGGCCACGAAACTCACACCGGCCCAGCGCAAGCGCCTGACAGAAGCACACGGCTACCTGGAGGTGGCCCCGAAGGTGGTACAGGTGGCAACAGACGTGAAGCTCCCCACGACCACCACCGCGCTCCCCCGCCAACCCCGCGACCCCGAACTCCTCGACCACTTGGGGTCACGCTGGGGCTTGGGCGGTTCTTTGCACCGCCTGCTCACCACTCTCTCCTCCTGAAATGCTAGCTTAGGCTTACCTAACTAAGTATCGAGGGAGACGACACATGGCCGAGCGTCCCGCACGCAAGCCCCGTAAGGCCCGCTCGGCGCAGGTCGTGCGCACCGAGCGACTGACGCCGCACATGCAGCGAGTGGTATTGGGCGGCGAGGGACTGGCGGACCTCCCGGAGCTCGAATACACGGATCACTACGTGAAGCTGCTCTTCGCGCCCAAGGGAGCGACCCTCCCGGAGCCGTTCGACATGGAACGCATCCGGGAAGAGCTGCCGCGCGACCAGTGGCCGGTGACCCGCACCTACACGGTACGAGCCTGGAACCCCCACGCCCGCGAGCTGACGCTCGACTTCGTGGTCCACGGCGACGAGGGCCTGGCCGGCCCCTGGGCGGCGAACGTCAAGCCCGGCGAGACGATCCACTTCATGGGCCCGGGCGGCGCCTACGCCCCGGACGCCGAGGCGGACTGGCACCTCCTGGTCGGCGACGAGAGCGCGCTGCCCGCGGTCGCGGCGGCCCTGGAGGCGCTGCCGCAGGGCGCGAAGGCCCACGTCTTCGTGGAGATCGAGAGCCCCGAGGAAGAGCAGAAGATCGACACCCAGGCGGAGATCACCTGGCTGCACCGCCAGGGCCGCCCGGTGGGCCAGGCCCTGATCAAGGCAGTCACCGAACTGGACTTCCCCGAGGGCAGGCCGCAAGCCTTCGTGCACGGCGAGGCGGGCTTCGTGAAGGAGCTGCGCCGCCATCTGCGGATCGACCGCCAGATCCCGCGCGAGGACCTGTCGATCTCCGGCTACTGGCGGCTCGGCCACAACGAGGACGGCTGGCAGGCGTCGAAGCGCGACTGGAACGCCCAGGTCGAGGCGGAGCAGGAGACGCCGCGGCCCTGACGGCGTTCGGACACGTACGAGAAGGGAGGGCCGGCCGGGGTAGGTCCGCGCGCAGCACAGCGGCGCGCGGTGACAGACCCGACGCAACGGGCGACGCCATCAAGACGGCGAGCACGGACATGCCCCGAGCAGCACCGTGCCCGCTCCGACACCTGTCGGAGACGACGGAAAGCCGCTGACCGGACCCCGGACGGCCACCCTCCCTTCCCTGCGTACGCTGACCCCGAGATGAGACACCGCAGGCGCACGCCACCCTCCCCGCTCCCCCAACGCGACGGCATCGACGCGGTACGCGTACGGCTGCCCGCGGACGGCGCCTGGGCGACGACAAGGGACCACTTGATCGCCCGCCTGACCCCCGCGGGCACGGCCAGGATCGACGCGATGCTCGAGACGGGCCAGATCGTGGACGCGACCGGCACCCCGGTCACCCGCACCACGCCGTACACCCCGGGCACCCATGTCTGGTTCCACAGGGACGTCACCCCGGAACCCGCGGTCCCGTTCGAGCTGAACATCGTGTACCGCGACGCCCACATCCTCGTAGCGGACAAGCCGCATTTCCTGGCGACGACACCGCGCGGCAGCCACATCAAGGAAACGGCGCTGGTCCGCCTGCGCAGGGAAACAGGCATGGAAACCCTGAGCCCGGCCCACCGCCTGGACCGCCTGACCGCGGGTCTGGTGCTCTTCGTGGTACGCCCGGAGGACAGAGGGAAGTACCAAACCCTGTTCCGGGACCGAAAGGTCACCAAGACCTACGAGGCGGTAGCGAGAAGCAGCACAAGGCCCTACCCCCTGACGATCCACAGCAGAATCGAAAAACAAAGGGGCGTACTGACAGCACAGGAAATCCCGGACGCGGCCCCCAACGCGGAGACCGGAATCGACCTGGAGGCCGTCAAGGGCGCCCTGGGCCTGTACCACCTGACCCCCCGTACAGGCCGGACCCACCAACTGCGCGTCCATATGAACTCCCTGGGCACACCGATCCTGGGCGACCCGCTCTACCCCCGCGTCGCGGAGCCCACCGCCCCGGACGACTACCGCAGACCGCTCCAACTGCTGGCACGCACACTGGAGTTCAGTGACCCGGTGACGAACCGGGAACACCGTTTCGTGAGCGACCGGCAGCTGGAGGCCTGGGAGTCGTACGAGACCTGGTCTCAGTAGCCGCGCCACCACCGCAGGAGACGCTGCCAGGCCCCGGCCGGGGGCGCCCCGCCACCGGCCGGAGGCACCGACGGCGACGGCGGGACGACGATGGGCTCGGAGACGGCCTCGGCGGGAGCGGCGGCCTCGCTCGAACCGGAGGACACCCGCCACCCGGGCCGGGGCGGCGGCACCATGCTCGGCCGGGCGACGACGTCCTGCTGCGCGCGGGCCGTGAACGACACGGGCAGCGCGACGAGATGCTGCGACAGAATGGTGGACCGCCACCGCAACTGCTCCTCGTCGACGGAGAGTTCGGCATCGGGCAGGCGCATGAGGAACGCGTCGACCCCGATGTCGGCGATGGCGCGCCCGATGTCCTGCCCGGGGCATTCGTGGGGCCCGCCCCCGAAGGCGAGGTGGGACCGGTTGCCCTGCATGTGCAGGGTCGGATCGGGCCGCACGGCGGGGTCGACGTTGCCCGGCGCGATGCCGAAGATGAGGGCGTCACCGGCGCGGACGTGCTGCTCGCCGAGCCGGGTGTCGACCTTGGCGTAGTAGGCGACCATGGCGCTGAAGGGCGGCTCGTCCCAGAGGGACTGCTCGACGGCTTCGGGGACGGTCATCTGCCCGCCGTTGAGCTGGGCGCGGAAGCGCGGGTCGGTGAGGACGGTGCGCAGGACGTTGGCGATGAGGTTGGCGGTGGCCTCGTAGGCGGCGATGAGGACGAGCCGCAGGTTCTGGCCGACCTCGTCGTCGCTGAGAGCGGCGGGCGCGGTGACGAGGCGGCTGATGAAGTCGTCCTCGGGGGCGGCCCGGCGCCGGACGGTGAGCTCCATGAGGATGCCCATGATGTATTCGTTGCTGGCGATGGCCGTCTCGGTGCCTTTGATCATGTCGCGGGCGGCTTGGACGAACCGCTCGCTGTAGGCCTCGGAGGCACCGAAGACGTCGAGCAGGGTCATCATCGGCAGATGTTCGGCGTACTCGCTGACGATGTCGCAGGAGCCGCGCTCGCAGAACCGGTTGATGATCTCCTGGCAGGCCTTGTTGACGGCGCGGCGCAGGCTGCGGTGGTCGACGACTTCGAGGGCGTAGGTGACGGCGCCGCGCAGCCGGAGGTGTTCGGCGCCCTCGGCCATGGAGCAGATGGGCTGCCAGCTGAAGACGGGGGCGAGGGGGTGGGTGGGTTTGACGGTGCCGTTCTTGAGGGCGGTCCAGCCGCGGGCGTCGCGGTTGTACTGGGAGGTGGTGCGGACCATGTGGAGGTTCTCGCCGTGGCCGAGGACGGCCCAGACGCGTACGTCGTCGTGGATGAGCGCGGGGGCGACGGAGCCGTGCTCGGCGCGGAGCTTCTCGTAGACGGCGGGGAGGTCGGCCTCGGCCTCGGGCCCGTAGAGCCGGCGGGCGCCGTCGGGCCCGAGGGCGTGGGCGGGACACCCTGGTGGCGGCCCGCCCAGGGGATCCTGCAGCGGATCGAACCCGAAGGCCTGGGAGGACGAGGAGGGGGGAGGCGTCACGGTGATCGCTCCGGTGGTGAGGCGAACGGTTGTGGGAGGCAAAGCCGATTGCGGGGGCCCCGAACTGCGTGGTGGGGTCCTCAGACGTGCTGCAACGCCATCTCGTGCAGATACCGCATGAGGGTGAGAAGGACGTCGCGGCTGGAGGCGCGGCGCCGGGCGTCGCACTCGACGATCGGCACCTGGGGGTCGAGATCGAGGGCGACGCGCAGTTCGTCGACGGGGTAACTGGGCCCGTCGGGAAAGGCGTTGTTGGCGATGACGAAGGGGACGCCGCGCTCCTCGAGCCGCCCGATGACGTCGAAGCTGACTTCGAGGCGCCGGGTGTCGATGAGGACGACGGCACCGAGGGCGCCCTCGAACAGCCCGTTCCACAGGAACCAGAAGCGTTCCTGGCCGGGGGTGCCGAAGAGGTAGAGGACGAGCTCCTCGGTGATGCTGATCCGGCCGAAGTCCATGGCCACGGTGGTGGCGGTCTTCGTGTCGGAACCATAGTTGTCGTCGACGCCGATCCCGGCCTGCGTCATGGTCTCTTCGGTGGTGAGCGGCCGGATCTCGCTGACGGAGCCGACCATGGTGGTCTTGCCGACGCCGAACCCGCCCACGATGACGATCTTCACGGCGGAGGAGACGGTGTCGGGCATCCGGTCCTCGGCGCGCGGGCCGGGAATGTGCAGCCCCCCGGTGGTCAGGTCCGCGGCGCCGACGGGGTCAGAGCTTCTGTAGTCCATGCATCACCGCTTCGAGGAGGGAACGGTCCGCGACGTTGCTCCGGATGACCGGGGCGCGGGAGTGGACCAGTTCGGCCGCGAGGAGCTCACCGAGCAGCACGGTGACCACGCTGAAGGGCAGATTGAGGTAGGCCGAGATCTCGGCCGTGGACAGCGGCGTCCGGCACATGCGCAGGACGGCGGTCTGTTCGGGGGGCGCGGCGGCGGGAGGGTCGGCGCGGGCGACGATGAGGGTGACGAGGTCGAGCGTCGCACGGTCGGTGCCGTCGGTGCCGCCGGTGATCACATAGAGCCGCTCGGGGTCCCTGGGGTCCTTGGGCGCTTTGGGGTCCCGCTGTTCCGGAGCGGGGCCCTCGCCGTCCTTGGCGAACCGGCGCTCGCGCCGGGGCGGCGGCGCTCCTTCGTCGCTGAAGGCAGGCTCGTGGGAGCGCGGACTCATACGGTCTGCCCGTTGCGTCGGGGCGGGCTGGTGAGGTGGGCGCCGATGCGGATGACGAGGTCGCGCATCTGGTGGCTGACGAGACCGGCGTCGACGTACGGATCGGCGAGGACGGCGAGGTAGGCGCCCTTGCCCGCGGCCATCAGATAGAAGAAGCCGCCGTCGACCTCGATGATGACCATGTTCATCTTGCCGTTGGACTCCGGGATCTCGGAGGCGACGGCGGAGGCGAGGGACTGGAGTCCGGCGCAGGCGGCGGCGATCCGGTCGGCGCCGTCGGGGTCGCCGCCGTACCGGGCGATGCGCAGACCGTCCGCGGAGAGCACCACGACCTGGCGCACGTTGGGCACGCCGTCGGCGAGCTCCTTGAGCATCCAGTCGAAGTTGGCGCGTTGCTGGATCACTGGCGGTCTCCCTCGTCGGCCTGCTTGGTGTGCGCGTCGGTGGTGCCGGCCCCGTCGGGAGCGGACTTGCCGTGCTCCCCGGAACCGCCGGAACCGCCGGAATCATCGGGCTTGAGCCCGTTCATGAACGCCTCGACCCAGAGACCGGGTTCGGGCTGCGGCCGCTCCTCGGCCTCCGGCTCGCCGTACGCCGAGGACGGACTTCCGTACGACCCCGTCGGGTCCCCGTACGCTCCGGACGGCTCCCCCCACGACTGGGGACCGGAGCCACCGGCCGGCCCGCCGGTGCCGGTGAAGTCGGAGGCCGGGCCGGATCCCGGCAGATCCGGATGGCGCGGCGTCACGATGATCTGCGCGTCGACGATCTTCGTGTCGACCTTCCTGCGGCGCTGCGGCAGCCCGTTGGGCCGCCATTCGGTGACCACGGGTACGTCGTCCTCCATCGCGGGCACGACGGGGGCGGAGTGGCGCGGGCCCGTCGTGGGCCGCCGCGTCTTCTTGAGCCGCGGCTCTTCCTTGATCGGTACGCCGTTGTGGTCGACGCGCGGTACGGCGGAGGCGCCGATGCCGTGGGCGAGGCCGGGCGCGGGCCCGGTGCTCATCATGTCGCGCGGGACGACGAGGACGGCGCGGACGCCGCCGTACGCGGACTGCCGCAGGGAGATGTCCATGTTGTACATGGAGCAGAGCCGGCCGACGATGGCGAGGCCGAGGCGCGGGTTCTCGCCGAGGTCGTTGAGGTCGATGCCGGCCTTGGCCTTGTCGAGCATGCGCTCGGCCCGCAGGCGCTGCTCCTCGCTGAGGCTGACGCCGCCGTCCTCGATCTCGATGGCGATGCCGGTCTGCACCTCGACGGCGGTGACGTGCACCTTGGTCTGCGGCGGCGAGTAACGGGTGGCGTTGTCGAGGAGTTCGGCGCAGGCGTGGATGAGGGGTTCCACGGAGACGCCCCTGATGGCCACGTCACAGATGGACTTCAGGTCGATGCGCGGGTACTCGAGGATGCGGGACATGGCGCCGCGCAGCACGCTGTAGAGACGGACGGGCTGCGGCCACTGACGGCCGGGCCTGGCGTTGCCGAGGACGGTGACGGAGTCGGCGAGGCGGCCGATCAGGGCGGTGCCGTGGTCGATGCGCAGGAGGTCGTCGAAGACCTCGGGGTTGCGGCCGTGGTCCTCCTCCATCTCGCGCAGTTCCTGGGCCTGTTTGTGGACGATGGCCTGGACGCGACGGGCGATGGAGACGAAGGCGCGCTGCGCGGCGTCGCGCATCGACTCCTCGAGGTCGATCTCCTTGAGGGCCATGCGCAGCAGTTCGCGCTCGCCCGGGGTGGCGTCGCGGAAGGCGGGGTCGGCGTCGCAGGTGTGGCGGACGGCGTCCTTGGCGTTGTCGCCGGTGTGCATGCGGTACAGGGCGGCCGGCAGGGCTTCCTTGGCGATGCGCAGCGTCCTGCGCTCCTTGGCGTCGAGCTGCCCCTCCAGGTCGGCGACGTGGTGCGCGTACTGGGCGCGCACCCCCTTGAGGAGGCGGCCGCGCCGGACGGCCTCGGCCGCGACGGCGATGACCAGGAGCGTGCCGAGCGTGCCGCACAGGGCGACGGCGAGGCGGGCGGGCTGTGGGACCAGGCCGACGGCCGCTCCGGTGGCGGCGGCCATGATCATGGCGGGGAGCAGGAGGACGCGTGTGTAGGGGACGTCTTGGCCACCGGGAGGCGATTGAACACTCACCATGTATGCCCTCTGAACAGTCGGATCGGGGAAGTGGGGGGTGCGCGGGGATGCGCGGTACGCGTTCCGGGGGATCTGGGGACGATCCGCACACGGGGGAACAAACGCCCGAATACATCTCAACTCGGTGCGCTGCGGGCGAGCTTAGTCCGACCGGATCAACGCTGAGTCATATTCAGCAAGCCTCTGCAGCGACGCCCGCGGCAGGCATACACTCGCTCCCATTTGCACGCTGGGCACCGATTCGCACACATGGAGTAAGGGCGTCCAGTCCCCGAACTCCTGTACCCCCGGGCACGCGGAAGGGCCCGGGACCTACGGTCCCGGGCCCTTCCGACAAGACACCTCACCCCACGGACGAGTACGCCACGACCCCCCGCAACAGCCCGTCCACGGCCTTGCGCGCATTGCGCGCGACGGTCGACGACCCGTCGTTCGGAGCCGCCGCGGCGATCTGCCCGAGCACGTCGATGACCTGCTTGCACCAGCGGACGAAGTCACCGGCCGGCATCTCCGCCTCGCGCAGCACCTCGTCGAGCCCCTTGCCGGAGGCCCACTGGTACGCGGCCCAGGCGAACCCGATATCGGGTTCGCGCTGCCCGACACCCTCCGCCTGGTTGATCCGGAACTCCTCCTCCAGGGCGTCGAGCCGCCCCCAGATGCGCACCATCTCGCCGAGCGCGGCCTTCGCCTTGCCCGAGGGCACCTTGGGCGCGAGCGCGTCGTCGGAGACCCGCGCCTCGAACACCAGCGCCGACACGCAGGCGGCGAGTTCGGCGGGGCTCAGGCCCTCCCAGACACCGTCGCGCAGGCATTCGCTGGCGAGCAGGTCCAGCTCGCCGTAGAGCCGCGCGAGCCGCTTGCCGTGCTCGGTGACCTCGTCGCCGCGCAGGTAGTCCATCTCCGTGAGCAGCTTCACGATGCGGTCGAAGGTGCGGGCGATGGTGTTGGTACGGCCCTCGATGCGGCGCTCCAGCGACGCGGTGTCGCGGTGCAGCCGGTGGTAGCGCTCGGCCCAGCGCGCGTGGTCCTCCCGCTCGGAGCAGCCGTGGCAGGGATGGGCCCGCAGCTCGGCACGGAGCCGCGCGATGTGCCGGTCGTCGGCGGCCGGGGCGCGGCCCTTCTTGTGCCGGTCGGGCACGATGTGCCCGGCCTTGGTGCGCAGCGCGGACGCCAGGTCGCGCCGGGACTGCGGCGAGCGCGGGTTGAACGACTTCGGGATCCGCATCCGCTCCAGGGCTTCCACGGGCACCGGGAAGTCGATCGAGGCGAGCCGCTTGACCTGCCGCTCGGCGGTCAGCACCAGCGGGCGCGGCCCGTCGTGGTGCTCGAAGCCGCGGTGCCCGTTGGACCGCCCGGCGGGCAGCCCGGGGTCCAGGACGAGCGCGAGGCCCGCGAACTTGCCCGTGGGCACGTGGATGACGTCCCCCGGCTTCAGCTTCTCCAGGGCGGCCGCCGCCTGCGCGCGGCGCTGGACCGCGCCCTGCTTGGCCAGCTCGGTCTCGCGGTCCTTGAGCTCGCGGCGCAGCCGCGCGTACTCGTCGAAGTCGCCGAGGTGGCAGGTCATGGACTCCTTGTAGCCCTCGAGTCCCTCCTCGTTCTTCTGCACCTGCCGAGAGATCCCGACCACCGACTTGTCCGCCTGGAACTGCGCGAACGAGGTCTCCAGCAGCTCCCTGGACCGGTGCCGCCCGAACTGCTCGACCAGGTTCACCGCCATGTTGTACGACGGCTTGAAGCTGGACTTGAGCGGATACGTACGGGTGCCCGCGAGCCCCGCGAGGTGCTCGGGGCTGAAGCCGCGCTGCCACAGCACGACGGCGTGGCCCTCGACGTCGATGCCCCGGCGGCCCGCGCGCCCGGTCAGCTGCGTGTACTCACCCGGCGTGATGTCGGCGTGCTGCTCGCCGTTCCACTTGACGAGCTTCTCCAACACCACCGAGCGTGCGGGCATGTTGATGCCGAGGGCGAGCGTCTCGGTGGCGAAGACGGCCTTCACCAGGCCGCGGACGAACAGCTCCTCCACGACCTCCTTGAAGGTGGGCAGCATGCCCGCGTGGTGGGCGGCGATGCCCCGCTCGAGCCCTTCGAGCCACTCGTAGTAGCCGAGGACGTGCAGGTCCTCGTCGGGGATGGCGGCCGTGCGCGCCTCGACGATCTCGCGGACCTCGGCCCGCGCCTCCTCGCCGTTCAGCCGGAGCCCCGCGAACAGGCACTGCTGGACCGCGGCCTCGCAGGCGGCGCGGCTGAAGATGAAGGTGATGGCGGGCAGCAGCCCCGCCGCGTCGAGCCTGTCGATGACCTCCGGGCGGCCCGGCGTCCAGATCCGGGAGCGCTGGCGCCGCTCGCGCTCGCGGTCGGCCTCGCGCATGGCGCGCCCGCGCCGCCGGTCCTGGTACGAGGGGCGGCTGGCCTCCATGCGCGCCATGCGCGTGAGGTCCGGGTTGACCGCCTTCTTGCTGCCCTCGCCCTCCTCGAAGAGGTCGTACATCCGGCGTCCGGCGAGCACGTGCTGGAAGAGCGGCACGGGCCGGTGCTCGGAGACGATCACCTCGGTGTCGCCGCGGACGGTGTCGAGCCAGTCGCCGAACTCCTCCGCGTTCGACACGGTGGCCGACAGCGAGACCAGCGTCACGGACTCCTGGAGGTGGATGATCACCTCTTCCCAGACGGCGCCCCGGAAGCGGTCGGAGAGATAGTGCACCTCGTCCATGACCACATAACCGAGGTTGACCAGCGCCTGCGAACCCGCGTACAGCATGTTCCGCAGCACCTCGGTGGTCATCACGACCACGGGCGCGTCACTGTTCACACTGTTGTCGCCGGTCAGCAGGCCGACCTTGTCCGCGCCGTAGCGCTTGGCGAGGTCCTGGTACTTCTGGTTCGACAACGCCTTGATCGGCGTCGTGTAGAAGCACTTCTTGCCCTCCATGAGGGCGAGGTGCACGGCGAACTCGCCGACGATCGTCTTGCCCGATCCGGTGGGTGCGGCGACCAGGACGCCCTTGCCCGCCTCGAGCGCCTGGCAGGCCTCGATCTGGAAGGGGTCGAGGCCGAAGTCGTACATCTCGCGGAAGGACGCGAGCGCGGTGGCCTGCTCGGCGGCCCGCTGACGGGCTGCCGCATACCGCTCGGCCGGTGAGAGGTCCTCTGTCATCGTGCTTTCGAGCCTACCGGCCCCCGCTGACAACGGACGATCATTATCCGGCAGGGCGCTGTGCGCAGGGCCTCATCCAGCGGGGCGCTGTCCGGTCAGGACGCGCACCGCCCCCGGCACGCACTCGGCCACCAGCGGCAGCGGCCCGACCGCCTCCCCGTCCGCGTACCCGGTGACACCCGCCGCCTCGTCGGCGACCAGCTCCACCCGCGCCGCCCGGTAGGTGCTGACCACGGGGTGGGTCAGATGCGTCCCCTTGTAGACGCGCGGGAAGACCCGCAGCAGCGTCGTACGGGAGCACGCGCCGACCACGGTGACGTCGAAGAGGCCGTCGCCCATGTCGGCGTCGGCGCATATCCGCATGCCGCCGCCGTACGACGTGCCGTTGCCGACGGCGACGAGGGTCGCGGCGATCTCCCGCACGGAGCCGTCGTCGAGCGTCAGGCGGAAGGGCACCGGCTTGAACGCGGCCAGCTCCGCCACGATCGCCAGGTCGTACTTGAACCGGCCGAGGGGCAGCCGCATCCGGTTGCCGCGGTCGTTGACCCGGGAGTCGAAGCCGGAGGCGAGCACGGTGGCGAACCAGTGGCCGCCGATCCGCCCCAGGTCGACGTCGCGGACCAGCTCGCCCTTGAGGGACTCGGCGACGAGCGCGCCCGCGGCGGCGGGGGCGCGGACGGGCAGCCCGAGCGAGCGCGCGAAGTCGTTGCCCGTGCCGACGGCGACCACGCCGAGCGGGGTGCGGGTCCCCGCGACGGCTTGCAGGGCGAGGTTCACGAGCCCGTCGCCGCCGACGGCGACCAGGGCGCCGGTGCCCCCGGAGACGGCGGCACGCGCGCGTACCAGAGCATCAGCGGCGTCCTCGCCGATGACGGTGCGCACGGAGAAGCCGGCCGCCCGCAACGCGGAAGCGGCCGGCTGCGCGGCGCCCGCGCCCCGGCCGCGTCCCGCGGTGGGATTGACGAAGAGGGTGATCTCGCTGGTCACGGCCGGACCTTAACAACCGCCCGGCCGCGAACAGGGGTTACCTCAGGTCACATCGTCGTAACCGTTGATCCGCTCGGTGTCGCCCTTCGCCTGCTCGGGCAGCGACCTGCTGGCCGAGACGGTCTCCACCTCGTCGATGTCCTCGGGCGTCAGATCGAGCTCGGAGGCCTCGTCGTCGCCGGGCCCCGCCGCCTCGATGCGGCGCCTGCGGCGGTCGTTGAGGAGGGAGAAGGCGGTCGCCGCGAAGTACAGGACCCAGATCGGACCGGCGAGGGCGATCATGGTCAGCGGGTCGGTGCTGGGCGTGGCCACCGCGGCGAAGACGGTGATGCCCATGATCATGCCGCGCCACCAGCCGAGCATCCGCTTGCCGGTGATCACGCCCGTGAGGTTGAGCATGACCAGGAGCAGCGGCAGTTCGAAGGAGAGGCCGAAGACGATCACCATGCGGGTGATCAGGTCGAGCAGGTCGTCGAGCGGCAGCTGGTTGTCGATGTTCGCGGGCGAGAAGTCGAGCAGCACGCGCGCCATGGTCGGCAGCGTCTTGTACGCGAAGAAGGCGCCGCCGAGGAAGAGCGGGACGCCGGTCGCCACGAAGCCGGTGGCGTACTTCTTCTCGTGCTTGTGCAGGCCGGGCGCGACGAAGCCCCAGAGCTGGTAGAGCCAGATCGGCGAGGCCCCGATGACACCGGCCATCAGCGACACCTTCAGGGCGAGCGTGAAGGGCGTGATCAGGCCGTTGAGCACGATGCGGGCGCACTGCTCGTTGGCGTCCTTGTTCTCGGCGGCCTTGGCCGTCAGTTCCGAGAAGGTCTTGTCGCAGCCGACGGAGTCAAGGACCGGGTTCGTGAAGAACTCGATGATGTCCTTGTAGTAGAAGGCGGCGACGATCGTCACGACGAGGATGGCCAGGACGGCCTTCCCGAGCCGGTTGCGAAGCTCACGCAGGTGCTCCGCGAGCGGCATCCGCCCCTCGGGGTCCTTCTCCTGCTTGCGGGCAGACTTGAGCAACCCACGTCCTCATCTCGTGCGACAGGCCGCCGTCACAGGGGCGGCCTTCGATCAGCTCTTGTCAGCTCTGCGTCGTGTGGTTGGTCGGCTCGGACACGGGGCGCGAGCTGGTCACGTCGCCCGGGGCGGCCTTGATGGTGCGCTGGGCCGGCGGCTGGGTGTCGTCGTTCTTCGGCGGGTCCGAGGGAGCGGCATCCTTGTTGCCACCCTCGCTCTTCATGGCCTTGGCCTCGCTCTTGAGGATGCGGGCCGACTTGCCGAGCGAGCGCGCCATGTCCGGGAGCTTCTTCGCGCCGAACAGGAGGAGGATGACCACGAGCAGGATGATCAACTCGGGGGCGCCGATCTTTCCACCGAACATATGCGTTTACCTTCTCACTGAGGCGGCAGGGGCGGGACTGCCGGTACCGATCGGACTTCGGACTGTTGTCCGACCACCGTGTGCTGGCAGCGATCGTATCCCGTGGGGGTGAACAGGGGGCAATCCCCGTGCGTACTCCCAGTGCGGCCGGCGCCTCACTCCCAGGCCACCCAATGGAGCGTACCCGCCCGGCCCGCGCACGGGACAGGCCGCGGCGGTAAAGCGCTTTCCATCCCGCACCGCGCCGGATCGCCAGGCCTGGACCGTCATCAGACGGCGTCGCCCCCGGCCTTCGCCACACTCACCGCGGCCCGCTCCAGCTCCTCGGCCGCGCGGTTGATCTGCTCCGTGGTGTCGGCGACCTGCCGCCCGAGGCGCTGCGCCTCGACGAACACCCTGATCGCGAAGACGGCCAGCACGGCAAGTCCCACGAACCCCAACGCCACGGCCAGCATCGCCCAGAACATGCGCCGAGCCTAGACGGTCTGGTGGAGGCGGAGCGTGCGCACCCCGCCACCGGTGAGGAGTTCGATGATGCGCTCGCCCGCGGGCTTGCGCACCGACGTGTCGCACTCGGGGCAGGTGAAGGAGTAGAAGGTGGTGCGGCGGCTCGCGCCGATCGCCAGACGGATCGCGGTCGCGGCCAGTTCGAAGCGGGCCCGGCAGTCCGGGCAGGCGGCCTTGAAGACGACGGGCACCGGGGCGGCGACCGTAGCGGACATAGTGGCGATATCAGTGAAACCGGCCACACCGGTCATTCCGTTGTCCACTTCGCACCTTTCATCCGTTCTGCCCCGCAAATTACGCGGGGCTGTGCCTGACGACCTCACGCGGCCCGTCCTACGCGACCCGTCTTACGCGACCCGTCCTGCGGGACCCGTCCTCCTGCGGTCCTGTTCTCCTACGCGACTCCGTCGAACGCGGTTTCGTCGTACGCCGCGAGCGCCTGCCGCGCCGCGTCCCGCGCGCTCACCGCGAGTTCGGCGGGGGCCACGATGTGCCCGTCCCGGCCGAGCCGCAGCGCGAGCCGCCGCAGCGACGACGGATCAGGGGTGCGCAGCGTGATCCGCAGGCCGCCGTCCGGCAACTCCTCGGCACTGTCGTGCGGGTAGTACTCCGCGACCCAGCGCCCGCCGGGCCCGACCTCGGCGATGACCTCCGGGTCCTCGGCCGCGGGCTGCACGAGCCCCTCGGACAGGTCCCGCAGTTCGACCTCGGGCGGCGCCGCGGCCTCGTCGAGGATCCGGATCTCGGCGACCCGGTCGAGCCGGAACGTGCGCCGCGCCTCCGAGCGTCGGCACCACGCCTCGACGTACGTATGACCCACGCTGACCAGGCGGATCGGGTCGATCTCCCGCTCGGTGACCTCGTCGCGCGCGGGCGAGTAGTAGCGGATCCACAGCCGCCGCCGCTCGGAGATCGCGCGGTCGACGTCGGCGAAGACACCGCCCTCGGACTCGAACGTGACGTTCAGACGGGCGCTCGCGCTCGCCACCTCACCGGCCGCCGCCTCGAGCTTCGCGGTCGCGCGCAGCAGGGCGAGCCGGTCGCTCTCGCGCAGCCCCGGCAGCGTGGCCACCGCGCGGGCGGCCACGAGAAGCGCGGTCGCCTCGTCGGCGGCGATCCGCAGCGGCTCGGCCACGTCGTCCGGGTTGTGCCACCAGATGCGGTCGCCGTCGGTGTCGATGTCGAGCAGGTCACCGCCGCGGAAGCTCGTCCCGCACAGCGGCAGCACGTCCAGGTCGGAGATCAGTTCGTCCTCGGTGATGCCGAAGGCCCGCGCGACGTCCTCCACGCGCGCGCCGGGGCGCTCCCGCAGATACGTCACCAGGGACAGCATCCGCCGGGTCTGGTCGATGGCGTTGGAAGCCATACTTGTCCGTACTCCCCTTCAGTCCCGCGCTCAGTCCTTGGCCACGGCGCGCAGCCGGTCCACCACATCGGCCCGCAGCTCGGCCGGTTGCAGGACCACCACGTCGGGCCCGAACTCCACGAGCCAGGCGTCGAGCCCGTGCCCGTACGGGATCTCCAACTCGTCCCAGCCGTCGCCGAGTTCCCGTACCGACGTGGCCTTGGCGCGCAGCGGGTAGCCCGCGCCCGCGCGCAGCCTGATCAGCGCCGAGCGCGTGGCGCTCTCCCCCGCCCAGCTCGCCACGGTCTCCCGTACGGTCACCACGTCCGGCACCTCTGCCTTGAACCGGCCCGCGCGCGAGCGGACCTTGCCGGTGATCCGGGAGAGCCGGAAGACCCGCTCGGCCTGGCGCTCGCGGTCCCAGCCCGCCAGGTACCAGTGGCCGCGCCAGCACTCCAGGGCCCACGGCTCGACGTGGCGCTGCTCGGGCCGGGCGGCGGTCGCCTTGCGGTAGTCGAAGACGACGGGGCGCCGGTCGCGGCAGGCCAGCATCAGCGGTTCGAAGGACGCCTCGTGCACCGGGATCCGCGGCTCGAGCGCGCCATGGCTCTCGTACGGGTCCACGTCCTCGGGCATGCCCGCGGCGCGCAGCTTCTGCAGGGCGCCGCTGGCCGCGCCGGCGAGGCGGGCCTGCTGCCACACCTTCGCGGCGAGGCCGAGCGCGGCGGCCTCCTCGCCGTCGAGGGTGACGGGCGGCAGCCGGTTGCTGTCGCGGCGGGCCAGGTAGCCGACCTCGCCGTCCAGGTTCTCCACGGTGTCGATGATCAGGCCGAGCTCACGCAGGTCGTCCTTGTCGCGCTCGAACATGCGGTTGAAGGAGTCGTCGCTGCCCGCCTCCAGGTAGGCCTCGACAGAGCCCCGCAGCTCGCGCTTGCTGAGTGGCCGCCGCGTCCCGAGCAGACACAGCGCCAGATTCATCAGCCGCTCGGCCTTGGCAATGGCCATCGACGCCCTTTCCTCATGTAACTCCCGACGGACGACCGTACCGCCAGTGGGTGTACCGGCAAAAGCCAGGGGATACGGCAGGGCCCATGCCGGACGGCATGGGCCCTGTGCGCGACCGCGCGGGTCGCTGCCCGATCGACTCGGACAGCTGTCCGATCCGCTCGGACAGCGATCAGGTCGACTCGGACCGGGATCGGATCGGTCCAGATGGCGATCGGATCGGTTCAGAGGAGATCAGGTCGGTTCAGACGGAGATCAGGTCGCAGACGAAGATCAGCGACTCGCCGGGGGCGATGCGGCCGCCACCGGCGCCGCGCTCGCCGTACGCCAGGTGCGCGGGGATGGTCAGCCGGCGGCGGCCGCCGACCTTCATGCCCTGCACGCCCTTGTCCCAGCCCTGGATGACCTGGCCGACACCGAGCTGGAACTGCAGCGGGGTGCCGCGGTTCCAGGACGCGTCGAACTCCTCACCGGTGGAGAAGGCCACGCCCACGTAGTGCACGGAGACGGTGTCGCCCTCCTTCGCCGCGGGTCCTTCGCCCTCCCAGAGGTCCACGATCTCCAGGTCCGTCGGCGCCGGACCGTCGGGGAAGTCGATCTCGGGCTTGTCGATGCTCACGTGTAGTGCTCCTGCTTGTCGGCTGATGGGCAACCGGGACAGTCTGCCACTTCCCAGGCGGTGATCAGTGCGTGGCGAGAATGTCGACCACGAAGACCAGCGTCGAGTTGGCCGGCAGCGTCTTGCCCTTCTCCTGGTCGCCGTAGGCCTGGTCGGCCGGGATCACGAGGAGGACCCGGTCACCGACGTGCTTGCCGACGATTCCGGTGTCCCAGCCCTTGATGACCTGACCCTTGCCGATCTGCGTCTGGAACGGCTGGCCCGTGTTGAAGGACGAGTCGAACAGCTCGGCCTTCTCCTTGCCCTGGTTCAGCTTCCACGCCGCACCGCTGTAGTGCATGGAGACCGTCTGGCCGCTCTTGACCTCGGCGCCCTTGCCCTGGATGAGGACCTTGTCGACGAGCTTGGCCGGCGGGTCGTTCTTCGGCACGGAGATCTTCGCGGGCGCCTGGGCGTCCGCCTCGATCTGCGGCAGGTCGGAGGGGACCGCCGCCTGCTTCTGCGCCGAGTCACGGACGATCTTGCCGACGTCCAGCGCGAAGACCAGCGTGTCACTGCCCGTGATGCCGTACTGCTGGGCGCCCTGGCTGCCGTAACCGGCCGCGGGCGGCGCCACGACCAGGATCCGGCTGCCCTCCTTCGCCCCGACGACCGCCTGCGAGAACGCCGGCAGCTGGCTCTCGGACGCCGCCGTCACGATCTGCCCGTTGCTCTGCTGCCCGTACGTCGAACCGAGGTCCTTGGCGCCCTTCCAGATCTTGCCGGTGAAGTTCATCGACACCATGTCGTCCTTCTTCACCTCCGCGCCCTTGCCCTCGGAGAGCGTGTGCACGACGAACTTGCCACTCGGCTCACCCTTCGGCAGCGAGATCGTCGCCTTGCTGCCGTACGCGCCCTTCACCGACGGCATCGGGGCCGCCGTGTCGACCGCCTTGGGCACCGACGCCGCCTTCGCCGACGGGGACGAGGAGGAGTCGGCCTTGTCCGCCTTGTCCTTGCTGTCGTCACTGCCACAGGCCGTCGCGGTCAGCGCCAGTGCCGGCACGATCAGTAGAGCTGCAAGTCGGCGTCGCACAGGGATCCTCAGGTCGCTCGAATACGGTTCGGCCACTCTAGGCCCTCCCGCCACGTTTGCCAGGTGACGACAAGCACGCCGAGAGCCTCGTACGAATGATTCGTACGAGGCCCCCGGAAGGATGGGTCCGAACCGGTACCGGACGGGTCCGAGCCGGTGCTACATCCCGGCGATCAGCTTCTCCACCCGGTCGTCCACGCTGCGGAACGGGTCCTTGCACAGCACCGTGCGCTGCGCCTGGTCGTTCAGCTTCAGATGGACCCAGTCGACCGTGAAGTCACGGCGCTGCTCCTGGGCCCGGCGGATGAAGTCGCCGCGCAGCCGCGCGCGCGTGGTCTGCGGCGGCACGGACTTGCCCTCGAAGATCTTCAGGTCGTTGCAGATCCGGGCGGCCTGGCCCTTCTTCTCCAGGAGGTAGTAGAGACCACGGCGACGGTGGATGTCGTGGTAGGCGAGGTCTATCTGCGCCACCCGCGGGTGCGACATGGTCATGTTGTGCTTGGCGCGGTAGCGCTCGATGAGCTTGTACTTCATGACCCAGTCGATCTCGGTGCCGATGCGGTCGAGGTCCTCCGCCTCGATCGCGTCGAGCGTGCGGCCCCACAGTTCGAGGACCTGGTCGACGGTGCCGGTGCGGATGCCCCGGCGCTCCACGAAGTCGACGGCCTTCTCGTAGTACTCGCGCTGCACCTCCAGGGCGGAGGCCTCGCGGCCGCTGGCCAGACGCACCTTGCGCCGGCCCGTGATGTCGTGGCTGACCTCGCGGATCGCCCGGATCGGGTTCTCCAGGGTCAGGTCCCGCATCACCGTGCCTGCCTCGATCATGCGCAGCACCAGGTCGGTGGCGCCAACCTTGAGCAGCATGGTCGTCTCGGACATGTTCGAGTCGCCCACGATGACGTGCAGGCGCCGGTAGCGCTCGGCGTCCGCGTGCGGTTCGTCCCGGGTGTTGATGATCGGCCGGGAGCGCGTCGTCGCGGAGCTGACGCCCTCCCAGATGTGCTCGGCCCGCTGGCTCACGCAGTACACCGCACCGCGCGGGGTCTGCAGCACCTTGCCCGCGCCGCACAGCAGCTGACGCGTCACCAGGAAGGGAATGAGAATGTCCGCGAGCCGCGAGAACTCCCCGTGCCGCGCCACCAGATAATTCTCGTGGCAGCCGTAGGAGTTTCCCGCCGAGTCGGTGTTGTTCTTGAACAGGTATACGTCGCCTGCGATGCCCTCCTCGTGCAGGCGGCGTTCGGCGTCGACGAGCAGGCCTTCCAGAATGCGCTCGCCGGCTTTGTCGTGGGTGACCAACTCGGTCACGTTGTCGCATTCCGGCGTTGCGTATTCCGGATGCGATCCCACGTCCAGATAGAGGCGGGCGCCGTTCCGCAGAAAGACATTGCTGCTGCGGCCCCATGACACGACACGGCGGAAGAGGTAGCGCGCCACCTCGTCAGGTGACAGACGGCGCTGTCCCCTGAACGTGCATGTGACGCCGTACTCGTTCTCCAGCCCGAAAATGCGGCGGTCCATGTCTGAACATTACGCCCGATCCCCCGAGCTGAAACGGGGTTCGACAGCACGGTTTGGATCATTTTCCGAACCGGCCGCGACACGCCCGGACGTGCGCGGGTCCCCGAGAACCCGTCCGGTGGCGAGCAGCACCAGGAGCGCGAGCGCTCCCGTGGCCGCCGGCACGGCGAAACCCCACCGCGTTCCGCCCCACTCGACGACCGGCCCCGCGACCGCCGTACCGACGCTCGCCCCCACCGTGAACGTCGTCACGAGCCACGAGAACGCCTCCGTCACCGTCCCCCGCGGCGCGTGCCGGTCCACGACGATGAACGCGCACGCGATGCACGGCGCGAGGAACACCCCGGCGACCGCCGTCAGCGCCACCATCGCCACAGGGCCCGGCATCAGCGCCAACGGCACGTAGAACAGCGCCAGAAGGGCCACCAGCCACCGCAGCCGCGCCTCGGGGGCGCCGCTCCACTGGCGCGCGCCGTAGACCGCGCCGCCCACCAGGGCGCCGAGCCCGAGCGCTGCCATCATCCAGCCGTAGACCGTGCTGCTTCCGGCCCCGCCGTGCTCGTCGCCGTACGAGACCCCGGCCACGGTGATCGAGCCGAGCGCGAGCCCGATGAACAGGAAGGCGGCGAGCAGGACGAGCAGGCCGGGCGAGCGCAGCGCGCCCAGCCAGTGCGCCTCGCGCGGCGCGGACCGCCACGCGCGCGAGGGCTTCGACACCACGACGGAGAGGGCGCCGAGCACGCCGATGACGTTCAGGACGACCAGCGCGGCCTGCGCCGACCACAGCGACACGCACACGGTCACCAGCAACGGCCCGACGGTGAACATGACTTCCTGCGCGATCGCGTCCATCGCGTACGCGGTGTGCACCTGTTCCTCGCGCGGCAGCACGCTCGGCCACAGCGCCCGCAGACCGCCCTCCAGCGGTGGCGTGAACAGTCCGGCGGCGGCCACGGAGGTGTACGCGAGCCCGGGGGTGCCGGTGCCGACGAAGGCGAAGAGTGTCATCGCCACCGCCGACAGGACAGCGGCCGGCAGCTGCACCGCAGGCTGCCCGCGCAGGTCGACGAGGCGCCCGAGCAGCGGCTGTCCGACCGCGTTGGCCACCCCGTACACGGCGGCGAGCGCACCGGCCAGCGAGTACGAGCCGCCCTCGGCGCGGATGAACAGCACGATCGCGATGGGCGCCGTGGCGTTCGGCAGCCTGCCGACGAGCGTGCCGGTGAGCAGCCGCATCGCGTGCCGCGCCCGGAGGATCTCCGCATAACCGGCGGCCATGGCCCGCCCTTCCGTCAGGTTGTACGTATAACGTCGCGGCGTTATACGTATCACGGATCCGGGTTATACGTACCACCTGCGTCGGCCCACCCGCGTCGGCACGGGAACCACCCGATAGCGTTCGACCCCTCGGGCAGCAGCCACCAGCCCGGACAGCGGACCCACGGAGGCAGCAGTGACGAGCGGTACGGACGGGGCGGCCACCACCCGGCCCACCAGCCGGGACGTGGCCCGCGCCGCAGGCGTCTCACAAGCCGCCGTCTCCCTCGTCATGGGCGACAAATGGCGCGGGCGCGTCGCCCCGGCCACCGCCGAACGCGTCCGCGAGGCAGCACGCGAACTCGGCTACCGCCCCAACCTCGCCGCCCGCAACCTCCGCATGGGCCGCACCCGCACCGCCCTCCTCGTCGTTCCCGCCCTCACCAACGAGTTCTTCGCGGGTGTCTACACCGGCGCCGCCCGCCTCGCCGCCGAACACGGCTTCGGCGTCGTTCTCTACCCCTCCCCCGACGGCATCGGCCCGGCCCGCGACCCCTTCCCGTCCGCCCGCGCCGCCCTCGACGGCATCCTCGCCTCCTCCATGGCCGCCGACGCCGTCACCGCGCTGCGCGGTGACGACCTGCCCCTCGTCATGCTCGACAGCGACCCGGCCGGCAGCCCCGGCGCCGCCACCGTCAACCTCGACCTCACCGACGGCGTCCGGCAGATCACCGACCACCTGCTCGCCCTCGGCCACCGCCGCTTCCTGCACCTCGCCTCCGCCGTCCCGTCCTGGACCTTCGACGTACGCGCCCGCGAACTCGCCGCGAGAACCGCCCGGGTGCCCGGCGCCACCGTCCGCACCGTCCGCTCCGCCCTCACCGTCGAGGACGCCATGGCCGCCACCGAACGCGCCCTCCACACCAGCGGCCCCACCTTGCCCACCGCCCTCGTCTGCGACGACGACAAACTCGCCACCGGCGTCTACAAGGCCGCCCGCCGCATGAACCTGCGCATCCCCGAACACTTCTCCGTCACCGGCTTCGACGACCTCTCCCTCGCCAGCGCCGTCGAGCCCGAACTCACCACCGTCCGCCTCCCCGCCGAACAGTTCGGCGAGCGCGGCATGGCCGCCCTCCTCGCCGTCCTGGAGGGCCACGCACCCGACACGACCCCGCTCCCGGTCGAGCTGGTCGTACGCGGCTCGACGGCACCGCCACCGCGCACGGAGGCATGACGCCGGCCGATGACACACACATACGTGTGCCCCGGCCGGTTACCGGAACCGGCCGGGGCACACGTACGACGAACTATGAACCGGCGAACCTCGAACCGCGGACTCCGGTCTGTTCCGGGCTACTCCTCGTCGGAGTCGCCGTTGTCGTCCGAGACATCGTCGGACACCGCGTCGGACGCCGCCTTCGACGTCTCCGCCGCACCCTCCGCCGTCAGCAGCCGCGACAACTGACGCCCCGCGATCCGCTTGAACTTGCGCTGCTGCGGCCGCGTACGGTCGAGCACCGCCACCTCGAGTCGCTCCGCGGGAATCTCCCGCTCGCTCCCGTTCGTGTCGCGCGACAGCGCTTGCACGGCCAGCTTCAACGCCTCGGACAACGTCATGCCGTCCTGATGGCGCTGGTCCAGATAGCCGCTGATCTGCTCGGCGTTACCACCGACCGCGACCGAACCGTGCTCGTCCACGATCGACCCGTCGTGCGGCAACCGGTAGATCTGGTCGCCCTCGGACGTCTCACCGACCTCCGCGACGACCAGCTCCACCTCGTACGGCTTCTCGGCGGCACTGGAGAAGATCGTGCCCAGCGTCTGCGCGTACACGTTCGCCAGGCCACGGGCCGTCACATCGTCACGGTCGTACGTGTAACCCCGCAGGTCCGCGTAGCGCACGCCACCGATCCGCAGGTTCTCGTACTCGTTGTACTTACCGGCGGCCGCGAAACCGATCCGGTCGTAGATCTCGCTGAACTTGTGCAGGGCACGGGACGGGTTCTCGCCGACGAACACGATGCCGTCGGCGTACTGCAGCACAACCAGGCTGCGACCGCGGGCGATGCCCTTGCGCGCGTACTCCGCGCGGTCGGCCATCGCCTGCTGGGGTGAGACATAGAACGGCGTCGACACCGGCTATCCGTCCCTTTCTGTCAGTAACGCGTCAGTGAGGAGAGAGAGGAGCGACCCGCGCCTCAGAGCAGAGCCGCGCGCGGACCGTCCGGCTGCTCGAGACGCCGCTCAAGGATCGACCGGGCGATCTCCGACGACTCGTCGTCCGCGAGACGACGGAAACCGTCCTCCGAGACCACCGTCACGATCGGGAAGATCCGCCGCGCCATGTCGGGACCACCCGTCGCCGAGTCGTCGTCCGCCGCGTCGTACAGCGCCTGCACGACCAGCGTCGTCGCCTGCTCCTCCGTCAGATCGTCGCGGTAGAGCTTCTTCATCGCCCCGCGCGCGAAGACCGAACCCGAACCGGTCGAGGCGTACCCGTGCTCCTCGCTGCGCCCGCCCGTGACGTCGTAGGAGAAGATGCGGCCCTTCTCGCGGTCGACGTCGTACCCGGCGAACAGCGGTACGACGGCCAGCCCCTGCATCGCCATGCCGAGGTTCGACCGGATCATCGTGGACAGCCGGTTCGCCTTGCCCTCGAGCGACAGCTGGGCGCCCTCGACCTTCTCGAAGTGCTCCAGCTCCAGCTGGAAGAGCTTCACCATCTCGACGGCCAGACCGGCGGTGCCGGCGATACCGACGGCCGAGTACTCGTCCGCCGGGAAGACCTTCTCGATGTCGCGCTGCGCGATCACATTGCCCATCGTGGCGCGGCGGTCGCCGGCGAGGACGACGCCTCCCGGGAACGTCACGGCGACGATGGTCGTGCCGTGCGGGGCCTCGATGACGCCCTGCGTCGGCGGCAACTGCCGGTTGCCCGGCAGGATTTCCGGCTGGTGCTCGGCCAGGAAGTCCATGAAGGACGACGACCCGGGCGTCAGGAAGGCAGCCGGTAGACGCCCGGTGCTACGAGGGTTGGCTTCCACGCGTTTCCTTCCAGGTATGCGGCGGCTCGACGAGTCGTGTCGGGGTCGTCCCCCAACTTGCCGAAGGCCGAATTGCAGTTGAAGCACACTACGCCACGGACCCTACCCGTCTCGTGGCAGTGATCCACATGAACTGCGGGAGCCTTGCGGCAGATCACGCAGATCCCCATCTGGGAGGCGACCATCGCGTCGCGGTCGGCCTCAGTCATGCCGTACTGACGCTTGCGGTGCCCAGCCCGCCCCTGGATCACGCGGCAGGCCTCGCAGCGCGTGGACAGGCCGTCGGAAGCCGATGAGTTCCGATGCCACTCAGTGTGCGGCTCGGTCTCCCCACAGGTCCGACAGTGCTTGTACCCCTCAGGCACGTCTACTGTGACGCGGACCGTCTTGCCGCGTGCCTCCTGGCGGCGCCCGTGGTACTCGGCAGCGCATTCGCGGCAATTGGCCTGCGGCCCGTCGGGCCGCGACCGATTAGCCGCGAATGCACCCAGAGGAAGCAACTCCTGACACCCGGAGCACTTCTCCCCGTCCCCCGAATCGGACATTCAGGTCATTCCCCACCTTTTTGGACGAATGACCTCACGAAGTCCTCGGCATTCTCCTCCAGGACGTCATCGATTTCGTCCAGAACCGAGTCGACATCGTCGCTCAGCTTCTCCTGGCGCTCCTTGAGGTCGTCGGTCGCCTGGGCGTCCTCGACCTGCTCATCGACCTCCTCGGAGGTACGGTTCGCCTTCTGCTGTCCGCCGCCGGTGTCCTTGGTCGCCATATCCAGCTCACCCCGCTCGGTTCGACATACACGTCGTATGTGTCGTACGTGTCGTACAGGCTGTTCGTGATCAGAACCCTACAAGTCGGCTCCGACATCGGCTCCACAGTTGCGGCAACGTGTGGAGCCCACCTCTGTGATTCCCCCGTCGCGGGCCTTTCAGCCGCGGATCAGCCGCCCGAGAGCACGCGGACCAGATCTTCGGCCGTCCGGCACCGGTCGAGCAGCTCCTTGACGTGATTACGCGTTCCGCGAAGGGGCTCCAGGGTGGGGACCCGTTGCAGTGAGTCACGGCCGGGGAGGTCGAAGATGACCGAGTCCCAGGAGGCGGCGGCGACGTCGTCCGCGTACTGCTCGAGGCAGCGCCCGCGGAAGTAGGCGCGCGTGTCCTCGGGCGGCGACGTACGCGCCTTCTCGACCTCGTCCTCGGTCAGGAGGCGCTTCATCTTGCCCCGGGCCGCCAGGCGGTTGTACAGGCCCTTCTCGGCCCGTACGTCGGCGTACTGGAGGTCGACGAGCTGGAGGCGCGCGGCGTCCCAGTCGAGGTCGTCGCGGCGCCGGTAGCCCTCCATGAGCTCGCGCTTGGCGACCCAGTCCAGCTCGCCGGAGAGGCTCATCGGGTCGCTCTCCAGGCGGCCGAGCACGTCCTCCCAGCGGCTGAGGACGTCCTTGGTCTGTTCGTCGGCGTCGGCGCCGAAGCGCTCCTCGACGTACTTCCTGGACAGCTCGTAGTACTCCATCTGGAGCTGCACCGCGGTGAGCGTGCGCCCGCTGCGGAGCGTGATCAGATGCTGGAGGGAGGGGTCGTGGGAGACCTGGTGGAGGGTACGGACCGGCTGGTCCACGGCCAGGTCGACGGCGATGAAACCGTCCTCGATCATGGAGAGGACCAGGGCTGTCGTGCCGAGCTTGAGGTAGGTCGAGATCTCGGAGAGGTTCGCGTCGCCGATGATCACGTGGAGGCGGCGGTACTTCTCCGCGTCCGAGTGCGGCTCGTCCCGGGTGTTGATGATCGGGCGCTTGAGCGTGGTCTCGAGGCCGACCTCGACCTCGAAGTAGTCGGCGCGCTGGCTGAGCTGGAAGCCGTGCTCGTGCCCGTCCTGACCGAGGCCGACACGGCCCGCACCGGTGACGACCTGACGGGAGACGAAGAACGGCGTGAGGTGGCGCACGATGTCCGAGAAGGGGGTCTCCCGCTTCATCAGGTAGTTCTCGTGCGTGCCGTAGGAGGCGCCCTTGTTGTCGGTGTTGTTCTTGTAGAGGTGGATCGGCTGGGCGCCGGGCAGCTGGGCCGCGCGGTCGGCCGCCTCCGCCATGATGCGTTCGCCGGCCTTGTCCCACAGGACGGCGTCGCGCGGATTGGTGATCTCCGGGGAGCTGTACTCGGGGTGTGCGTGGTCGACGTAGAGGCGCGCGCCATTGGTGAGGATGACATTGGCCAGGCCGATGTCCTCGTCGGTGAGCTGGCTGGAGTCGGCGGCCTCCCGCGCGAGGTCGAAGCCCCGGGCGTCGCGCAGCGGGTTCTCTTCCTCGAAGTCCCAGCGGGCGCGGCGGGCCCGGTGCATCGCCGCCGCGTAGGCGTTGACGATCTGGGACGAGGTGAGCATGGCATTGGCATTGGGGTGACCGGGGACGGAGATCCCGTACTCCGTCTCGATGCCCATTACTCGCCGTACGGTCATGCGGCCCTCCTTGCCCGGCGGCGCCCTCGGTCGGGGGCGGCGCTCAAGTACCGCTGGTTCTCCGATGCGCGTGCGGTGCCCGTCCCCGCACGGCGCGACTCGGCGGTATGGAAGAGCCTAGAACGCCTCTGCGCTGGTGGGGAGATCATTTGCGTCATTGCTTCGCTCCGACGTGAAGCGGCTGGCCGCGTGGTAGTTGCCCGGAAAAACAGTGGGCTGCGGGTGCCCGGTCCGGGCACCCGCAGCCACCCTGTCTTTTACAGGTACTGACCGGTGTTCGCCACCGTGTCGATGGAACGTCCGGTGTCCGCGCCCTGCTTTCCGGTCACGAGGGTGCGGATGTAGACGATCCGCTCGCCCTTCTTGCCGGAGATTCGGGCCCAGTCGTCGGGGTTCGTGGTGTTGGGAAGGTCCTCGTTCTCCTTGAACTCGTCGATGCAAGCCTGGAGGAGATGGGCGACCCTGAGGCCCTTCTGTTTCTGTTCGAGGAAGGCCTTGATGGCCATCTTCTTGGCGCGGCCGACGATGTTCTCGATCATTGCGCCGGAGTTGAAGTCCTTGAAGTACAGGACTTCCTTGTCGCCATTGGCGTACGTGACTTCCAGGAAGCGGTTCTCCTCGGATTCCGCGTACATGTGCTCCACGGCGGTCTGGATCATGTTGGCCACCGTGGCCGCCCGGTCGCTGCTGTGCTCGCCGAGGTCGTCGGCGTGCAGGGGCAGGCGCTGGGTGAGGTACTTGCCGAAGATGTCCTTGGCCGCCTCGGCGTCCGGACGCTCGATCTTGATCTTCACGTCCAGCCGGCCGGGGCGCAGGATGGCCGGGTCGATCATGTCCTCGCGGTTGGAGGCGCCGATCACGACCACGTTCTGCAGGCCCTCGACGCCGTCGATCTCGGCGAGGAGCTGCGGGACGATGGTGTTCTCGACGTCCGAGCTGACGCCGGAGCCGCGGGTGCGGAAGAGGGATTCCATCTCGTCGAAGAAGACGATGACGGGGGTGCCCTCGCTGGCCTTCTCGCGGGCGCGCTGGAAGACGAGGCGGATCTGCCGCTCGGTCTCACCGACGTACTTGTTGAGAAGTTCGGGACCCTTGATGTTGAGGAAGAAGCTCTTGCCCTGGCCCTGTCCGGTCACCTCGGCGACCTTCTTGGCAAGGGAGTTGGCGACCGCCTTGGCGATCAGGGTCTTTCCGCAGCCGGGAGGGCCGTAGAGCAGGACGCCCTTGGGCGGCCGCAGTTCGTGCTCCCGGTAGAGGTCCGGGTAGAGGTAGGGCAGCTCGACCGCGTCGCGGATCAGTTCGATCTGGTTGCCCAGGCCGCCGATCTGGTCGTAGCCGATGTCCGGGACCTCTTCGAGGACCAGTTCCTCCACTTCGCTCTTGGGCACGACCTCGTAGACGTAGCCGGAGCGGGGTTCGAGGAGCAGGGCGTCGCCCGGCCGGATGACGACGTCGAGGAGCGGTTCGGCGAGCCGGACCACCCTTTCCTCGTCGGTGTGGCCGGTGACCAGGGCGCGCTCGCCGTCCTCGAGGATCTCCTTGAGGGTGACGATGTCGCCGACGCTCTCGAACTCCATGGCCTCGACCACGTTGAGCGCTTCGTTGAGCATGACTTCCTGGCCGCGCCTGAGCTCTTCGAGCTCGACGCTCGGGCTCACGTTCACCCGGAGTTTACGGCCGCCGGTGAAGATGTCGGCGGTGCCGTCCTCATTGGCCGTGAGGAAGACTCCGAAGCCGGCCGGCGGTTGTGCGAGCCGGTCGACCTCCTCCTTGAGGGCCACGATCTGGTCGCGGGCCTCACGGAGCGTGTTCGCGAGCCGTTCGTTCTGTGCGGATACGCCGGCCAGGTTGGTCTGCAGCTCGACGATCCGCTCTTCGAGAATCCTCGTATGACGCGGAGAGTCGGCGAGCTTGCGCCGCAGGACGGCGATTTCCTGCTCGAGATAGGCAATCTGCCCGGCGGGGTCGTCGGACCCTCGTCCCGGGCGGATGCCGCGGTTGATGTCGTCGTCGTGGGCTGCCACGGTCCTCACCTCCTCCAAGGGGAGCTGGACGCTTCCAGACCCTACCTGGGTGGGTGTTGATTGAAACCCCTAGATCACAAAGACGGTCGAGGTGTGTCTGATCTTCACCCTTGCGCTCTCCCTCACGCCAGTGGAATACCCACCCAACAACATCGGAAAGCGGCCGGTTGTAGGGTCGAAGTGTTCAACACCCGTCAGGCCTGGCCGGACTTGCTCCTGTGAAGTCGGTTCGCCGGGCCTGCGACGCAGGAAACGGCAGGAGACATGACCGTACGGCAAGAGGCCGGATCCACCGCTGACAGCAGTGTTCCGCTGGAGGTGTGGATCGACCAGGACCTGTGCACCGGGGACGGGATCTGCGCCCAGTACGCGCCGGAGGTCTTCGAGCTGGACATCGACGGTCTCGCATATGTGAAGAGCGCGGACGACGAGCTGCTGCAGGACGCCGGCGCCTCAACGCCCGTGCCGCTTCCGCTTCTCACGGACGTGGTGGCATCGGCGAAGGAGTGTCCGGGCGACTGCATCCATGTGCGCCGCGTTTCGGACAGGGTCGAGGTGTACGGGCCCGAGGCAGAGTGAAGCGTCACATGTGATCGCCGTCACACCGATGGAGAAAGGGCCCCGCCGATGCGGGGCCCTTCGTGTGTGCCGGCAGTCCGCGTCGGCAGCGCGTGCCGGCAGTGCGCGTCGGCTCAGACGCTGCTCGCCCTGGCGGGCGTGGAGCGGACGAACGCCCCGTCGCGCCACTGCCATTGGGCACGGTCGTGGACGTCGGGCCGATAGCGCGGGACGTCGTCGGACGAGTAGCCGTCGAGGGTGGCGGTGACGACGCCGTCGCGTACGCCGAAGGCGCTGACCGAGAACTGGTCCTTCGGATCGACGAGGGTGGCGACGACGCGGGGCTTGCCGCCCGCCGGCCGGGTGAGGACATAGACCCCGTTGGGCGGGGTACCGGAGCCCGCGTCGCAGCGGACGACGGCGACGGTCTCGGGCCGGCCGTCGCCGTCGAGGTCGCCGGAGGCCTTGCGCTGTACGACGGCCTTGACCGGGCCGCAGTTGAGCGGGAAGTGGACCGCGGCCGGGTCGGGCGCGGCGACGGCATGGGTGGTGGCGCCGGCGGCCCGGTCCCCGGGGTCCTCGTGCTGGGCCGCGGTGGCGGAGCCCGGCTGCAGGAAGCCGGAGGCGGCGACCACGGCGGCGAGGGCCGCGGCGGTGGCCAGCCAGTGGATGGGCCGGGTGGTGGTGTGCGCCAGTTCCGGGACGGCGGGTTGCTGCACGAGGAAGTGTCTCCTGTGAGGGCTGTGCCGGTGGGAGTGGCCAGCATCGTGCCATACGTCACAGTCCGGCGGAACGGCGGGGTGGGGCGTTTGTCACGCGCGGCCCACTGCGCGCGCGGTGGGGCGGTTGTTCGCCGTTACAACGCGTCGGCGCCGCCGTCGAGTTCCCGTACGGGACGGGGAACTGGACGGCGGCGCCGCTGCATTCGAGTGCGGTTCGCTGTGCGGTTGTACGTGAGGGGCGGCGCGGGTCAGCGGCCTCGGCTGCCGCCGTCGGCGTTCGGGCCGTCGTAGTCCTCGCCGTAGGCGCCCTTGGCGGGGCGGCGGCGGCGCATGGGCGGCTCGACGCCGTCCGCGAGGCGGCGGGCGGTCAGCAGGAAGCCGGTGTGGCCGATCATCCGGTGGTCGGGGCGGACGGCGAGGCCCTCCACGTGCCAGTTGCGGATCATCGACTCCCACGAGGTGGGCTCGTTGAAGCAGCCGATCTCGCGGATGGACTCGACGGTGCGGGCCAGCTGGGTGGTGGTGGCCACGTAGCAGCACAGGATGCCGCCGGGGACGAGCGCCTTCTTGACGACGTCCAGGCACTCCCAGGGGGCGAGCATGTCGAGGATGACGCGGTCGACGTCGCCGTCGGTCAGGTTGTCCTGGAGGTCTCCGACGGTGAGCTGCCAGGCCGGGTGGGGGCCGCCGAAGTAGCGCTCCACGTTGCCCTTGGCGATCTCGGCGAAGTCCTCGCGGCGCTCGTAGGAGTGCAGCATGCCCTCGTCGCCGATGGCGCGCAGCAGGAAACTGCTGAGCGAGCCTGAGCCCACGCCCGCCTCGACGACGCGGGCGCCGGGGAAGATGTCGGCGAAGGCCAGGATCTGCCCCGCGTCCTTGGGGTAGACCACGGCGGCGCCGCGGGGCATGGACAGGACGTAGTCGGGGAGCAGGGGGCGCAGCGCGAGGTAGGCGACGTTTCCGGTGGTGCGGACAACGCTGCCCTCGGGAGCGCCGATCAGCTCGTCGTGCGGGAAGGAACCCTTGTGGGTGTGGAAGTTCTTCCCGTCCTCGAGCGTGAACGTGTAGTGGCGGCCCTTGGGGTCGGTCAGCTGTACCTGGTCCCCGACCTTGAAGGGCCCGCGTCGGCGGGCGGCACCGGTCGGTTCGGACATGTGACCAGCGTACCGGGCGTGGGGGCGGGCGCCGACCACGCGCGTGTGGCGGGCGTTACGAGGGGCGGGCCATCGCTTTGACGAATGCGCGTTCGACGTCGGCGGCGGAGAGGACGCCGTAGATCGCGCCGTTGTTCTCGACGACGAGGTACTCGGTGGCCGGTGTCGCGCGCAGGGTGTCGAGGAGGTCCTCGCCCGCGAGCTCGGCCGAGACGCGCATGCCGTCCGTGAGGTCCTGGGCGAGGCCGCTGACGGCGACCCAGGGGCGGCGGTGTTCGGGGACGCCGACGATGGCGGCCTCGCGGACGAGGGAGCGGGGTTCCCCGTCGGGGTCGACGACGACGAGGGCGCGGGCCCCCGACTCGTTGGCTCGGCGCAGGGCCTCGGCCAGCGAGGTCGCGGGCTCGACGGGGACGGCCCGGCGGGTGAGGGTGCGGGCGCGCAGCTCCGGGAGGTGTTCGCGCAGGCGGGCCATGCGGAGGCTGTTGCCGGCGCCGGTCCAGATGATCGCGGCGAGGATCGCGGCGAGCAGGGCGTCGGTGACGGTGTCCATGCCGCCGACGTCCTCCGGGTCTCCGCCGAGGGCGCCGGTCTGGGTGAGCAGGGGCAGGCCGATGAGGACGGCGACGGCGAGGGCGCGGCCCACCCACGCGGCGGCGATCGTGCCGCTCATGGGCTTGCCGGTGATCTTCCAGACGACGGCGCGGAGCATGCGGCCGCCGTCCAGGGGGAGGCCGGGCAGGAGGTTGAACGCGGCGACGATGAGGTTGGACACCATCAGGCCCGCGAGCAGCACGCCGGGGACGGTGCCGGGCTCCACGGCCATCAGGCCGAGGTAGAAGACGCCGGAGAGGACGAGGGAGAGCAGGGGTCCGACGAACGCGAGCACGAATTCGCGGCCCGGGGTCTCCGACTCCTTCTCGATCTCGCTGACCCCGCCGAAGAACTGCAGCTGGATGCGGCGGACCGGGAGCTTGAAGCGCAGGGCGGCGACGGTGTGCGCCAGCTCATGCACCAGTACGGAGGCGTAGAACGCGACCGCGAAGAACAGCGAGACCAGGTAGCGGGCGGCCCCGAGCTCGGGCAGCACCCGGTCGAGCTGCCCGCCGAACACCCAGGTGATCAGCGCGGCGACGAGGAACCAGCTGGGGGCGACGTAGACGGGCACGCCGAAGGGCCGCCCCATGAGGATCCCGCCGCGCGGGTTCGGGGGCTTGGCCGGCCCCTTGCGCTTGCCGGAGGTGGCGGCGGCACGGTCGGGGTGGGTGTCGTGGGAAGTGGTGTCGTGGGGGCGGGCGTCGTGGGGACGGGTGTCGTGCGGGTGCTTCTCATGGGGGGTCGCACCGTCGGGCCGGGGGCCGGATCCGGGTGTGCCGATCTCGGGAGGCCCCATGGCGTGCGGTGCGTCGCCGGAGCCGGTGCGGAGCCGGCTGTCGGCGGGACCGTCCTCGGGGTGCGGTGCCAGGGGCGGCGCGTCGCCGGTGCCGCCGGGTTCGGTCCGACCGCTCGTGGGGCGGTGCCCAGGGCTCGCCGCGAGGGGCGCCGCGTCACCGGGGGCCCCGGGCTCGGCCTGCTCGCTCGTGGAACGACTGCCGGGACGCGTCGCGGGGACCGGCACGTCACCCGGCATCTCGGGTTCGGCCTCGGCGGGGCCGGGATGCGGCTCTTCCCCCGCGTCGGGGCGGGCGGGGTCGCCATGACCGGCCGGCGGGTGGGGCCGGGCCTGCGGGGGACGGGGATCGTCCCGCGCGGGCGGCGTCGCCCCGCCGGTGCCGGACTGCGGCTGCCCGCTCTCGTCCGCCGGGAGGGGCCGGGTCTGCGCGGGTCGCCCCCGGGTGTCGCCCGCGGGCGGCGTCGCCCCGCCGGTGCCGGACTGCGGCTGCCCGCTTTCGTCCACGGTGATCCCTCGGTCCCCTCGTTCGAGCGTTTCCCGCCGGAGCGGGACGTTCTGGCGTCGATGGTATGCGGACAGTGTCCGACGGCCGCCGTCGACTCCCCCGGGGCCACGCTACGCAAGACGCCGGGGACGCGCAGGTGCCTGACTGTCAGTGGCGGCCCGTATCGTCGTGGGATATGGAGACCAGTACGGATTCGGGCCGTGGAGAGGGTGTCGCCGCCGCGCCGGCGTCGCTCTCGCCGTCGCGCGCGAGCGATTTCATGCAGTGCCCGTTGTTGTACCGGTTCCGGGTGATCGACAAGTTGCCGGAGAAGCCGAGCGAGGCGGCGACGCGCGGGACGCTGGTCCATGCCGTGCTGGAGAGACTGTTCGACGCGCCCGCCGGGGAGCGGACCGCGCCGCGGGCCAAGGAGCTGATCCCGGGGCAGTGGGACCGGCTGCGCGAGGCCCGTCCTGAGCTGGGTGAGCTGTTCGCCGGGGATGCCGAGGGCGAGCGGATGGCCCGCTGGCTCGGGGATGCGGAGCGGCTCGTCGAGCGGTGGTTCACGCTGGAGGATCCGACGCGGCTCGAGCCCGCTGAGCGGGAGCTGTTCGTCGAGGCCGAGCTGGAGTCGGGGCTGAAGCTGCGCGGCATCATCGACCGGGTCGATGTGGCGCCGACCGGCGAGGTGCGCATCGTCGACTACAAGACGGGCAAGGCGCCGCGGCCCGAGTACGCCGAGGGCGCGCTGTTCCAGATGAAGTTCTACGCGCTGGTGGTGTGGCGGCTGAAGGGCGTTGTGCCGCGGCGCCTGCAGCTCGTGTATCTGGGGAGCGGGGATGTGCTGACCTACGACCCGGTGATCGCCGATCTGGAGCGGGTGGAGCGCAAGCTGCACGCGTTGTGGGAGGCGATCAAGGAGGCCACGGAGACCGGCGAGTGGCGGACGCGGCAGACGAAGCTGTGCGGCTGGTGCGACCACCAGGCGTTCTGCCCGGAGTTCGGGGGGACCCCGCCGCCGTATCCCCTTCCGATCAGGGTGGCCGAACCGCGGGAGAAGTAGCAGGGCAGAATGGGCCGCACGAGCGAAGGAGAGTTTCGTGGCCATCCGCGTCCTACTGGTCGATGACCAGCCGCTGCTGCGCACCGGCTTCCGCATGATTCTGGAGGCCGAGCAGGAGATCGCGGTCGTCGGTGAGGCCGGAGACGGCCTGCAGGCTCTCGATCAGGTGCGGGCGTTGCAGCCCGATGTGGTGCTCATGGACATCCGCATGCCGCGGATGGACGGGGTCGAGGCGACCCGGCAGATCACCGGCCCCGGCAAGGACGGCCCGGCGAAGGTGCTGGTCCTGACGACGTTCGACCTTGACGAGTATGTGGTGGAGGCGTTGAAGGCGGGCGCCAGCGGCTTCCTGCTCAAGGACGCCCCGGCCAACGAGCTGGTGCAGGCGATCCGGGTGGTCGCCGCCGGTGAGGCGATGCTCGCGCCGAGCATCACGCGCCGCCTGCTCGACAAGTACGCGGACCATCTCCCGTCGGGCGACGAGCCGGTGCCGGACACGTTGAACACGCTGACGGAGCGTGAGGTCGAGGTGCTCAAGCTGGTAGCGCGCGGCCTGTCGAACGCGGAGATCGCCGCCGACCTGTTCGTGAGTGAGACGACCGTGAAGACCCATGTCGGCCACGTCCTCACGAAGTTGGGGCTGCGCGACCGGGTGCAGGCGGCGGTGTACGCGTACGAGAGCGGCCTGGTGCGGCCGGGCGCGCAGTAGCCCCGCTCCGAGCGGAGCGCGTACGGCGCGCGCGGGTCGCGTGTGTACGGCGGAAGGCGGCGGTCACCCGGAGGTGGCCGCCGCCTTCGTGTGCGCGGGGTCTGCCTACTCGCTGATGCCGCGGCCCAGCTCCCACAGCTGGAGGACGGCGGAGGAGGACAGGGTCCGCTCCACGCCCGTGACGTCGTCGCGCGCGGCGACGTACTGCTTGCCCTGCCACAGCGGCAGGGTCGGCACGTCCTCGGCGACGATGTTCTGGATCTGCTGGAGGCTCTTGGACGCGGTGAGGCGGTCGGCCTCACGGCGCTCGGCCGGGATCAGCTGGTTGCGGATGGTGCCGTTCGCGTAGGGCGACCCGAGCGTGTTGTCCTTGTCGAGGAACGGCGCGAGGAAGCTGTCCGCGTCGGGGAAGTCGGGGAACCAGCCCATGCCGTAGACGTCGTACTTGCCGTCGAGTTCGGCGTCGCGGAAGGTGTCCCAGATGTCGCCCTTGATGTCGACGTCGAAGAGGCCGCTGGCGTTCAGCTGGTCCTTGAGGACCTCGAACTCCTTCTTGGTGGCCGAGCCGTAGTGGTCGGTCGTGTAGTGCAGGGTCATCTTGACCGGCGAGGTGATGTCGGCCCCGCGCAGCGTCGCGGCGGCCTTCGCCTTGTCCGGGTCCCCGTACCTGTTGAAGAACGAGTTCTGGTGACCGGTGATGCCCGCGGGCACCAGCGAGTACAGCGGGTCGGCGGTGGTGCCGTAGACCTTCGCCACGAGGTCGCCGCGGTCGATGACCTGGGCCATGGCCTGGCGGACGGCCTTGCTCTTGACGCTGCCCGTCGCGGTGTTGAAGCCGAGGAAGCGGATCTCCATGCCGGACGACTCGACCAGGTTGACGTTCTTGGGCGGGTTGGTCGAGTACGTGTTGATCTGCTCCGGGGACATGGCGCGCGTCATCACGTCGAGGTCGCCCTTCTCCAGCGCCTTGCCCATGGCGTCGGCGCCGTCGAAGGAGACCAGCTCGATCTTGTCGTTCTTCGGCTTCAACTGGCCCTGGTAGTTGGGGTTCTTCGTGAAGACCGTCTTGACGACGACGTTGTCCTTGACCTCGGCCTGCAGCGTGTACGGGCCGGAGCCGTCCACCTCGAAGCCGTTGCGCAGCGCGTCCTTCGAGTAGTCGTCGGGGTTGACGATGCCGGCGGTGGGCGTGGCCAGCTTGTACGGGAAGGTGGCGTCCGGGGTGTTGAGGTGGAAGATCACCTTGCGGGCGCCCTGCGTCTCGACCGTGTCGATCGTGGAGAGCAGGCTGTACACCATGGAGTCGGCCTTGATGGAGCGGACCCGGTCGATGGAGTACTTCACGTCGGCGGCGGTGATCGGGTCGCCGCTCGCGAACTTCAGGTCCTTGCGCAGCGTGCAGACGTACCGCTCGCTGCCGTTGTCGCTGAAGATGCAGCTCTCGGCGGCCTCGGGGACCGGGTCGCCGCTGCCGCTGCGGGGCATGGTCATGAGCGTCTGCACGGTCTGGCGCAGCACGTTCCAGGAGCCGACGTCGTAGGCGTAGGCGGGGTCGAACGGGGCGGGGACCTTCTTCGACGCCGTGAACCGGTCGGTGGTGCCCACGGAGATGGCGTCGCCGCCCTTGCCTCCGCTGTCGGACCCACCGCAGGCGGCGAGCACGGGAGCCAGCAGACCGACGACTGCCGGCAGCACCAAGGTCTTGCGGTTCATGCTCGAAGTTCTCCAGAGCTGTCGATCCCGTGGGGCGTTACAGAGGTGGTGTGCGCGGGACACGGGAGGGTTGTGACGAGGTTCTCGCGACGACATTAACCGGGCCCGGCGCCGGGGCCCGCGGGCGCTCGGGAGGGGCCCCCATCACGCTGCGGAATCAGGCGTGGACGCACCGAAAACACGTTAGGGGGAAGGTTTCGCGCAGGGGGCCACCAATCAGGACACAAGGTCCCGTCCGGCGGGGGGCGGGGGCGCCGGACAGCACGGTGCGCCACACCTGTCGAGCCCCCGCCGAGTGGGAAAGGTCACACGTTCAACCGGGTGGGCGGGGGCGGCGATTCGGCCACTCGCCAGAGTTCAGGGCGTCATCAGGCCATGCAGGAAAGGCAGGTTGACGTGTTCGAGGGAGGTCACGACGGTGCGCCGGTGGGCGGGCTCGATCGGCGCGACGGACGGGACGACGACGACGTGGCAGCCCGCGGCCTCGGCGGCGGCGACGCCGGTGGCGGTGTCCTCGATGACGGCGCAGCGGGCGGGTTCGGCGTCGAGGCCGCTCGCCGCGAGCAGGTACGGGTCGGGGTGCGGCTTGGTGCGGCTGACCTCGTCGCCCGCGACGGTGAGGCGGAAGTGGCCGGCGCCGAGGGAGTGCAGGACGCGGTCGATGATGCGCCGGTGGGAGGCGGAGACGAGCGCGGTGGGGATCTGGTGGGCGGCCAGTTCCCCGAGGAGTCTCGCCGCGCCGGGCATCAGCGGCAGGGACCGGCTGATGCGGCGTTCGAAGGCGTCGTTGAGCAGGACGGTCACCTCGGGGACGGTGACGTCGGCACCGGTCGCCTCGATGAGGAACCCCGCGCTGCGGGTCATGGGGCCGCCGACCACGACCTGCTTCCAGGCGGGGTCGAGGGTGTGGCCGAGCGCGGCGAAGACGGCGGTCTCGGCGTCCCACCAGATGCCCTCGGAGTCGACGAGTGTTCCGTCCATGTCGAGGAGCACGGCCTGGAGTGTGGAGCCTTCGGCCGTTCGGGTACCGAGTGCGGGGACCGTACTGGTCATCCGAGTACACCTCCATGAGGGACGAGAAGGCCGGTCACCCTCCCTGAGCGGGAGGACGACCGGCCTGTGCTGGACCGACCAGTGTACGACGGTGGCGATTTCCGCGCGTTTTATCTCGTGCGTCGAAGTATTTCTTATCGTGCGTTGAAGTACTTCGCCTCGGGGTGGTGGATGACGATCGCGTCGGTGGACTGCTCGGGGTGGAGCTGGAACTCCTCGGAGAGGTGGACGCCGATCCGCTCGGGCTGGAGCAGCTCGGCGATCTTGGCGCGGTCCTCCAGGTTGGGGCAGGCACCGTAGCCGAGGGAGAAGCGGGCGCCGCGGTACTTCAGGGCGAACATGTCCTCCATGCCGTCCGGGTCCTCACCGGCGAAGCCCAGTTCGGAGCGGACGCGGGCGTGCCAGTACTCGGCGAGCGCCTCCGCCAGCTGGACGGAGAGGCCGTGGAGTTCGAGGTAGTCGCGGTAGGAGTCGGCGGCGAACAGTTCGGCGGTGGCTTCGCCGATCTTCGAACCGACGGTGACGACCTGGAGCCCGACGACGTCGGTCTCGCCCGATTCCTCGGGGCGGAAGAAGTCGGCGAGGCACAGGCGGCGGCCGCGGCGCTGGCGCGGGAAGGTGAAGCGGGTCCGCTCGTTGCCCTCGTCGTCGAGGATGATCAGGTCGTCGCCCTTGGACACGCAGGGGAAGTAGCCGTAGACGACGGCCGCCTCCAGCATGTTCTTGGTGTGCAGTTCGTCGAGCCAGCCGCGCAGGCGCGGGCGGCCCTCGCTCTCCACCAGCTCCTCGTACGTCGGCCCGTTGCCGCTGCGGGCCTGCTTGAGGCCCCACTGGCCCTTGAAGAGGGCGCCCTCGTCGAGCCAGGAGGCGTACTCCTTGAGCTGGATGCCCTTGACGACGCGGGTGCCCTTGAAGGGCGGGGTGGGGACCGGGTTGTCGGTGGCGACGTCGGAGCGGGCGGGCCCCTCGTCGGGCTGCTCCTCGACCACTGTGTCGGTGGCCTTGACGCGGCGTTGGCGCAGCTCGGGCAGGGTGGCGCCGGGGACGCCGCGCTTGACCGCGATGAGGGCGTCCATGAGGCGCAGGCCCTCGAAGGCGTCGCGGGCGTAGCGGACCTCGCCCTCGTAGATCTCGTGGAGGTCCTGCTCGACGTAGGCGCGGGTGAGGGCGGCGCCGCCGAGGATGACCGGGTAGTCGGCGGCCATCTTGCGCTGGTTGAGCTCCTGCAGGTTCTCCTTCATGATCACGGTGGACTTGACCAGGAGTCCGGACATGCCGATGACGTCGGCCCTGTGTTCCTCGGCCGCTTCCAGGATCGCGGAGACCGGCTGCTTGATGCCCAGGTTGACGACGTTGTAGCCGTTGTTGGACAGGATGATGTCGACGAGGTTCTTGCCGATGTCGTGGACGTCGCCGCGCACGGTGGCGAGGACGATGGTGCCCTTGCCCTCGGAGTCGGACTTCTCCATGTGCGGCTCCAGGTAGGCCACCGCGTTCTTCATGACCTCGGCGGACTGGAGCACGAAGGGCAGCTGCATCTGCCCGGAGCCGAACAGTTCGCCGACGACCTTCATGCCCGCGAGCAGGGTGTCGTTGACGATGTCGAGGGCGGGCCGGTCCTGGAGCGCCTCGTCGAGGTCGGCCTCCAGGCCGTTCTTCTCGCCGTCGATGATGCGGTGCTGGAGCCGCTCGTCCAGCGGGAGTGCGGCCAGCTCCTCGGCCTTGCCCGCCTTCAGGGACTTGGCGGTGGCGCCCTCGAACAGCGCCATCAGCTTCTGGAGGGGGTCGTAGCCCTCGGCGCGGCGGTCGTAGACCAGGTCGAGGGCGGTCTGCACCTGCTCCTCGTCGAACCGCGCGATCGGCAGGATCTTCGAGGCGTGCACGATCGCCGAGTCCAGGCCCGCCTTGACGCACTCGTCGAGGAAGACGGAGTTCAGCACGATGCGGGCGGCCGGGTTGAGCCCGAAGGAGATGTTCGACAGGCCGAGCGTGGTCTGCACGTCCGGGTGACGGCGCTTCAGCTCCCGGATCGCCCCGATCGTCGCCACGCCGTCGCCCCGGGACTCCTCCTGACCCGTGCAGATCGTGAAGGTCAGGCAGTCGATGAGGATGTCCGACTCCTGGATGCCCCAGTTGTTCGTGAGGTCCTCGATGAGCCGCTCGGCGATGGCGACCTTGTGCTCGACGGTGCGGGCCTGGCCCTCCTCGTCGATGGTCAGGGCGATCAGCGCCGCGCCGTGCTCCTGGGCGAGGCGGGTGACCTTCGCGAAGCGGGAGTCCGGGCCGTCACCGTCCTCGTAGTTGACCGAGTTGAGGACCGCGCGGCCGCCGAGCTTCTCCAGGCCCGCGCGCAGGACGTCGACCTCGGTGGAGTCCAGGACGATGGGGAGGGTGGAGGCGGTGGCGAAGCGGCCGGCCAGCTCCTCCATGTCGGCGACGCCGTCACGGCCCACGTAGTCCACGCACAGGTCGAGCATGTGCGCGCCCTCGCGGATCTGCTCGCGGGCCATCTCCACGCAGTCGTCCCAGCGGGCCTCCAGCATCGCCTCGCGGAACTTCTTCGAGCCGTTGGCGTTCGTGCGCTCGCCGATCGCCATGTACGCGGTGTCCTGGCGGAACGGGACGGTCTGGTAGAGCGAGGCGGCGCCGGGCTCGGGCTGCGGGCTGCGGGCAGGCGGGACGGCACCGCGGACCCGGTCCACGACCTGGCGCAGGTGCTCGGGGGTGGTGCCACAGCAGCCACCGACCAACTGGAGCCCGAAATCGCGGACGAACGTCTCGTGCGCGTCGGCCATCTCCGGCGGGGACAGCGGGAAGTGCGCGCCGTCCTTGGTCAGGATCGGCAGACCGGCGTTGGGCATGCACATCAGGGGCGTACCGGAGTGCCGGGCCAGGTAGCGCAGGTGCTCGCTCATCTCGGCCGGGCCGGTCGAGCAGTTCAGGCCGATCAGGTCGATGCCGAGCGGTTCCAGGGCGGTGAGCGCCGCGCCGATCTCGGAGCCGAGGAGCATCACTCCGGTGGTCTCGAAGGCAAGGGAGCAGATCAGGGGGACGGAGACGCCGAGGGCGTCCATCGCGCGGCGGGCACCGATCAGGCTCGACTTGGTCTGCAGCAGGTCCTGCGTCGTCTCGACGATCAGCGCGTCGGCGCCGCCCGCCAGCAGGCCCTCCGCGTTCTGCTGGTAGCCGTCGCGGATGGTCGCGTAGTCGATGTGGCCGAGGGAGGGCAGCTTCGTGCCGGGGCCGATCGAGCCGAGCACCCAGCGCTGCTGCCCGGTCGAGGCGGTGAACTCGTCGGCGACCTCGCGCGCGATCCGGGCGCCCGCCTCGGACAGCTCGACGATCCGGTCGGCGATGTCGTACTCACTGGACGCCGTGTAGTTCGAGCCGAAGGTGTTCGTCTCGACGCAGTCCACCCCCACCTCGTAATACGCCGCATGCACGGAGCGCACGATGTCGGGGCGGGTGATGTTCAGGATCTCGTTGCAGCCCTCCAGCTGCTGGAAGTCCTCGAGCGTCGGGTCCTGGGCCTGCAACATGGTGCCCATGGCGCCGTCGGCCACCACCACACGGGTGGCGAGGGCTTCGCGGAGGGCGTCCACGCGGGCGCGGGATTCGGCGGCGGGCGTTGGCAACGAGGCCATGAAAGTGCTCCCTGATGTGCGACGGCTGTCGGCTTTGCGGCTCCACTGCTGGAGGCGCACCCGGCCAGGGTAGCCGGGACCGGGGTTTGTGGGGGTAGACGTCCACGGCGTGGAATGTCGGGCGGCGCGAGCGGTCCAGACTGTCCGGCGGCGACTCCTGACAGGCGGCGGGGCGGGGAATAGGCTCACGCCGCATTAGCAGGAGGTCGGCAACGACCGATACTGTTCAGCATTGTCGAACGTCGAACGTTGTGACCGTTGCCCGGCAGCACGGGTCGCGAGAGGACCGTAGGGAGGAAGGGGCTGCGATGGCACGCAACATCCAGTCGCTGGAACGAGCCGCGGCGATGCTGCGGCTCCTCGCGGGCGGCGAGCGGCGGCTCGGTCTCTCGGACATCGCCTCCGCCGTCGGTCTCGCCAAGGGCACGGCCCACGGCATCCTGCGCACCTTGCAGGCCGAGGGGTTCGTCGAGCAGGACGCGGCGTCGGGGCGCTATCAGCTGGGCGCCGAGCTGCTGCGCCTGGGCAACAGCTATCTGGACGTGCACGAGCTGCGGGCCCGCGCCCTGGTGTGGACGGACGACCTGGCCCGCTCCAGCGGCGAGGCCGTCTATCTCGGCGTGCTGCACCAGCAGGGCGTGCTGATCGTGCACCACGTGTTCCGGCCGGACGACAGCCGGCAGGTCCTGGAGGTCGGGGCGATGCAGCCGCTGCACTCCACGGCTCTGGGCAAGGTGCTCTCGGCGTACGACCCGGTGGCGCACAGCGAGGTCATGGAGGCCGAGCGCAAGGACTTCACGGCGCGCACGGTGAGCGCCCTGGAGGGGTTCGAGGGCGTCCTTGACCTGACCCGCGCGCGCGGGTACGCCGAGGACGTCGAGGAGACCTGGGAGGGCGTCGCCTCGGTCGCGGCCCCGATCCACGACCGCCACCGGATGCCGGTGGGCGCGGTCGGCATCACGGGCGCGGTCGAGCGGGTCTGCAAGGACGACGACCGGGGCGCGCTGCGCCCCGAGCTGATCGCGGCCGTACGGGACACGGCGCGGGCGGTCTCCCGCGACCTGGGCGCCAGCCGGTTCTGAGCGCCCCCGACGCACGTACACGCCCCGTCCACGGACGGGGCACTTCCGTTTCAAGGTGCAGGCTGCACGCTCCCGCGCGACGATCGATGCACGCTCACGCGCACGACACACGCTCACGCGCACGTCCATGACCACAGCGTCACCGATAGGCACGTCCGATCAATAAAGATCGTGCTTTGGATAACAGAACCCTTGACGATCGAACTGGCCCGAGAGCAAACTCGCGTCCATCGGTCGGCATTGTCGAACACCTACCGGCAATACGCGTTAGAGTGTGGCAAGGCCAGGCCGAAACCGCCCTCACTGGAGGGCGCGGACCACCGGAGAGGGACCCGGGGTTCGGTTTCCCTGGACGAAGGACAAAGGAGTCGCGGGTGTCCAGCTCCGACATCTTCATCGGCGAGACCATCGGTACCGCCGTGCTCATCCTGCTCGGCGGTGGCGTCTGCGCCGCCGTCACTTTCAAGCGCTCGAAGGCGTACGAGGCCGGCTGGGTCGCCATCGCGTTCGGCTGGGGCTTCGCGGTCCTGACCGGCGCCTACCTCTCGAGCGGCGTCTCCGGTGCCCACCTGAACCCGGCGGTGACCATCGGCCTCGCCATCGAGGGCGGCACCAAGTGGAGCGACGTACCGCTCTACCTGGGCTCGCAGCTGCTCGGCGCGATCATCGGCGCCCTGCTGGTCTGGGCGACGTACTACGGACAGTTCCGCGCGCACCTGACCGACCCGGAGATCATCGGCACGCAGCCCGGTGAGGACGGCCTGGTCGACCAGAAGGCCGCGCCCGAGGCGGGTCCCGTGCTCGGTGTCTTCGCGACGGGTCCGGAGATCCGGCACTACGTGCAGAACATCATCACGGAGATCATCGCGACGGCCGTGCTCGTCCTCGCGATCCTGACGCAGGGCCTGAACGACGGCGGCAACGGCCTGGGCACGCTCGGCGCACTGATCACCGCGCTCGTCGTGGTCGGCATCGGCCTCTCGCTCGGCGGCCCCACGGGGTACGCGATCAACCCGGTCCGTGACCTCGGCCCGCGCATCGTGCACGCGCTGCTTCCGCTGCCCAACAAGGGCGGTTCCGACTGGGCGTACGCCTGGATCCCGGTCGCGGGTCCGCTGATCGGCGGCGCCATAGCCGGTGGCCTCTACAACCTGGCGTTCAAGTAGGCCGCCCGAGCCCCGCGAGAACCCGCCCGAGCATCGAGACTTTTCTTCAGGAGCAGGAGCACCCCGTGAGCGACGCACACACCGCAGGACCCTTCATCGCGGCGATCGACCAGGGCACCACGTCCAGCCGCTGCATCGTCTTCGACAAGGACGGCCGGATCGTCTCGGTCGACCAGAAGGAGCACGAGCAGATCTTCCCGAAGCCGGGCTGGGTCGAGCACGACGCGAACGAGATCTGGGCCAACGTCCAGGAGGTCGTCGCCGGCGCCGTCGAGAAGGCCGGCATCACCCGCGACGACATCAAGGCCATCGGCATCACCAACCAGCGCGAGACGACGCTGCTCTGGGACAAGAACACCGGTGAGCCCGTCCACAACGCCATCGTCTGGCAGGACACCCGCACCGACGCCCTCTGCCGCGAGCTCGGCCGCAATGTCGGCCAGGACCGCTTCCGCCGCGAGACGGGCCTGCCGCTCGCCTCGTACTTCGCCGGGCCCAAGGCCCGCTGGCTGCTCGACAACGTCGAGGGCCTGCGCGAGCGCGCCGAGGCCGGCGACATCCTCTTCGGCACGATGGACAGCTGGGTCATCTGGAACCTGACCGGCGGTGTCGACGGCGGCAAGCACGTCACCGACGTCACCAACGCCTCCCGCACCATGCTGATGAACCTGCACAAGATGGAGTGGGACGAGCGCATCTGCTCCTCCATCGGCGTGCTCCCGAACATGCTGCCCGAGATCCGCTCGTCCGCCGAGGTCTACGGCGAGGTCACCGGCGGCAAGCTCGGCGACCTCCTCGGCGGCATCCCCGTCGCGTCCGCGCTCGGCGACCAGCAGGCCGCCCTGTTCGGCCAGACGTGTTTCGCCGAGGGCGAGGCCAAGTCCACCTACGGCACCGGCACGTTCATGCTGATCAACACCGGTGACAAGGCCATCAACTCCTACTCCGGGCTGCTGACCACCGTCGGCTACCAGATCGGCGACCAGAAGCCGGTCTACGCCCTGGAGGGCTCCATCGCGGTCACCGGTTCGCTGGTGCAGTGGATGCGCGACCAGATGGGCCTCATCAAGTCCGCCGCCGAGATCGAGACGCTCGCGTCGTCGGTCGAGGACAACGGCGGCGCCTACTTCGTCCCGGCCTTCTCCGGTCTGTTCGCCCCGTACTGGCGCCCAGACGCCCGCGGTGTGATCACCGGCCTGACCCGGTACGTCACCAAGGCGCACATCGCGCGCGCCGTCCTGGAGGCCACGGCCTGGCAGACCCGTGAGATCAGCGACGCCATGACGAAGGACTCCGGCGTCGAGCTCACGGCCCTCAAGGTCGACGGCGGCATGACCTCCAACAACCTGCTGATGCAGACCCTCTCGGACTTCCTGGACGCCCCCGTGGTGCGCCCGATGGTCGCCGAGACGACCTGCCTCGGCGCCGCCTACGCCGCCGGTCTCGCCGTCGGCTTCTGGTCCTCCACCGACGACCTGCGCGCCAACTGGCGCCGGGCCGCCGAATGGACGCCCCGCATGGACGCGGCCACCCGCGACCGTGAGTACAAGAGCTGGCTCAAGGCCGTGCAGCGGTCCATGGGCTGGCTCGAAGACAGCTCTGTCGAGGAGTAACACCCCACCATGACTACCAAGACCACCCTGCAGACCGTGCCTGCCCTCGGAACGCACCCGGCCGCCGGCTCCAACCCGAGCCGCGCCGAGACCCGCGAGCAGCTTTCCAAGGCGACGTACGACCTCCTGGTGATCGGCGGCGGCATCCTGGGCATCTCCACTGCCTGGCACGCCGCGCAGTCCGGTCTCAGGGTGGCCCTGGTCGACGCCGGTGACTTCGCCGGCGCCACCTCCTCCGCCTCCTCCAAGCTGCTCCACGGCGGTCTGCGCTACCTGCAGACCGGCGCGGTCAAGCTCGTCGCGGAGAACCACTTCGAGCGCCGCGCGGTGTCCAAGAACGTGGCGCCGCACCTCGCCAACCCGCTCACCTTCTACCTGCCCGTCTACAAGGGCGGCCCGCACGGCGCGGCCAAGCTGGGCGCGGGCGTCTTCGCGTACAGCGCGCTCTCCGCGTTCGGCGACGGCGTCGGCCACCTGCTCTCCCCCGCCAAGGCGCAGCAGGACGTGCCCGAGCTGCGCACCGACAACCTGAAGGCCGTGGCCGTGTACGGCGACGACCAGATGAACGACGCGCGGATGGCGCTGATGACGGTCCGCGCGGCCGTCGACGCGGGCGCCGTCGTCCTCAACCACGCCGAGGTCACGGGCCTGCGCTTCACCAAGGGCCGGGTCACTGGCGCGGAGCTCAAGGACCGCCAGAGCGGTGACGAGTTCGGTGTGAACGCCCGGCTCGTGCTCAACGCGACCGGCCCGTGGGTCGACCACCTGCGCAAGATGGAGGACCCGGACGCGGCCCCCTCGATCCGCCTCTCCAAGGGCGCGCACCTGGTCCTGAAGCGCACCTCGCCGTGGAAGGCCGCGCTCGCCACCCCGATCGACAAGTACCGCATCACCTTCGCCCTCCCCTGGGAGGACATGCTGCTGCTCGGCACGACCGACGAGGAGTACGAGGGCGACCCGGGGGACGTCGCGGTCAACGAGAAGGACATCGACCAGATCCTGGACGAGGCCGCCTTCTCCGTCCGCGACCAGCAGCTGAAGCGCGACCTCATCACGTACTCGTTCGCCGGTCTGCGCGTGCTGCCGGGCGGCCCCGGCGACACGTCGAAGGCCAAGCGCGAGACGGTCGTCACCGAGGGCCGCGCGGGCATGCTGTCCGTCGCGGGCGGCAAGTGGACGACGTTCCGCCACATCGGCCGTACGGTGATGAAGAAGCTGGAGTCGCTGCCCGGCCACCCGCTCGGCGCGGATTTCGAGCCGATCGACGAGCTGCCGAAGCGGATGCCGCTCCCCGGTGTCGCCAACCCGCGCGCGGTCGCGCACCGCCTCCTCATCGACAACCCGGCGCCCGGTCCGCAGATGGCCGCCGACACCGCCAAGCACCTGGCGACCCACTACGGCTCGCTGGCCTTCGACATCGCGCGCCTGGCCAACGAGAACCCGGACTTGGGCGAGCGCGTCCACCCCGACGCCCCGGAGATCTGGGCGCAGGTCGCCTACGCCCGCGACCACGAGTGGGCCGAGACCCCCGACGACGTGCTGCGCCGCCGCACCACGCTGACCATCCGGGGCCTTGCCACGGACGAGGTGCGGGGCAAGGTGCAGGACATGCTCGACAAGAAGTAGCCCGGACGGACGGGTAAGGGGCGGCTCCCATGGAGGGCCGCCCCTTATCTGTCCCCTGGCGCCGCCATGCGGCCGACATACGTCGGCAATCTGCGCGGGCGACAGTTGAGTCATGAGATTCCAGGTCCTGACCATCGTCGGCCACGCCCCGCACCCGCTGACCGGTGACCTCCCGTCGGCGGCGGACCGGTTGGCCGAGGTCGTCGAGGTCGGTGTCGCCGCGGAACAACTGGGCTACGACGCGTACGCGGTCGGCGAGCGGCACGCGGGCGCGTTCCTGTCGTCGAGCCCGACCGTGATACTCGGCGCGCTGGCGGCGCGCACGACCCGGATCAAGCTGCTCACGGGCGTCACGGTCGTGGCGATCCTCGACCCGGTACGCGTCGCCGAGGACTACGCGACGCTCGACCAGCTCTCGCGCGGCCGCGTCGAACTGGTCGTCGGCAAGGGCGCGGAGGCAGGCCACTTCGACCTGTTCGGCCTCGACGAGGCCCGCCAGTGGGACCTGCAGAAGGAGAAGTACGAGCTGCTGCGCCGCCTGTGGACGGAGGAGGGCGTCGACTGGGACGGCGAGTTCCGGCCCGCCTTGAAGGGGGCGACGACGGTGCCGCGCCCGTACGCGGGCCTCCCCCGCATCTGGCACGGCTCGGCGACCTCCCTCAACTCCCCCGAACTGGCGGCCAAGCACGGCGATCCGCTCTTCACGGCCAACGCGATCCAGCCCCGGGCCGCGTACGCGAACCTCATCGACCACTACCGCGAACGCTTCGCGGCGTACGGGCACGATCCGGCGCGGGCGCACGTGGCGGCGGGCTCGGGCGGCCTCCTCATCGCGGACACGCACGAGCAGGCCGTCGCGCGCCACAAGGAGCTGTACGAGGCGAAGATCGCCCAGTCCTTCAGGCCGCACCTGGCCGACAAGGCGGGCTACAACACACCGTTCCGCACGATCGAGGACGCCATCGCGGACGGCCCGCAGCTCATCGGCTCGCCGCAGCAGATCATCGACAAGATCCTCGGGTACCACGAGGTGTACCGGCACGATCTGCAGTCGGTCACGGTGGACACGTTCGGGCAGGGCGCGAGCGAGCAGATCGAGACGCTGCACCGGTTCGCGGAGGAGATCGCGCCGGTCGTACGGGCGGCGGCGCCGACTTCCCTGTGGGAGTGACGCCGGGGGGCGGCGACGGTGTGCGCCCATAATGGTCCCGGACATCGGGGGTGTGTGCCCTCCGGGGACGAGCAGAGGGGGCCGCCGTGGCCGTCACCGACGAGGCCATCGAGAAGATCAAGGGCATGATCGTCTCGGGTGTCCTGCGCCCCGGCGACCGGCTCCCCAAGGAGAGTGAACTCGCCGGTGACCTGGGCCTGTCCCGCAATTCGCTCCGCGAGGCCGTACGCGCCCTGTCGCTGATCCGCATCCTCGACGTCCGCCAGGGCGACGGCACGTACGTCACCAGCCTCGACCCGCAACTGCTGCTCGAGGCGCTGAGCTTCGTCGTCGACTTCCACCGCGACGACACGGTCCTGGAGTTCCTCGCGGTGCGCCGCATCCTGGAGCCCGCGGCGACGGCGATGGCCGCGGGCTCCATCTCCGAGGAGGAGCTCGGCCGGCTCGCGGCGCAGCTGGACGCGCTGGGCGCCGAGCCGTCCGTGGAGGAGCTGGTCGCCGCCGACCTCGACTTCCACCGCGGGATCGTCGCCGCGTCCGGCAACTCGGTCCTGTGCTCCCTGCTCGACGGCCTGTCCGGGCCGACCACCCGGGCCCGTATCTGGCGCGGTCTCACGCAGGAGGACGCGGTCGGCCGCACCCTGCGCGAGCACCGGGCGATCCTGGCGGCGCTGCGCGACCGCGACGCGGAGGCGGCCCGGTCATGGGCGACGGTGCACATCGCGAGCGTGGAGCAGTGGCTCCGTTCGACCTTGTGACCGGCCTTGTGACCGGCCTTGTGACCGGCCTTGTGACCGGCCTTGTGACCGGCCTTGTGACTGACCTTGTGACCGGCCTTGTGACCGGCCTTGTGACTGCCCTACGACCGACCTCGTGACCGACCTCTCGTGACCGGTCTTCTGACCAAGTGATCCTCTCGGGTGGAGTGCGACCGTCCGAGTCGGGGCAGTGTTCCGGGCAGCCCTCGCACTCCGGGGGGCTGCGGGGCGTACCCGCGGACGCCGTAAGGTGGGCAGGTACGCGAGGGAACGTCGGAAGGAGGCGCTGGGTGATCGAGCTCGAGGGGGTTCCCGAGCTGGTCGACCCGGTCATGGTGGCCGCGTTCGAGGGCTGGAACGATGCCGGCGACGCCGCTTCCACCGCGGTCGCGCATCTCGACAAGGAGTGGAAGGGCGAGGTGTTCGCGGCGCTCGACGCCGAGGACTACTACGACTTCCAGGTCAACCGGCCCACGGTGTGGCTGGAGGACGGCGCGCGCAAGATCACCTGGCCGACGACGCGGCTCTCGGTGGTCCGGGTCGGCGGTGCGAAACCGCGCGACCTGGTCCTGGTCCGGGGCATCGAACCGTCCATGCGCTGGCGGTCGTTCTGCAACGAGATCCTCGGTTTCGCGCACGAGCTGGGCGTCGAGCTGGTCGTCATCCTGGGCGCGCTGCTCGGCGACACCCCGCACACGCGTCCGGTGCCGGTGTCCGGGGTCACCTCCGACCCGGATCTCGCTACGCGCATGGACCTGGAGGAGACCAAGTACGAGGGTCCGACGGGCATCGTCGGCATCCTCCAGGAGGCGTGCACGCACGCGGGCGTCCCGGCGGTCTCGCTGTGGGCGGCGGTTCCGCACTACGTGTCGCAGCCGCCGAACCCGAAGGCCACCCTGGCGCTGATCAACCGTCTCGAGGACCTGATCGACCTGCCGATCCCGCTGGGCGACCTGCCCGAGGACGCGCGGGCCTGGCAGGTGGGCGTGGACCAGCTGGCGGCGGAGGACAGCGAGGTCGCCGAGTACGTGCAGAGCCTGGAGGAGGCGCGGGACACCGCGGAGCTGCCGGAGGCGTCCGGCGAGGCCATCGCCCGCGACTTCGAGCGCTATCTGCGCCACCGCGACCCGGACGACCGGACGCGGCCGCCCAAGCCGCCGCGCCCGGAGGGCGAGGGCGGGGACGAGTAGGACTCCTTGACGAAGGCGGGCGCCGATGGCGCCCGCCTTTGTCATGGGCCGCGTGCGTTTGTCGCGGGCATGGGAACGGATGCGCGAGTGTTCCCGCTTCAACTTGTTTTCAAACACCCTTGAGGAAATGGGTCTGGACGGGCGCCCACGGCCGTAGCAGGGTGTGCCCCGAGGAGCACGAGCACGGCACGAGCACGGCACAGGCGCAGCGCGAGCACGGCACCAGCACACAGGCACACCCGTACGACCGGACATGGTGAGGGGAGCTGTGGAGCGATGACCGATCAGCACGCGGAACCGGCGCACGGCCCGGGGGCGGGGCCCGGAGCGGCGGGTCCAGGGCCGGACGGATCCGGGTTCACCTATCGCGGCGCGGAGGAGGAACTGATCGTCCTGGCGCGGTCGGAGGCCCGCTTGCGGGTCCAGGCCGACGGGGTGCGCTCGGCGGCGGGCGCGGACGTCTCCGCCCTGAACATGTTCCTCGGTGACGAACAGCTCACCATGGAGCCCCTGTTCGGCAGCGAGGAACGCCTGCAGGGCGCGTTCGAGGCGTCGGCGGCCGGGGCGGACGTCCCCGACCTTGCGCTGTTCTACCGGGTGCGGGGCGGCGCCGACCGCGCGCAGGAGCTGCGCTCCCGGATCTCGGCGCTGCCCGGCATCGTGACGGCGTACGTGAAACCGGGCGCGGTGCCCGCGTCGATGCCGGAGGAGTTCGACGAGGCGTACGAGGCACGGCGCATGAAGGAGAAGACGGCCGCGACCCCCGACTTCACCGCCCGCCAGCGCTATCTGGGCCCCGCGCCGGAGGGCGTGGACGCGCACTGGGCGTGGCAGCGGCTCGGCGGCAGCGGCGAGGGCGTCACCGTCATCGACGTGGAGGGCGCCTGGCAGCTCGGCCACGAGGACCTGTCTGCCAAGCTCGCGGGGCTGGTGATCGGCACGCCGATCGCGGACGTGGCCTGGCGCAACCACGGCACGGCGGTCCTCGGTGTGCTCGGCGGCGACCGGGGCGAGCGCGGGGTCACCGGGATCGCGCCCGAGGCGGTGACGGCGGCGGCGTCGTTCCAGGGTGTGGGCACGGCGGCGGCGATCCACGCGGCCGCGCAGCGCCTCTCCCCCGGCGACATCGTCCTGATCGAGCTGCACCGTCCGGGGCCGCGCTTCGACTTCGCGCCCCGTGACGACCAGCGCGGCTACATCCCCCTGGAGTGGTGGCCGGACGACTTCGCGGCGATCAAGTTCGCGACGGCGAAGGGCATCGTGGTCGTCGGCGCGGCGGGCAACGGCGCGGAGTCGCTGGACGACGCGGTGTACGAGCGGCGCCCGGACGAGTTCCCGCCCTGGTGGCACAACCCGTTCAACCCGTCCAACAGGTCGTCCGGCGCGGTCCTGGTGGGCGCGGGCGCGCCGCCGCCCGGCACGCACGGCCGCGACCACGGCCCGGACCGCTCACGCCTCGCGTTCTCCAACTTCGGCGCCCGGGTGGACGCCCAGGGCTGGGGCCGCGAGGTCACCACCACGGGCGGCTTCTGGGACCGGCCCGGCGACCTCCAGGGCGGCAGCGAGGAGATCGCCTGGTACACGGACACCTTCTCCGGCACATCGTCCGCCTCCCCGGTGGTCGTCGGCGCGCTGGCCTGCCTCCAGGGCATGCTCAAGGCGGGGGGCCAGCGCCCGATGACGTCGCAGCGGGCGCGGGAAGTGCTCCGGGCGACGGGTTCGCCGCAGCAGGACGCGCCGGGCCGCCCCGCCTCGCAGCGCATCGGCAACCGGCCCGACCTCAAGGGCGCGGTCACCAATGTGCTGCCGTCGACGGTCGGCTCGGGCCAGGCCGAACGGTTCTGGGACGAGCTGATCCCGTATCCGCCGGAACTCCCGCCCCGCATCCGCCTGTTCGTGGCGGGTGACTGGCGCAATCTGAACCGTCCGTCCCCCGAGATCCGCCAGGCGGTGCACGCCGCCTTCGCGGGGGGACGGCCCGACGTACGTGTCTGGTTCTCGGACGACGAGGTCGTCGGCCTGGTGGTCACGGGCTGACGGTCCCCCACGCAACGACGAGAAGGGGTACGAGTATGAGCACCACCCCGCAGATGGGCCAGTTCGGCCAGCAGCAGCAACAACAGCCCTTCGGCCAGCAACAGCAGCCTTCCGGTCCGCCGCAGTTCGGGCAGCAGCAGTTCGGGCAGCAAGGCCGGCAGCAGGGCCCGAGCACGGTCCCGCCGCAGCTGCAGCAGATGGGCCAGGGGATGCAGGGCATGCAAGGCACGCAGGGCCAGCAGCAGCTCCCGCCGCAGTTGCAGCAGCAGCTCCAGCAGATGGGGCAGCAGCAGCCGTTCCAGCACCTGCTGCACCAGATGGGCCAGCAGCAAGCCCCAGGTCAACAGGGTCAGCAGGGGCAGCAGGGGCAACAAGGCCAGCAGCAGCGGGTGCCGCAGGCCGAGATCCCGCAGGTGTCGACGCAGTCCGTCGTCACCGGTGTCGCGGTCAGCTTCTTCGACCTCATCCAGCCGTTCCCGGGCCAGGCCGACATCCTCTACCTGTACGTGGACGGCCAGTGGCGGGTCCTGATCGACCCGAAGCAGGAGACCCACGCCGAGGTGCAGAACGCGTTCATCTTCGGCCAGCGGGTCTACGGCTACTACGACACGAGCAACCCGGGCCTCCTGGTCGGCATCGCCGTCACCCTGCCCTGACACCGGCACGCACGCGTACGGACCGGCACCGACAGCCCCTCCGGCGGTTGAGGAGCGGGGGTCCGGGGCAGAGCCCCGTGACCTCGGCTACTCGCCCCGGAGGGGCTGTCACGGAATCGGGCGGGGTGAGGGACCTCGGGGTGGGGGACCTCGGCGTGGGGGGCCTTAGAGCGCGACCCCGAGCAACGCGTCGACGGCCCGGGAGACGACGCCGGGCGCCCCCTCGTCCGCACCGCCCCGCGAGGACTGGAGCTCCGCCCAGCGATCGACGGCGACCAGGGCCGCAGGCGAGTCCAGGTCGTCGGCGAGCGCGGCGCGGATCTCCTCGACGAGCTGCTCGGCCGGCGGGCCGTCAGGCCGCGACACAGCCGCCCGCCACCGCCCGAGCCGGGCCACGGCGTCCGCGAGGACCTGGTCCGTCCACTCCCAGTCGGCCCGGTAGTGGTTGGCGAGGAGCGCGAGCCGGATCGCGGCCGGGTCGACACCGTCGCGCCGCAGCTGCGAGACGAAGACGAGGTTGCCCTTGGACTTGGACATCTTCTCGCCGTCGAGCCCGACCATCCCGGCGTGCACGTACGCCTTGGCCATCGGGAACTCGCCGGTCAGCGCCTGCGCGTGCGAGGCGCCCATCTCGTGGTGCGGGAAGGCGAGGTCGGAGCCGCCGCCCTGGACGTCGAAGCCCATGCCGAGGTGGTCGAGGGCGATGGCGACGCACTCGATGTGCCAGCCGGGGCGCCCCCGGCCGAGGGAGCCGCCGTCCCAGCTGGGCTCGCCCTCGCGCGCGGCCATCCACAGCATCGGGTCGAGCGGGTTCTTCTTGCCGGCGCGGTCGGGGTCGCCGCCGCGCTCTGCGGAGAGCAGCCGCATCGTTTCGGCATCGAGGTGGGAGACGGAGCCGAAGTGCGGATCGGCCTCGACGGAGAAGTAGATGTCGCCGTCGAGCTCGTACGCCGCACCGGCGTCACGGAGCCGCTCGACGAGCGGCACGATGCCCGGTATGGCCTCGACGGCGCCTATGTAGTGCTGCGGCGGGAGCATCCGCAGGGCGCTCATGTCCTCGCGGAACAGGGCGGTCTCGCGCTCGGCGAGCCCTGTCCAGTCGATGCCGTCGCGGATGGCGCGCTCCAGGAGCGGGTCGTCGACGTCCGTCACGTTCTGGACATAGTGCACCTGCCGCTTGGTGTCGAGCCACACGCGCTGCACCAGGTCGAACGCGTTGTAGGTCGCCGCGTGACCCATATGGGTCGCGTCGTACGGCGTGATGCCGCAGACGTAGATACGGGCGACGGGACCGGGGTCGAGTGTGACGAGCCCATCGGTCGCGGTGTCGTGGATCCGAAGGTCGCGGCCCTTGCCGGGCAGGGCGGGGACCTCAGAAGCGGGCCAGGCATGCATGCCTTGAGCGTAACCGGACGGTGCGTCCGTATACGAACCGGACCTGCTCCGATGGCCGACGAGGCGCTCTTGCGCATCCATGATCGGCGCGCTACCCGACGACCGTGGCCCGGATCGCGGCCGAAAGGCCGAAATGGCGGATCCCGTGCAGCAGGTAGGCGCGCAGCCCGCACACGAAGTACGTCCAGCCCTGCGTCTGCCCCACGGCCCGCGCCGCGCCCTCGATGCCGTCCCCCATGGGCTGCTCGGTGACGGTGACGTGGGTGCCGCCCCCGTCGGCGTCGGCCAGCTCGATCGTCACGTCGGCGCCGGGCCACCGCCAGGAGATCAGCCGATCCGTCTCGATCTCGCCGATCTCCACGTCGAAGGTCGCGTCCACGTGCCCGAAGCGCCAGGTCACGACCGTGCCCGGCACCATGGCGGCGGACGCCTCGGCCGTGAAGAAGCTCGACAGGCCGTCCGGGCTGACGATCGCGCGGAACACATCCGCGGCCGGGCGGTCGATGCGGTCCTCCACCATCAGCTTGGTCATGGGTCCGACGGTAGTGCCGCCCACTGACAGCCGCCCCCCGGCGCCGCTGACCCGCAGGTCAGATGGGCGGCCACGGGATCGCGGGCCACTCCCCGCCCGGCTCCCGGTGCCGCCCGGACTTCAGCAGGGCCGCGACCCGTTCCCGCAGGGCCTCCAGCTCGGCGCCGGTGATCAGCCCGGCGAGGCGGACCGCGAGCGGCTCGCCGTCCCGCAGCCGCTCGCTCAGCGCTTCGAGGGCGGCCGTGGCCTCGTCGGTCAGCGGCTCACCCGCCCAGCCCCACAGCAGGGTGCGCAGCTTGTCCTCGGCGTTGAAGGTGACCCCGTGATCGATGCCGTAGAGGTGCTCGTCGGCGTCGACGAGCAGGTGGCCGCCCTTGCGGTCACCGTTGTTGATCACGGCGTCGAGGACGGCGAGGCGGCGAAGGCGCTGGTCGTCGGCGTGCACGAGCAGCGCGGTGCGCCCCTCCTCGACCTCCGCGAACCCGATGGCCTTCCAGCCCTCGGCGGGCTCCTCGGCGTCGACGAGGGCGAGCAGCTTGCCGGCCTCCCCGGAGTCGTCGTTCTCGTCCGTGTCCTCGTCCGTGTTCCCGTCCGGTCCGTCGATCCACAGCTGGCACATGCCCTCGCCGTACGGCCCGTCGCGCAGCACGGTCGGCGGGACCAGGGCCCAGCCGAGCGCCTCGGAGACCTCGTACGCGGCGACCTCGCGCTGGGCGAGGGTCCCGTCGGGGAAGTCCCACAGGGGGCGCTCGCCGCGCACCGGCTTGTAGACGCAGCGCGCCTCGCGGCCCTCGTGGGTGACGCTGCAGAGCAGGACGGCGTTGGAGGCCTCGCGGATCTGGCCCAGTACGTGCAGCTCCCCCTCGGCGAGGAGCGTGAGATCCCGGTCGCTCACGCGCCGCGCCGGTATCCGTTCTGGCGCGGGCATACGTGTCCCTCCGGGTCGAGCGGCAGGCTGCACAGCGGGCACGGCGGCCGGCCCGCGTTGACGACGTCCAGGGCCCGCTTGGCGAAGGCGCGGGCCTGGGTGCCCGTGAGGCGGACCCGGAGCATCGGCGGGCCGTTCTCGTCGTCCTGGAGAAGCCTTTCCTCGGCTTCGGCCAGGTCTTCTTCCGACTCGGCGTCCACCTCGACGAGCGCCTGCGCCTCGACGATCATGCGCTCCTCGTCGCCGTCCCAGGCGAGCGCCATGGTGCCGACGCGGAACTCCTCGTCGACGGGCGCCTCGAGGGGCGCGGTGTCGGAGGTCTCGGTGGGCACGACGGCGGGCACCGGGGCGTTGCCGCCGCTGCGCCGCACGACCTCGTCGAGCAGTTCCTCCATGCGCTCGGCGAGCGCGGCGACCTGGGTCTTCTCCAGCGACACGCTGGTGACCCGGGTTCCTGCCGAGGCCTGCAGGAAGAAGGTGCGGCGTCCGGGGAGCCCGACCGTACCGGCGACGAACCGCTCCGGGGGGTCGTAGAGGAACACCTGACGGGACACGTCCTGACTCCATGGGATTCGGGGAACGACTGATCAGGCCCGGCCGCGGAGGACAGGACCCGACCGTGTTGACGGCTGCTTCACCCTACTGCGGCCGACGATCACGGTGCGCCCGCGCCGCCCCCGACGGGTGCGTCCGGGCCCTGCGGTTCCTCGCTCGGGGCCAGGGACGCGAAGTCCCCGGTGTCACCGAGGCGTACGAGAAAGGGGCGCAGCCGGGTGTAACGGATGGCCGTGATGGAACACGGTTCGACAGAGATCCGCTGAAAGAGGTCCAGATGCAGCCCGAGGGCGTCCGCCACGAGCGACTTGATGATGTCTCCGTGGGAGCACATCAGATACACGGCGTCGGAGCCGTGTTCCCGCGCCACGCGCGCGTTCCACTCACGTACCGCTTCGGCGGCCCGGTGCTGCATCTGCCGCATCGACTCCCCGCCGGGGAACGCGGCGGCGGTCGGGTGCTGCTGCACGACCTCCATGAGCGGTTCGCCGGTGAGTTCGGCGAGCTTGCGGCCGGACCAGTCGCCGTAGTCGCACTCGCCGATGCGGTCGTCGCTCTCCACGGGCACGTCGGGGCGCGCGGCGAGCAGCGGCGCGAGGGTCTCCTGGCAGCGCTGCAGGGGGCTGGTGACGATCCGTGCGAGCGGCAGGTCCTTCAGCCGCCCGGGCAGCGCCGCGGCCTGGGCGGCGCCCCGCTCGTCGAGGGCCACGCCGGGGGTCCACCCGGCGAGCAGACCCGCGGTGTTGGCGGTGGAGCGTCCGTGCCGGACGAGAATCAGCGTGGGCATACGGATCAGCCTAGGCGCACGCGCGCGTGCGGCTCCGTCGCCCCCTGGGGAGAATCTGCTTCATGATCGTCGACTGTGCCATCTACCGGGACGGACGCCGGACCGAGGGCCCGTCCGACTTCTCCGACGCGCTCGACCAGGCGCGGTCGACGGGGGACGCGTTCGTGTGGATCGGTCTGCACGAGGCGACCGAGGAGGAGTTCGAGCAGGTCACGCAGGAGTTCGGGCTGCATCCGCTGGCCGTGGAGGACGCGCTGAAGGCGCACCAGCGGCCGAAGCTGGAGGTCTACGACGACTCGCTGTTCGTCGTCCTCAAGCCGGTCGTGTACGAGCCGAAGAGCGACAAGGTGTCCACGGGCGAGCTGATGCTGTTCCTGGGCGACTCGTTCGTGGTGACCGTGCGCCACGGCGAGGGCGCGCCCCTGAAGGCCGTACGGCAGCGTCTGGAGGCCGATCCGGGGCTGCTCAAGCAGGGGCCGACGGCGGTGCTCTACTCGATCGCGGACGCCACCGTCGACCATTACCTGGAGGTCGCGAACGAGCTGCAGACCGACCTGGAGGAGCTGGAGACGGACGTCTTCTCCCCCGACGGCGGCGGATCGCGGGACACCGCGTCGCGGATCTACACCTTCAAGCGGCAGGTCCTCGAATTCCGGCGCGCCACCGTGCCGTTGACACTGCCGCTCGAACGGCTCTCCGGCGTGGGCCCTTGGGGGCTCGCGAAGGTGCCGTTCGTGAACGAGAGCGCGCAGCCGTTCTTCCGTGACGTGAACGACCACCTCACCCGGGTCAACGAGTCCGTGGACGGCCTGGACCGCCTGGTCTCCGACATCCTCTCGGCACATCTGGCGCAGATGAGCGTGCGGCAGAACGACGACATGCGGAAGATCTCGGCGTGGGCGGCCATGGCGGCGGTGCCCACGATGATCGCGGGCATCTACGGCATGAACTTCGACCACATGCCCGAGCTGCATTGGGTGTGGTCGTACCCGGTGGTGATCGCGGTGATGGTCGTCCTGGAGTGGGTGCTGTACCGGATGTTCAAGAAGCGCGGCTGGCTTTAGTGACCCACGCGCGCGTGGGTCAGGCGAACTCCACCGCCGTGGTCGCGGGCCCGCCGAGCGCGTCCCTGCGCCGCGGCATCTCCAGGGAGACCATGCGCCGCCAGCCGCCGGCGCGTTCGTACGCGTACATGGCGCGGATCCCGGTGGCGAGCAGGGCCGCCTTCGGCTTGGGCCAGCCGAGGATGCGGCCCATGTGGTCCATGACGGCCAGGCTGACGTCCCGGTAGACGGCGATCTCCGCCAGGGCGCACGCGCGCAGGGTGCGCTGGATGGTGCGGCCGTGGCCCGCGTAGGCGAAGCGGAGCAGTTCCTCGTGGCAGTAGGCGAGGTGGTTGTCCTCGTCGTGGGAGATCATCTTGACCGCGCGGCCGAGGCCGGGGTCGTCGGCGAAGTGCTTGCGCAGCATCTGCATCTGCTCCGAGGCGCGCTGCTCGGTGACGCGGCTGTGCGCGAGGTAGGTGACGATGTCGGGTACGGAGAGCGGCTCGTCGTGCTTGAGCCGCGCGTGGGCGAGCCCGATGCCGTGCTGTTCGAGGAGCATCGTGTAGTCGGTCTCGGGCGGGACGGGGACCGGGCTCAGTCCGCGCTTCTTCATCAAGGCGTTGAAGATGCGCCCGTGCTTGTCCTCGTCGGCGCCGTGCCGCGCCACCTTGGGGGCGAGGGCGCGCTCGCGGGCGGGGACCAGGGCGGCGATGCGCCCGTTCTCCCAGCCGCCCTGCGACTCGCCACTGGCCGCGATGGAGCAGAACAGCCGGAACGACTCGTCGTTGTCGATGATCTCCTGGAACAACCTCTTCGCCGACAGCACTCTGGGTCCTCCCTGCCTCCGCACCGCATCCGGTGTATCGCAAAAGACGAGTCAAATGCGGTGCGCGCGGTGGGGCAACAGGTGTGACGGCCAACTCGGCCGAACGGAGGAGGCGGAGCGGAGGAGGCAGGCGTAACCACGCGCGCGATGGCGCGTTGTTCCCCGTGACGGCCGTGGCGGGGAAGACCCCCCGAGCCCCCACCACGGCCGCAGAACGCAACCCCTCCCGCTACGCCAGCCCGGCGCGCTCCAGCGCCTCGGTGCCCGCGCGCAGGGCCGCCACCCGCTCGTCGAGCGTGAAGCCGGCCGGGTTGATCGTCAGCGTGGTGACACCGGCCGCGGCGTAGGCCCGCATGCGGTCGGCGATGCGGTCCACGGAGCCGAGCAGGGTCGTGGAGTCGATGAGCTGGTGCGGGACGGCGGCGGCCGCGCCGTCCTTGTCGCCGCTCAGGTACTTCTGCTGGATCTCCGCCGCCTCCTTCTCGTAGCCCATGCGCTGGGCGAGGCGGTTGTAGAAGTTCTGCTTGGGGCTGCCCATGCCGCCGACGTAGAGCGCGGTGTACGGGCGGAAGAAGTCGGCGAGGGCGGCGACGTCCTTGTCGGCGCCGACCGCGAGCGGCAGCGTCGGGCAGACGTCGAAGCCCTCCATCGTCTTCCCGGCCTTCTCGCGGCCCGCGCGCAGGTGCGTGATCGTGGTCTCCTCCAGGTGCTCGGCGGAGGGGAAGATCAGCAGGGCGCCGTCGGCGATCTCGCCGGTCTGCTCCAGGTTCTTCGGGCCGATCGCGGCGATGTAGAGCGGGATGTGCTCGCGCTGCGGGTGCAGGGTCAGCTTGAGGGGCTTGCCCGGTCCTTCGGGCAGCGGGAGCGTCCAGTGGGCGCCGTCGTAGGAGACCCGCTCGCGGCTCATCGCCTTGCGGACGATCTCGACATACTCGCGCGTGCGCGCCAGCGGCTTGTCGAACTTGACGCCGTACCAGCCCTCGGAGACCTGCGGCCCGGAGACGCCGAGGCCGAGCCGGAAGCGGCCGCCGGAGAGCGAGTCGAGGGTGGAGGCGGTCATCGCCGTCATCGTGGGCTGGCGGGCCGGGATCTGGAAGATCGCCGAGCCGACGTCGATGCGCTCGGTCTGCGCGGCGACGTACGCGAGGACGGTCGCGGCGTCCGAGCCGTACGCCTCGGCGGCCCAGCACACCGCGTAGCCGAGTTTGTCGGCCTCCTTGGCGACGGCCAGGTTGTCCGCGTCCATGCCCGCGCCCCAGTACCCGAGATTGATGCCGAGCTTCATTGACCACATCCCCTTATCGCCGTGCGGATCCGCTGTCTTACCCATCGGTAACGTCTCTTGTCCGGCACCCTAGCGCGACCGGCCCGACGAGAGTTGTCCACAGGGGCGCCGCTTTCCGACCTTCGGCCAGTAATCTCAGCGCCCATGGAGCAGAGGCATCTCGGCCGCACCGGTCTGCGCGTGTCCCGCATCGGGCTCGGCACCCTCACCTGGGGCCGGGACACCGACGAGCACGACGCCGCCGACCTGTTGAAGACCTTCTGGGAGGCGGGCGGCACACTCGTCGACACGGCCGACGTGTACGGCGACGGCGAGTCCGAGTACCTGCTCGGGCGGCTCGTCGAGGGCCTCGTGCCGCGCCGGGATCTGGTCATCTCCACCAAGGCGGGCTGTGTGCCCGACCCGGACCGGCGCTTCGACGGCTCGCGCGGCCATCTGCTCTGCGCCCTGGACGCCTCGCTCGCCCGTCTCGGCACGGACTACGTCGACCTGTGGCAGATCCACGCCTACGACGCCGAGACGCCGCTCGACGAGACGCTCCAGGCCCTCGACATCGCTGTCAGCAGCGGCCGGGCGCGGTACGCGGGTGTCTCGAACTTCTCCGGCTGGCAGCTGGCCAAGGCGGGCACCTGGCAGCTCGCGGCGGCAGGCACACGCACCCGCCTTGCCAGTACGCAGATGGAGTACTCGCTGCTCCAGCGCGGGGTGGAGCGCGAGGTGCTGCCCGCCGCACTCGACCTCGGCATCGGTCTGCTGCCGTCCTCGCCGCTCGGCCGGGGCGTGCTCACCGGCAAGTACCGCTCGGGCACCCCGGCGGACTCCCGGGGCGGCTCCGACCACATGGCGCCGTTCGTCGCGCCGTACCTGGACGAGGCGGCCGGGCACATCGTGGACGCGGTGGCCATAGCCGCGGACGGGCTCGCCGTGACGCCCCTGCATGTGGCCCTGGCCTGGGTGCGGGACCGGCCCGGGGTGGCCGCGCCGGTCATCGGCGCGCGCAACGCGCAGCAGCTCTCCGAGGCGTTGTCAGTGGAGGCGCTTAGTCTTCCTGACGAGATCTGCCAGGCGCTCGACGACGTGTCGGCGCCCGTGCACCGCTATCCCGATCAGGACTGGAGCACGTTGTGAGTACGGAGTCCGCTGCCGCGGAGAACGAGTCAGGGGCGAGCCCCGGCGCCGGGGCTGAGGGCGCTGTGGGTGTCGACGACCCTGACAACCCCGAGGGCGCCGAAGGCGTCGAGGCCGCCGAGACGGCCGAGGGTGTCGGGACGGCAGGCGCCGAGGGCGCGGCGGACGGGGCACAGCTGTCCGAGGCCGAGGCGGAGATCGCCGCGCAGCGGGCCCTGCGGGAGCGGATCGCGGAGCGCAAGGCCGCCAAGGAGGGGCCGGTCGACGCCGGGGGCAAGCTGAGCGGGACGGCCGCCGATCTGCTGGCCGCCGTGCGCGCCGTGGAGAGCGGCGAGAAGCCCGCCACCGTCTTCGCGGAGCCGGAGCGCGGGCCGCGCCGGGTCGTCACCGCTGAACCGGCGCGCAGGCCCGTCCCGGTCGCGCCCGCCGTGGACGCCGGTCCCGACGCCGGGACGGTGGACGCGGTGCGGGCCGTGCTCGCCGAGGGCGGGGCGCCCGAAACGCTCGCCGTGCCCGCCGTCCGCACCCTGGGCGAGGACGCGGACGAACGGCTCCGCGCCGACCCCTGGCAGCTGCTGCGGCTGAGCGGCGTCCGCCCCGAGCAGGCCGACGGGTTCGCGCGGGCGCTGCTCGGCGCCGAGTGCGCGCCGGACGACGAGCGGCGCGGCCGTGCCGTCACCGTCTGGCTGCTCGAACAGGCCACCGTGGCCGGGCACACCGCGCTCGACCTGCCCGTGCTCGTCGAGGCGCTCGGCAAGCGCGGCGTGCCGCGGCCGGACGCCGCCGTGGAGAGCGCCGTGGCGGAGGGCGAGGCCCTGCTCTTCCAGGACGCCCTGGACGACACGCCGGAGCCCGCCCCCGCCCGGGACGGCGAGAACGATGACGACGATGAGGGCGAAGGGGGCGAAGGGGCGGCCGAACGGCCTGTCCGGATCCTGGTCGGTCTGGAGCGGACCGCGCTCGCCGAGGAGAGCCTCGCCGACGGGCTGGCCCGGCTGATCAACTCGGCGCCCAAGGACGGTCGTGCGGCCGGTCCTGAATGGGAGGAGGCCGCCGTCGCCGCGGGTGGCACGACGGCCGAGCTGCTCCGCGCCGTGCGCACGCACTCCCTCGTCCTGCACACCGGCGGCGAGGCGGCCCGCGCGGAACCGCTCGCCACGGCGGCCACCGCCGCCCGCCTGGGACTGCGGGTCTGCGTCGCCGCGCACACCACGGACGGACGGCGCCGGGCCGCGCACCTGCTCGGCGCGGACGCGCCCGAGTCCGCCACCGCGACGGTCGCGGGCCTGCTCGCGCAGGCCGAGGGGCCCGGCCGGGACACGGACGGGGCGATCGCCGTGGACCTGCTCGTCGTCCTGGACGCCCCGCAGTTGGACGTGGACGCCGCCGCGGTGCTCGCCGAGTCGCTTCCCGACGGGGCGTGCCTCCTGCTCAGCGGAGACCCCGGGGTGCTCTGGTCGGCCGGTCCCGGGCGGGTGTTCGCGGACCTCCTCGCGGCCGGGATCTGCCCGCGCGTCTCCTCCCGCACCCCGGACCCCGGGCCGATCGGCGAGCTGGTCTCCGGCATCGGCATCGGCGAGCTGAACCAGGTGGAGGCGCCGGGCAAGGAGGTCGTCATCGTGCCCGTGCGGGACGCGGCGGAGGCCATCCACCGCACCGTGCAGCTCGTCGCCGACTCGGTGCCGCGCGCGATCGGCGTGCCTGCCGAGGAGACCCAGGTGATCACCCCCGGGCACGGCGGCGCGGCGGGGACGCGCGCGCTGAACGCGGCCCTCAAGGAGCGGCTGAACCCCGGCCCCGGCCGCTTCGGCGGCTTCGACCCCGGGGACCGCGTGGCCTACGTACCGGCGCCGGGGCGGGTCAGGACCGGCCGGGTGCTCGGGGCCGACGCGGAGGGGCTGCGCCTGGAGTGCGACGGCGAGCCCGTCCTCGTACCGAAGGAGCAGGTGGAGCGAGGGGCGGTGCGGCACGGCTGGGCGCTCACCGCTCATCAGGCCGTGGGCCTGCGCAGCTCCGCGGCCGTCGTGGTCCTCCCCGGCGACGCGACGCAGGCGCTGACCCGCCCCTGGGTCTACACGGCGTTCGGCCGCGGCGAGCGCCACCTCTCGGTCGTGCACGGCGTCGACGCGGCCCTGCCGCGCGCGGTGGCGGAGATTCCGGCCAAGCCGCGCACGACCCGCCTGCAACGCCTGGTCAGGGCGCAGCTTCCCGGCGCGTGACAGGCCGCCCGGCCCCGGAGGGGCGGATCACCGGTCCGCTTCCTCCAGGGGCTCGTCCTCGACGTCCTCAGCGTCTTCGGCGTCCACCACGTCCTCGACAGCGATGAGCGCGTCCGGGTCCTCCAGCGGAGCCGTGACCGTGATCGCGTCGGCCGCGGCCTCGTTGTCATCGTCGTCGTCGAAGACCGCGCTGACATCGAAGCGGCACACGACGCGCTGCGGGTCGGCCTGGTCGAAGGGGGCTTCCAGCCATTCCCCGGGCTCCGCCGGTTCGTCCGCGGCCAGGACCCAGAGGGTGGAGTCGCCCTCCTCCAGACCGAACTCCTTGTGGCGCGAGGCGATCTCGTCCGGCTCGAATTCGCCGAAGAGGACGCCGAGCGCGGCGTGGACGCTGCTGCCCGCGCCGGTAGCGGACTCGGTGTCGATGTCCGGATCACCGTCCAGGTCGGCGACCCGGCCGGCCTGGGCGAGAAGACGCTGCGACTCCACCACGGCGTAGTCGCGTCGGATGAGCACGCTCAGCGCGTTCGGTTCCTCGGGCCCGGTGTACGGCGGCAGCGAGTCCTCCGCGCCGGGGATCTCGAAGGGGGTGACCTCGTCGTAACGGTCGTAGAGGAGTTCGTCGTACTCCTCGGCCGCGGCGGCGAGCTCGTTGAACGCCTCGTAGACGGCCGGGTCGTCCTCCCCCGACCTGCGCTCGACGGCCGCCAGGTGACGATCGAGCGCGGTCTTGACCGCCTCGGCGGCGGCGCGTACCTCGGCAGCGGTGGGCTGCGCAGCATCAGACATGGTGCAGACGCTATCCGTACCGGGCCCCTGCCCGCACAATAGATGCGATGCCGGAATACGAATTTGTCGACGTGTACGTACCGCGCGGGGTATCCCGTAAGGATGCGACGCGTCTGCTGACAGACCATGCAGAGTACGGACACTGGGAGTTGGACCGATTGAGCCTGCGCCGCGACGGCAGTCGCCGCGTACGCCTGCGTCGGCGCATCATCCGTCAGGTACGGGCCACATGGTGACCTGATCCGGTGCGAACAGGAGTGGAGCGGGGCCCCCCGGGGGGGCCCCCCCCCACAGGGGTGAGGGGGGGGTGTGGGGTAGGGTGGGGTGGGGGCGGGGCCATGGGGACCACGGGGAGCCCCCCCCCCCCCGACACACCAC
>NZ_JBIRPI010000008.1:0-300815 GCF_044332585.1 Streptomyces sp. NPDC016845 | reverse complement strand
AACGCCCGGTTACATTCCGAACCCGGAAGCTAAGCCTCACAGCGCCGATGGTACTGCAGGGGGGACCCTGTGGGAGAGTAGGACGCCGCCGAACTCATTGTAGAGAAAAGCCCCGTGCCATATGGCACGGGGCTTTTCTGCGTTCAGGGCACCCCCTGCTCGGGCCCGGCGGGGCTGAGGGTAAAGTCAGGGGGCATCGTTGGCTCGTTTCCCCACAGGAGGCCCCCGGGTGGAGGTCCAGGAGACCCGTGTCCAGACGGACCGGGTGCTCACCATCCCGAACATCCTCAGCATGGCGCGTCTCGTCGGCGTACCCCTCTTCCTGTGGCTCATCCTCAGGCCTGAGTTCGGCGGGCCGAAGAGCGACGGCTGGGCGCTGCTGGTGCTAGCGCTGAGCGGGATCAGTGACTATCTCGACGGGAAGCTCGCGCGCCGCTGGAACCAGATCAGCAACCTGGGCCGGCTTCTCGACCCCGCCGCTGACCGGCTCTACATTCTGTCGACCCTGGTCGGTCTGACCTGGCGGGAGATTCTTCCCATTTGGCTGACCGCCATACTGCTGGCGCGTGAGCTGGTTCTCCTGGTGATGGTGGGGATCCTCCGGCGCCATGGCTATCCGCCGCCGCAGGTGAACTTCCTCGGCAAGGCCGCCACGTTCAACCTCATGTACGCGTTCCCTCTGCTGCTTCTCAGTGACGGGGACGGGTGGATCCACGAACTCGCTGCTATTTTCGGATGGGCGTTCGCCGGTTGGGGTACAACCCTGTATTGGTGGGCAGGGATCCTGTACATGGTCCAAGTCCGCCGACTTGTCAGGGCGGACTCCACGGCTGATTGAGCTCGCCATTCGGTCTTCGGTGAAGCCGGGCGGCCCGCGTCACACAAACTGCGGGTTATCGGGTGAGTGAAGTCGGCCGGACCGTCATCTCTTTCAAGAGGAGGACGCTTCCGACATGAAGGCCGTCGTGATGGCCGGAGGCGAGGGCACCCGCCTTCGCCCCATGACCTCGAGTATGCCCAAGCCGCTCCTGCCGGTGGCCAACCGGCCGATCATGGAGCACGTGCTCAGGCTGCTCAAGCGGCATGGGCTTACCGAAACCGTGGTCACTGTGCAGTTCCTGGCCTCACTGGTCAAGAACTACTTCGGGGATGGCGAGGAGCTCGGTATGGAGCTCACCTATGCCAACGAGGAGAAGCCACTCGGCACCGCCGGCAGCGTGAAGAACGCTGAGGAAGCGCTGAAGGACGACGCGTTCCTCGTCATCTCCGGTGACGCCCTGACCGATTTCGACCTCACTGAACTCATCAATTTCCACAAGGAAAAGGGAGCACTCGTCACCGTCTGTCTGACGCGTGTCCCCAACCCGCTGGAATTCGGAATCACCATCGTCGACGAGGAAGGCAAGGTCGAGCGCTTCCTCGAGAAGCCGACCTGGGGTCAGGTCTTCTCCGACACGGTCAACACCGGCATCTACGTCATGGAGCCGGAGGTCTTCGACTACGTCGAGGCCGACAAGTCCGTGGACTGGTCCGGTGACGTCTTCCCGCAGCTGATGAAGGAAGGCAAGCCGGTCTACGGCTACGTGGCCGAGGGGTACTGGGAGGACGTAGGTACCCACGAGAGCTATGTGAAGGCCCAGGCCGACGTTCTCGAGCGCAAGGTCGACGTCGAGATCGACGGGTTCGAGATCTCGCCGGGCGTCTGGGTCGCCGAGGGTGCCGAGGTGCACCCCGACGCGACGCTGCGCGGCCCGCTCTACATCGGTGACTACGCCAAGGTCGAAGCCGATGTGGAGATCCGCGAACACACGGTCGTCGGCTCCAACGTCGTCGTGAAGAGCGGGGCCTTCCTGCACAAGGCCGTCGTGCACGACAACGTCTACATCGGGCAGCAGAGCAATCTGCGCGGCTGCGTGGTCGGCAAGAACACCGACATCATGCGGGCCGCTCGGATCGAGGACGGCGCCGTCATCGGCGACGAGTGCCTGGTCGGTGAAGAATCGATCGTTCAGGGCAATGTGCGGGTCTACCCGTTCAAGACGGTCGAGGCCGGCGCCTTCGTCAACACCTCGGTGATCTGGGAGTCCCGCGGCCAGGCCCACCTGTTCGGGGCCCGTGGCGTCTCCGGCATCCTGAACGTGGAGATCACGCCCGAGCTCGCCGTGCGGCTTGCGGGCGCGTACGCGACGACCCTGAAGAAGGGGTCGACCGTGACCACCGCACGTGACCACTCGCGTGGTGCGCGTGCGCTGAAGCGGGCCGTCATCTCCGCCTTGCAGGCCAGCGCCATCGACGTACGGGACCTGGAGAACGTGCCGCTGCCGGTGGCCAGGCAGCAGACGGCCCGGGGCAGCGCCGGCGGCATCATGATCCGTACGACGCCGGGTGTGCCGGACTCCGTCGACATCATGTTCTTCGACGAGCGTGGGGCCGACCTGTCGCAGGCCAGCCAGCGCAAGCTCGACCGGGTGTTCGCGCGGCAGGAGTACCGGCGGGCGTTCCCGGGCGAGATCGGGGACCTGCACTTCCCGTCCAGCGTCTTCGACTCGTACACCGGGTCGCTGCTGCGGAACGTCGACACGACCGGGATCGCCGAGGCCGGGCTCAAGGTCGTCGTCGACGCGTCCAACGGCAGCGCCGGGCTCGTCCTGCCCAGCCTCCTCGGCCGCCTCGGCGTCGACTCGCTGACGATCAACCCGGGGCTCGACGAGTCGCGGCCGACCGAGACGGCCGATGCCCGGCGGGCCGGGCTCGTGCGGCTCGGGGAGATCGTGGCGTCGGCGCGGGCCGCGTTCGGCGTGCGGTTCGACCCGGTCGGTGAGCGGCTGTCGCTCGTCGACGAGAAGGGACGGATCGTCGAGGACGACCGGGCGCTCCTGGTGATGCTCGACCTCGTCGCCGCCGAGCGGCGGAGCGGGCGGGTCGCGCTGCCGGTGACGACCACGCGGATCGCCGAGCAGGTGGCCGCGTACCACGGCACGCAGGTGGAGTGGACGAACACGTCGCCCGACGACCTCACGCGCGTGGGGCGCGAGGACGAGACCATCTTCGGCGGCGACGGCCGCGGCGGCTTCATCATCCCGGAGTTCAGCAGTGTGTTCGACGGGACGGCGGCCTTCGTGCGGCTGATCGGCCTCGTCGCGCGTACGCAGCTGACGCTGAGCCAGATCGACGCGCGTATCCCGCGGGCGCACGTCCTCAAGCGCGATCTGGCGACCCCGTGGGCGGTCAAGGGCCTTGTCATGCGCCGCGTCGTGGAGGAGGCGGGCGAGCGGTCCGTGGACACCACCGACGGGGTGCGGGTCGTCGAGGCGGACGGGCGCTGGGTCATGGTTCTGCCCGACCCGGCCGAGGCCGTCACGCACCTGTGGGCGGAGGGCCCGGACGACGCCTCCGCGCAGCAACTGCTCGACGAGTGGGCGGCGGTGGTGGACAGCGCGGGCCGCTGAACAGGCAGCTGTACGCGGCCCACAGTCCGGTCGGTGCCCTTCATGGGTGCCGACCGGCGCGCCGACGGGGCCATTCGGAGGTAACGGCCGCGACGTGCGACGATGTGCGGCATGCCGCAGCAGCCCCCCGTTCGGAGCACTCCTCAGCGCCCTCCGCGCCCTGACGCCTCCATGTCGTTGCTGACCAATGTCATGGACCACAGCCTGGACGACGGGTACGCGGAAGCCACGGCCCGTATGCGGGCCTCGGGGCAGAGCGGACTGCCGAAGACGCTGCGCGCGAAGCTTGGCCTCGCGGCGGGGCTCGTGCTCGCCGCGCTCGTCGTGACCGTGGGAGCCGCGCAGGCCCGGGTCGCCGCGCCGGTGGTCGCCAAGGAGCGCGAGGAGCTGATCGACCGCATCAACGAGGAGACCGCCTCCGCGGACAAGTTGGAGAGCCGGGTCGACTCGCTGCGGACCGATGTGGGGGAGATGCAGCGCGAGGCGCTGAAGAAACACGGCGGTGAGCAAGGCGAGTTGACGGGTGTCCTGTCGGGCGCCGTTCCTGTGCACGGGCCCGGGGTCAAACTCGTCGTCGACGACGCCAAGTCGGCGGAGTCCGGCGGCGGGAGCGGGCCGCGGGAGAGCGCCGGGTTCTCCGACACCGGGCGGGTGCGCGACCGCGACATGCAGCGCGTGATCAACGGCCTGTGGGAGTCCGGCGCCGAGGCCGTCAGCATCAACGGGCAGCGGCTCACCGCCCTGTCCGCGATCAGGGCCGCGGGTGACGCGATACTGGTCGACAACAAGCCGCTGGTGCCGCCGTACACGGTGCTCGCGGTGGGGGACGGCCGGCGGCTGAGCACCCGGTTCCAGAACAGTTCCGACGGGCTGTATCTGCACGCGTTGCAGGAGAACTTCGGGATCCGGACCAGCATCTCGGCCCAGGACGACGTCCAGCTGCCCGCCGCACCCAGCGTGATCGTACGTACAGCACAGCCGAGAGCAGAGCAGAAGGGCACATCGTGATCGCCGTACTGGGCCTCGTCGTGGGAGTCGTGGTCGGGTTGTTCGTCCGGCCCGAGGTGCCGGCAGTGGTGGAGCCCTACCTCCCGATCGCCGTCGTCGCGGCGCTCGACGCGGTGTTCGGCGGGCTGCGCGCCATGCTGGACGGGATCTTCGTCGACAAGGTGTTCGTCGTGTCGTTCCTGTCGAACGTGGTCGTGGCCGCGCTCATCGTCTTCCTGGGCGACAAGCTGGGCGTCGGCGCGCAGCTGTCCACGGGCGTCGTCGTCGTGCTCGGCATCCGCATCTTCTCCAACGCGGCCGCCATCCGCCGGCACGTCTTCAGGGCGTGACGCCGATGAGTACGGAGCACGGCAAGCACGCCGACAACACGGAGCACGGCAACCACACGGAGCACGGCAAACATGCCGAGCACGCCCAGAGCAGGGAGCAGCACCGGTACCGCAAGGAGCTGCCCGCCGAGGTCCCCGTGAGCAGCGAGGCGTCGGCGCAGGCGGCGGCGCGGGAGCCGGGCGACGAGGCGGGGCTCACCGGGCGGCAGCGGCTCGTGCAGGGGCTGTGGCCGCCGCGCGTGTCGCGCGCGCAACTGACCGTGGCGGTGCTGCTGTTCGTCCTCGGCCTCGGGCTCGCCATCCAGGTGCGGTCCAACAGTGACGACAACAGCGCGTTGCGCGGCGCACGACAAGAGGATCTTGTTCGTATCCTCGATGAACTCGATGACCGCACTCAGCGTCTGGAAGATGAGAAGCAAGGTCTCGAGGACCAGCGGACCGAGCTGGAGAACAGCTCGGACCAGGCCGAGGAGGCGCGCAAGCAGACGGTGGAGAAGGAGAAGCAGCTCGGCATCCTGGCGGGCACCGTCGCCGCGCAGGGCCCCGGGATCACCCTGACGGTCACCGACTCGAAGGGGGCCGTCGAGGCGGACATGCTGCTCGACGCGGTGCAGGAGCTGCGGGCGGCGGGCGCCGAGGCGATCCAGGTGAACGACGTGCGCGTCGTGGCCAACACGTATCTGACGGACGCGAGTGGAGGGAAGGGGGTCAGCGTGGACGGGCAGAAGATCGGTCAGCCGTACGTCTTCAAGGTGATCGGCAAGCCGCAGGACCTCGAGCCGGCCCTCAACATCCCCGGAGGTGTGGTGCAGACGCTGGAGAAGGAGCAGGCCACCGTGGTGGTGAACCGCTCCCAGAAGATCGTCGTGGACGCCTTGCGGGCGGCGCGGCAGCCTGATTACGCTCGGTCGTCCTCCGAGTGAGGCGAAGAGGCGTGGGGGATGTCGTGCAAGGGCATGAGGTTGCGGGGGGTCGCCGCACCGGAGACGGGGTGTGTGGTGGAAACTGTTTGGCGGATCCGGACGTTGTGAGGATGTCCGTGTCCATGATGTACGCCGATGTGTGCAGTCAGGGTTCGTCCTGCCCCACGGGCGGGTCTGTTTCGGTCAAGGGGAATCGCCCGTGAAGTTGTTTGCGAAGTTGTTCGGCAAGAGCGCGCGTGAGGACAACCGTCACCGTGCGTCGCGCCAGGGAGATGTGCCGGAGACGCAGGTGGGCGAGCGCCCGCTGTTCCGGGACCAGGTGGGTGGCCAGGGCGCGTCGTCTGTTGACCCTGCCGGTGGCGGCCGCATAGGTTTCGGGGAACCGTCAGCCTCAGGTACGGGTGGACAGTTCGGCTCCGGCCCGTACGCGTCCCAGGCCCCCGCGGGGCAGCCGCGGCAGGAGGATCCGTCCATGTCTGCCCTGGTGTGTACGAGGTGCGGGAACCGCAACGGCGAGAACAGCCGGTTCTGCTCCAACTGCGGGGCGCCGCTGCGCGGTGGCGCCGCGCCCGAGGGACCGTCGGAGACGACGTCCACGATCTCCATCTCGGGTCTCGAGTCCTACGACCCCGAGGCCACGGGACAGACGCAGCTGCCCGCCCTGTCGCCCGAGGCGCAGGCCGCGGTCGACGCGCTGCCGCTGGGCTCCGCGCTCCTGGTGGTGCGCCGCGGCCCCAACTCGGGCAGCCGCTTCCTCCTGGACGGCGACCTCACCACGGCGGGGCGCCACCCGCAGAGCGACATCTTCCTCGACGACGTGACCGTGTCGCGCCGCCACGTGGAGTTCCGGCGCCAGCAGGACGGCTCCTTCACCGTCTCCGACGTCGGCAGCCTCAACGGGACGTACGTGAACCGTGAGCGCATCGACTCGGTGCTGCTCAACAACGGTGACGAGGTGCAGATCGGCAAGTACCGGCTGGTCTTCTACGCGAGCCAGCGGGGTATCTGACCCAGCCAACCTCAGGAAGGTCCATGCTTCATACACCGAGGGGCGGTGCCGGATCGGGCACCGCCACCGCGGGCAGTCGGTCGATGAGCATCGGCACCGTACTGAACGTGTTGCGCGAAGAGTTTCCCGAGGTCACCATCTCCAAGATCAGGTTCTTGGAGTCCGAGGGCCTCGTCGAGCCGCAGCGGACGCCGTCGGGCTACCGCAAGTTCAGCGCGGACGACGTCGAGCGCCTCGCCCACGTCCTGCGGATGCAGCGGGACCACTATCTGCCCCTGAAGGTCATCAAGGAGCAGCTCGACGCCCTGGAGCGGGGTGAGACACCGTCCGCGCCCGCCCCGGGAAAGCCCGGTGACGCCGGAGACGAGAGCGAGAGCGCTCCCACGGCCGCGCGCGTGGGCCGGGACGCGCTGCTCGCCGCCGCGGGGATCGACGAGGGGGACCTCGTTGAGTGGGAGTCGTACGGGCTCATCGCCCCGTTGCCGGACGGCGGTTACGACGCCACGGCCGTATCGGTCGCCGAGCTGGTGGGCGAACTCGGCCGGTTCGGCATCGAGCCGCGGCATCTGCGGGTCATGCGGGCGGCCGCCGACCGGGAGGCCGGACTCGTCGACTCCGTCGTCGCGCCGCTCAAGGTGCACCGCAATCCGCAGACCAGGGCCCTCGCGCAGGCGCGGGCCAAGGAGCTGGCGGGCCTCACCGTGCGGCTGCACGCCGCTCTGGTGCAAACTGCACTTGGCGTGCGTCTGCCCTGATCGCAGGGGTGGGCACAAGCCGTGGACCCCGGCCGCGGCGCATGCCCGACTACCCAAACCGGCCGGGCACGTCCTAGGGTTGCTGTGTGAACGAGCTCGACGTCGTAGGTGTCCGGGTGGAAATGCCCTCCAACCAGCCGATCGTGCTCCTGCGTGAAGTGGGAGGCGACCGTTACCTCCCCATCTGGATCGGACCGGGGGAGGCGACGGCGATCGCCTTCGCCCAGCAGGGCATGGCCCCGGCGCGGCCGCTGACGCACGACCTGTTCAAGGACGTGCTGGAGGCGGTCGGGCAGGAGCTCACCGAAGTACGCATCACCGACCTGCGGGACGGGGTCTTCTACGCGGAACTGGTGTTCGCGAGCGGGGTCGAGGTCAGCGCCCGCCCGTCCGACGCCATAGCGCTGGCGCTGCGCACCGGGACGCCGATCTTCGGCAGCGACGGGGTCCTGGACGACGCGGGGATCGCGATCCCCGACGAGCAGGAGGACGAGGTGGAGAAGTTCCGCGAGTTCCTCGACCAGATCTCGCCCGAGGATTTCGGGACCAACAGCCAGTGACCGGCCGTTTCGGCACATTCGGCTAGCCTTTCCCCGCGGCGGGACACGGGAAACCACTCGTAGGGTGATTATCACTCGGCGTGGCGAGTGTGGCGTTCGTTGACGCACCCCTTGTGACTGCCTACCGTCGTGAAGGCAGGTCACAGAGGAGGTCGGCGTGAGAAGCAGCGGCGACGGTACGGCGACGGGCGGTCCGTACTCGTTTCACGGCAGCACGGCCGATCACACTCCGCAGCGCCCGCAGACAGTGTCTGCGGTGCCGGGGGCGGGGGAGAGCGGCGACGCGGCGTCCGAGCAGATCGGATATCGCGGGCCGACCGCGTGCGCGGCGGCCGGGATCACTTATCGACAACTCGACTACTGGGCCAGGACCGGTCTGGTCGAGCCGAGCGTGCGGGCCGCGTACGGGTCGGGGACACAGCGGCTCTACAGCTTCCGGGACGTCGTCGTCCTGAAGGTCGTCAAGCGGTTCCTGGACACGGGGGTCTCACTGCAGAACATCCGCACGGCCGTGCAGCACCTGCGGGAGCAGGGCTTCACCGATCTGGAGCGCATGACGCTCATGAGCGACGGCGCGACCGTCTACGAATGCACGTCACCGGCCGAGGTGCACGAGCTGCTCCAGGGCGGGCAGGGGATCTTCGGCATCGCGGTGGGCGTGGTCTGGCGGGACGTGGACCACGCCCTCTCGCAGCTGCACGGGGAGCGGGTGGACACGGGCGAGACGCTGGTCGGGCAGAACCCGGCGGACGAGCTGGCGAGGCGGCGCAACAGGGCCGTCTGACGTCCCCGCGGCCGCGTTGTCAGTGGCGTAGGGCAGCATCGGTGACGTGAGAGCCGCGCCGACGATCCTGCATCTCGACATGGACGCCTTCTACGCCTCGGCGGAGCAGGCGGCCAAGCCGAGCCTGCGCGGGAAGGCCGTGGTCGTGGGCGGGCTCGGGCCGCGCGGTGTGGTGGCCACCGCGTCGTACGAGGCGCGGAAGTTCGGGGTGCACTCGGCGATGCCGATGGGGCAGGCGCGGCGGCTCGCCCCGCACGCCGCGTACCTGGTGCCGCGGTTCCGGTTGTACCGGGAGATCAGCGAGCAGGTGATGGGGCTTCTGCGGGAGCTTTCGCCGCTGGTGGAGCCCTTGAGCCTCGACGAGGCGTTCGTCGATCTGGAGGCCGGTGAGGTGGCCTGGGACGAGGCGTCCGCGGAGGCGGTCGGGGTGCGGCTGCGCACGGACATCCGCCGGGTCACCGGGCTCACCGGGTCCGTCGGGATCGCCGCGTCCAAGATGCTGGCGAAGATCGCGTCCGAGGAGGCCAAGCCGGACGGGCTCGTGCTGATACGGCCGGGGACCGAGCGGGCACTGCTCGGCCCGAAGTCCGTACGGATCCTGCCCGGGGTCGGGCCCGCCACCGGGGATCATCTGCGCCGGGCCGGGATCCTCACCGTCGCGGAGATCGCCGAAGCGGGCGAGGACGAGCTGGTCCGGCTGCTCGGGAAGTCGCACGGGGCGCATCTGTACGCGATGGCGCTGGCCCACGACGACCGGCCCGTCGTCGCCGAGCGGGACTCCAAGTCGGTGTCGGTCGAGGACACGTACGACGTGGACATCCACGAGCGGGTGCGGGTGAGGGGTGAGGTCCAGCGGCTCGCCGACCGGTGCGTGGAGCGGCTGCGGGCGGCCGGGCGGTCGGGCCGGACCGTGGTCCTGAAGGTGCGGCGCTACGACTTCTCCACGCTGACGCGCTCCGAGACGCTGCGCGGGCCCACGGACGACCCCGGGGTGGTGCGGGAGGCTGCCGCGCGCCTCCTGGAGGCCGTGGACACGACGGGCGGGGTGCGTCTGCTCGGGGTCGGGGTGAGCGGCCTCGCCGACTTCACGCAGGAGGACCTGTTCGCGCAGGCGGCTGCCGCCGAGGAGGAGGTGCGGGGAGCGGGGAACGCGGTCGAGGTGCCGCAGGAGCGGGCCGAGCCGGTGGAGGTGCCCGCCGCGCCGGTCGAGCGGCGGTACATGGCCGGGCACGACGTCCGGCACGCGGAGTACGGCCCCGGCTGGGTCCAGGGCAGCGGTCTAGGGCGGGTGACGGTCCGCTTCGAAACACCGTACGAGGCGGTTCCCGGCCGGGTCCGCACGTTCCTGGTGGACGACCCGCTGCTGGAGCCGGCGGAACCGCTGCCGCTGGTGGAGGGGGTGGAAGGCGCGGAGGAGCCCGGGGTGCGGGGAGTGTCCTGAGGAGGGCGTCCTGGAGGGCCGCACGGTATTGGTGGAGCGTCGACGGCTGGTGGGAGGCAGGGCCGGGCCCGGTGCCGAGTTGGCTGGGGCAGGGCCGCGGAGTGCCGGGGGCACCGGGAAGGGGGTGAGCTGCTTCGCCGCTGGTGCGGCGGGGCGCCATGCGCGGAGAGGCGATGGAAAGCGCTGCGGCATGTGGGTTCGCCGGGGGTGAAGGGGCGAGAGGCCGAGGGGCCAAGGGGATCGGACGGTCGCCGGGTTCGGGCTGGCCGCTTCCGCGAGGGCTCGGGGTGTGGTGTCGGCGGCGGGGGCCTGGCCGCTGGGTGGGGTGGGTCAGGGGCGCTCGGGGTCTTTGCCCGCGATGTGGCCGAACTCCGTGTCCGGGGGCCGGGGGACCGTCGTGTCCAGGCCGTAGTGGTGGTAGAGCTGGAGCTCTTGCTCGGGGGAGAGGTGGCGGCCCACGCCGAAGTCGGGGGAGTCCTTGATCAGCGACCGCTCGAAGGGAACGCGCAGGGTGCCGTCGACGAGCCGGCTGGGGGCCAGCGGGATGAAGGCGTCGCGGCTGAAGAGGCCGGTGCGTATCGCCGCCCATTCCGGGATGCCGGTGGCGTCGTCGAGATAGACCTCGTCGATCGTGCCGATCTTGGTTCCGTTGCGGTCGAACGCTTTGCGGCCGATCAGATTGCGCGGATCGATGTCGGTCTGCACGGGCCCTCCAGCAGGTCGCGACTCGTCTGGAAACGCTACAGACTCGCTCGGGTGGCGATGGTGAACTCGTCCGTAAGCGCTATGAAATCGGTTGTAAGCACTACGAAAGAGTACTTCTGGCAGGGCGGCCACTCGGGGGCTGCGGTCATACTGCCGCTGGTACGCTGGCGAGCGGCTGCTGACCCTGTGCGGGAGAGTCTCCGATCGAGGTCGGAGGCGCCGAAGGAGCAAATCCTCCCCGGAATCTCTCAGGCCCACGTACCGCACGGACGAGGTCACTCTGGAAAGCAGGGCGGGGGCACGTTCCCCACCCTCACCGACGGTGAAAGCCGGTGTGTCCCGTGCGCGTCCCACACGTACGGAGCGGGCCGGTGAAGCTCTCAGGTTGAGATGACAGAGGGGGAGGCCGTCCGGGCACCCGCGCCGTGGTGCCCCTCGCAGGTCGTAGTGACCAGGAGGCCTCCGCAATGACAGCCAGCCGCACTCCGCTCTCCGCGTTGGAGCAGGGAATCCCCTTCGAGCAGCGCCACATCGGTCCGGACGACGCCGCGCAGGCCAAGATGCTCGCGCAGGTCGGCTACGGCTCGCTCGACGAGCTGACGGCGGCCGCGGTGCCGGATGTGATCAAGAGCGCCGAGGCGCTGGAGCTGCCGGCCGCCCGGACCGAGGCCGAGGTCCTCGCCGAGCTGCGCTCCCTCGCCGACCGCAACCAGGTTCTCGGCTCGATGATCGGCCTCGGCTACTACGGGACGTTCACCCCGCCCGTCATCCTGCGCAACGTCATGGAGAACCCCTCCTGGTACACGGCCTACACGCCGTACCAGCCGGAGATCTCGCAGGGCCGCCTGGAGGCGCTGCTCAACTTCCAGACGATGGTCGCGGAGCTGACCGGCCTGCCGACCTCCGGCGCCTCGCTGCTCGACGAGGGCACCGCCGCCGCCGAGGCCATGGCCCTGTCGCGGCGCGTCGGCAAGGTCAAGAACGGCGTGTATGTGGTGGACGCCGACGCGTTGCCGCAGACCACCGCCGTCATACAGACGCGCGCCGAGCCGACCGGTGTCGAGATCGTCGTCGCCGACCTGAGCGACGGCATCCCCGCCGAGGTCGCGGAGCGCGGTGTCGTCGGCGTGCTCGTGCAGTACCCGGGCGCCTCCGGTGCCGTCCGCGACATCAAGCCCGTCATCGACCAGGCGCACGAGCTCGGCGCCGTCGTCACCGTCGCCGCCGACCTGCTCGCTCTCACGCTGCTGACCTCGCCCGGCGAGCTGGGCGCCGACATCGCCGTCGGTACGACGCAGCGGTTCGGTGTGCCGATGGGCTTCGGCGGCCCGCACGCCGGTTACATGGCCGTACGCGAGAAGTTCGCGCGATCCCTGCCCGGCCGTCTCGTGGGTGTCTCCGTCGACGCCGACGGCAACAAGGCGTACCGCCTCGCCCTGCAGACGCGTGAGCAGCACATCCGCCGCGAGAAGGCCACGAGCAACATCTGTACGGCGCAGGTGCTGCTCGCCGTCATGGCCGGCATGTACGCCGTCTACCACGGACCCGACGGCCTGCGCTCCATCGCGCAGCGTACCCACCGCTACGCCACCCTGCTCGCCGCCGGTCTGACGGCGGGCGGCCTCGAGGTCGTGCACGGGACGTACTTCGACACCGTGACCGTACGGGTGCCGGGTCAGGCCGCTCAGGTGGTGCGGGCCGCGCGCGAGCGCGGGGTCAACCTGCGCCAGGTCGACGCCGACCACGTCTCCGCCGCCTGTGACGAGACCACCACGCGCAGCCGGCTGCACATCGTCTGGGGCGCGTTCGGCGTCGAGGGGGACGTGGAGGCGCTGGACGCCGAGGTCGCGGACGTGCTGCCCGGGTCGGCGCTGCGCGGCGACGAGATCCTCGCGCACCCCGTCTTCCACCAGCACCGCTCGGAGACCGCGATGCTGCGCTACCTGCGCAAGCTCGCCGACCGTGACTACGCGCTCGACCGCGGCATGATCCCGCTGGGCTCCTGCACGATGAAGCTCAACGCGACGACCGAGATGGAGCCGGTGACCTGGCCCGAGTTCGGCCAGCTGCACCCCTTCGCCCCGGCCGAGCAGGCGCAGGGCTACCTCACGCTCATCACGGAGTTGGAGGAGCGCCTCGCCGAGGTCACCGGGTACGACAAGGTGTCGCTGCAGCCGAACGCCGGTTCGCAGGGCGAGCTGGCCGGGCTCCTCGCCGTACGGGGCTACCACCGCGCCAACGGCGACGAGCAGCGCACCGTCTGCCTCATCCCGTCCTCCGCGCACGGTACGAACGCGGCGAGCGCCGTGATGGCCGGCATGAAGGTCGTCGTCGTGAAGACCGCCGACGACGGCGAGATCGACGTCGAGGACCTGCGCGCCAAGATCGAGCAGTACACGGACCAGCTCTCCGTCCTCATGATCACGTACCCGTCGACGCACGGTGTCTTCGAGGAGCACGTCGCCGACATCTGTGCCGCCGTGCACGACGCGGGCGGCCAGGTCTACGTGGACGGGGCCAACCTCAACGCGCTGGTCGGGCTCGCCAAGCCGGGGCACTTCGGCGGCGACGTCTCGCACCTGAACCTGCACAAGACGTTCTGCATCCCGCACGGCGGCGGTGGCCCGGGCGTCGGCCCGGTCGGTGTGCGCGCGCACCTCGCGCCGTACCTGCCGAACCACCCGATGCAGCCGGCCGCGGGCCCCGAGACCGGCGTCGGGCCGATCTCGGCCGCGCCGTGGGGTTCGGCGGGCATCCTGCCGATCTCGTGGTCGTACGTGCGTCTCATGGGGGGCGAGGGGCTGAAGCGGGCGACGCAGGTCGCCGTGCTCTCCGCCAACTACATCGCCAAGCGGCTCGAACCGCACTTCCCGGTGCTGTACACCGGGCCCGGCGGGCTCGTCGCGCACGAGTGCATCATCGACCTGCGGCCGCTGTCGAAGGCGACCGGCGTCACCGTCGACGACATCGCCAAGCGCCTCATCGACTACGGGTTCCACGCGCCGACCATGTCGTTCCCGGTGGCGGGGACGCTGATGATCGAGCCGACCGAGAGCGAGGACATCGACGAACTCGACCGGTTCTGCGACGCGATGATCGCCATTCGCGGCGAGGTCGAGCGGGTCGCCTCCGGCGAGTGGCCGGCGGACGACAACCCCCTGCGGAACGCTCCGCACACGGCCGGGATGCTCGGCGGGGAGTGGGCGCACGCGTACAGCCGCGAGGAAGGTGTCTTCCCCGCGGGGGTCGCGGCCTCCGACAAGTACTGGCCGCCTGTCCGGCGTATTGACCAGGCCTTCGGTGACCGGAACCTGGTGTGTTCGTGCCCGCCCTTGGACGCCTACGAGGCGTGAGGGTTGCGGTGACTGCGCGGCCTGCCTTCGTACGTGGCCGGTCGCGCAGTTTCCCGCGCCCGTGGGGCGCGTGGTGCCTCTACGCGGCTGTCACTACCGTTGCCAGCGGGCGGTGCGGGGCGATGATCGTGCCGTTGGGGAGGAGTTCCCCGGTGTCCTCGAAGAGCAGGACCCCGTTGCACAGCAGGCTCCAGCCCTGCTCCGGGTGGTGAGCCACCGGAAGGGCGGCCTCCCTGTCCGCGGATTCTGCTGTGGGGCACGACGGCTGGTGCTGGCACATGGGTGGGTTCTTTCGCTGCGTAGTGATCTCGATGATGTCGGCGTCTGTGCTGCGGCTTGAATGCGTGTTCATGGCCGCCCCCCGTTTCGGTCGGTCGGAACCCAGTGTTGCCCTGTGGGCGTCAATCCGCAGGGATTTCGTTGCAGCGGTCCTCACTGGATTCAGACGCGTCACCCTTGCGGGCGGTTCAGTCCAACTGCACTGCCTCTTCGGGTGGTTCGGGGTGGCCGGACCGGACTAGTCCGCTCCGGACCGCCCGGACAGGGCTGTGCCCCGCGGCCGGACGGCGGCGGCGCGGGGCACAGGGGTGGGCGCGGGTCAGGCGAGCAGGGCGGCTCGCGACGGGGTCAGGCGCAGGGCCAGGACCGGGAGGAGCTCCGCGACGCGGTGCGGGCGGTGGGCGGCGATGCCCGGTGGCGCCGGTGCGAGGGGGATCAGGATGTCGTCGGCGGCCGGGATGCCGTCGACCGTGTCCGCGGTGTGGTCGCCGTGCAGCCACAGGGTGAGCATGTACAGCTCCGGGACCGAGAGCAGCCGCGGCTGGTAGGTCTTGGCCAGGGGTTCGGCCTGGCGCAGGGCGCGTTCGGTGGATTTCACGTAGGGGCCTTCGAAGAAGTGTGAGAAGGCCCAGCCGTCCGCGGTGAGCATCGTGTCGGCGGCGGCCACCGCCCGGTCCCCGCAGCGGACCAGGAAGCGCCAGCCGGCGAGGCGGGCGGGCGACGGGTGGCCGCCCGCGGACGTGGTCTCGGTGATGCGGTCCAACACGTAGACGGGCAAAGGGAGTTCAGGGCTCACGGGGCCCTGCGCGGCGCGCAGGGACGGGGTGCGGGCCTCACGGACCGCGGTGGGGGAACCCAGGGCGGTGAGGACGGTGCGGAGAGCGGGCGCGGGAGCCGGGGGGACATGCAGCGGCATGGTGGGTCGCCTCTCATTCGACAGGCACGTGGTGCGAGGGCGGTGCGGGAAGAGCGGACGGCGCTGTCTGCTGCTCGGTGCGCGAAGTGCGCTGCGTTACGCGGGCCAGAGGGGGCGGGGGCCTCGACACGGGCGCCAACTCTCTGTCTCGTCCGCGGAGTTTATACGACGCGTGTTCACACGATGTTTCCGCTAGCAGTGCGGCATGTGTCCGCAAGGTGCTATCGAGACGTCACCCGGACGGTGTTTTGTCGGTGTCACGTCGATTTCTCGTGGACCCCACCCTCTTGACCTGCACTTTGCCCGTTCGGGCGGACGGCTGAATCTCGTCGGCGTTTTTTACCAGATGTTCGTAGATGAATCTGCGAAAAGCTGCATGCCTAGGGAATGTGCCTCGGGGTAAGCGCTCTGAGCGTACTGCTCCGCGGGCCCGCGCGGGGCGTTATCGATCACATCTGTGGGGCATCATCCACCGTGGACGCGCGGCCGGATCATCGGGCTGCCCTGGCGAGGAAGGAAGCTCCCATGGGGGAGAAGGTCGCTGCGGGCGCGGTCGATCCGGCGGATCGGCGGCACTACCGCCAGAAGGTGAAGGAGTGCCTGGAGGGGCTCGGGCGACTCCTGGAGGAGAAGCGGTTCGACCGCCCCAAAAACCTCATGGGACTGGAGATCGAGCTGAATCTAGCGGGGCCCGACGGGCTGCCGCGAATGATGAATGCGGAAGTACTGGAGCGCATCGCGAGCCGGGATTTCCAGACGGAACTGGCGATGTTCAATCTAGAAGTGAACATTGCGCCGCACCGGCTCGCCGGACGAGTTCTCGACCAGCTCGCCGAGGAGCTGCGCACGGGGCTCAACTATGCCCACCGAAAGGCGAACGAGGTCCATGCGGGGATCGTGATGATCGGCATTCTGCCGACGTTGCAGCCGGACGATCTCGTCTCCGCGAACCTGTCGGACGTCGACCGCTACACCCTGCTCAACGAACAGATGGTCGCCGCGCGCGGTGAGGACTTCCAGCTCGACATCGACGGTGTGGAGCGGCTGACCACCACGTCCTCCTCGATCGTGCCGGAGGCGGCCTGTACCTCCGTTCAGCTGCACCTCCAGGTCACGCCGAACCGGTTCGGCGCGGTGTGGAACGCGGCGCAGGCGGTCGCCGGGGTGCAGATCGCGATGGGGGCCAACTCGCCGTTCCTGTTCGGGCGTGAGGTCTGGCGGGAGTCGCGGCCCCCGCTGTTCCAGCAGTCCACGGACGTGCGCCCGCCCGAGCTGCAGGCGCAGGGGGTGCGGCCGCGGACCTGGTTCGGGGAGCGGTGGATCGACTCGGCGTACGACCTCTTCGAGGAGAACCTGAAGTACTTCCCGCCGCTCCTTCCCATCCTGGACGACGAACAGCCGCTCGAGGTGCTCGACAAGGGCGGCGTGCCGGCCCTCGCCGAGCTGGTGCTGCACAACGGCACCGTGTACCGCTGGAACCGGCCCGTGTACGACATCGCCGACGGTGTCCCGCACCTGCGCGTGGAGAACAGGGTGCTGCCGGCCGGGCCCACCGTCACCGACGTCGTCGCCAACACCGCCTTCTACTACGGGCTCGTACGGGCGCTCGCGGAGGAGTCGCGCCCCGTGTGGTCGCGGCTGTCCTTCGAAGCGGCCGCCCGCAACTTCGACACCGCGTGCCGCCACGGGATCGACGCGCGCCTGGAGTGGCCGCGCCAGGGCCGGCGCGGCGGCACCGAGCAGGTGGCGGCCACCACCCTCGTACGGGAGGAGCTGCTGCCGCTCGCGGCCGCCGGGCTCGACGCCTGGGGGGTGGAACCCGCCGACCGCGACTTCTACCTGGGCGTGATCGAGGGGCGCTGTGAGCGGCGGACGAACGGCGCGTCGTGGCAGGCGGCGACGTACCACCGGGCGCTCGAGAGCGGTCTGGAGCGGGAGGCGGCGCTCGCGGCGACCACGCGCCGGTACGCCGAGCTGATGCACTCGGGTGAGCCCGTGCACACCTGGCCGGTGGGGCTGCCGACGCCCGCGGTCCCGCTGCGCTGAACGGGCCCCGCGACGTCAGTTGCTCTCGGCGCCCGCCTGGACGATGGCCTTGAGGATGACCTGCTGGATGTCGGCGGGGTCGCTGACCTGGTGACCGGAGCCGCCGGTCGCCTCGGCGATCTGCTCGACCTCGTCCTTGTCGGTGTCCGGGCCGACCGCGATGGCGATGAGCGGCACCGGGCGCTCCGGGTCGGTGAGGTTCTCGAGCTGCCTGAGGAGGGTGGAGCGGGACAGGGAGCCCGGGTCCTCGTTGACGCCGTCGGTGACCAGGACGACGGCGTTGAACTTGCCGCCGCGGTACGACGCCGTCGCCTCCTTGTAGGCGGCGAGCGTCGTGTCGTACAGGCCCGTCGCACCGCCCGCGACGGGCTGCAGGGCGGTGAACGCGGCGGAGAGCCGGTCGCGCTGGGTGGCGGAGCCCTTGCGGTCGCCGAGGCGCTCGGTCGGGACCAGCTTCTTGTAGTCGCGGGCGCCGTCGAGCAGCGTGGAGAACTCCCACATGCCGATCTCGTCCTCGGGCGTGAACGTCGACAGGGCCGCCAGCATCGACGCCTTCGTCACCTCCATGCGGGACTGGCCACGGCCCGGCACCAGGTTCGCCATCGAGCCCGAGGCGTCCACGACCGTGGTGATCCGGGCGCTCTGCACCGTGATCGTCCACATGCCGAGGGTCTCCTCGATCTCCTCGTCGGCGGGCGGCTGCGAGGTGGGTTCCGTGTACGGCTGCGGGGAGTGGGCGCCGGCCTGGGCGGCGACCGCCTCCGGTGAGCCGCCGCCGTCGGTGCGGAAGCCGTGCTTGGCGAGGACCGCGCGGCCGTCGGGGGCGGTGAGCAGCGTCATGAAGCGGACGGCGGCGCGGCTCTGCTCGGTGCTCAGAGCGTCCCCGCCGACCAGCGTGAACGGGTAGTTCAGCTCGGGTGAGCCGTCCTTCGGGTAGAAGAGCTCGAGGGAGGCGCCGTCGGCCGCCCCGGCGTTGTGCGCGAAAGCCGCCTGTTCGGAGAGGATCAGCGCCTGGCTGCGGCGCGGGTTGCCCTCCTCGGTGCCGGAGGAGTCGCGGGCCACCGTCTCCATCAACTGGCCGTCGCTGTCGGACGTGCGCTGCGAGAGGACCTTCGCCATGGCGGCGGCCCGGGTGTCGCCGTCGCGGGACTTCTTCGCGGCGCCCGTCACCTTGGTGAGCGCGAGCAGGCCCGTGGAGCTGCGGGCCGGGTCGGCGGCGCCGAGGCGCACCTTGTCGTCGGCCATCGCGGCGCCGGTCAGCTGCGTCCAGGTGTACGTCCTCTTCGGCCAGCCGAACCCTTTCGCCGCCGACGGCACCATGCCGACGCCGATCGGCGACTTGGCGACGTTCCCGGCCGCGCTGACCTTCGTCGCCTTCGCGGTCTGCCCGACGCGCTGGACCCACAGGTCCGAGTCGGGCACCCACACCTGGTAGTCGGGCCTGCCCTTGCCGGCCCGCAGGGCGTCGGCGACCTTGTACGAGTCGCGCGGGGTGACGGCGACGTCGAGGCAGCTGCCGTCCGAGGTGACGTTCTGCCGGCGGGCCCGGTCGGCGGCGGTGCGCAGGGCGGGCGCCATGTCCGGCGACGCGACGACGTCCAGGTGCACCGTTCTTCCGCACGCGTCCCCTAGGTCCAGCAGGTCGCTGCGGACCGCGAGCGCCGTACCGGCCGCGACGGTGAGGACGAGGGCCGTCGCGATGGCCACCGAACGGCCCCGCGAGCGGGGGCGCGGGTCGGCCTCGGCCGGCCCGTGTGCGTCGGGCATGCTGCTGTGACGTCCCATGACGGTGGTGCCCCTCCCTGAGCCGTGTAGGCAGTTGCGATATAAGCGGTGGAGCAAGCAAGGGGGAGGTGCGCCGCACAGCGGTGTCCGCCCCCTCGGCCTGTCGCGCGCGATCTTCGTACCTGCATTCGAACCCTAGCGGGGCGGCGTGGGGGATGCGGCGGGATTACACAAGTAAGGCAGGTGTGCAGGTGGAGGCGGGGACGGTGGCTGATTCTCTTCCCGGCGGGGGGCTCCCGCGACGAATCTTGCGGGACGAGACGCTTCTCGTACTGGGGCTGTCGCTCGGCGCGAGCGGGGTGTCCGCCCTGATCAGCTTTGTGGGCTCGGTCACGAAACCGGGCGGTCTCAAGGACCAGGCGGCCACGCTCAACGCGTCGGCGGCGCCCGGCAGGCCGTGGCTCGATCTCGCGTGGCAGCTGTTCGGGATCGCGAGCGCGCTGGTGCCCGTCGCGCTGGTCGCGCACTTCCTGCTGCGTGAGGGCGCGGGCCTGCGCACGATCGGCTTCGACCGGACGCGGCCGTGGTTCGACGGGGCGCGCGGCGCCGGGCTGGCCGCCGTCATCGGCAGCACCGGCATCGCGTTCTACCTCGCGGCGCGCGGCCTCGGCTTCAATCTGACGGTGGTGCCGGAGGCGCTGCCCGACGTGTGGTGGAAGTACCCGGTGCTGATCCTGTCGGCGGTGCAGAACGCCGTACTGGAAGAGGTCATCGTCGTCGGGTATCTGCTGCGCAGACTCCGCCAGTTGGGGTGGACGCCCGGCACGGCGCTGGTCGCCTCGTCCGTGCTGCGCGGCTCGTACCACCTGTACCAGGGCATCGGCGGGTTCTTCGGCAACCTCGCGATGGGCGTCGTCTTCGCCTACCTGTACCGGCGCTGGGGGAGGGTCGGGCCACTGGTCGTGGCCCACTCCCTGTTGGACATCGGCGCGTTCGTCGGATACGCCCTGCTCGCGGGCAAGGTGGACTGGCTGCCCACCGCCTGAGCACTGCGCCGGTCCGCTACACCAGTAGTTCGCCCTCGATGGTGGTGACGGCGCGACCGCTGAGCAGCGTGCGCTCGCCGCGCAGGTCGACGCGGACCAGGCCGGTGCGCGCCGACGCCTGCAGACCGGTGAGGACGGTGCGGCCGAGCCGCTTCGCCCAGAACGGGGCGAGGGCCGTGTGCGCGCTGCCGGTGACCGGGTCCTCGTCGATTCCGACGTCCGGGAAGAAGCAGCGCGAGACGAAGTCGTAGCCCCGCGACGGGTCCTCGGCGCGGGCCGTCGCGATGATGCCGCGCGCGGAGAGCCCGACGAGCGCCTTGAGGTCGGGGGCGAGGGCCCGGACCGTCTTCTCGTCGGCCAGTTCGACCACGAGGTCGCCGACGAAGCGGCCCGTGTCGTGCACGGAGACCGGCTCGGCGCCGAGCGCCTCCGCGAGCCCCGCCGGCGCCGGTTCCCCGGTGAGCGGGGCCGTCGGGAAGTCGAGGGTGTACGAGCCGTCGTCCCGCGGGGCCGCGACGAGTACGCCGCTGCGCGTGGCGAACCTGACCGGGCCAGTGGTCACCCCCGTGGAGTGCAGGACGTGCGCGGTGGCGAGCGTGGCGTGGCCGCACATGTCGACCTCGGTGCCGGGGGTGAACCAGCGCAGCGCCCAGTCCGCGTCGCCGCCCTCCGGCAGCGGGTGCGCGAAGGCGGTCTCGGCGTGGTTGACCTCGACGGCGACGTTCTGCAGCCAGGCGTCGTCCGGGAAGGCGTCCAGAAGCACGACACCCGCGGGGTTGCCGGCGAAAGGGCGGTCGGTGAAGGCGTCGACGATACGAATACGCATGTCACGGACGCTAGACGACGCCGCGCCGCCCTGGCCAAGGCCAATCCGGCGCGCCTGGCCCCTGTTCCGGTGTCCTGTGACAGTGAACCTTGACCGATTGCCACTGAAGTCTGACCGCCAGGAGGCGCTCTACCGGCGGACCGCCGAGATCAGTCCGCCGGGCCGTTCCTCGCGCTGCGGAGGGGTGCTGATAGGGCGGCCGTAGGCGGCAGCGCGCTCGCGCAGAGTGTGGCTGTCGGCCTCCCAGCCGTGCCCGGCCAGCCAGCCCACCGGGTCGTCGGGCATCTCCGAGACCCACATGGACGCCGCCGATCCCGGCACGGCGTCCGCGCCGAAGCGCTCGATCACGCCGCGCGAGCCCAACGTCAGCCCCATCCGACTGCCTGGCGCCGACTGCGCGGTGATCCGGGCCAGCAGCAGCTCCACCGCGTCCTCGGGCAGATAGATCAGCAGTCCTTCGGCGATCCACGCGGTCGGCACCGCCGGGTCGTGCCCTGCGGCGGCCAGCGCGCCTGGCCAGTCCTCACGCAGATCCACCGCGACGGTGATCCGCTCGCAGCGTGCGACGGCGCGCTCTTGGCGCAGCACCGAAGCCTTGAAGTCCAGTGGCGCGGCGGTGTCGACCTCGAACAGCCGGGTGCCCTCGGGCCAGTCCATCCGGAAGGCCCGGCTGTCCATGCCGGCGCCGAGCAGCACGACCTGCCGGACCCCGGACGCGGAGGCCTGCTGCAACAAGTCGTCGAGGAACTTCGTCCTGATGACGATGGAGTACGACACGGCCCGCCGGCGGCGTTGCGCGGCCTCGTCATCGGGCAGCGGCGGCGAGGAGGGCCACAGGCCGCCGGCGGTGGCGAAGGCCTGTGCCAGTGGGTCGCGGAACAGCGCGTTCTCCCGCTCGGATTCCAGCGCTCGCACCCCGGCCACCCCCACCGCCGTGGCCCACACTCCCGACGGCTGCACCTGCTCCTGTTCATCAGTCACCGCGCCAGCCTAGAAGGCTGCTGCGCCTTCCGCTGCCGGTATGCCTTCTGGCGGCAGCGCTGTGAGCACGTCCGGCGTTGTTGCTGGCAGGGCCCTGCTGGTAGTGGTCCTCCGCAGGTCTCGCAGGGTCTCGTTGATGCCGTGTGGGCTGGTTCGGGTGGCTGGGGTGGTGGTGCGGGCTGTGGTGTCGGCGGTGGCGAAGGCGGGTTCGCGGGAGGCGGCCTGAGCTGTTGGCGACGTGCTCGCTGGCGGCATCGGTCTGAGCATGTCCGGCGTGCTGCTGAGAACATCGGGCCGTCGCAGACGGGGCAGATGCGTGGTCCGGATGGATCGGCCGGGTCTGCTTCGGCTAACCACTCTTCTTCGTGTTTGAGGTAGTTGGCCCGTCGGCAGGCGGATGAACACAGGCGGTAGCGCTGTCCGGGCTGGATCTTCATGCTCTTGCCGCACTCTCTGCAGGGGGCCTTCTGCTCTGGAGCCCGAGGAAGCCGTTTCCGCTCGTCCAGGGCCAGCAGCCTTCGGTGCGGCAGCACCGAGCGCGACATCCTGAGCGCGTCCGTCCAGCCCGGCCGCATCAGTTCGGGGGTGACGGTGCGGGCCGGCAGCACGCTGGCATCCACTGCCTTCGTGGTCGGCCGCAGCACCGCCGCGGTCAGCGTCCTGGTCGCGACATCGATCATGGCGGTGAGCTCGACTCTGCCCGTGACGCCGTTGTCGAGCAGGACCAGCACGTCCAGCGGGGTGGAGTCGATTTGCATGACCTCGCCCGGCGCGAACACGGGCAGTTCCCCGTGCGGCGTCGTGGCCCCGTGGGCCCTGGACCGGCGGGTCACCGCCGAACCGGACGTGTGGGTGCCCGGGGTGAGCTTCGCCAGCAGCCGGTAGAGCGTCCGCTGCGAGGGAAGCCCAGCCCCCTGCATGTCAGGTGCTTCTTCGAGGATCTCGCCGGTCCGCCACAAGATGAACGTCCCCGTGCGGGTCGAGGCGTCCACCGCTTCCTCGATCGCCTGCCGCATCGCGGCCACCACCGCATCGGCGACCTCCCCGAACTCGGCCGTCCTGCGGACCGGCCGGTGATCGGCCAGGCCCGGCACCCCGCGTTCCTGGTAGCGCCGCCGCCGGTGGGCGACCGTACTGGCAGAGACCTTGTGACCAGCGGCAGTCAGCTCAGCGGCCTTCGCCCGCTGCCGGGCGGTCAAGGACCGCTCCGGCCCGTACTCAGGCCGGACCGCCGTGCCGGGCCCGGCTTCGGGCGGCAACCCGTGCAGGACCTCCAGGATGTGGCCCTCCCACCACAGAGCCCTCTCCACCTCCCGGGCGGGAAACGCCTCCAGCAGCGAGGCCGCCGGCAACGGCATCCGAACCGGGCTGTTCACGACCTCGAAATCGGCCGCCGCGAACAACTCGAGCAACGGCACGACCCGATACGGCTCTTCGCCGTCCGTCAGCGTCACCGCCTGGGCAGCAACGGCGAGCACTCCACGGATCCGGCCCTCGAACCGCACCCGGACACCGACCGCGACCCGCCCCGGCCGCTTCATCCTGCCCATGCCGCCCGCCCCTCGGTCCAGACGAGAGTGTCCGCCCCCAGCACCGCTGACTCCAGGTCCGTGCCCAGCCGCCCGGACCACAGCAGATGGAACAGCACCGGCAGGACCTGCAGCCGGTCGCCCACCCGCCCGGCTCCCGACCACAACGGCAGCGGCTCCTCGAAGACCTCCACCAGCGCGGCCGCCACCCCTTCCGGGCGCCCCGAGCGGGTCCGCCGGTAGCGGGCCAGCCAGCGCACATTCGCCATGAACACCGGCTCGGGCGTGCCCATCCACGCGAACTCCCAGCCCACCGCCTCACAGGCCCGACGCGTCGCCGCGAACGCCTCCCCGGTCCGATCGTCCAGCCGGTCCGCGGATCGGACATCGACCACCCTGGCCCGCCCGTCAGCAAGGCGTACGAAGTAGTCAGGCGCATGGCGACGCTGTTCCGGACCGTCCTGCCAGTGCAACCAGAAGGGCTGCGAGGCGATCCCGACCACCCTCGGATCACGGTCCAGCAAGATCAGGCAGTCCCGCTCCAGCCACGACTCGTAGCCCACGTGGCTACCGGTCGTCGCCGCGAAGTACCAGCCCGGGAAGGTCTCCCCATCCTTCGTCCACCGGAACTCACGTACCGGCTGGACGCCCTCGAACTGCGTACTCCACAACTGGCCCAACGACCCGCGACAACGCTCACCAGGCTCAAGAAAACCGCAACGGTCAAAGTTCAGTGGCAGGAACGTACCGGTGGTCAAACTTCAGTGGCAATCGAACGAGATTCGCTGTCACAGGACACCTGTCCTGTCTCAACGAAGTTAGTCGCCTGCATGCCGTTGACGTGTGTGGACTCGGTTGGCTGAGACGCATGGACTGGGTTCGTTGAGACAGACTCACGGTCTCGGGGTCAAAAAGGGCTGAGCCGAGCAGCCCGGTGTCTCGTCAGCCGACGGTGGTCGGCGGTTCTGCAATGCCGATGAAGTTCCCGGCTTTGGTCTGGATGTGGACTGACCAGCCCAGCGCGGTGAGGTCGTCCGTGAGGGTCTGGGCGTCGTGGAATACCTTCACGATGCGGTATTGGCTGCCGTCATCGAGCCGACGCAGCGCTGCCGGGGTCGGCTGGTTGGTAAGGACTTCCTCGTATGTGGCTGCGGCGGGGCCGTCGTCAATGAAGATTACTTTGCCGCCCGGCGCGAGTGCGGCCGAGACGGTGTTCCAGAAGTCGGGCAACCGCGTCGGCGGGATGTGGGAGAGCCAGAAGGCGAAGAACACAGTGTCGTAGCGCCGTGGCGGCTGCCACTGGAACAGGTCGGCCTCGATGAACTGGACGGTGGGGGATGTGGTGCGCTCCCGAGCGAGGGCCAATACTTCGGTTGCTGCGTCGACGGCCGTCACTGAACGTGCCCGTGCGGCAAGCCTCCGGGTCCACTGGCCCGTTCCGCAGGCCAGCTCCAGCACATCCCCGCCAATCGGGAGGTCATCGACGACAGCCAGCAATTGCTGCAGGGCCTCGTACTCTGCGTAGGGCCGGTCGTATTCGGGCGCGGCGGCCCTGTAGTAGGCCCTCTGCTCTGCCAGGAGAGCGTCGTCATCCATGCAGGTTCCTCTCATGCGGGCTCGGTCAAAGCCAATCACGCTCAGTTCGTCGGCTTGGTTGCCGCAGACACTGTCGGCCTTCACCTTTGGGCAAGGTCAAGAGTCACGAGGGTCCCCTTCTCTCGCGGCGGAACGACACCGATCCGGCATACGCACGTTCAGCAGCGGTAGTAGGGGTGGAACGGGCTCCACCGTGTTTCCGCGTCGGCTTCACCGGGCTGGCGCGGTGGCGGGATCGTTTCGCGAGGGAAGAATGCGTCGTAGATCCGCGGGCTTCGGTGGAAGGCGACGAACTTGTGGGTGGAGAAATGCTGCTCCACCCATTGGATCAGGGGGTCCTTGCGGTCTTTGGGGACGTAGCCGAGAAGGATGTTGCGGACGGTGATCTGCTCGACGAGCCAGGTGACGTGGCCAGTGGCGACGGCGCGGTGTTCCCACTCCCGGCCGGCGAGAAGTCCGGCGAGCGTCACGACTTGTGGGTGGAAGACCATCGTGAGCGTGAGGTCGGGAGAGGGCGGTTTCCCAGTGCCGTCGGTGAGGATGCGGCGTGCAGTGTCAAGCAGATCGAACGGATCAGCGGTCTGCTGCAGCCAGGTGAAGTAGATCTTGCGCGCATCCGGGTAAACGTTGCGAACCCAGCGGCGGCCGTGGCGGGCCACCAGGTTTCGGTGGTGTCTCTGGGCTCGTAGCGTGTCGGGGAGCCTGCTGATGTCGACTTGCTCGTCGGCGTTGGCGATGCCGTTGCCGATCCAGAGGCGGTGGCGGAGGCAGACGTTGCGGTCATGAGTGGTCCAGCAGGTCACGGTCATGGTGATGCCTGCGGCGTGGGTGCAACGGCGGCAGGCAGGACGCTGGATGGCGGTGTGCAGGGCTGAGCGCGGACGGCCGATGGTGCCGGGCTTGTCGATGGTGTCGGCGTCGGCATCGAGGAATTCAGGCAGAGCCAGTTCCAGAGTGCGTTGGCGGACGCCGGCTGCGGCGGCGAGAGGCTCAAGGAGTGTGGTGGACGGGGTCTTCTTGGTGCGCCGGATCTCCAGTAGGGGCAGCAACTGGTCGGCCGGTAGGTGGTTGGCGGCGGCGAGCCTGTGGAGGAAAGAGTCCAGGGTCTCGTTGTGAAAGAGGGGGACGGTGCGCGGAAGTGGCTGTCTCGGTGGCACTACTCGTCGCGTTCCCGCAGATGGAGAAGGTCGGGGAGGGCTCTGAGGCGTTCACGGTGGGCTGCAGCGCGGCAGATACGGGAACACCACACCGGCCGGCACCGACTTCCGCGTGAGGAGCTTGTCGGCTGCTGCAGATCCTGCCCGCAGTGTCCGCACTCTCCCTTGGCCCACCGGGCTTCGTAGGAGGCTTGCCTGCAAGGTTCGGAGCACCAGCGAAAAGGGCGGTTGCGTTCGATGACGGTGCCGCATTGGGCGCAGGGTGCTCTATGGGTGGCCCATCGTGCGGGTCGGCCCTTGACCGTCCGGGAGCGTAGGGGCTGGAAACAGTTGCTGCATCGCGTGTCGTTCAGTGCTCGTTGCAGGTCAGTAAGGGGGCGTCCCGTGATCGCGGCCACTTTCTCGACGAGGGGCGGGCCGAGGGAGCCCATCGCGCAGAGGTGGGAGCGCAGATCAGCGGGCGGGAGGTGGTTGGCGTGCGCCAGGCGGCGGATGTAGGAGTCGATGGTGTCGTCGTCGGCCGGGCGAACGTAGATCGGCAGGCGGGGAGGAGGGATATCGATCATCGCTGCCTGGTCGGCTTTCGGGCGGGACGAACGGATTCCGCGGCGTGATCCAGGGGGATGGCGTCGAGGCCTTCTTTGGTGACGCGCTCGGTGCCGTTGAGGATCGCGTCGATTGCGGCGCCGCGGATGGCGTGGGACAGGGCTCCGATCATCCCGTCGGTGCGGTTGTGCAGGTAGCGGTCCAGTTTGATCAGGCCGCGCGGTGGATGGTTGTGAAGGAGCAGGGTCTCTTCCATGGTCGCGATCAGCCCTTTCCATTCGTCGCCGTAGGGGAACGGGCCGGTGGGGACGAGGGTGAAGCGGCCTGCGATCTGAGCGCCTCGCGTGCCGACCAGCAGTTCACTGGTCTCCAAACCGATGCCGGCGTAGACGAAGGTGGCGGGGATGCGCTCGGAAAAGTACTTCAAGGTGTCGGAGACCTCGGCGCCGGCCTGGGTTCTCTGCGAGATGTTGTGGATCTCGTCGACGACCACGAGACCCGTGCGGGTGTCGGTGCAGACGCCCACCACGGCCTCGATGATGTCGGTCATGTTCGACCGGGGACGGACCGGCAGTCCCAGGAACCGGGCGAACTCCGCCGCGACCATGCGTGCAGTCGCAGCAGGTGGAACCGTGATGTAGAGAACCGGAATTCGGTCGGAGATCTGCGGGTGACGGGCCCGGTCGAGTAGTTCGTGAGCGCGGCCGAGTTGGGCGATGGCGCTGGTCTTGCCGGTGCCTGGAAGGCCCGAGACCATCAGCCCGCGGCGGGCGCTGATCGCGTGCCGGTTCAGCAGGACCAGACGACGGCCGCAGATCCGTGTCTTCTCCACGAACGATGTGGAGACCGTGAGCATCCGGGCGTGATGGTCGAGGCGGTCCTCGTCGTGAAGGTCGCGCTCGGTCGGTGACAGCTGCTTCAACTGTCCTGGGGACAGTCGGCCCGGGGGTGGGGGCGGTCCGTCGACGAACTTCCGCCACCCGGCCAGGGTGGTCAGCTGCCGGTTCGCCTCAGCGTCGGCCTCCTGCACTGTCGTGGGCCCGGCCGCTGGGCAGGAAAGGGTCATGGTCGCCTCCAGGGGTTGGCGAGCGGGTCGAACAGACCCAGCGGGATGACATCGGCGAGCTCGGCGTCCGACTCGTCGTTGCCTGCGGGGTCGTTGGCGGGCGGATCAGGGACCGGGCGGTCGGTTGAGGTGGCCCGAGTACGAGCGGCGACGCGACGGTCGCGGCGTGAACGCTTGGCCGGAGGGGCCTTCTCCGCAGAGGGACCGTCGTGGGCCCGCCGCAGCAAGGCCGCAGCCGCATCCGCGATCTGTTCCTCGGTGCCGCCGGGGACCTGGGCGCGAGCGTGGTCCCAGGCCAGCTCACCGAAGGGGACGCCGACGCGGTGCAGATGCTTCCAAAACACGGAGATCCACCGATCAGCGCGGGCGTCGCGTACCCAGATCCGGGACACGTCGTAGGGGTCGTAGTGGACCTCCCACAGACCCTTCTTCGCCGTCACCCCCGAGCTCTGGCGGCGCAACGGGTTCAACTCTGGGCTGTCGTAGGTGCGGCGCTTGACCCGGATCCCGTAAGCGTTGATCGCCTGCCAGCGCTCGGGCAGCAACTCGACGTAGTCCTCCCCGCCGAGCGGCACCGGCACATATCCGCAGGATTCAAGCAGCGTCGCGTACTTCTCGTTCGGCGAGCACGCCCGCCCCGGTGCGTCCGGGTCGCGCAGCGAGTCGTGGGGCCTCGTTTGCCAGACGGCGATGATCCACTCGTCGAGGAGGTTCTGGAGTTCGGGCAGCGACCACAGCGGCCCGTCTTCCAGGCCGCGGCCGCGGCGGTCCGTCGTCGAGCCGGTGTATCCCGCGACGAACTGGGCGAACAGCGTGGCCACGGAGCCCAGGGTCTTCTCGATCGTGCCCTTGTCGGTCGGCGTCGCCTTGTGCGCCGGCTGCAGGTTGATGCCCAGGTAACGGCAGGACGACCTGAACGCGTGCGAAATGAACACGCTTCCGTGGTCGCAGACAATCGTCTCCGGCACGATCACCGGGCGGGCGGCCGCGTGCTCCAGGCGCTCGTCGATGCTCAGCAGTCGCCGGTGCGGCAACGCTGACCGGGACATCCGCAGGGCTTCCGCCCAGCCCGGACGCATCGCCTCCGGGGTGACACTGCGAGCCAACAAGGCGGAAGCGTCCGCGGCCTTCGTGGAGGGGCGCAGCACCGCGGCGGTGATCGACCTGGTGGCGATGTCGACCATGGCCGTCAGCTCGACCTTCTCGGCGACGCCGTCATCCAGCCGCACCAGCACGTCCATCGGCGTGGAATCGATCTGCATCAGCTCGCCTGGCGCACTGGCCGGTACTTCGCCGAATGGCCCGGACGGACGTGCCCCGACCGACCGGCGGGTGCGGGCCGAACCGGTGGCGTGGGTGCCGACGGCGAGTCTGTCGAACAGCCGGTAGAGCGTGGCCCGAGACGGCAGCTCAACCTCGGCGGTCTCCTTCCTGCCGGACAGAATCTGTTGGGTCCGCCAGAGAGTGAAGCCGATGGTTCTCGACGACGCGTCGGCGGTCTCGGCGATCGCCTGTCGCATCGCCTCCACCACAACCGGGTCGACCTGGCCGAAGGCCTGCATCTGCTTGGCCGACCGGCCGTCCGCCAGCCCCACCAGCCCATCCCGCTGGTAGCGCTGGCGCCGTTGCTTGATGCCGCTGGCCGACACCTGATGCCCGGCCAACGTCAGTTCGGCAGCCTTGGCCCGCTCGCGCTGGGCCAGCGAGTGCCGTTTCGGGTCGAACTCCGGCCGCGGCTTGGTCCCTTCCGGAGCGTCCGGCGGCAGACCGTGCAGGACCTCCAGGATGTGCCTCTCCCACCAGCGGGCCTGATCGGCGGCAACTGCGGGGAACTCCGCGATTCGGGAGGTCGGCGGCACCCGCCTCTTGCCGGTCACCGGTCAACTCCGCTGGCCAAGTGCACGATCGTGCGAGGTCCCAGCAACTCGACCGTCATCTCCGCTGCGGTCAGCACCTGAAGCCAGAGGAGGTGGAACAGCACCGGCAGCGTCGACAGCCGGTCCCCTGCCGTATCCGCCCCCACCATCAGTGGCCCCGGGGTTGAGAAGACCTCCCGGAGCCTGGCCGCGGCCGGGTCGTGCAGACACCGCGGGTGCCGGTAACGCGACAGCCACCGGACATTCGCGAGCAGCACCGCGTCCGGTATCCCCGACCGGTCGAACCTCCACCCGGCCTGGGCACAGACCAGGCGCGTCACCTCGAATGCTTCGGCGTCCTTCGGCTCGATCCGCTCATCCGCACGGACATCGACGACCACGGCGGAGCCGTCCGCGCGGCGGATGAAGTAGTCCGGGGCGTGCCGACGCTCCCGCTCGCCGTCATGCCAGTGCAGCCAGAACGGCTGCGAGCTGATCCCCACCACGCTCGGGTCGAAGTCCATCAGCAGCAGCCGGTCCCGCTCCAGCCACGACTCGAAGCCGACGTGCCGCCCGGTCGTCGCCGACCAGTACCAGCCCGGGAAGTGACGCTCACCGCGGGACCACCGGAACGTACGTACCGGAGCGGCATCCTCGAATCGGCCCGTCACGCAGTCCCGCAGCGGACGCCGACGGCGTCCGTGCACCGCGTCCACGTACGACAACTCGAAGCACGGCTCCGCCTGCTCCACCCCAGCCGGTACAGCCATCCAGCACCCCCAGCGCGCTCAACCGCGCGACTAGGTTCGCTGAGACAGAAGCCGGAACGACTCGGTTCGCTGAGAAAACGACTCGATTGAGTGAGACGGGACAACACCGGGCTGCCGGAGGGTGTTGCCAACCGAAAGCTTCCGATATATCGTTGAGGCATCGCGATCGGTCAATGATCGTGATCGACGAAACCCACGGACAGTGGGACCCACGATCAGTGACGAAAGGACTGATTCCCATGCGTACCCACGGACACGACCATGGACATGGACACTACGGACCCGGCCGCGAAGGCCGGGGCGGATCCGAGCGCGGCGGCTTCGAGGGCCGGCGCGCGTTCGGGCCCTTCGGACCCGGCTTCGGCCCGGGGCCCTGGGGCGGACGCGGCGGCCGCGGTGGCGGACCCCGGGGGCGAGCGCGCCGCGGTGACGTGCGCGCCTCGATCCTGGCCCTCCTCAAGGACCGCCCGATGCACGGCTACGAGATGATCCAGGAGATCGCCGAGCGCAGCGGCGGCGCGTGGAAGCCCAGCCCGGGCTCCGTCTACCCGACGCTCCAGCTGCTCGAGGACGAGGGCCTGATCGCCAGTGCCAGTGAGGGCGGCAAGAAGCTGTTCTCGCTCACCGACGACGGCCGCACCGCCGCCGAGGAGGGCCCCGAGGCCCCCTGGGAGGAGGCCGGACGCGGCGTCGACTGGGACGCCATGAACGAGATCCGGCAGGCCGGCTTCGGTCTGATGGAGGCGTTCGGCCAGGTCTGGAAGACCGGCAGCAAGGAGCAGCGCGAGAAGGCGCTCTCCGTGATCAACGACGCGCGCAAGAAGCTGTACCTGATCCTCGCCGACGAGGACTGAGCCCGTGCGGGCTCGGCCACCGGGAGACAGAGCGCGCGAGAGGCGCCCCGTACGTCATGTACGGGGCGCCTCTCCGCGTCCGGGGTGCACGAGGCAGGCGTACGGGTCAGGTCACCAGGCCCGCCAGTTCGCGCAGGGACTCCTGGAGCGCGGCCGTCGCCGAGTCCTTCAGCTTGCCCGCCATCAGGGAGACGGCGGCGCCGGTGAACGCGCCGTCGATGCGGACCGTCGTCGCGTTCCCGTCGGGCGTGAGGGTGTAGCGCGTACTGATGTGCACGCCCATCGGGCCCTTCCCGCCGATCGCGAGCGTGCGCGGGGCCGCCAGCTCCTCGACGGTCCAGACGACCTCGGCCGGAAACCCCATCAGCTTCATGTCCTCCTCGAACTGCCCGCCGACCTCGAGGCTGGTGGGAGCGCCCTTGGGGAAGCCGGTGTGGGTGGCGTTCCACTCCCCGTACGAGGTGAGGTCGGTGAGCCGCGCCCAGACCTTCTCGGCGGGCGCCTCGATACGTGCTTCCGCGCTGACCTCGGCCATGCGGCACCCCTTCGGCAGATGTGGTGCGGGTCACTGTGTCGCGGAAAGTAGCCGTCCGGCCTCGAACATTCAATACTGATGAACCGTCAGGAGCGCGCGGAGGTGATGCGCTCGATCCGCGCCGCGTCGAACACGTCGTACGCGCGCGGGTGCGGTCCCTCGTCGTGACAGTGCCAGGCGTCCCAGAACAGGTCGGCGGGCAGCGCGTCGGCCGGGGCGTACACCCGGTACGCGTACTGCCTGCCGTCGACCGCGGGCAGGGTCACGATCCAGCACCCGCTTCCCATGTCTGTGACGGACGAGTGGGATGGGGGTGGTGGTTGCCTCTCCTCCCTGAGGAGGAGGTGCCGCGGCCGTATGCCCACCTTGTGTCGGACGCGAAGATGCTCCTCGCCGGGGATGTTCCTGTGCATCAGGGCTGATGAGGTGGGGTACGTGCAGAGTCCTACCCCGTCGAACGCCCCCGCCGCCCCGCTCAGTGACGAGCTGGCCCTGGTGGTCGCGGGAGCCCGGCGGCGTGCGCTGCGGGACGGCGACCGGCAGATCGACACGGCCCATCTGCTGCACTCGCTGCTCGAGGCCGACCCCGAGGTGCGGGCGGCCTTCGACGACAAGGCGCAGGTCGCGCGGCTGCTCGGATACCTGGTGCAGCGCAGCATCGGCTACGGCTTGCAGTGGCAGGGCGCCGTGGAGGACTCCGGCGCCGTTCCCGTCGTCGGGGGTGCGCCCGGCTGGTCGCCGCCGGCCGCCGCCGCGATGGGGGCGGGTGGAGAGCGGGCCGCGTCCCGTGGGGACGAGCGGGCGCGCGGCGTGGACGTCCTCGCGGCGCTCGCGGCGGACGCGGAGTGCCGGGCGGTGGAGGTGCTCGGCCGGGCGGGCGTGGAGGTAGCGCGGCTGCGGCGGCGGCTCGGCTGAACTCGTCCGACGCGCCGCGGAGCGCTTCGTGCGTCCGTCCTGTGAGACAGGCGTCATCGGGGGTGACGGTGCTGACTCGCCCTGTCATGATGTGCCCGTGCATGGGTCGAAGGGGTCTCAGGAGAGTCAGGGCACCAGTGGACGCGGCTTCGGTCTCGGGCTCGCCCTGGTCTCCGCGCTCGCGTTCGGCGGCTCGGGCGTCGCGGCGAAACCACTGATCGAGGCGGGGCTCGACCCCCTCCACGTGGTCTGGCTGCGGGTGGCCGGAGCCGCGCTCGTCATGCTGCCCGTCGCCTGGCGCCACCGCGCCCTCGTGCGGCGCAGGCCCCTGTTGCTGCTCGGGTTCGGACTGCTCGCCGTCGCCGGTGTGCAGGCCTGCTACTTCGCGGCGATCTCCCGTATCCCGGTCGGGGTGGCCCTGCTCATCGAGTATCTGGCGCCCGCGCTGGTCCTCGGCTGGGTCCGTTTCGTCCAGCGCAAGCCCGTGACCCGTGCCGCCGCGCTCGGCGTCGTCCTGGCGGCCGGCGGTCTCGCGTGCGTGGTGGAGGTGTGGGCCGGGCTGAGCTTCGACGTGCTCGGGCTGCTCCTCGCGCTCGCCGCCGCCTGCTGCCAGGTGGGCTACTTCGTCCTGTCCGACCAGGGCAGCGACGCGGGTGCCTCCGGCGGTGAGGTGCCCGATCCGTTCGGCGTCATCGCGTACGGGCTCCTCATCGGCGCCGTCGTGCTCACCGTCGTCGCCCGGCCCTGGGGCATGGACTGGTCGGTGCTCGCGGGCGACGCCGCCATGAACGGCACCGCCGTCCCGGCATGGCTGCTGCTCTGCTGGATCGTGCTGCTCGCCACCGTCGTCGCATACGTCACCGGGGTGGTGTCCGTACGACGGCTCTCGCCGCAGGTGGCCGGGGTCGTGGCGTGCCTGGAGGCGGTGATCGCGACCGTCCTCGCGTGGGTGCTGCTCGGCGAGCATCTGTCGGCGCCGCAGTTGACCGGGGGCGCGGTGGTGCTGGTCGGGGCGTTCATCGCGCAGTCCTCGAAACCGGCGGCGCCCGCCCCCGAGCAGACCGCGGCCGAACCGGCGGAAACCGCGTTGTCCCGGTCGGGCGGCGCGGTCTAGGGTGCGGATCATGCACGCACGCGCACTCGTTCTGCCGCCTCCGGGGGCCTAGGGCCCGTCGTCCGGCCAACCGGTCGGACCCGGGGCGTCACGTCCGGCGATCCGCCGCCGTGAGAGGAGACCGGCACCCTCGGTGCCGGTCCGCACGGTGCTGCCGATCCGCCGGGGCGGGCGTTCCGGTGGGCGGAGATCTCCCCACAACCGTCGGCCACGACCGTGGCCGTGCCGTGTGCGGAGAGAGCCGCCGACGGGCCCGCTCGCGGGCAGCCCGGGACTCGTGGCTGTCCGCGCAGGACGGTCCGTGTCCCTCGGGCCTCGCCCTGGCGGGGTCCCTTCCGTGGAGATCCACGTGTCGCGTGTTGTCTCGGCCGGCTCAGCCGCGCCTTCTTCCGATGCCCGTTCCGCTGCTCGTACCGCTGCTCGTACCGCTGCTCGTACCGCTGCTCGTACCGCTGATCGTTCCGATGGCCGTTCCGATGGCTGTTCCGCGCCTCGGCTGCCCGTCCGGCGCGGCCTGTTGTATCTCGTCGTCGCCGGTGTCGCCTGGGGCACCGCGGGCGGCGCCGCCTCCGTCGTGTTCCGGCTGAGTGATCTGGGGCCCGCCGCCCTGTCGTTCTGGCGGTGCGCCGGAGGGCTCGTCCTGCTCGTGGGCGCCCGGGTGCTGCGGCGGGGGCCCGCCGCCGGACCGGTGGGCCGGCCGATCGGCCGCAGGGCCGTCCGGTACACCGTGCTCGGGCTGTGCCTGGCCGTGTTCCAGACCGCCTACTTCGCCGCCGTCGGAGTGACGGGCCTCGCCGTCGCCACCGTCGTCACGCTCGGCGCGGGCCCCGTGCTCATCGCGCTCGGCGCCCGGCCGGCCCTGGGGGAGCGGCTCGGGCGCGGCGGAGCGATCGCCGCCGCGGGCGTGCTCGGCGGGCTCACGGTGCTCGTCCTGGCCGGTGGCGGCGCGACCGTCCGCCCGCTCGGTGTGCTGTGGGCGCTCGTCTCCGCGGCCGGGTACGCCGTGATGACGCTGCTCACCCGGTGGTTCGGCCGGGCGGGCCGCGCCGGTGACAGCCTCGGTACGACCGTGGCCACGTTCGCGGTCGCCTCGCTCGCGCTGCTGCCGCTCGGCGCGGCGGAGGGCCTGGTCCCGCACACGGCCCAGCCCCTGGAGATCCTGGCGCTGCTCGCGTACACCGCGTCCGTGCCGACGGCGCTCGCCTACGCCCTGTACTTCGCGGGAGCGGCCGTCGTCAGCTCGGCCACGGTGTCCGTGATCATGCTGCTCGAACCGGTCGCCGCGGCGCTCATCGCCGTGACCCTCCTCGGGGAGCGGCTGACCGCGGCGACCGTGGCGGGCACCGCGCTGATGCTGGTCGCGGTGGTCGGGCTCGTGGTGGCGGAGGCGCGGTCCGCCACGTAGCGGGTCACGCCTCCTGGCGCCGCCGACGCTGGCCCGCCAGCGCGGCGGCGTCGCCGGGGGCGCCCCGCTCCGCGAGCCCCGAGGCGATCCGGTCCTGGACCTCGTCCGGCTTGTGCCCGGCGTACTTGAACTTCGCCCGTACGCCTATCACTTCGAGCCGTATGCCACGGATCCCGGCGAGCATCCGCCCGTACGGGACCTCACCCACCGCCACCGTCGCGGAGAGGCCGGGCGGCTGGAAGTGGCCGACCTGGCGGTTGAGCAGCGCGGCCTTCTCCTCCGGATCGTCCACGACGTGGGCGGTGCAGCGGAGCTGGACGGCGGTGTAGACGCTGGTCGGCGTCGCGTGCTCGGCGGGGGCGCCGGGCAGTGCCTGCCACGGACCGGGCACGTACGCGTAGTCGTCGACGACGCTGAGTACGACGTGCGGGTCCGCGTCGAGCGCGGGCCACAGCGGGTTCGGGCGGGCGAGATGGGCGACGGCCTCGCCGAACTCGCCGCCCGCCGACGGGTCGTAGGCGAAGTGCGTCGGCTGCACGAAGGGCGGCTCGCCCGGGAGGCCGTTGACGGCGAGCTGGCCGAAGTCGTGGGCGGCGAGCCAGCGCTGCCACTCGGCGGTGGAGCGGGCCGCGTCCCACGGGTGGATCAGCATTCACAGTCCGCGCAGGTAGGCGGGGACCTCGATGCCGTCGGCGAGGTCGTCGGCCGGGACGAGCGGACCGTAGCCCGGCCGCAACGGGACGACGCCGGTCCAGTGCGGCAGGTCCAGGTCCTCGGGTTCGTCGTTCGGGCCGCCGGTGCGGACCTTCGCGGAGACCTCGGCGAGGTCGAGGGAGAGCACGGCGGTCGCGGCCAGCTCCTTGGCGTCGGCCGGGCGGGAGTCGGCGGCGCGACCGGCTACGACGTGGTCGACGAGCGCGTCCAGGGCGAGCCGCTTCTCGTCCGCGTCGGTGACCTGGTGCGCGATGCCGTGGACCACGACGGAGCGGTAGTTGATGGAGTGGTGGAAGGCGGAGCGGGCGAGGACGAGGCCGTCGACATGGGTCACCGTCAGGCACACCGGCAGGCCCGGGTCCTGCTCGCCCGCCATGCGCAGCGGGCGCGAGCCCGTGGAGCCGTGCACATAGAGGCGTTCACCGACGCGGCCGTAGAGGGTCGGCAGCACGACCGGGGCGCCGTCGCGCACGAAACCGAGGTGGCAGACGTAGGCCTCGTCGAGTATCGAGTGCACCAGTTCGCGGTCGTACGCGGCGCGCTTCTTGGAGCGGGTCGGTACCGTGCGGGCCGTCGGGGCGTAGGCGGTCCCGGTGGCTGCGACCGAAGGGGCGGCTGACGACTCAGGGGCGACGCTCATGTTGCGGACTCCATTGCACTAGTGCAAACTGTGGTTTGTGCTAGAAGAGTATCCGATCGAAGGGCGGCGCGCCGCCGAGATTTCGGCGAGCGTGGAGCGCGCGGTGGCCGACGGCGGCCTCGCCCCGGGCCAACTGCTTCCGCCGATGCGGGAGTTGGCGCAGCGGCTCGGGGTGAACCCGAACACGGTCGCGGCCGCGTACCGCACCCTGCGCGAGCGCGGGGTCATCGAGACCGCGGGCCGGCGCGGCAGCCGCGTACGCCCGAAGCCCGCCACGACCGCGCGCGAGCGGATCCGGGTGGACGTGCCGCCGGGCGTACGGGACGTCTCCGACGGCAATCCGGACAAGGCGCTCCTGCCGTCGCTGGCCGAGGCGTTCGCCGCGGCGGCCGCCGCCGCCGACCGGGAGCCCGTGCTCTACGGGAGTGATCCGCTGGAGCCCGCACTGGTGCGCCACGCGCGGGCCGACCTCGACCGTGACGGGGTGCCCGACGGGCCGGTGGTCGTCACGTCCGGGTCGCTCGACGCGATCGAACGGGTGCTGACCGCGCACCTGAAGGCCGGGGACGCCGTCGCGGTCGAGGACCCGGGCTGGGGCAGCGTGCTGGATCTCGTGCCCGCCCTCGGCCTGCGGCTCGTACCGGTCGGGGTGGACGACGACGGGCCACTGCCCGCCGACGTCGAACGGGCGCTGCGCGAGGGCGCGCGGGCGCTCGTGGTCACCGACCGCGCGCAGAATCCGACCGGCGCCGCGGTGAGCGCGGTGCGCGCCGACCACCTGCGTACGGTCCTCGCCGCACACCCGGACGTGCTGCTCATCGAGGACGACCACGGGCACGGCATCGTCGACCTGCCGCTGCGTCCGCTGGCCGGGACGGTCCGGCACTGGGCGTTCGTCCGCTCCGTCGCCAAGGCCTACGGCCCGGATCTGCGGCTCGCGGTGCTCACCGGCGACCCCCTCACCCTCGACCGGGTGCGCGGTCGCCAGCGCCTCGGCCCCGGCTGGGTCAGCCGGATCGTGCAGCGGGCGGTGGCCGGGCTGTGGGCGAGCGGCGCCGTGGACGCGCGGGCCGTCGCGGCGTCGTACGGCGAGCGGCGTGACGCGCTGATCGCGGCGCTCGCCGAGCGGGGCGTCGCCGCGTACGGGCGCAGCGGCATGAACGTGTGGGTGCCGGTCCCAGACGAGACCGGCGCCGTGGCGCGGCTGCTGCACGCGGGCTGGGCGGTCGCCCCGGGCGCGCGATTCCGGATGACGGCCGCGCCGGGCGTCCGGATCACCGTGAGCAGCCTGGACCTCGGGGAGGTCCGGGCGATGGCGGAGGTGGTGGCGGAGTCGGTCGGGTCGGGACCGGTGCGGTACTACGCCTGACGGCGGAGGCGGCGGGGTTCCCGCATGCGGGGTCCCCGGTTTCGGGGCTGGGTGAGCGCCGCGCCCGCGAGCACGATCACCGCGCCGACCGGGGTCGACCAGCTCAGGGACTCGCCCAGGACGGCGACGCCCGCCGCGGTGGCGATCACCGGGATGAAGTACGTGACCATCTGCGCCGTCGTCGGGCCGACCTCGGCGACCAGGCCGTACTGGATGAGGACCGCGAGACCGGTGCCCAGGGTGCCCAGGGCGACGACCGACAGGAGCGGGAGCACCGGGAACCCGTGCGGCCAGGACGTGAAGAGCGGTGTGACGACGGCCAGTTGCACGGTGGCGAGGAGAAGCTGGGCGCCGGTCATCGACAGGTGCGAGTGGCCGGTGCGCGCGAGCGTGCGGCGGACGTGGATCCAGCCGACCGGGTAGCTGAACGAGGCGAGCAGCGCCATCACCGTGCCCGTCAGGTCCAGGCCGTGGAAGCCCTGCCAGACGCCGAGGACCGTGAGCACGCCCAGGAAGCCGAGGCCGAGGCCCGCGACCCGGCGCCGGGTCGGCCGGTCCTCCGACAGCGCGACCAGGGAGAGGGCCATGCCCCACAGCGGGGACGTCGCGTTGCAGATACCGGCGAGCGTCGAGGGGATCGTCTCCTCGGCGAAGGCGAACAGGGAGAACGGGAGCGCGTTCAGGAAGAACGCCGCCACCGCCAGGTGGCCCCAGGTGCGGGCGCCGCGCGGCAGCCGCTCCCGCTTCACGGCCATCGCCGCGGCGAGCACGAGCGTGCCGAAGACCAGGCGGCCCAGCGTCACCTGGAACGGGGCGTAGCCGTCCGTGCCCACCTTGATGAGGAGAAAGCTGAAACCCCAGATGAGGGAGAGCACGCCGAAGCGGACGCGCCAGTCGAGGGCGCGGCGCGGCGGGGCGGCCGAGGGGGTGTCGGTGGTGGCGGCGGGGGCGGCGCTCGCGGGGGTCACGGTGCTCATGCGGACAAGAATCGCGCCCGTCGACCTCGTAGCACAAGCGAGATTATTTGCGGGATATTCATTAGCGACGCTTACCTATAGCATCGTTGCCATGTTGAACCTGGAGCGGTTGCGCGTCCTCGACGCGCTGGCCCGGCACGGCTCGGTCAGCGGTGCCGCCGACGCGCTGCACGTGACCACGTCCGCCGTCTCGCAGCAGATGACGAAGCTGGAGCGGGAGGTGGGCCAGCAGCTTCTCGCCAAGCACGGGCGCGGGGTGCGCCTCACCGACGCGGGGCGGCTGCTCGCCGAGCACTCCGGGCGGATCCTGTCGCAGGTCGAGCTGGCCCAGTCCGACCTGGAGGCGCAGCGCGGGCAGGTCGTGGGCGAGCTGCGGCTCTCCGCGTTCCCGACCGCCGCGCGCGGCCTCGTCCCGGCCGCGCTCGCCGCACTGCGCGCCGCACACCCGCAACTGCGCGTGCGCTCGCACGAGTCGGAGCCGGAGGCCGGGGTCGCCGGGGTGATCCGCGGCGACCTCGACCTGGCCGTCGTGCTCGACTGGCACAACAAACCGATGCCGCTGCCCGACGGACTGGTAAAGGCGAGCGTCCTCGACGACCCGGCGGACATCGCCATGCCCGCCGGGCATCCGCTCGCGGACCGCGACGAGGTCCGCCTGGAGGACTTCGCCGACGACGAGTGGATCACCTGGGGCGAGGGGGAGTTCTGCCACGAGTGGCTGCTGTTCACGCTCCGCGCGGGCGGCGTCGAGCCCCGCATCGGCCACATCGCCGCCGAGACCCACACCCAGCTCGCGCTCGTCTCGGCCGGGCTGGGCGTCTGCGTGGCTCCGTTGCTCGGCCGCGACCCGATGCCGCCCGGCGTGGTCACGGTCCCGGTCCGCCACCAGGTGCGGCGCCACGTCTACGTGGTCTGGCGCGCGGACGCCGACCGCCGCCCCTCCATCAGGGCGGCGGTGGAGGCGCTGCAGAAGGCGGGCGCGGATCTGGGGCAGTCGGCGGACCGGGGCCGACGCTGACGGGCGGGTCTACAGATCCGCCAGCTTCCGGAAGTCCCAGGAGGCGATCTTGTCCGGGGTGAGGCGGGCCCAGGCGTGGCGTCCGTCGTGGAACATCTCGGACATGCCGAAGTTCTTCCGCGCGAACAGCCGCTCGGGCGCGTCGAGTTCGGGGCACGGCTCGCCCGTACGGGGTGACTCGCCGACGAACTCGACGCGCCCGGACAGCTCGACGCCGCGCAGCTCCCCGTACTCCTCGCCCGCGTCGACCGCCACGGCCACCCGCCCGTCGGCCCGCAGATCGGCCCAGCGGCGGCTGCGCGTGAGGGAGTAGAGCCACAAGGACGTGCCGTCCCACACGAACCACAACGGGCTGACGTGCGGCATCCCGTCCGCCGACACCGTGGCCACCCGGCAGGTGCGCTGCTCGGTGAGGAACGAGTCCAGCTCCCGCGGGGTCATCATGATCTTGCGTCCCCGGCGTTGCTGGGTGGCGGCCATGTGTGCTCCTTGTCGGTGTGCGGTCATTGTGGATGGCTGACGGGGCGTCAGAAAAGCAGCATGCGGCCTCTTCCGTCCCCGCGCAATGGTGGCTAGTCTCCAGCCCCCGGAAGCGAGGACGTACGAGGGGGGGACCATGCCGATCCGCGAGGACCTGGCCGAGTTGCTCGACCCGGCGTACACGGTGCTGCTGACCGTCGAGTGCCAGCAGGGCGTCGTCGGCACCGACAGCGCTCTGCCCGAACTGGCCGACGCGGCACGGACGTCGGGGGCGCTGGTCAACGTGGCGCGGCTGGTCGCCGCCGCCCACGAGAGCGGGGTCCAGGTGGTGCACGCCGTGGCCGAGCGCCGCCCCGACGGCCGCGGCGCCAACCGCAACGCCCGCCTCTTCCGCGCCGCCGAACGCCTCCCCGTACAGCAGCTGTCCGGGTCCAAGGCCGTCCGGATCGCGCCGCCCATCGAGGTCGCCGACGAGGATCTCGTCGTCCGCCGCCTGCACGGGCTCTCGCCGGTCGCGGGCACCGAGGTGGATCCGCTCCTGCGCAACCTGGGCTGCCGCACGCTCCTCGTCACCGGCGTCTCCGCCAACGTAGCCATACCGAACGCGGTGTTCGACGCCGTGAATCTGGGCTATACCGTCGCCGTCCCCAAGGACGCCATCGCGGGGGTGCCCGCCGACTACACCCCCGCGATGGTCCGCAACACGCTCGCGCTCGTCGCCACCGTGGTGACGACGAGCGATGTGCTCGCCGCCTGGAAGCGGCCTAGGCGAGGGTGATCGACTCGCCGCTCACCTTGATCTGCTTCTCCGTCAGCGGGCGCGTGGCGGGCGGGTTCTTGACGCTGCCGTCCTCGATGGAGAACTTGCTGCCGTGGCACGGGCAGTCGATGGTGCCGCCCTCGACCTTGGTCACCGCGCACCCCTGATGCGTACAGGTGCTGGTGAACCCCTTGAACCGGCCTTTCGTCGGCTGGGTCACCACGACCCCGGCGTCGGCGAAGATCTTGCCGCCGCCCTCGGGGATGTCGGAGGTCTTCGCCAGCTCCTGGCCGCCACCGCCGCCACCGCCGCCACCGTCGTCCGCCGACGAGGCGTCGCCCGCGGGCCCGGACGACTCGTCGTTCTCCGAGCCACCGCACGCGGTCAGCGCCGCGGCGAGGCCCACGGCGCCGACCGCCGCGACGACGGTGCGGCGCGCGGGCGCCGGGGGCGGCGGCGCGGACATGTCTGTATCGGTCATGCTCTCGGTCCTCTCGACGGTCGGCTGGATCCCGTGGGGGTGTTCTCCCGTACGCGCGGTGATCCCGGAGCGTTCAACGGCTCGCCGATCTCATAACCTGGGCCCATGCTCACGGAAGTCGCGGCGACCCGCTATGTCACCCCATTGAGGGAGGGTGGATCGCTGCCAGGACTGGTCGAGGCCGATGATCTGACCTCGTACGTCATGAAGTTCACCGGCGCGGGACAGGGCCGCAAGACGCTCGTCGCGGAGGTGATCTGCGGACAGCTCGCGCGCCGGCTCGGGTTCCGGGTGCCGGAGCTCGTCGCCCTCGACCTCGACCCGGTGCTCGGGCTCGGCGAGCCCGACCCGGAGGTGCAGGGGCTGCTCAAGGCGAGCGGCGGCACCAACCTCGGGATGCGGTTCCTGCCGCGTGCGCTCGGCTTCGACCCGCTCGCCTACGCGGTCGGGCCCGCGGAGGCGGGACGGGTCGTCTGGTTCGACGCGCTGATCAACAACGTCGACCGGTCCTGGCGCAACCCGAACATGCTGGTCCACGGCGGCGACCTGTGGATCGTCGACCATGGGGCCACCATGATCTGGCACCACAACTGGCGCACCGCCGCCGCCTGGGCGGCCAAGCCGTACGACGCCACGGACCATGCCCTCGCCCGGTTCGGTCCCGACGTCGCCGGGGCCGCCGCCGACCTCGCGCCCCGCGTCACCGAGGAGCTGCTCGCCGAGGCCGCCGCCGACGTGCCCGAGGTGTGGCTGACCGACGAACCGGGGTTCGACGGCCCCGACGCCGTGCGGCGCGCGTACGTGGAGATCCTCGCGGAGCGCGCCGCGACCGTGCGTGAGCGCATCGAACTGCCCGAGGCCCCCCTCGGCGGGGCCGCCCCCACGACCGGCTGGATCACGCGGTGAGCGAGCGCGATGTCTTCGAGTACGCCCTGCTGCGGGTCGTGCCGCGCGTGGAACGCGGTGAGCAGATCAACGCCGGTGTCGTCGTGTACTGCCGCGCCAAGTCCTTCGTCACGGCGCTCACCCACCTCGACGAGGCGCGGCTGCTCGCCCTCGACCCCGAGGCCGACGTGGCGGGCGTACGTGCCCTCCTGCACGCCGTCGAACGGCACTGCCGCGGCGGCGAGAGCGCGGGCCAGGCCGCGGCCGACGACGCGGGCCGACGCTACCGCTGGCTGATCGCGCCCCGCTCGACGGTGGTGCAGCCGGGCCCTGTGCACACCGGTCTGACGACCGATCCGGCGGCGGAGGCGGAGCGGCTGCTGACGCTCCTCGTGCGCTGATCCGTGCGCCGATCCGCGCGCCGATCCGCGCGCTGAGTGATCAGGGGCACCCGGTGGGTACGTTGACACCGGGTGCCAGGGCTTCTAGCGTCACAGCCACAGGGTACTAAGCGGTCGCTCACCTGTTCCGGGTGGTGCGGCCGCCCTCTAGGGCGAGGAGACCACAGAGCATGTCCACCACTGAGCAGCGCGTAGCGATCGTCACGGGAGCCGCGCGCGGCATCGGCGCCGCCACCGCCGTCCGGCTTGCCGAGGAGGGCCGCGCCGTCGCCGTGATCGACCTCGACGAGGCGGCCTGCAAGGACACCGTCGAGAAGATCACCGCCGCCGGTGGCAAGGCGCTCGCCGTCGGCTGCGACGTCTCCGACGAGGCGGCGGTCGAGGCGGCCGTCGCGCGCATCGCCGCCGAGCTCGGCGCCCCCACGATCCTCGTGAACAACGCGGGCGTCCTGCGCGACAACCTCCTGTTCAAGATGAGCGCCAACGACTGGGACACGGTCATGAACGTGCACCTGCGCGGCGCGTTCCTGATGTCGAAGGCCGTTCAGTCGCACATGGTGGACGCCAAGTTCGGCCGCATCGTGAACCTCTCCTCGTCGTCGGCGCTCGGCAACCGCGGCCAGGTCAACTACGCCGCCGCCAAGGCCGGTCTGCAGGGCTTCACCAAGACCCTCGCCAAGGAGCTCGGCAAGTTCGGCGTCACCGCCAACTCGGTCGCCCCCGGCTTCATCGTCACCGAGATGACCAAGGCCACGGCCGACCGCGTCGGCATGGGCTTCGAGGAGTTCCAGGCCGCCGCCGCCACGCAGATCCCGGTGCAGCGCGTGGGCCGCCCCGAGGACATCGCCAACGCCATCGCCTTCTTCACCGGCGATGCCGCCGGCTTCGTCTCCGGCCAGGTCATGTACGTGGCCGGCGGACCGCTCAACTGAAACCGGGGCCCTGGACGTGACTGACATGACTTCTACCGAACTCCCGCCCCTGTCCGGCAACGTCGCCCTCGTCACCGGCGCCAGCCGCGGCATCGGCTACGGCATCGCCGAGGCCCTGATCGCGCGCGGCGACCGCGTCTGCATCACCGGCCGCGGTGAGGACGCGCTCAAGGAGGCCGTGCAGAACCTCGGCCCCGACCGCGCCGTCTACGTCGCGGGAAAGGCCCATGACGAGGCGCACCAGGCCGTCGCCGTCGAGCGCACCATGGAGGCGTTCGGCCGCGTCGACTTCCTCGTCAACAACGCCGGTACGAACCCGGTCTTCGGCCCCATCGCCGAGCTCGACCTGAACGTGGCGCGCAAGGTCTTCGAGACCAACGTCGTCTCCGCGCTCGGCTTCGCGCAGCAGACGTGGAAGGCGTGGCAGAGCGAGAACGGCGGCGCGATCGTCAACATCGCCTCCGTGGCCGGCGTCTCGGCCTCGCCGTTCATCGGCGCCTACGGCATGAGCAAGGCCGCCATGGTCAACCTCACGCTCCAGCTGGCGCACGAGTTCGCGCCGAAGGTCCGGGTCAACTCGATCGCCCCGGCGGTCGTGAAGACCAAGTTCGCGCAGGCCCTGTACGAGGGCAGGGAGGCCGAGGCCGCGGCGTCCTACCCGCTGGGGCGGCTCGGCGTGCCCGAGGACATCGGCGGCGCCGCCGCGTTCCTCACCTCGCACCAGGCCGACTGGATCACCGGGCAGACGCTCGTCGTGGACGGCGGCATCTTCCTCAACGCGGGCGTCGGCTGACACCGCGCCCTCGGGTGACTTTGCGGGCGTCGGGTGACAACGCCTGACAAACGTCCTCAACGCATGAAGTGGCCTGCCGGATCAGGGAGTTGATCCGGCAGGCCACTGCGGTAGGGTCTGCCGACTCTTGGCATGGCTGATCGAGGAGCGTGCGCGTGTTCAGACGTCTGCTTGCCCCACGCACATGGGCGGCGACCTCGTCCGTGGTTCTGCTCGCCGGGTGCGGACTGATCGATTCCGGTGGCTCCGACGACGACGGCGAGCCGATCGTGGTGGGGACGACGAGCGCGCCGAGCACCCTCGACCCGGCCGCTTCCTGGGACGGTTCCTGGGAGCTGTTCCGCAACGTGTACCAGACCCTCGTCGCCTTCCCCTCGGGCGCCGCGCAGCCGGAGCCCGACGCCGCCACCTGCTCCTTCAAGGACGGCGCCAACCGCGTCTACCACTGCCGACTCCGTGAGGACATGCGGTTCTCCGACGGCGACCCGCTCGACGCCGCCGCCGTGAAGCACTCCATCGACCGCATCCGCGCGATCGGCGTCAAGGGCGGCCCCAGCGGCCTCCTCGGCAGCCTCGACCGCGTCGAGACGGAGGGCGAGCGCGACGTAACGTTTCACCTGAAGAAGCCGGACGCGACGTTCCCGTTCGTCCTCGCCACCCCGGCGATGTCCATCGTCGACCCCGAGGAGTACCCGGCGAGGGCGCTGCGCACGGACGGCAGGATCACCGGCTCGGGACCGTACGCGCTCCGGGCGTACACGGAGGACCAGAAGGCGGAGCTGGTCGAGAACACGCACTACAAGGGGTTCGCCGACCGCAGGAACGACGCCGTGACCATCCGCTACTTCGGCACGTCCGCGGAGATGGTCGCCGCCCTGAAGTCGCACCGGATCGACGCCACCTTCCGCGGCCTCGCGGCGGAGGACGTCGTGGACCTCCAGGGCAGGAGCGGCCAGGAGGGCCTGCAGCTCGTCGAGGGCGCGGGCACCGAGATCAGTTACCTCGTGTTCAACCCGAAGGACCCGTGGGCGGGCAAACGGGCCGTGCGCCGGGCCGTCGCGCAGGTCGTCGACCGCGGCGCCATCGCGCACCAGGTCTACAAGGACACCGTCGAACCGCTGTACTCCATGGTCCCGCGCGGCCTCACCGGCCACACCACGGACTTCTTCGACGACTTCGGCGACCCGAGCCCGGCCAAGGCGGCCGACATCCTCTCCAAGGCGGGCATCACCGCACCGGTCCCGCTCACCCTCTGGTACACCACCGACCGCTACGGTTCGGCGACCGGACCCGAGTTCGCCGAGCTGAAGCGGCAGCTGGAGGCGTCGAAGCTGTTCGAAGTGACCCTCGAGAGCCGTCCGTGGAGGACGTACGAGCAGGGGTACCGCAAGGGCGAGTACCCGGTGTTCGGGCGCGGCTGGTTCCCGGACTTCCCGGACGCCGACAACTTCATCGCGCCCTTCGTCGGCGAGGAGAACGCGGTGAGCACGCCCTACGTGTCGCCGGAGATCACCGACGAGCTGCTTCCGCAGGCGCGCCGCGAGAGCGACCGCGGCGCCGTTGTGCGCCAGTTCGAGCGGGCCCAGCAGATCATGGCCGACGACTCCCGGCTCATTCCCCTGTGGCAGGGCAAGCAGTACATCGCGGCCGGCGACGAGATCTCCGGCGGGGAACGCGCCCTCGACCCGTCGACGATCATGATGATGTGGGAGCTGCACCGCAAGACGAGCTGGTGACAAGCGGGTGGCAAGCGGTTGTTTCCGGGGCCGGGGGCCGGTTGTCAGTGGGCGCCGGTAGGTTCGGGGGTGTTGTGAAAGGCCCTGAAAGGCCCGTACCCCGGAGGTTGTTGACGTGACCGACACCGCGATGCTGCCCGAGTCCTGGCGCGGCGTCCTCGGCGAGGAACTGCAGAAGCCCTACTTCAAGGAGCTCACCGAGTTCGTCGAGGAGGAGCGCGCGAAGGGCCCCGTCTACCCGCCGCGCGAGGAGGTCTTCGCCGCGCTCGACGCGACGCCCTACGACAAGGTCAAGGTCCTCGTCCTCGGCCAGGACCCGTACCACGGCGAGGGCCAGGGCCACGGGCTGTGCTTCTCGGTGCGGCCCGGCGTGCGCACGCCCCCGTCCCTGCGCAACATCTACAAGGAGATGCAGGCCGAGCTGGGCACCCCGGTCCCGGACAACGGCTATCTGATGCCGTGGGCCGAGCAGGGTGTGCTGCTGCTGAACGCGGTGCTCACGGTCCGGGCGAGCGAGGCCAACTCGCACAAGGGCAAGGGCTGGGAGAAGTTCACGGACGCGGTGATCCGCGCCGTCGCCGACCGGCCCGACCCGGCCGTCTTCGTCCTGTGGGGCAACTACGCGCAGAAGAAGCTCCCGCTCATCGACGCCGAGCGGCACATCGTCGTCAAGGGCGCGCACCCCTCGCCGCTGTCCGCGCGCAAGTTCTTCGGCTCCCAGCCGTTCACGCAGATCAACGAGGCGGTGGCGGCGCAGGGCCACGAGCCGATCGACTGGCGCATCCCGGATCTGGGCTGAGCCGCGCCTGCCCCGGATCGTCGGCGGCGGCCGTTAGCGTCGGTGCCCGGGACCGGCGCGCGGCCCGTCCGGGACATGGAGGAGCCAGTGGCACAGCAGCGTGAGCAGACGGCGGACGACGCCATGCTGACCCGCATCGGGCAGGCCGTCATGCTGGCGCACGCCGGTGACCGCGAGGAGGCCCGCGGCCGCTTCCTCGCCCTGTGGGCCGAGATCGGCGAGGACGGCGACCCGCTGCACCGCTGCACGCTCGCCCACTACCTGGCCGACACCCAGGACGACCCGGCCGACGAGCTGGCCTGGGACCTGCGCGCGCTGACCGCCGCCGACGGGCTCACGCAGGAGCGGCTCGCGGCGCACGAAGGGTCCCTGGCGCTGCGGGCCCTGTACCCGTCGCTCCACCTCAACCTCGCGGCGGACTATGTGAAGCTCGGCCGCCCCGGCGCGGCCCGCGACCACCTGGCACGCGCCTGGTCGGCGGTCGACACACTGGGCGACGACGGGTACGGGGACGGGGTGCGGGCCGCCCTCACCCGGCTGGAGCGGCGGGTGGCGGGGCTGCCGGGGGAGTAGCGCCCCTGCGCTGCCGTGACTTCAACTCCCGTAGGCGTCACGGCAGATGACGGCCTGCGGGCTGTCCGGGGCCCAGTGGCCGTACGCGTGGCCGAGGGCGCACACATCGGTCCGGGCGGGCGGCTCGGGAGCGGCGGGCCGCACGGCGGGCCCGGGAGCGGCCCCGCGGGGCGGGGGCTTCGGCGCCGGGGCCGGGGCCGTGTGGCGCGGCGGCCGCCGGACGGGCGGGGCCTGCGTGTGCGGAGTTCCCGTGCGCGGAGCCTCGGTATGCGCAGCCCCGGTGCGTGGGGCGGCCGGGGTGTGGTGCGGCGCGCGGCCCGTACGCTCCAGCGCCTCGCGTACGGGGGCCTGGACGAGCGGCCGGCCGGCGTGCCCGTCGGGGCGGGGAGCCGGGGCGGTGGCGGAGGGCGCGTGCCGACCCCGTCCGTCCGGGGCCTGCACGCTCACGCATCCGGACGCGGTGACGGCGAGGACGGCGGCCGCCGTCAGCAGGAGCGAGGCCGAGCTGGGGTTCTGGGGCACGCGGGCCACTGTGGTGGACGGCGGCGCGGCGGGGCAGCGGTAGCGGGGAGGTTGCCCTGTACGGGTGACGGGGCGCAGGCCGCGGCTTACGTCACGGGTCACGCCCCGTCCCTTGCGGCGAGCGTCGTGCGGCGACTCCGCTCACCTCAAGGCCCACACGTACGCCGCCGCGCAGGTCCCGCCGGGGCGGACGGCCCCGCACGGCGACGACGGACGTACGGGCGCGGTGGTGAGCGCGGGGGCGCCCCGTATGCTGCCGGGACCGCGGCGCGGGGCGGCGGTTCGGGGCTACAGAGGGGTACAGGGACGTGAAGGTCGGCTGCATCGGACTCGGGGACATCGCGCAGAAGGCCTACCTGCCGGTGCTGACGGCGCGGGCCGGGGTGGAGCTGCATCTGCAGACCCGTACGCCCGCGACCCTCGCACGCGTGGGCGAGCAGCACCACGTCCCCGAGGAGCGGCGCCACGCCGACCTGGACGCGTTGCTCGCGCAGGGGCTCGACGCCGCCTTCGTGCACGCCCCGACCGCCGTGCACCCCGAGATCGTGACGCGGCTCCTGGAGGCGGGCGTCGCCACGTACGTCGACAAGCCGCTCGCCTACGAACTCACCGACTCCGAGCGCCTGGTGCGGCTCGCCGAGGAGCGCGGGGTCAGCCTCGCCGTCGGGTTCAACCGGCGCCACGCGCCCGGGTACGCGCAGTGCGTCGAGCATCCGCGCGAGCTGATCCTGCTGCAGAAGAACCGGGTCGGTCTGCCCGAGGAGCCGCGCGCGATGATCCTCGACGACTTCATCCACGTCGTCGACACACTGCGCTTCCTCGTGCCCGGCACCATCGACGACGTCACCGTGCGCGCCCGTACCCGGGACGGCCTGCTGCACCACGTCGTGCTCCAGCTCGCGGGCGACGGGTTCACCGCGCTCGGCGTCATGAACCGGCTCAGCGGTTCGGCGGAGGAGATCCTCGAGATCTCCGGGCAGGACACCAAGCGGCAGGTGGTGAACCTCGCCGACGTCATCGACCACAAGGGCCAGCCGACCGTGCGCCGCCGCGGCGACTGGGTGCCGGTCGCACGCCAGCGCGGCATCGAACAGGTCGTGCTCGCCTTCCTCGACGCCGTACGGGCGGGCAAGGTGCTCAGCGCGCGCGACGCGCTCGCCACGCACGAACTGTGCGAGCGAATCGTCCGCGAGGCAGCGGTACAGCGGAGCGCCTGAGCAGCCGGAACGCCTCCGCCGCCGCGAGGACCGCGAGGGCCGCCACCGCCGCGTGGACCGGCCAGTCGCCGAAACGGACGTACAGCGTGTCGCCGTGCGCCGTCGGAGCCGTGTACACGCGGGCCGCGCTCGCCGAGGCCGGCAGCCACGGGCCCGCGCGCTCGCCGTCCGGGCCGTACACCGCGGAGACCCCGGTCAAGGTGGCGTGCACCATCGGGCGGCCGGTCTCCGCGGCCCGCAGCGCCGCGAGCGACGCGTGCTGCGGGGGCGCCCAGCTGTGCTGGAAGCTGGACGTCGACGACTGCGCGAGCAGCAGTCGGGCCCCGTCCCGGGTCAGCTGCCGGGTCATGTCGGGGAACGCCGACTCGAAGCAGACGAGCGGCCCGACCCGCAGCTCCTCGCCGCCATGGCGTACGTCCATGACGACCTGGCGGGTGCCGCGCCTGCGGTCCTCGCCCGCGGCCTTGCCTACCGAGGTCGCCCAGCCGAGCAGGGAGCGCGCGGGGATGTACTCGCCGAACGGGACGAGCCGCATCTTGTCGTAGCGGTCGCCCGTCGGGCCGTCCGGGCCTATCAGTACCGAGCTCTTGTAGATGCCCTGGCTCGTGTCGCCCTCGGCGCCGGTGGCCGGGCGGCGGGCGTCCACGTTGACCAGGATGTCCGCGTCGACGGCGCGGGACAGGGCCGCCAGCCGGCGCGCCAGGTCGGGGCGTCCGGCGAGGTCGAAGCCGACGCTGCTCTCGCCCCACACCACCAAGTCGACGCCGCGCCCCGCCAGTTGACGGGTGAGTTCTTCCTCGCGGTCGAACCTGTGGCCGGGGCCTTCGATGATGCCCGGCTGCACCACGGCCACGCGGACCTCGCCGTCGCTCTGCGGCCTCGGCGCCCACGCCCAGGCCGCACCCGTGGCGGCGACGGCCGCGACGAGCCCGGCCGTCGCGGCCGTACGCGCCCCGCGCGCGACCACGAGCAGCACGATCCCGGTGTTCACCGCCACCACAAGCAGGCTCACCAGCCACACGCCGCCCACCGACGCCAGCCGCAGCGCGGGCACCACCTGCCACTGGCTGGAGCCGAGCAGCCCCCACGGCCCGCCGAGCCCCTGCCACGAGCGGACCAGCTCCACCATCAGCCAGCCCGAGGCCACGGCCACCAGCGCGGCCGCCGCCCGGCCGGGTGTCGGCACGCCGCGCAGCAGCCTGTGCAGCAGCCAGCCCCACGGCGCCCACAACACGCCGAGCAGCGCGGCGATGACGACCGTGAACACGTTCAGGCTCGGCACCAGCCAGTGGTGCACCGCCAGCATGAAGCCGAGGCCGCCGAGCCAGCCGTCGAGCGCCGCGCGCCGCGGCGAGCCCGCCGAACGCGCGAGCAGCATCCACGGCACCAGGGCCACGTAGGCCAGCCACCACAGCGACGGCGCGGGAAAGGCGAGGGCGGGCAGCGCGCCCGCGAGGACCGCCGCGGCGCCGCGCCACCAGGAGGACGAGTCCAGCCGCCGCGACCATGGCCCTCGCCCTTGCTGCATATGGGTCGTCCTCCCAGTTCGTACGGGACCGGTTCGTACGGGACCGGCTCGTACGGGACCGGCATCGGCACCCGGCGTACCCGGCGGCGGCCACGGCATGCGTTCAGTGTGGGGGAGGACGGCGGTCAGGGGGTGTCAGGTGCCGCTGGCGGCGGGGGCGGGAGCGGGGGCGGGGGCGCGCCGCCACTTCTCGTGGACGGTCACCCGGTGCAGCCGCCAGCCGGGCGGCGTGCGGACGAGGTCGAAGGCGTACCGGCCGCCGCACACGAAGTCCGGTGCCGTGTTCTCACCGTTCTCACCGTTCTCACCGTTCTCAGCGTTCTTACCGTTCTCACCGTTCTCGCGGAAGAAGCGCATCGGGTTGACGTAATCGGCCTGGACGTGCGCCGCGTCACCGATCTCCCGGTCGACGGAGTCGAACCGTACGAGCCGGTTCACGATCAGGTGCTGGCGCGTCGGGAACAGCTCCATCGTGGACGTCAGCCAGCGCGCGATCTCCTCCGCGCTGCCCTCCACGCCGCCCGCGGCCCGGTAGTCGGCGCGGCCGTCCGGCGCGAACAGGGCGCGGTACGCCGCCCAGTCGCCGTCGTCCACGGCCACCGCGTAGCCGGTCACCAGATCGTCGACGGCGAGCCTGTCCAGGACGGTCGCCAGTTCCACACGCTGCGTCATCGGGCAAGTGTCGAGCCCCCGGTGCGCGCAGCCAAGGGGCGTGCGCGAGCGCGGCGAAAATCCCCCGGGTGGCCGAGCGGATCGCTGTTACGGTCCCTGCATGTCAGCCGAATCGAACACCCCGACGGCCGCCCAGGACCCCGGGCCCGTCACCGCCGACGACGTGGCGCACGCCGTGCACCTCACCGTGACCGCGCTGCGGGCCGCGCTCGGCGCCGACTGGGACGTGCCCGCGGGTTCGCTGGAGTGGACGTGCTGGGAGACCGGCGAGCACCTCGCCGACGACCTGTTCTGGTACGCGGCGAAGATCGGCTCGCTGCGGCCGTCGACCGACGACCGTGAGGCGTTCGGCTGGACGCGGCGGCGCCCCGAAGGGCCCGCGAACACGATCACCGCCGACCGGGCGGCCGGCCCCGCCGGGCTCCTCCAGGTGCTCCAGGACTGTGGCGGGCTGCTCGCCGCCGTCGCGCGGGCGACCCCGGCGACCGCCCGCGCACACCATGTCTTCGGCGTCAGCGACCCCGGGGGGTTCGCCGCGATGGGCGTGGTCGAGACGCTGCTGCACGCGCACGACCTGGCGCAGGGCCTCGGCGTGCCCTTCCCGCCGCCGCCCGCCGACCTCTGCGCCCGCGCGCTGCACCGCCTCTTCCCGGAGGCGCCGGAGGACGCCGAACCCTGGCCGGCCCTGCTGTGGCTGACCGGACGCGGAGACCTCCCGGGCCGTGCGCGCGTCGGGAAATGGCGCTGGTACGGTGCACCCCGCGCGACATGATCATCCGTTCCGGGAGGCCCCTTTGACCAGCTCCGTTCCGTCTCGTCCGCATACGTTGATCACCGGCGGCAGCCGCGGCATCGGCGCCGCGACCGCCCTGCGCCTCGCCCGCGACGGGCACGACGTCGCACTCTCCTACGTTCATGACAAGGGCGCGGCCGAGCGGGTCGCCGAGGCCGTCAGCGCGACCGGCGCCCGCTGCGTCGTCCTTCGCGCGGACACCTCCCAGGAGCCCGACGTGGAGCGGATGTTCGACGAGGCGGCGGAGCGGCTCGGCCCGCTCACCGGCCTGGTCAACAACGCCGGGATCACCGCCCCGATCGGCCCCCTCGCGGAGGCGAGCACCGAGAGCCTGCGCCGCGTGGTCGACGTCAACGTTTTCGGCGTCCTGCTCTGCTGCCGCCGCGCGGCCCGGGACATGACCGCCGCGGGCAAGGGCGCCATCGTCAACGTCTCCTCCGGCGCGGCCACCCTCGGCAGCCCCGGCGAGTACGTCCACTACGCCGCGTCCAAGGCCGCCGTCGACACCCTCACCATCGGCCTCGCCAAGGAGCTCGGCCCGGTCGGCGTACGGGTCAACGCGGTCGCCCCGGGCGTCATCGACACCGAGATCCACGCCACGAGCGGCGCCCCCGACCGGGCCGCGCAGGCGGCCCCGAACATCCCGCTGCGCCGCTTTGGCGCCGCGGAAGAGGTGGCGGCGGGCATCGCGTGGCTCCTGTCGCAGGACGCGTCGTACACGACGGGCACGGTCCTGAGGGTGGCGGGCGGCCGCTAGACGCCTCGCGCGGGCCGGGGTGGTTCGAAGACGGCTCGGCCGCCCCGACGGAGCCGCGGCGGTCAGGCTGAGGGTGGCGCATCAGGCTGAGGGGTGGCGGGTCAGGCGGATTCGTCCATCTCCGCATGGACCGCTGCGGCCCACTCCCGCACCAGCAGCTCGTACTCCGTGCGCTGTTCCGCGGAGAGGCGGCCGCCGGTGCGCAGCCACAGGCCGCGGATCTGCTCGTTCACCTCGTCGGCAGACCGCACGGAACAGGACGGGACAGGCGGCATGTGCCAAGGTTACGTGCCAGACGACCGATTGTGAACCCTGAGCGAGCGTTCGCATGCGTCAAGTGATCACTTCAGCGCCGGAGTTGACGTTGAGTGAGACGTCAGCAGAGCGAGGCGCCCCGCGCCCGCAGGACGCGGATCAGGGCGCTCAGGTCGAGCCGGGCTTCACCAGGACCGGCCCCAACGGGAACACCGGCGTCCAGACGGTCGAGGAAGGCGCCGAGATCATCGTGCGGACGGCGCGGGTGGGACCGGGCGGCCCGACGGGCGGCTACTTCGGCGCGCACGGCCCCGCGGCGTGGTGAAGAGGCGGGGCGGCGAGGCGGCTCAGCCCGCCGACTCCGCCGCGTGCGGCGACAGCACACCCACGCTCACCAGCACGAACAGTGCGATGCCGAGCGCGATCCGGTAGTACACGAACGGCATGAAGCTCTTGGTCGAGATGTACTTCATCAGCCACGAGATGACCGCGTAGCCGACACCGAAGGCGATGAACGTCGCGAAGATCGTCGGGCCCCAGGAGACATGGCCGCCCTCGGTCGCGTCCTTCAGCTCGAAGACGCCCGAGGCGAGCACAGCGGGGATGGCCAGGAGGAACGAGTACCGGGCCGCCGACTCACGGGTGTACCCGAGGAAGAGGCCGCCGCTGATGGTCGCGCCGGACCGGGAGACGCCGGGGATCAGGGCCATCGCCTGGCAGACCCCGTAGATCAGGCCGTCCTTGACGGAGAGGTCCTTCAGCTCCTTGCGGCTGCGGATGGCGCGGTGCTTGCCGCCCGTCTCGTCGCGGGCCGCGAGCCGGTCGGCGATGCCGAGGACGACGCCCATCACGATCAGCGTCGTCGCGGTCAGCCGCAGATCGCGGAACGGTCCCTCGATCTGGTCCTTCAGCGTCACACCGAGCACGCCGATCGGGATGGACCCCACGATGACCAGCCAGCCCATCTGGGCGTCGTGGTCGCCGCGCATCGTCTTGTCGGTCAGCGACCGGAACCAGGCGGAGATGATCCGCGCGATGTCCTTCCGGAAGAAGATGACCACCGCCGTCTCCGTGCCGAGCTGGGTGATCGCCGTGAAGGCGGCGCCCGGGTCGGTCCAGCCCGCGAACGCGGCGGTCAGACGGAGGTGGGCGCTCGACGAGATCGGGAGGAACTCCGTCAGTCCCTGGACGAGGCCGAGAATGAACGATTCGAACCAAGACATGGGGAAGAGGCGATCCAGGGTGCGGGCGGAACCGGCCGCGAACGCGGACCGGACAGGGCTCTGCGCTCCCCGGAACCTTCGGCACGGGGGTGCGCGGGGGCAGCGTAGCGCCCGAAAGTGACGGGACCCCCACGGGGGCGGTCATGTCCCCCTCTTTCCGTCCTCCCCGCCCCTCTCCTGGGCCATGAGGAGCGTGTCCCCGGCCGGTGACCGGTAGTACAGGACGGAGCGGCCCGCACGCCGTCGCCGTACGAGGCGCGCGTCGAGCAGCACCTTCAGATGACGCCCCACCGAACCGAGCCCCTGGCCGGTCAGCGCCACCAGCTGGGTCGTCGTCAGGGGCCGGCCGAGGAGGACGAGGACCTGCGCGCGGGCCGTGCCGAGCAGGGTGGCGAGGGCGGCGGGCGGTGCCGTCCGGCCCGCGTCGGCGAGGGCGCCCGCGCAGGGGTAGACCAGCGCGTACCGGTCCGCGGACTGCGGCCAGGACACCCAGCCCTGGTGCGGGGTGACGGGGATGAACAGCAGGGCGGCGCCAAAGATGTCGCGGGGCGGGTGGTCGTGCGCGTTGATCCGCAGCCGTCCCTCGCCGAGCCAGCGCATCGCGGGCCGCAGCCCGCCGAAAGCCGCCGCCCAGCCGCCTACGGTCAGCTCCCGCGTCCGGGCCACCACGTCCGCCTCGACGACGCGGCGCCGCCGGTCCCAGTCCGGCCGCACCGTCTCCCGCCACGTCCACTCCAGGAGGGCGGCCGTGCGTTCGGCGAGATCGTCGGCGCGGGCCAGGGCGTCGGGCAGCGGGCCGCCCGACGCCACGGCCAGGTCGGCGCGCACGGCCTCCGGCGGTGTGGCCCGGATCCGCGCAAGACCCGAGGCCAGATCGAGGCCGGGCGCCCCGAGCGGGGTGGGCGTGACGAAGTCGGCGATCCAGGACGCCCCGAACGCGGCGCCCACGAGCAGCGCCGTCACCGGGTCCGCGGCCAGCCGCGCCCGGTAGGCGGGCAGATACGCGTCCAGCCACGCCCGCTCACCCGGATGCGCCGCCTTCGCCTCCGCCAGCTTCTTCAGACTCGCCGTCACCTCGGCGAGCTGCGACACGACGAACCGGCTCCCGGCGAGCGTGTCGGCGTCGACCTGCCAGATACCCATACGGCCGCACCCCCATATGCCCCTCCGCGGAGACCGCCTTTCGCTCCTGCGCGAAACATTAACCACCGCACCCCGCCGCCCCGCAGCCTTCCCCCATGCGTACCTACCGCGACCTGTTCCGGACCCCGGAATACCCGCCCTTCTTCCTCGCCTGCGCGACCCAGGCGGCCGCCCGGACGGTCGCGGGCCTGGCCCTCGGCTCGCTCGTCTACGCCTCGACGGGCTCCGCGCTGCTCTCCGCGACCGCCATGTTCGGCCCCGCGCTCGCGCAGGTCGTGGGCGCGTTCACGCTGCTCTCGGCCGCGGACCGGCTGCCCCCGCGGGCCGCCCTCGCCGGGCTGCCGCTGCTCATGGGCCTCGCCACGGCGGCGCAGGCGGCCCCCGGCATGCCCACGGCACTGGCGCTCGCCCTCGTCCTCGCCCAGGGCGTGCCCGCCGCGCTCGGCGGCGGCGTCCGCCACGGGCTGCTCACCGACATCCTCGACCGGGACGGCTACCTCATCGGCCGCTCGGTCCTGAACATGAGCACGGGCTTCTGCCAGATCCTCGGGTACGCGCTCGGCGGCCTCCTGGTCCAGGCCGTCTCGCCGCGCGGCACCCTTCTGACCGCCGCCGCCCTGTACGGCCTGTCGGCGGCCGTCGCCCGCTTCGGCCTGACCCGGCGCCCCGCGCGCGCTGAAGGCCGCCCGTCCGTCGCGGAGACCATGCGCGGCAACGCACTCCTGTGGTCCTCGCGTCCGCGCCGGTACGTCTACCTCGCCCTCTGGGTGCCGAACGGGCTGATCGTCGGCTGCGAAGCCCTGTTCGTCCCCTACGACCCCGGGCATGCCGGCGTGCTGCTCGCGAGCGCCGCCGTCGGGATGCTCGCCGGTGACGTCCTCGCGGGCCGCTTCCTGCCACCGCGCTGGCGGACCGGGCTCGGCGCGCCCCTGCGGCTGCTCCTCGCCGCGCCCTACCTGCTGTTCGCGACGCGGCTCGCCCTGCCGGTCGCCGCGTTCGCGGTGGCGCTGGCCTCCGTCGGCTTCGCGGCGAGCCTGCTGCTCCAGGAACGCCTCGTGGCTCTCACTCCGGACGAACTCGGCGGCCACGCCCTCGGCTTGCACACGGCGGGCATGCTCTCGGCGCAGGGCATGGCGGCCCTCCTCGCGGGCGCCCTGGCCGAAGCGACGTCTCCGGCCACGGCCATGACGATCCTCGCGGCCGTCTCCCTGGCGGTCACGCTCGCGCTCGCACCCGGCCTGCGCCCGCAGCAGCGCCGGGAGAGGCGTCCGGCGGAGCGCCGGGAGGGGCAGGCAGTGGATCAAGTTCCTCCGCCCTGTTGACCCCTGTCACCCCACCCGCTTAGCGTCGAGGCCGGGGAGAAAGCGCTTGCTAAGGCAACGCCCCAGGCCCTGTCACCGCACCCCGATGGAGTGTTGATCGCGCCCATGCGCAGCACACCCGAACCAGTAACAGCCACCCCCACCCGCCCGGGCCCCCGCCGCCACCGCCTCAAGGCCGCCGTCATCGGCACCGGCGCCATCGCCCGCGGCAGCCACCTGCCCGCGCTGAGAGAACTGGCCGCGGAAGGCGAACTGGAGGTCGTCGCCGCGGTCGACATCGACGACGACGCCGTACGCCGGTTCTGCGCGGACGGCGACGTCCCGCACCCGTACACCGACCTCCGGCGCATGCTCGACGAGCGGCAGCCCGACCTCGTCTCCGTCTGCACCCCGCCCACCCTGCACCGCGAACAGACCGTCGCCGCCCTGCGGTCGGGCGCCTGGGTGTGGTGCGAGAAGCCGCCGACGCCGTCCCTGGAGGAGTTCGACGCCATCGAGGCGGCCGAGGGCGCGCAGGGCGGCCCGTACGCGGCGATCGTCTTCCAGCACCGCTTCGGCTCGGGCGCCCGGCACGTCCGGGACCTGCTCGCCAAGGGCGAGGTGGGCCGGCCGCTCGTCGCCCACTGCCAGACGACCTGGTACCGGGACACCGCCTACTACGCCGCACCGTGGCGCGGCCGCTGGGCCAGTGAGGGCGGCGGGCCCGCCATGGGCCACGGCATCCACCAGACGGATCTGCTGCTCGACCTCCTCGGGCCGTGGTCCGAGGTGCGGGCGATGGCCGGGCGGCTCGTGCACGACGTGGAGACCGAGGACGTCTCGACCGCCCTCGTACGGTTCGAGAGCGGCGCCATGGCCACCGTCGTCAACAGCGTCCTCAGCCCCGACGAGGTCAGCCGCATCCGGATCGACTGCGAGCGCGCCACCCTCGAACTCACCCATCTCTACGGGTACGGCAACGCCGACTGGACCGTCACCCCCGCCCGCGACGTGCCCGCCGGCCTCGCCGCCTCCTGGCGCGACTTCGGCCCCGACGTGCCCAGCTCCCACCTCGCCCAACTCCGCGAACTCGTCGCCTCGATCCGCGCGGGCGAACGCCCCCGCGGCAGCGGGCCCGACGGGCGTACGAGCCTGGAGCTGGTCTCCGCGCTCTACAAGTCCGCGTTCACCGACTCCACCGTCCGCGCCGGCGAGATCGGCCCCGGCGACCCGTACTACACAGCCCTGCACGGCGGCGCTCCCGGCTGGGCGCCCGTCCAGGAGGCCGCCGCCCATGAATGAGATCCTGCGCGTCGTCCACGCCCACGGCGACCGGATCACCGTCACCGAACGCACCACGGGCGTCGAACTGTTCGCCTACGTGTACCGGCCCGAGGCGGCCTGGGAGGCGCCCAAACCGTACCTGCACCCGCTCAGGACGCTGAGCGGCGACGTGGTCACCGACTACCGGCCCAACGACCACCGCTGGCACAAGGGCCTGCAGATGACCGCCTCGCACCTCTCGGGCCAGAACCTGTGGGGCGGCAACACCTACGTCCACGGCGAGGGGTACCTCGCGCTGCCCGAGCGGGTCGGCTCCATGGCCCACGTGGGTTTCGACACGGTCGCCGCCGGCGCGCACGGGCTGACCATCGCCGAACGCCTGACCTGGCACCCGTACGACGGTGAGCTGTGGGCCGACGAGGAGCGCCGCATCGAGGTGCGCGACGTCGACCCGGCCGCCCGGGCCTGGACGCTGACCTGGACCAGCGCCGTCACCAACCGCCGCGCCGAGCCCCTGCGCTTCGGCAGCCCCACCACGCACGGCCGCGAGATGGCGGGCTATACCGGCCTGTTCTGGCGCGGGCCGCGCGGCTTCCGGGACGGGCGCGTCCAGACCGCCGGCACCGAGGGGCCCGGGGCGATGGGGACGCAGGCGCCCTGGCTCGCGTACAGCGCCGAGCACGACGGCGCCGACGGACACGCCACGCTCGTCTTCGAGCATGCCCCGGAGAACGACCACGCGGGGGAGCGGGGCGCGCATCCGGCGCACTGGTTCGTGCGCAACGACCCGTTCGCCGCCGTGGCCCCCTCCTTCGCTTTCCACGACGAACTCGTCCTGGAGCCCGGCGCCACCCTCACCCGCCGCTACCGCGTCGTCGTCGCCGACGGCGCCTGGGAACGCGACGAGATCGCCAAGTACCTCGCGGAGCACCCGTGGTGACCGGTGAGGAGGAGCGGGCCGGGGCCTTCACCGGGTTCCCGGCGAAATCGCCCTCCCGCATCTGTCCGTCTACGACCGGCCCGCCGCCGACGGCCTGTGCGGCGGCGCCCCGCACACGCACCTCACGCGCGGCGAGGGCTACGTCGTCACGGGCGGCAGCGGCGCCGTCCAGACGCTCACCGCCGCCGGGTTCCAGGAGACGCCGCTGGTGGCGGGCGCCGTCGCCTGGTTCACGCCGGGCACGATCCACCGGCTCGCCAACGAGGACGGGCAGGAACGGGCGGCAAGGGCCCGGCGCGACCTCGCGGTCAGTGCGGACGCCTGGACGTGTACCGGGCCGGCTGAGGCCGCCCGGCTACCGGACCCTGGCGCGCAGCTTGTGCCGCTTCAGCCACGCCACCAGCGCGCCCGCCACGGCCGTGACCGTGATGAAGCCCATCGCGATCAGGAACGCGGGCGAGGTCGGCGTCGAGGCGCGGGCGCCCGCCACCACGTAGGCCGCCGTGTTGGGAATCGATCCCAGCGCGGTGGCCAGGAGGAAGGCGGGCCAGCTCATCCGGGAGACGGACGCGCAGTAGTTGGCCGCCCAGAACGGGATGCCGGGGAAGAGGCGGGCCGCCAGCATCGAGCGGAAGCCGTGCCGGCTCAACTGGCCGTCCGCCGCCTTCAGCCAGCGCCCGCGCAGCAGCGGCCGCAGCGCGTCCTGGCCGAGCATCCGGCCCAGACCGAAGGCGAGCCCCGCGCCGAGCACGGTTCCGGCGATCGCCCCGAGCAGTCCGAGCTGGGAGCCGAACAGGGCGCCCGCCGCGAGGTTCAGCAGGGGGCGCGGCATGAACGCGACCGTGCACACCCCGTACGCCACGGCGAACAGGACCACCGCGGCCGCGCCGCCCACCTCGGCCTGCCATCCGCCGGACAAGTACCTCTGCGGCTCGAACAGCAGCACGCACGACGCGCCCGCGGCGAGCAGCGTCACCAGCAGCGCGAGTCTCGCCCAGGGCGAGAGCAGGACGCGGGTGCAGCGCGCGGCCAGGCCGGCGGGACGGGCGGCTACGGTTTCGGACATCCGGGGAGACTAACCGACACGTACATAAGATCGCCGTAGGTTGTATCTCACCTTTGCTGCGGTTCTTCCCGCGGTTCCGGCTCGGGACGAGGCCCGGGTTCCGGTCCGAGACCCGGTCCGAGAGGTCCCGAGGAGGAGTCCCGTGTCCGTCGCCGCGCCGCCGCCGAGCGCCTTCGCCGACACCGTGCTGACCAGGCTCATCGAGGTCTACGGCGCCGAGGCGGACCCGGAACGCGCCGCGCGGATGCGCGCGTACATGAAGGACGTCGCCCCCTTTCTCGGCCTTCCCTCGCCCCGGCGGCGGGAGTTGAGCAAGGCGGTGGTCGCGGGAACGCCGCGGCCGGACGAGACGGATCTCACCGCCGTCGCCCTGCGCTGCTGGGAGCTGCCCGAGCGCGAGTACGCGTACTTCGCCGTCGACCTGCTGCGGCGGCATCTCCGCCGGCTGACCTCCAGTTTCCTGCCGGTCGCCCGGCAGTTGGTGGTGACCGTGCCGTGGTGGGACACGGTCGACCTGCTCGCCGCGCACGTGGTGGGCGGTCTCGTCGCCGCCGATCCCGCTCTCACCGCCGACATGGACGCGTGGATCGAGGACGGCGACCTCTGGGTCGCCCGGACCGCGCTCCTGCACCAGCTCCGCCACAAGGAATCGACGGACACCGAGCGGCTGTTCGCGTACTGCCTGCGCCAGGCGGGGCACCCGGACTTCTTCATCCGCAAAGCGATCGGCTGGAGCCTGCGCGAGTACGCGAAGACCGACCCCGACGCCGTACGGTCCTTCGTCGCCGCCCACCGGGACGTGCTCGCGCCGCTTTCGGTGCGGGAGGCGCTGAAGGCCACCGGCTAAAACCGTTCGACGCAAGGCGCCGGGTCAGCGATGATCTGGGCATGTTCCGGCACGCCTTCCTCGCAGCTCCGTCCGCAGTCGCGGACGCTGCTCAGGCTGCCGTCCTTCACGCAGCAGCCGTCGACGGCGCGCGAAGCTGACCCTCTCCGGACACTCCGGCGGACCCCGCAGGGGGAGGGTCGGCCCGGCCCAGGGGTCCCCGCCTCCCGCACTCGCGTGAGGCCCTCGACATCCGAGCACGCACCGCACAGCCATGCGCCGTGCCCCGGACGTTCCGGAAGGAACCACCCCAGCCATGCCCAAGACGGCATACGTGCGCACCAAGCCGCACCTCAACATCGGCACCATGGGCCACGTCGACCACGGCAAGACCACCCTGACCGCCGCCATCACCAAGGTCCTGGCCGCCCGCGGCGCGAGCACCTTCGTGCCGTTCGACCGGATCGACAAGGCCCCGGAGGAGGCGCAGCGCGGCATCACCATCAACATCGCGCACGTCGAGTACGAGACCGACACCCGCCACTACGCCCACGTCGACATGCCCGGTCACGCCGACTACATCAAGAACATGGTCACGGGCGCGGCCCAGCTCGACGGCGCGATCCTCGTCGTCTCCGCGCTCGACGGGATCATGCCGCAGACCGCCGAACACGTCCTGCTCGCACGCCAGGTGGGCGTCGACCACATCGTCGTGGCCGTCAACAAGGCCGACGCGGGCGACCCCGAGCTGACCGACCTCGTCGAGCTCGAGGTGCGCGAGCTGCTGTCCGCGCACGGCTACGGCGGAGACTCCGTGCCCGTGGTCCGGGTCTCCGGGCTCAAGGCCCTGGAGGGCGACCCGCGCTGGGTGGCGTCGATCGAGGCGCTGCTCGACGCGGTGGACACGTACGTCCCGGTGCCCGAGCGGTACGTGGACGCGCCGTTCCTGCTGCCGGTCGAGAACGTGCTGACCATCAGCGGGCGCGGCACCGTCGTCACCGGCGCCGTGGAGCGCGGCCGCGTCCGCCTCGGCGACCGGGTCCGCGTGTACGGGGCCGAGCCCGGCAAGGACGCGGAGACCGTCGTCACCGGCCTGGAGACGTTCGGCAAGCCGATGGACGAGGCGCAGGCCGGGGACAACGTGGCGCTGCTGCTGCGCGGGGTGCCGCGTGACGCGGTGCGGCGCGGCCACGTCGTCGCGGAGCCCGGCAGCGTCCGGCCCGCCCGGCGCTTCACCGCGCAGGTGTACGTCCTGTCGGCGGCGGAGGGCGGCCGCACCACGCCCGTCGCCACCGGCTACCGGCCGCAGTTCTACCTGCGCACGGCCGACGTCGTCGGGGACATCGACCTCGGCGGCACGGCGGTCGCCCGGCCCGGGTCCACCGTCACCATGACGGTCGAGCTCGGCCGTGACGTGCCGCTCGAGTCCGGGCTCGGCTTCGCGATCCGCGAGGGCGGCAGGACCGTCGGCGCGGGGACGGTGACGAGCGTCGAGTGAAGGGGGTGGTGCGGCCGGGCCCCGGCCGCACCATCCGTGCGCCACACTGGGCGCAACTCACGGGCGCGCGGGGGAGGTCACGGTGGCGGGCAGGGCACTCGTACTCGGCAGTGGCGGGATCGCGGGCGTCGGCTGGCTCTGCGGGATGCTGCACGGGCTCGCGGAGGCGGGCGTCGGGCTGGACGACGCGGACACCGTGATCGGCACCTCGGCGGGCGCGATCGTCGGCGCCCAGCTCACCTCCGGCAAGCTCACCCCGGCGGCGCTGTACGAGCGTCAACTCGCCCCGCACGGGCACGAGCTGGGCGGCACGCTCGGCGCGGGCCTCCTCCTCCGCTTCGCCCGCGCCGCGCTCACCTCCCGCACCATCGAGGCGTACGGCCGTGCGCTCGGCCGGTTCGCGCTGGCCGCGCCCACCCCCAAGGAGGCGGCGCGGCGCGCCGTGATCGCGGGTCGCCTCCTCTCCCACGACTGGCCGGAGCGGCGCCTGCTGATCACCGCGGTGCAGGCGCGCACGGGGGAGTTCCGGGTCTTCGACGGGGAGGAGGGCGCCGCCCTCGTCGACGCCGTCGCCGCGAGCTGTGCCGTGCCCGGTGTCTGGCCCCCGGTGACCATCGGGGGCGCCCGCTGGATCGACGGCGGGATGCGTTCCCCGGCCAACGCGCAGCTCGCCGAGGGGCACGAGCGGGTCGTCGTCCTCGCCCCCGTCGCGGTGGGCGGCGGCGTCCTGCACCCGGCCCGCGCGCAGGCCGCCCGGCTCGCCGCCGCGGGCGCCCGGACCATCCTGATCACCCCGGACCGCGCCGCGCGCCGCGCCTTCGGCGTGAACAGCCTGAACCCGGCCCACCGCGCCCCATCCGCCCGCGCGGGCCACCGACAGGCGGCGACCCATGCGGAGGCGGTCCGGAAAGTGTGGACCGCCGACTGATCCGGCGGGCCGGGCCGGGGCGGCCTGAAGGTTGATGGCCGGCCGGGTCGGGGGATCGGGCCTGGGCGGCGGGCCGGGTCGGGCGGCCAGGAGCTGCATGCCCGACCGAATCGGGCGGCAAGCGGTCGGGCCGCCGACTGAACCGAGAGGCCGGGCTCCGCGCGGCCCCCGGCACAATGGGCACGTGAACGAGCCCAGCCCCGTACCGGATCCCGATCCCGTACCGGATCCCGATCCCGTACCGGATCCCGATCCCGTACCGGATCCCGACCCCGTACCGGACCCCGACCCCGCACCGGACCCCGAGCCGATACCCGTCACCCGCCCCGTCGATCACGGCCTCGCCAAGCTGCTGCCCGATGTGGATCGGCGGCGCGCGTGGCTGCTCACCGTGGATGGGGCGCCGCAGTCCTACGTCGACCTCGACGAACCGGGCCACCTGGAGTTCGAGTACGCCCGGCGGCTCGGCCACGTGATCGACTGTGCGGCGCCCGAGGGACGGCCGCTGGACGTGCTGCACCTGGGCGGCGGCGCCTGCACGCTCGCCCGGTACGTCGCCGCGACGCGGCCCGGGTCCCGGCAGGACGTCGTCGACGCGGACCGGGCGCTGCTCGGCCTGGTCGCGGAGCACCTGCCGCTCCCGGCCGGATCGGACATCTCCGTGCACGGCGCCGACGCCCGGCAATGGCTGGCGGGCGCGCCGGACGGCTCGGCGGACGTCCTCGTGGCCGACGTGTTCGGCGGCTCGCGGGTGCCCGCGCACCTGACGACGCAGGCGTACGCGCGCGAGGCGGGCCGCGTGCTGCGGCCGGGCGGCACCTACGTGGCCAACCTCGCGGACGGGGCCCCGTTCACCTTCCTGCGCTCCCAGCTGGCAACCCTGAGGACCGTGTTCGCGCACCTCGCGCTGATCGCGGAGCCGGGTGTGCTGCGCGGCCGGCGGTTCGGCAACGCCGTGCTCGTCGCCTCACGGCGCGAGTTCGACGTGGCGGAGCTGGCCCGGCGCACCGCCCGCGACGCGTTCCCGGCCAGGGTCGAGCACGGTGACGGGCTGCGCCGGTTCGTCGGCGACGCGCAGGCCGTCACGGAGGCGGACGCGGTGCCGTCGCCGGAGCCGCCGGGCGGCTCGTTCAGCGTGGGGTGAGGTCGGCTTCCCGCGCGGCGGCGTCGTCGCCGGACGACGCCACGACCTCCGTCCCGGCGCGGCGCCGCAGATTGCGTACGTCCGGTACGAACAGGACCGCCGATGTCGCCACGACGACGAGCACCGCGCAGCCCCACAGCGACTCGGTGCGGCCGAACGCCGACTCGGCCGGGCCCGCGAGCGCCGTGGCCAGCGGCACCATCGCCACCGAGCCGAACCAGTCGTAGGCCGAGACGCGTGAGAGCTTGTCCTCGGGGATCTCCTGGTGCAGGGCGGTGATCCAGGAGACGCCGAATATCTCGATCGTGACGCCGCTGACGAACATCACGGCGATCAGGGCGCCGAGGGGCACCGGGACCGCCAGCGCGGCCGAGGGCAGGGCGAGGGAGAACACCGAGAGGGTCGCGGCGAACAGCAGCCGTTGCGGCTTCCAGCGCATCATCAGCAGGCCGCCGAGGATCGTGCCGACGCCGAACGCGCCGAGGGCGATGCCCCAGGGCCCGGCCCCGCCAAGATCGTCCCGCGCGACCAGCGGTCCGAACACCGACTCGGCCGCGCCCACCACCGCGACGACCACGGAGAACTGGGCGACGATCGTCCACAGCCAGGGCCGCCCGACGAACTCCTTCCAGCCGTCCCGCATGTCGGAGAGGAGCCCGCTGCCCGGCACCCGGGGCGCGATGTGGCCGACGTCAAGGAACATCCGCAGACCGCCCGCGACCGCGAACGCCGCCGCGTCGAACGCGAGCACCCAGCCGGGCCCGATCGCCGCGACCATCGCCCCGCCGAGCGCGGCGCCGCCCACCGCCGCGCCGGACATCCCCATCCGGAACAGGGCGAACGCGCGGCTCGCCTGCTCCCCGGAGACGGACGCCATGAGCATGCCCTCGGCCGCCGGGTTGAAGAACGCCTGACCCGTGCCGCCGAGCGCGCTGAGCGCCATCATCTGCCACAGCTGCGGATCACCGTGGAGCACGAGGAGCGCGAAGGCGCCTTGCGAGAGGAAGTTGAGGGCGTTGGCCGCGACCATCACGTGGTGGCGCGGGAGACGGTCCGCCACCGCGCCGCCGACCAGCAGGAACACCACCAGGAACAGGGTGCGCGCGGCGGCCACCAGACCCACGTCGCCGCCGTCACCGCCCGCGTCGAGCACCGCGAACGTGGACGCGATCAGCGCCCCGTGCGCGCCGAGCGTCGTGATGAACGAGGCGACGGCGAGCAGCGTGTAGTTCCGCCCGGCCCACGCGGGACGGCGACGGCGCGGGCTCTCGGACGGAGGCGGCGGGGAGGCGGCGGCGGAGGTCACTGAGGGACTATCGCCGCCGCACGCCCCATCTGCCAAACCGTTTCCCCCGGCCAGGGCCCCCGGGGCTCCGGGGACGGGCGCGCCGTCCGGTCAGGAGGTGGTCGGGTCCTTGTAGTAGCGGACCGAGCCGAGGATCTTGTCGATCGTCGCGTCGTCCAGCTCGCCCTTGACGCCCTTGGCGCCCCACAGGTCGAAGGAGACGAAGTCGCCCGCCTCGTTCTGGAAGGCGAAGACGACCGCCTTGCCGTCGCTGGCGCACTTGCCCTTCTGCGGCGTGTTCTCCGAGGTCGCCCTGGTAAGACTGCCCTTGATGCCCTGGCCGTTGGTGAAGTCCTCGGCCTTGCCCGTCTTCACCGACTTGATGTCCGGCTCGGTGTAGCCGCCGTAGATCCACCACGGGATCCGGTTCTCGGCCGCCTGCGCGGCGGTCTTGGCGCCGTCCTCACCGCGCGTGCCCGCGCCGGCGAGCGAGGTGTCCTCCTTGCGTCCGTCCTTGTCGGAGTCGTCGGAGCACCACTTGGTCTTGAACTCGGCGGGAGCCGACACGGTGGTCATGCCGTGCTCCTTCTTGCCCTTCTTGTCCTTGTAGTCGTACTCGAAGCCGATGATCTGGTCCGAGCCGCCGGGGCTGACCTCCCAGCCGGGCGGGACGTCGAAGACCGTCTTGTGCTTGGTGTTCACGACGGGCTGCCACCCGGCGACGACCGGCTTGACCTCGGCCTCGGTGCCGCGCGGGTTGTCGCCGCCCGACGCGGAGGCCGGCGCGCTCGGCGACGGGCTCGCGGACTGCGAGGCGGCCGGGTTCTTCTTGTCGCCGTCCTTGCCGTTCGTGGCCTCGTCGTCCTTGTCCCCGCCGAGCACCAGGAATCCGGTCACCCCGGCCGCGACCACGACGGCCACCGCGGCGACGATCGCGACGATCTTCGTGCGGTTGTCGCCCTTGTCCGGGCCGCCGCCCTGGTTCGGCGGCTGCGGCGGACCGAGCGGAGTCGTCGGCGCGTTCCACCCCTGCTGCGGCTGCTGCTGATACGGGTTCGGCTGCTGGTACCCCGGCTGCTGGTACGGGTTCGGCTGCTGATACCCGGGCTGCTGGTACGGGTTGGGTGTCGGCGGGTTGCCGGGATGGTTCGGCTGGTTCGGGTCCTGCGGGTTCTGCTCGCCCCCGGGCGGCTGCTGTCCTGGCCACATGGCCGTAAACGATAGAGGGTCCTGGGGTGCGCGGGGTCCGCGCCCGGTACCGGACGTGCAACGGTTTCGCGCCACCGGGGAGGATGGCCAAGGTTGCTACCGCTGGGTAACATGCGCGCCATGAGCGCAGATCAGATGTCCGTCGGCGAGATGCTCGCCGCCACGGTGCCGATGGCCCGCACCCTGAACCTCGAGTTCCTGGAGACGACCCCGGACAAGGCGGTCGTCGCCCTGCCCGACCAGGCCGACTACCACAATCACGTCGGCGGCCCGCACGCCGGCGCGATGTTCACGCTCGCCGAGTCCGCGAGCGGCGCCATCGTCCTCGCCGCCTTCGGGGACCAGCTCTCGCGGGCCGTGCCGCTGGCCGTCAGCGCCGAGATCGCGTACCGGAAACTGGCCATGGGCCGGGTCACCGCCACGGCGACCCTGGGCCGCCCGGCCGCCGAGGTGGTCGCGGAGCTGGACGCGGGGGAGCGCCCCGAGTTCCCGGTGACCGTGGCGATCCGGCGGGCGGACGGCGCCGTGACGGGCGAGCTGACCGTCGTGTGGACCCTGCGCCCCAACAGCTGATCCCTCCGGTCCCGCCGGCCCTGCGGATGCGGCGTCCCGGGTGAGCCCCCATGCTGGAGGCAACGGCTCGAACCGAGGAGGCCGACCATGTCCGTGATGGACAAGCTCAAGCAAATGCTGAAAGGCCATGAGGACAAGGCCGGCCAGGGTGTCGACAAGGCCGGTGACTTCGTGGACGACAAGACCCAGGGCAAGTACAGCAAGCAGGTCGACACGGGTCAGGACAAGCTGAGGGACCAGTTCGGCAACGACCAGAAGTAGGCCGCGACGACCAGAAGCAGGCCGCGCAGCCCTGCCCGCGTAGCCCGCGTGGAAGGCCCCACCGTGCCCACGGTGGGGCCTTTCGGGTGTCCCGGCCCTCTTCACCGCCGCCCCGATGCACCTTTTCGCTCTCAGCCGCGTCATACGGAGCAGGTAGGCTGCCCGGCGTGCGCGGCCAGAGGGGGAGCGCACGCCGGGCACACGGTTTTATCGGTACAGGAGGCGACCGCCTTGCACGTCCAGGAATGGCTCGACACGATTCCGGCGGTCGCGATCTACGCGCTGGTGGCCGGGGTCATCGGCCTCGAGAGCCTGGGCATTCCGCTGCCCGGCGAGATCGTCCTCGTCTCGGCGGCGCTGCTGTCGTCGCAGCACGGCGACGTCAACCCCGTCGTCCTCGGCATCTGCGCCACGGCCGGCGCCGTCGTCGGCGACTCCATCGGGTACGCGATCGGGCGCAAGGGCGGCCGGCCGCTCCTGGCGAAGCTGGGACGGAAGTTCCCCAAGCACTTCGGGCCCGCCCACATCGCGACGGCGGAACGGTCCTTCGACAAGTGGGGCATGTGGGCCGTCTTCATCGGCCGCTTCATCGCGCTCCTGCGCATCTTCGCCGGACCGCTCGCGGGCGTCCTGCACATGCCGTACTGGCGCTTCCTCATCGCGAACGTCCTCGGCGGCATCGTGTGGGCCGGCGGCACGACCGCCGTCATCTACTACCTGGGCATCGTCGCCGAGGACTGGCTGAAGCGGTTCTCGTACGTGGGTCTCGGCCTGGCCGTGCTGTTCGGGCCCGGGTCGATGCTCTTCATGAAGCGGCGCGCGGCCAAGGTCGCCGCGGAGTCCCCGGCCGAGCCGGAAGCGGTCCCGGCCGGGGAGTGACCCTCCGCTCGACGGGTCAGGCTCCGTGGGCCGCCCGGTGGGCCTTGGCCAGTTCCACGTAGAGCGTGCCGTTGAGGGTGAGGCCCTCGCGCTCCTCCTGGGTCAGTTCGCGCCTGACCTTGGCGGGGACGCCCGCGACCAGCGAACCGGGCGGCACGACCATGCCCTGCGGGACCAGCGCCTGGGCGGCGACCAGGGAGCCCGCGCCGATCACCGCGCCGTTGAGGACCGTCGCGCCCATGCCGACGAGGCAGTCGTCCTCGACGGTGCAGCCGTGCAGGACCGCGTTGTGCCCGACGGAGACGCGCGCGCCGACCGTCACCGGGAAGCCGGGGTCGACGTGGACCGTGCAGTTGTCCTGGATGTTGCTGTCGGCGCCGATCTCGATGGGGCCGCAGTCCGCGCGCAGCACCGCCCCGTACCAGACGCTGGCGCCCGCGCGCAGCGTCACCTCGCCGATGACGACGGACGTCGGCGCCGTGAACGCCTCCGCGTCCACCTGCGGCTCCTTGCCGCCCATCCCGGTGACGAGTGCCTCGTGGCCCGTGGATCCCATCGCTCGCCGCTCCTCGTGTCGTGTGCTGTCGCGCCTGGGCGAACCGTACCCGTGGGGTGAAGATCACAGCTCGTCGAGGTGGGGGCGGACGGTACGGGTGAGTAACGTGGCGCCGTGCCGAAGCAGTGGAACGTGTTCTCGCCGCGTGGGCGGTCCGCCAGGGGCGGTCTCGCCCACCGCGCCGTCCAGGCGGGCTGGCGCTGGGCGCAGCGCCAGGGCGCGGTCACCGCGGAGCGCCCCGGCGGGCACCGGTTCGGCGCGATCGGCCACGGCACGAAGCTGGCCTTCCCGCAGGGAACCGTGTTCGGGGAGGGGTGGATCCGGCTCGGCGCGCACTGCATCATCGGCGAGCAGGTCACGCTGACCGCCGGGCTCATGCCCGACCTCGACCTGGGGCCCGATCCCATACTGACCCTCGGGGACGGCGTCGTCATCGGACGCGGCAGCCACGTCATCGCGGACACGACCGTGACCATCGGTCGCGACGTGTACATGGGCCCGTACGTCTACATCACCTCCACCAACCACTCCTACGACGATCCGCACGAGCCCATCGGCAGGCAGTGGCCCCGCATGGAGCCGGTGGAGATCGGGCCCGGCTGCTGGATCGGCACCGGCGCGGTCGTCCTGCCGGGCGCGAGGATCGGGCGGAACGTCGTGGTCGCGGCCGGGGCCGTGGTGCGCGGCGAGGTGCCGGACCACGCGGTGGTGGCCGGGGCGCCCGCCCGGATCGTCCGGACCTGGGACGCGGAGACGGGCTGGCAGCCGCCCCTGCGCACGCCCGCGCCGCGGCCGATCCCCGCCGGGGTGACGCCGGAGCAGCTGCTCGCCCTGGCCGACCTTGAGGAGCCGTAGCCGTTCGGTGCGATAGTGAACCCTGGATTCGATAGATGTAACGAGCAACCAGGAACCACGTGAACACCAGCGAGAGCAGTACCGGCACCGGCACCGGACCGCGGGAGGCCGAGGCGGAGCGGCGCGGATGGCGCCGTTTCGCCATGGACACGCGTCCGCTGCGCATCCCCGCCTACCGCCGGCTGTGGTCGTCGACCATCGTCACGGCCGTGGGCAGCCAGCTCACGGCGGTCGCCGTGCCCAAGCAGATCTTCGACATCACCGGCTCGTCGGCGTGGGTCGGCGCCGCGAGCATGGCGGGGCTGCTTCCGCTCATCGTGTTCGCCCTGTGGGGCGGCGCGGTCGCCGACACCATGGACCGGCGCAAGCTCCTGCTGATCACCAACTGCGGCATCGCCGTGACCTCGGTCCTCTTCTGGGTCCAGGCCCTCATGGGGCTCGACTCGGTGGCGGCGCTCATGGTGCTGCTCGCGGTGCAGCAGGCGTTCTGGGGCCTCAACGCCCCCGCGCGCAACGCCTCCATCGCCCGGCTCGTGCCCGAGGGGCAGCTGGCCGCCGCCAACGCGCTCGGCTCGACCGTCATGCAGACCGGGCAGGTCGTGGGCCCGCTCCTCGCCGGCGTCCTCATACCCGTCATCGGCCTGCCCGAGCTGTACCTCGTCGACGCCCTCGCGCTGTGCGTCACCGTGTGGGCGGTCTACCGCCTCCCGGCGCTGCCGCCCCTGGATCCGTCGACGAAGCGCCGGGCGGGCGTGCGCGAGATAGCCGCCGGCTTCCGCTACATCAGCGCCCACAAGGTGCTGCTGCTGTCCTTCCTCGCCGACATCATCGCCATGGTCTTCGGCATGCCCCGCGCCCTGTTCCCCGAGCTCGCCGCCGGGACGTACGCCCCGTACGGGGAAGGGCTCGCCCTGGGCCTCCTCTTCGCCGCCATCCCGATCGGGGCGGTGGTCGGCGGGCTGTTCTCCGGCACGTTCTCGCGGGCCGGGCGGCACGGCTGGATGGTGATCGGCGCGGTCGTCGCCTGGGGCGCCGCGATCACCGGGTTCGGGCTGAGCGGCAGCCTGTGGCTCGCGGTGGTCTTCCTCGCCGTGGCCGGGATCGCGGACATGGTCTCGATGGTCTTCCGCGGCGCGATCCTGCTCTCCGCGGCCACCGACGAGATGCGCGGCCGTATGCAGGGTGTCTTCACCGTCGTCGTCGCGGGCGGCCCGCGCCTCGCCGACGTCCTGCACGGCTCGGCGGGCTCCGCCTTCGGCCCCCGCACGGCGGTCGCCGGGGGCGGTCTCCTGGTCGTCGTCCTGATGCTGGCCCTGGCCCTGGCGGTCCCGGCACTGCGCCGCTACCGAGTCTGACCCGTCCCCCGTCCCTGAAGCGTGACGGCTCATGTGCCGGGCGGGGCTGCTCACCCCGCCGCCAGCAACACCGTTCCCACCAGGGCCAACCCCGCGCCCGCCGCCTGCACGCCCCGCAGGCGTTCCGCCAGGAAGCCGCGCGCCGCCAGCGCGGTGATCACCGGGTACAGCGAGGCGAGCACCGCCGCCACCGTCACCGGCCCGGCCTGAGCGGCCAGCGAGTACGTGCCGTTGGCGGCGACGTCCGCGAGGCCGACGAAGGCCAGCGCGGGGAGCGAGCGGAGGATGAGGCGGGCGCCGCCGTCGGCCTTTGCCGGGAGCACCGGCGCCCCGCGCCCGGCGGAGACGCAGAGCGCCGCGCCGCCCGCCGCCACATTGGTCACGCGCTGCACGAACAGGGCGAGGAAGAGGCCCGTCAGCGTGGTCGACGCCTCCGAGATCAGGGCCATCACCGCGCCGAAACCGAACGCCGCGAGGAGCGTGAGCAGGACCGCCTGCCGCTGGACCGGGGCGCCCCGCAACTGAGGGCCGCCCGCCAGGACGATCCCCGCGACGGCCACGAGGATGCCCGCGAACTGGAGCAGGCCGGGGCGCTCCCCGAGCACCAGCCCCACCCCGACCGGCACGGCGACGCCGACCGAGCCGAGCGGGGAGACGACGCCCATCGGCCCGAGCGCGAGCGCCTTGTAGAACGCCAGCATGGCGACCGGGCCCACCAGACCCGCGCCGACGGCGAACCAGAGCTGCGGCCCCGCCTCGCGCCAGCCGCCCGTGGCGACCACGATCGCGCCGAGCACCACCGCGGCGACGGACTGCGACACGACCACGACCGTCAGGGCCGGGGCGCGCCGGGTGAGCAGCCCGCCGCCGAAGTCGGCCAGGCCCCACAGCACGCTTGTGGCCAGGGCGAAGAGCGCTGTCTGTGCTTCCACGGACGACCTCGCAGTACAGTTTGCTGAACACTTCGGTGCACCACAACGTAGTTCAATGCATTGCACTTCGTCATCAAAAATATTGGACGGAATGTGTCGGACCTCGACCTCCTGACCCAGTCCCTCGCCCGCAACGTCAAACACTGGCGGACCGAGCGCGGGTTCACCCTGGACGTGCTCGCCACCCGGGCCGGCGTCAGCCGCGGCATGCTCATCCAGATCGAGCAGGCCCGCACCAACCCGAGCATCGGCACCGTCGTCAAGATCGGCGACGCGCTCGGCATCAGCATCACCACGCTGCTCGACTACGAGCAGGGCCCCAAGGTACGGATCGTCCCCGCCGAGCAGGCGGTCCGGCTGTGGCACACGGACGCGGGCAGCTACCACCGCCTGCTGGCGGGCACCGAGGCGCCGGGGCCCCTCGAGATGTGGGACTGGCTCCTCCAGCCCGGCGAGGGCAGCCCCTCCGACCCGCACCCGCGCGGCACCGTCGAACTCCTCCACGTCACCGAGGGCGAGCTGACCCTGGTCGTGGACGGCGACCGGCACACGGTGCCCGAGGGCGCGAGCGTCACCTTCGAGGCGAACGTGCCCCACGAGTACCGCAACGACGGCGACGTGCCGACCCGGATGATCATGGCGGTCTCGGTCCCGTTCGAACGCTGAGACACCCGGAACCCGGCGCGGCGCGGGCTGTTAGCGTGCCGCCATGCGCGCACCCCTCGGCACCTTCGACGACGCCCGCCCCGCCCCCGACGCCCTGGACCTCCTCACCCGGCCCGTCGCCGACGCCGTACGGCACTGGCGCGGCACGGTGCCCGCGCAGGAGCTGATCCGCGTCGACACGGACCCCGAGTGGGCCGACACCGCGGCCTTCGTCGAGCGCTACGGGCCCGAACTGCTCGCCACCTCGGCCAACTGCGTGGTCGTCGCGGGCAGGCGCGGCGGCGAGACCACGCTGGCCGCCTGCGTCGTCCTCTCCACCACCCGGGTCGACGTCAACGGGGTCGCGCGCCGCCAACTGGGCGCCCGCAAAGCCTCGTTCGCCGCCATGGACACCGCCGTCGGCGAGACCGGCATGGAGTACGGCGGCATCACCCCCATCGGGCTCCCCGCCGACTGGCCGGTCCTGGTGGACGCGGCCGTCGTCGACCTGCCGCACGTCCTCATCGGCAGCGGCACCCGCAGAGGCAAGCTGATCGTCCCCGGCAAGGCGCTCGCCGAGGTGCCGAACGCGGTCGTCCTCGAAGGTCTGGGCGTCACCCTGTAGGTGACCGGTCCCGAACGGCCCGGCGTCACCCCGGAGACGGTCGTCCCGTGCTCTCCCGCACCACGAGCCGCGTAGGCACCAGCGTCGTACCCCGCTCCGCCTCGCTCTCGCGCACCTGCCGCAGCGCGCTCTCCACGCAGCGCCGCCCGACCTCGGCGAAGTCCTGGTGGACCGTGGTCAGCGGTGGCTGGAACGAGCCCGAGTCCGGGATGTCGTCGAAGCCGATCACCGAGACGTCCTCGGGGACCCGGCGCCCGCGCTCGTCCAGGGCGCGCAGCAGGCCGAGCGCCATCTGGTCGTTGGCCGCGAACACGGCGGTACAGCCGTCCTGTTCGGCCAGGCGCAGCCCCGCGCGGTAGCCGGACTCGGCCGACCAGTCGCCCCGTACCGGGGACGGGACCGGCCGCCCCGCCTCCTCAAGCGCCGTGCGCCACGCATCGGTCCGGCGCTGCGCCGCGTACGACTCGGACGGCCCCGCGAGGTGCCAGACCGTGGCATGGCCCAGGTCGAGCAGGTGGCGTACGGCGTCGCGGGCGCCGCCCGCCTGGTCGGTGTCGACGACGGCGTACCGGTCCCCGGCGTCGGAGTCGGCGACCACGACCTTCACGTGCGGCGGCAGTGACAGCTGCGCGGAGTCGAGGAGATGGACCTCCATGATGACGATGACCGCGTCGACCGCCAGTTCGCCGAGGCGGGAGAAGGCGCCGCGGACCTCGTCCTGGGTGGGCACCGCGACCGGCAGCAGCGTCACCGCGTACCCCTCGTGCGCGGCCGAGACCGCGATGGCCTCCAGGGTGCGCATGTTGCCCGTGGTGGAGAGGGTGAAGGTGATGACGCCGATCGTGCGGAAGTCACCGCGCTTCAGCGCGCGCGCCGCGCTGTTGGGCCGGTAGCCCAGCTCCTTCATCGCCGCGCGGACCCGTTGCCGCGTCTCCTCGTTGACGCCGGGGAAGCCGTTCGAGACGCGGGAGACCGTCTGCGAGGAGACCCCGGCGACCCGGGCGACGTCCGCCATCGACGCGTTCGGGGTGCGGCGCCGGCCTCCGGTGCCGTCGGGCGCCGGGCTCTTGACCGTGTTCATCAGGGCAGTGTAGACATTCGGCCACCGAATGTTTACGTAAACATTCGGTACCGCCCCGGTTGGACGCAGGAGCGAGGGACGCCCGACATGACGACGCTTCAACCGGCGGTGCGACGCACGCGCCGCTCCTGGACGGGCTGGGGCTTCATCGGCCCCTTCGTGCTCGTCTTTGCGCTGGTCTTCCTGGCGCCGCTGGCGTACTCGGTCTACCTCAGCCTCTTCCGCACCCAGCTCATCGGCGGCACCACCTTCGTCGGCCCGGACAACTACCGACAGGCGCTCCAGGACGGCCAGTTCTGGGACGGCGTCACCCGCGTCGGCCTCTTCCTGCTGGTCCAGGTGCCGGTCATGCTGGGCATCGCCCTGCTCGTCGCGCTCGCCGTCGACAGCGGCCGGCTCTACGGCAAGGACTTCTTCCGCATCTCCGTCTTCCTGCCCTACGCGGTCCCCGCCGTCGTCGCCACGCTCATGTGGAGCTTCCTGTACGGCACCCGCTTCGGCCTGGTCGGCGACGTCAACGACGCGTTCGGCATCGAGCTGCCCGACCCGCTCTCCTCCGACCTGCTCCTCGCCTCCATCGGCAACATCGTCACGTGGGAGTTCGTCGGCTACAACATGCTGATCTTCTACTCCGCGCTGCGTGTGATCCCGCACTCCCTCTACGAGGCCGCCGAGATCGACGGCGCGGGCCAGTGGCGGGTGATCTCGGCGATCAAACTCCCGGCGATCCGCGGCGCCCTCGTCATCGCCACCATCTTCTCGGTCATCGGCAGCTTCCAGCTCTTCAACGAGCCCGCGATCCTCCAGAAGCTCGCCCCGAACGCGATCACCACCGACTACACCCCGAACTACTACACGTACTCGCTGTCCTTCTCCGGCCAGCAGCACAACTACTCCGCGACGGTCGCCATCGTCATGGGCGTCCTCACCATGGCCGTCGCCTACGTCGTCCAGCTGCGCGGCATGCGCAAGGGAGCGTGAGCCCGATGACCACCCTCCTCGACGCGGCTGATACGCCGAGGTCCGCCGCCCCGCGCCTGCGCACGCCACGACCCCACCGCCCGGGACGCCCCCGGCGCAGCGTCCTGCTGACCGCGCTCACCGCGATCGTCCTCCTCTACAGCCTTCTGCCGCTGCTGTGGCTGCTGATCAGCGCCACCAAGACCCAGGAAGGGCTCGCCTCCTCCTTCGGGCTGTGGTTCGACGGGGACTTCGCCCTCTGGGACAACATCCGCACGACCTTCACCTACCAGGACGGCGTCTTCGGCCGTTGGCTCCTCAACACCCTGTTGTACGTGGTGGTGGGCGCGGGCGGCGCCACCTTCCTGGCCGTCCTCGGCGGATACGCCCTCGCCAAGTTCCGGTTCCCCGGCAAGCGGGCGGTGTTCGCCGTCGTCATCGGCGCGGTCGCCGTACCCACGACCGCCCTCGCCGTCCCGACGTTCCTCATGTTCAGCAAGATCGGCCTGACCGACACCCCGTGGGCGGTCATCGTCCCGTCGCTCATCTCACCGTTCGGCCTGTACCTGATGTGGGTCTTCGCCACCGAGGCCGTCCCCACCGAGCTGATGGAGGCCGCCCGCATCGACGGCGCGAGCGAGCTGCGCACCTTCTTCACGGTCGCGCTGCCGCTGCTCGCGCCCGGCACCGTCACCGTCCTCCTCTTCACCACGGTCACGACGTGGAACAACTACTTCCTGCCGCTGATCATGCTGAAGGACCCCGACTGGTACCCGCTCACCCTCGGCCTCGACGCCTGGAACAAGCAGGGCCAGACGGCCGGCGGCGAAGCCGTCTTCAACCTGGTCGTCACCGGCTCCCTGCTCACCATCGTGCCGCTGATCGCCGCTTTCCTGCTGCTCCAGAAGTACTGGCAGTCCGGGCTCGCCGCCGGAAGCGTCAAGGAGTAGGACCCGCCCCCTCCATCCCCGTAGAACCCACGACGAAGTGGAAGCCCCGCATGCCCAAGCACCCCCGCCGCCTGCTGCGCGGCACAGGACTGCTCGCCGCCCTCGCCCTCGGCGCCACCGCCTGCGGCGGCTCCGACGACGACTCCTCGCAGAAGCCCGTCGGTTCGGACACCATCCAGGCCGCGCTGAAGAAGGGCGGCACCCTCACCGTGTGGGCGTGGGAGCCCACCCTGAAGCAGGTCGCCGCCGACTTCGAGAAGAAGTACCCGAAGGTCGACGTCAAGCTGGTCAACGCGGGCACCGGCAACGACCAGTACAAGGCGCTGCAGAACGCCATGTCGGCGAAGAAGGGCGTCCCGGACGTCGCGCAGATCGAGTACTACGCGCTCAGCCAGTACGCCCTGACCAAGTCGGTCACCGACCTCACGCCGTACGGCGCCGGCAAACTGGCCGACTCGTACTCGCCCGGCCCCTGGAACTCGGTCAAGGCGGGCGACGGCGTCTACGGCCTGCCGATGGACTCGGGCCCGATGGCGCTGTTCTACAACAAGAAGGTCTTCGACAAGTACCAGATCGCCACTCCGACGACCTGGGACGAGTACGTCGAGGCGGCCCGCAAGCTCCACAAGGCGGACCCGAAGGCGTACATCACGAACGACGTCGGCGACGCCGGGCTCACCACCAGTCTGCTGTGGCAGGCCGGTTCCCACCCGTACAAGGTCGACGGCACCGAGGTCGCCGTCGACTTCACCGACGCGGGAGCGAAGAAGTACACCGACACCTGGCAGAAGCTCGTCGACGAGAAGCTCGTCGCGCCCGTCACCGGCTGGACCGACGACTGGTACAAGGGCCTCGGCGACGGCACCATCGCCACGCTGCCCATCGGCGCGTGGATGCCAGCCAACTTCGTCTCGGGCGTGAAGAGCGGCGCCGGTGACTGGCGCGTGGCCCCGCTGCCGCAGTGGGAGAAGGGCGCGACCGCCTCCGCCGAGAACGGCGGCAGCTCCCTGACCCTGCCCGATCTTGGCGGGAACAAGGAACTCGCCTACGCCTTCGTCGAGTACGCGGGCGCCGGCGCGGGCGTGCAGACCCGCATCAGGAACGGGGCGTTCCCGGCGACGACGAAGGACCTGGACTCCTCGTCGTTCCAGGACACCGCGTTCCCGTACTTCGGCGGCCAGAAGGTCAACAAGATCTTCGCCGAGTCCGCGAAGAACGTCCCCACCGACTGGAAGTACCTCCCCTACCAGGTCTACGCCAACTCGGTCTTCAACGACACCGTCGGCAAGGCCTACATCTCCGGCACGAAGCTCACCGCGGGGCTGAAGTCGTGGCAGGACGCGTCCGTGAAGTACGGCAACGAGCAGGGCTTCACCGTCGGGAAATGACCCCGCGCACCCCCGTCACCGCGAAAGGACCTTGATGACCGCCCCTCACACCTCCCGTTTCCCGTACGCGAAGGGGCCCGACGGCGCCCGCCGGATCGGCTACGGCGCCGACTACAACCCCGAGCAGTGGCCGCGGGAGGTGTGGGCGGACGACATCCGGCTGATGCGCGAGGCCGGGGTCAACATCGTCTCCCTGGCGATCTTCTCCTGGGCGCGGCTCCAGCCCACCGCCGACACCTGGGACTTCGCCTGGCTCGACGAGGTGATGGACCTGCTGCACGCGGGCGGCATCGGCGTCGACCTGGCCACCGCGACCGCGTCGCCGCCGCCCTGGCTCACCACCGCCCACCCCGAGATCCTGCCGGTGACCGCGACCGGCGAGACGCTCTGGCCCGGCGCGCGCCAGCACTGGCGGCCCACCTCGCCCGTCTTCCGCGAGCACGCCCTGCGTCTGGTCCGCGAGATCGCGACCCGGTACGCGGGCCATCCCGCCCTGGTCGCCTGGCACGTCAACAACGAACTGGGCTGCCACAACGTCTACGACTACAGCGACGACGCCGCCCACGCCTTCCGCGCCTGGCTGCGGCGCCGCTACACCACCCTCGACGCCCTCAACCACGCCTGGGGAACGGCCTTCTGGTCGCAGCGCTACAGCGACTGGGACCAGCTCCTGCCGCCCCGGCTCGCCGCCTCGCACCCCAATCCGACGCAGCAGCTCGACTTCAAGCGGTTCTCCTCCGACGCGCTGAAGGAGCATCTGCTCGCGGAGCGCGCGGTGCTGCGCGAGCTGACCCCCGAGGCGCCCGTCACCACCAACTTCATGGTCATGGGCGGCACCAAGGGCATGGACTACGCCGACTGGGCCGCCGAGGTCGACTTCGTCGCCAACGACCACTACGTCGTGCCAGGACCGCAGGACCGCGACGAGCTGTCCTTCGCCGCCAACCTCACCAGCGGCATCGCGGGCCACCGCCCGTGGTTCCTCATGGAGCACTCCACCAGCGCCGTCAACTGGCAGCCGGTCAACCTCGCCAAGCGGCCGGGCGAGCTGGCCCGCGACTCACTGCTGCACGTCGCGCACGGCGCCGACGCCGTCTGCTTCTTCCAGTGGCGGCAGTCGGCGGCGGGCGCGGAGAAGTACCACTCGGCGATGGTCCCGCACGCCGGTGAGGACAGCGAGGTCTTCCGTACGGTCGTGGGGCTGGGCCGCACCCTGGAGGCGCTCGCGCCGCTCGCCGGGTCCGTGCGCGAACCCGCCCGGGTCGCCCTCCTCTTCGACTGGGACTCCTGGTGGGCCGCCGAACACGACTCCCACCCCACCTCACGCCTCGACTACCACGGCGAGGCCCTCGACTGGTACTCCGCGCTCCTGCGCCTCGGCGTCCGCGCCGACATCGTGCCCGCCCACGGCACCGGCCTCTCCTCGTACGACGTCGTGATCGCGCCCGTCCTGCACGTGGTGCCGCAGCCGCTCGGCAAGGAGCTGACCCGGTACGTCGAGACCGGCGGCCACCTCGTGACCACGTACTTCTCCGGGATCGTCGACGAGAACGACCACATCTGGCTCGGCGGCCACCCGGGCGCGCTGCGGGAGCTGCTCGGCATCCGCGTCGAGGAGTTCGGGCCGCTGCTCGACGGCGACACGGTCGGCCTCGACAACGGGACGGCGGGGTCCGTGTGGAGCGACCGCGTCGACGTGACGGGGCCGGACGTCGAGGTCCTGGCCCGCTACAGCACGGGGCCCTACGCGACGCGCCCCGCGGTCACCCGCCGCGGCACGGGCCGGGGATCGGCCGCGTACGTCTCGACGCGCCTCGGCGTGGCGGGCCTGACGGCGCTGCTGCCCGGCCTGCTCGCTCCGGCGGGCGTGGAGGCGGAGCTCCCGGAGGGGGTGCGGGGCGTGGTGGAGACGGCGGTGCGCCGGGACGAGCGGTACCGGTACGTGTTCCTGGTCAACCGGGGAGAGGAGCGGGTGTCGCTGCCCGGCCGGACCGGTGAGGTGCTCATGGGTGCGGCCCTGGCGGACGGGGTTCTCGTCCTGCCTCCGCGCGGGGTGGCCGTCCTGCGGCAGCCCGTCGGGTGAGGGGCTGAGGGGCCTGAGAGCCTGAGGGACAGAGAGGCAGAGCGGGCATGCGGGGTGACGCGGGGCGCGAACCGGCTGATCACCGCCGCCCGCCCGCGCCCGCCGCGACCAGTTCCTGTGCGGCTCGTGGCCGACGGTGTGTCACAGATGGTGAGCACGGCGTTCGCGCAGTAGCAGCCAGGCCAGGAACAGGCCGCCGGCCACTCCCGTCACCACGCCCACCGGCATCAGCGCCGAACCGGTCACGCGCTGCGTCAGCAGGTCCGCCGCCGGGACCAGGAGGGCGCCCATGCAAGCGGCGGGCAGGACGTTGGGGCCGGCCGCGCGGGTGACCCGGCGGGCCAGCTGGGGCGCCGCCATGGCGAGGAACGGGATCGGGCCGGCCGCCGCCACCGCCATCGCGGTCAGGCCCGTGCCCGCGCACAGCAGGATCAGGCGGCTGCGTTCGGGCGGCACGCCGAGCGCCCCCGCCGTGTCGTCGCCCATTTCGAGCAGGGTGAGGCGGCGCGCGTACACCAGGACGACGGGGACGCAGACGAGCAGGCCGAGCCCTGCCGTGCGGACCTCGCTCCAGCCGCGGTCGTTGAGGGAGCCGATCATCCAGCTCGCCGCCTGGGCCGCCTTGCCGATGTCGGCGCGGACGTAGAGGAAGCTGGTCGCCGCGCCGAGCACCGCGGACATGCCGATGCCGACGAGGACGAGCCGGTAACCGTGCACGCCCCTGCGCCAGGCGAGCAGGTAGACCGCCGCCGCTGTCGCGAAGCCGCCGAGCACCGCGCCGAACGCGGTCTGCGGCGCGCCCGCGTTCAGGAAGATGATCGCGACGAGTGCGCCCGCCGACGCACCGTTGCCGAACCCGATGATGTCCGGGCTGCCCAGCGGGTTGCGGGTCAGCGACTGGAAGACGGCGCCCGCCATGCCCGTACCGAAGCCGACGAGGACAGCGGTGAGGGCGCGCGGGAGGCGGAGGTCGAGCACGATGAACTCGGCGCCGGGCGGCCCGTTCCCGGCGAAGGTCCGCAGCACCTCGGCGGGCGACAGCTCGTAGGTCCCGGTGCCGACGGAGAGCACCACCAGGCACGCCGTGACCAGGATCAGCGCCAGGCAGACCAGGACCGTACGGGGGTCGAACCGGACGGACCAGCGGCCCGCGCGCAGCCGCCCGGCACGCACTTCGGCCCGGTACGGCAGCCGCTCGTTCTTCACCGGCGTCGTCACAGCTGGGCCACCTTCCGCCGGCGTACGAGATGGATGAAGAGCAGGCCGCCGAGGAACGAGGTGACGATGTCCGCCTGGATCTCGGAAGGAGCCACCACGACCCGGCCGATCACGTCGGCGGCGAGCAGCAGGGCCGGGGCGAACAGGGCGCAATAGGGGAGCAGCCACCGCGGATCGGGGCCGGTGAACGCGCGGACCGCGTGCGGGATCATCAGGCCGATGAAGCCGATCGGCCCGCAGACGGCGGTGGCGCTGCCGCACAGCAGCGTGACGGCGACGACGGAGAGGGTGCGGGTGCGCCGCACCGAGGTGCCGAGCGCGCGGGCGTGGTCCTCGCCGAGCGAGAGGGCGCCGAGCGGCCGGGCCAGGGCGAAGGCCAGGAGCGCGCCCGCGACCAGCAGCGGCAGCGCCTTGAGGAGCAGGTCGGGGTCGCGCTTCTCCAGCGTGCCGACCGACCAGTGGCGCATCGAGTCCAGGGTGTTCAGGTCCCACAGCTGGAGCCCGTTGACGTAGCCGAAGAGGGCGGCGTTGACGGCGGTCCCGGCGAGGGCGAGCCGGACGGGGGTGGCGGCCCGGGTGCCGCCGAGCGCGTTCACGGCCACGGCGGCGACGGCGGCACCGAGCAGCGCGAACCAGAGGTACCCGGTGAACGACGTGATCCCGAGCACGCTGATCGCGGTGACGACGGCGGCCGACGCCCCCGCGTTCACGCCGAGCAGCCCCGGATCGGCCAGCGGGTTGCGGGTCAGGACCTGCATCACGCCGCCCGCGAGGCCGAGCGCCGCGCCGACGGCGATCCCGATGAGCGTCCGCGGCAGCCGCAGCTCGCGCACGATGCCGTCGTACGCGGAGCCCGAGGGCGAGAACAGGCCGGACCACACGTCGCCGAGCGGGATGTGCTCCGTACCCACCGCCAGCGACGTCACCGAGGCCACGCAGAGCAGGAGCACGCCGAGGACCAGGCCCGCGGCGCGCGGTGGGCGGCCGCGGCGGGTGGCCGACAGTCGCGGTGCTTCTCCCCGGCGGGGGCGGGTTCCAGTGAGCATGTGATTAGCTTAGGCTAACCTAACCCCACCTGCTGACAATTACGTTGACGAAAACGCTGTCCGGGCTGCCCGCTGCCCGGATCCGCCCGGAGGAAGAGGAGATATGCGCGTCCAGACCGCGGCCCCCGCCAGCCGGCCCGCCGCCTTGCCGGACCACCGGCCGGAGCGCGTCACCGGCCCGCGCGTCGCGCACCTCCTGAAGCACCTGGCCACGGCCGCCGACGACACCCGACGGCTGCGCCTCGCCGAGGAGTTCTGGCGCGACGCGACGGACCTCGGCACCCCGCTCGTCGAGGAGATCGACGGCGCACCCGACCACCGGGCCGTCACCTTCCTGTGGCGCGGCCACCGGACCACCCGGCAGGTGCTGCTCATGGCCAACCGGCTCGTCGACCGCGAGCACCTGGCGGGCTCCCTCATGGAGCGCGCCCCGGGCACCGACATCTGGCACCTCGGGCTGCGGCTGCGCGCCGACCACCGCGGCTCCTACCGGATCGCCGCCGACATCTCCGCCTCCGAGCCGCCCACCGATCCGGACATCCTCCAGGCACGCCTGCGCTCACTCGCCGTGCACGCGTCGCGCGATCCGCTCAACCCCTCCGCGCAGGCCACCCGTTGGTCGGCGGCCGAGTCGTCGGTCTTCGCCCTGCCGGACGCTCCGGCCGAGCCGTGGGCAAGGACGCCCGGGAAGGGACCGGCCGGGCGCGTGGAACGGCACCGTACGGCGGCCGCCGCGCTGGGCGGCTCGCGCGACGTCTGGACCTACCTGCCGCCCGGCCACCGCACGGACGACGACCCGCTGCCCGTACTCGTGCTCTGCGACGGCGACATGTGGTTCGGCCGCGTCCAGTTGCAGCACACGCTCGACGCGCTGATCGCGGAGGGGAAGCTGGCACCGCTGGCCGTGCTCGCGCCCGACGCCGTCGACCGCGCCACCCGGGCCCGCGAACTCGGCGCCCGCGACCCCTTCGTGGAGTTCCTCGCCGACGAACTGCTGCCCTGGGCGGCCGGCCGCTGGCCCGTCACCGACGACCCGGCGCGCACGATCGTCGCCGGACAGAGCCTCGGCGGCATGGCCGCACTGCACGCGGGCCACCAGCGGCCCGACCGGTTCGGCCACGTCATCGCCCAGTCCCCGTCCCTGTGGTGGCGGCCCGGCCCGCCCTCGGACCGGCCGCGGAAACACGTCTTCGGAACGCCCTGGCTCGTCGCCCGGTACGCGGACGCCGAGCCGCGCCCCATCACCGTGCACCTCGACGTCGGCCTGCACGAGGGCGCCATGGTCGACCACTGCCGGGCGCTCTACGACACCTTGCACTCGGCCCGCTACCAGGTCACCCGGCGCGAGTTCAACGGCGGCCACGACTTCGCCTGCTGGCACGTCGCCCTCGCGGACACGCTGATCCGGCTGCTGGGTCCGCAGGCCGCCTGACTTTCCAAGAAACCAGAGTTCCACCACCCCCCGTCTCACCCTGAGGAGCATCACGCACATGTCCGCCAACCGAACCTTCCGCCGCACGGTCCTGGTGTCCTGCGCCGCCGTCACGGGAGCCCTGCTCCTCAGCGCCTGCGGCAGCAGTGACGACAGCGACGACAGCGCCGGCGGCAGCGGCGAGGGGAAGCCCGCGGCGTCCACCACGCGCCAGATCACCGACGCCCAGGGCCGCAAGGTGAAGGTGCCCGGCTCCCCGAAGAAGGTCGTCACGCTCAGCGAGCCGACCACCGACGCGGCGCTCGCCCTCGGCGTGGAGCCGGTCGGCGTGACGGCGGGCCGCGGGCAGAAGGGCGTCTCCACCTACCTCGCCGACAAGGCGTCCGGGGCGCAGGTCGTCGCCACCGTCGCCGAGGCCGACATGGAGAAGCTCGCCGCGCTCCAGCCCGACCTCATCCTCCTCGACGAGACGACCGGCGCGAAGAAGACCGTCGACAAGCTCCAGGAGATAGCGCCGACCGTCGTCACCGCCAAGCTCAACGAGGACTGGAAGAAGTCCTTCACCGACACCGCCGACGCCCTCAACAAGAAGGCCGACGCCGAGAAGTGGCTGACGGACTTCGACACCCAGGTCGCCGACGTCAAGAAGCAGCTCGGCGACAACGCGGGCAGATCCGTCTCCGTCATCCGCTGGCAGGACGGCGCCCCCTCGGTCGTCGGCAAGGGCGACGGCGTCGTCGCCTCCACCCTCCAGGCGCTCGGCACCACCCGGCCCAAGGACCAGCAGGGCGCGAGCACCGGCCACAGCGAGCCGGTCTCCCTGGAGAAGCTCTCCACCATCGACGGCGACTGGCTGTTCTTCGGCACGCTCGGCGACAAGGCCGATGGCGAGAAGGCGTACGGCGAGGCGCGGAAGGTCACCAACTTCGGCAAGCTGAACGCCGAGAAGGACAAGCACGTCGTGGTCGTCGAGGGCTCGGCGTGGAACAGCGCGGGCGGCCCGCTCTCCGCGCAGGTCGTGCTCGACGACCTCAAGGGGGCGCTGGCCAAGTGATCACCGGTCAGGAACGCGCACGGCAGGCCGACGACACGGCCGCCGGGGAACTGTCCGGCCGGCTCGCCCTCGTCACGGGGGCGGGCCGGGGGATCGGCGAGGCGGTGGTCGCCGCGCTCGCCGGGCGCGGCGCCCGCGTCCTCGCCACCGACCTCGACGCGGACACCGTGGAGAAGGTCGCGGCACAGTACGCGGGCGCCGAGGTCACCGCACGCCCCCTAGACGTCACCGACGCGGCCGCCGTCGAGGCGCTCGTGGCCGATGCCGAGGCGACCCTCGGCCCCCTCGACATCGCCGTCAACGTCGCCGGGATCCTGCGCGGCGCCCCCGCGATCGACCTCACCGACGAGGACTGGGCCGCCACCTTCGCCGTCAACACCGACGGCGTCTTCCACGTCAGCCGCTCCGTCGCCCGGCGGATGACGGCGCGGGGCGCGGGCTCCCTCGTCACCGTCGCCTCCAACGCGGCCGGGATACCCCGCGCGGGCATGTCCGCGTACGCCGCGTCGAAGGCGGCCACCGCGATGTTCGTCAAATGCCTCGGCCTGGAGGTCGCCGCGCACGGCGTGCGCTGCAACACCGTCTGCCCCGGCTCGACCCTCACCGACATGCAGCGCGGCATGTGGGAGGCGGCGGGCGCCGACATCGAAGCGGCCCGCAGCTCCGTCATCGCCGGCGACCTCGCCGCCCACCGCACCGGCATCCCCCTCGGCCGCATCGCGGACCCGTCCGACATCGCGGAGGCGGTCGCGTTCCTCGCGTCGGACCGGGCGCGGCACATCACGATGCACGACCTGTACGTCGACGGCGGCGCGACGCTCCGCGGGTAGCGGGGTGCGCCTTCTCGCCGTGCGGGTGCGGTCCGTTCGGCGACTGCGGGTGCGTCGTGGCTGGTCGCGCGGTTCCCCGCACCCCTGAGGCATGCGGCTTCGCCGCAGCCCCATAGAGGCGTGCGTCCCGCGGGTCCCTCCGAGGCGCGTCCCGCGGGCCCCTCCGAGGCGCGTGACGCGCGTCCCTCCGAGGCGCGTGACGCGCCTCCCTCTGAGATGGCGCACGCAGTGCGCATCTCAGGGGCGCGGGGAACTGCGCGACCAGCCACGACGCACCGGAGGCCGCCGAACGGACCGCACCCGCACGGCGAGCTCGCGCCCGCCCGCCCCACAACCCCCACCCCCCCCAGGAGGCCACGATGACCACGTCCGTCCGTGAACCCGTCACCACCCCACCGGAGGTGACCGGCGCGGCGACCGGGCTCCTCGACGACTACCGCCCCGGCTCCGACCGTTTCCTGGCCACCCCGCACCGCACGCTCCTGGGGCACGGAACAGCCGCCGAACTGCCGTCGGGAGACGGCCCGTTGAGCCGCCGCGTGCAGGAGCTGCTCGACACGCGTCGCCGCGCCGGCCAGACCGCCGTCGTCCTGGGCGCCCTGCCTTTCGACCCGGCGGCCGCGCCCTCGCTCGCCGTCCCGGACAGGGTGCGATGGGCGCCCCCGCTGCGCGAGGACCCCCTGATCGCGCTGCCCGTACCGGACGGCGAGGACGCCTCCGCGTGGCAGGTGCGCGAGGTGCCCGCCGCCGCCGAGTACGGGGCCGCGGTCGCCGCCGCCGTCGCCCGGATGCGGGCCGGGGAGTTCGACAAGGTCGTGCTCGCCCGCACCCTGGAACTGACCGGGCCGCACACCCCCGACCTGCCCACGATGCTGCGCCGCCTGGCCCGCCGCGACCCGGCCGGATACACGTTCGCCGTACCGAGCGGGCCCGGCCGCACTCTGATCGGCGCCAGCCCGGAGCTGCTCGTCGCCCGCGACGGAGCACGGCTCACCGCCAACCCCCTGGCCGGGTCGGCACCTCGCAGCGCCGACCTCGCCGAGGACGTCCGCCGCGCCGCCGCCCTCCTCGAATCCCCGAAGGACCTGCACGAGCACGCCGTCGTCGTGGCCGCCGTCCGCGACGCCCTCGCCCCGTTCTGCACCCGCCTCGACGTCCCCGACCGCCCCACCCTCGTACGCACGGCCGCGATGTGGCACCTGTCGACGACCGTCACCGGCGAGACAGCGGACCCGGACCGCACCACCGCCCTCGACCTCGCCTCCGCGCTCCACCCGACCCCCGCCGTCTGCGGCACCCCGACCGAGCTGGCCCGCCGGGTCATCGCCGAGTCCGAACCGTTCGACCGGGGCGCCTACACCGGCATGGTCGGCTGGCAGAACGCGGACGGCGACGGCGAGTGGGTCGTCACCATCCGCTGCGCCGAGGCCGAGACCCGGGCCGAGGGCGGGCTGCTCCGCCTGTTCGCCGGGGCCGGTGTCGTGGCCGCCTCGTCGCCGGAGGCGGAGACCGCCGAGACCGGCGCCAAGTTCCGTACGTTCCTGAACGCCGTGGGAGCCGCCCTGTGACCGCCGACGCCCTCCAGCCCGGCGTGGACGCGCCCACCTGGCCCGCCGAGTTCGCGGAGCGCTACCGCGCCGCCGGGTACTGGCGCGGCGAGACCTTCGGCGGCGTCCTGCGCGAACGCGCCGAGGCCCACCCCGACCGCGTCGCCCTCGTCGACCCGGCGCCGACCCGCCGCACCTGGACCTACCGGCAGCTCGACGAGCGCGCCGACCGGCTGGCCGCCGGGTTCGCCGAACGCGGCATAAGCAAGGGAGACCGCGTCGTCGTCCAACTCCCGAACATCGGCGAGTTCATCGAGGTCGTCTTCGCGCTCTTCCGGATCGGCGCGCTGCCGGTGTACGCGCTGCCCGCGCACCGCGACACGGAGATCGCGTACTTCTGCTCCTTCGCGGAGGCCGTCGCCTACGTCGTCCCCGACCGGCACGCGGGCTTCGACCACCGCGACCTCGCCACCCGGGTCAAGAAGGAGACCCCGAGCCTGCGCCACGTCTTCGTGGTCGGCGACCCGGGCGAGCACACGGCGCTGGCGGACGTCGACGCGGACCCGGTGGAGCTCCCCGGGCCCGAGCCGCACGAGCTCGCCTTTCTCCAGCTCTCCGGCGGCACCACAGGCCGCCCCAAACTGATCCCGCGCACCCACGACGACTACCTCTACTCCCTCTGGGGCTCGAACGAGATCTGCGGCGTCGACGCCGGCACCCGCTTCCTCGTCGTCCTGCCCGCCGCCCACAACTTCCCGATGAGCAGCCCGGGCTGGCTCGGGGTGCTGTACGCGGGCGGCACGGTCGTCATGTCCCCGGGCACCGACCCGGAGACGGCGTTCCCGGTCGTCGCGGCGGAGCGCATCACGATGACGGGCCTCGTCCCGCCGCTCGCCCTGGTCTGGACGCGGTCGGGGCCGGAAACCCGCTACGACCTCTCCTCCCTCCGACTCGTCCTGGTCGGCGGCGCCAAGTACAGCGAGGCCGCCGCGCGCCGCCTCCAGCCCGCGCTCGGCTGCAAGCTCATGCAGGTCTTCGGCATGGCGGAGGGCCTGGTCAACTACACGCGCCTGGACGACGACACCGAGACGGTCGTCACCACGCAGGGCCGGCCGATCTCCCCGCACGACGAGATCCGGGTGGTCGACGACGCCGACGAGGACGTCCCTGAGGGCTCGTTCGGGCACCTGCTGACCCGGGGCCCTTACACCATCCGCGGCTACTGGAAGGCGCCCGAGCACAACGCGCGCTCCTTCACCGCCGACGGCTTCTACCGCACCGGCGACATCGTGCGCCGCACCCCGAGCGGCCACCTCGTCGTCGAGGGCCGGGCCAAGGACCAGATCAACCGGGGCGGCGAGAAGATCGCCCCCGAGGAGATCGAGAACATCATCCTCGCCCACCCCGCCGTCCACGACGTCTCCCTCGTCGCCGTCCCCGACGAGTACCTCGGCGAACGTTCCCTCGCCTACGTCATCCTGCGCGCCGACGCCGAACCGCTGAAGCCGGTCGCCGTGAAGCGGTTCGTCCGGGAGCGGGGCGTGGCCGCGTACAAGGTGCCCGACCTCGTCGAGTTCGTGGACACCTTCCCGCAGACCGGCATCGGCAAGATCAGCAAAAAGCAACAACGCGCGGCCGCGGAGCCGCCCGCTGTGCAGCCGCCCGGGCCGCCCGCTGGACAACTGGGCGAGTCGTCCGCTGGTCAGCCGGTCGAGCCGTCCGCTGGAGACCTGGTCGAGCCGTCCGCTGTGCAGCCGCCCGAGCCGCCCGCTGGACAACTGGTCGAGCCGTCCGCCGAGCCGCCGGCCGGGCAGCGCGTCGAGTCGCCTGTCCCGCACCCCTGAAAGGCCCCCCACCATGCCCCTTCCCGCCATCGCCGCCTACCCCCTGCCCCGCCCGGACGAACTGCCGGCCAATCGCGTCGCCTGGGCCGTGGACCCCGCGCGCGCCGTGCTCCTCGTCCACGACCTGCAGCACCACTTCCTCGCCAAGTACCCGCAGGACGCGCAGCCGCTGACCGGCATGCTGGACAACACCGCCCGTCTCCTCAAGGAGAGCCGGGCGCTCGGCGTCCCCGTCTACTACTCCGCCCAGCGCGGCGGTCAGACCCCCGAGGAGCGCGGGCTCCAGCTCGACTTCTGGGGGCCCGGCGTAGCCGACGACCCGGCCGCGCTCGCCATGCCGGAGGCCGTCGCCCCAAAGGACGGGGACACCGTCCTCACCAAGTGGAAGTACAGCGCCTTCGTCCGCACCGAACTCGAAGCGCTGATGCGGGAATCGGGCCGCGACCAACTCGTCGTCGTCGGCGTCTACGCCCACATCGGCGTGCTCATCAGCGCCGCGGACGCGTGGATGCGCGACATCCAGGCGTTCGTCGTCGCCGACGCCGTCGCCGACTTCACCCGCGACGACCACGACATGGCCCTGCGCTGGGCCGCCGGCCGCTGCGCCGTCGTCACCACCACCGACGCGCTCATCGAGGAGGTACGGGCCGCATGACCACGACCCTCACCGTCGAAAAGATCCGCACCGACGTCGCCGACTGCCTCGGCGAGGACCCCGCCGCCATCCCCGTCGACGAGAACCTCGTCGACTACGGCCTCGACTCCGTCCGCGTCATGACCCTCCTGGAACGCTGGCGCCGCGACCACGGCGTAGAGGCGTCCTTCGTCGACCTCGCCGAGAAGCCCGCCGTCGACGCCTGGGCCCAGCTGCTCGGGGTGACCCCCTCATGACCGTGCTGACCGGCCACGACACCGACACGCGTACAGGTACCGCCCGCGACTGCGTCCTCCCGCTCACCGCCGCCCAGTCCGGCATGTGGTTCGCCCAGGCACTCGACCCGGCCAGCCCCGCGCAGAACACCGCCGAGTACCTGGAGATCGACGGCGAGCTCGACCCCGAGGTGTTCGCCGCCGCGCTGCGCCACGTCGTCCACGAGGCAGACGCCCTGCGCGTGCGCATCGAGGAGACACCGGACGGGCCTCGGCAACGCATCCGTGCCACCGTCGACCTGCCGCTCACCGTGCGCCGGGACCTGAGCACGGACGAGGCCCTCGCCTGGATGCGCGACGACCTCGCCCGCCCCTGCGACCTGACGACCGGACCGCTCTTCGCACACGCCCTGTTCCGGGTGGGGGAGCGGCGCTGGCTCTGGTACCAGCGCGTCCACCACCTGGTCATCGACGGCTTCGGCCACTCCCTCCTCGTACGCCGTACCGCCGAGGTCTACACGGCGCTCGCCCGCTCCACGGACCCCGGTCCCCGTCCCTTCGCGGGCCTCGCCGACCTGCTCGCGCTGGACGCGGAGTACCGGGCCTGCGACGCCTTCGAGACCGACCGCGCGCACTGGAGCGCCGCGTTCGGGGACCGCCCGGAGGCGTCGCGCCTCGCGGGCCGGGGCGCGCCGGCGTCGCACACGTTCCGCCGTCGTACGACGCAGCTGCCGCCGGAGACGACGGAACGGATCCGCGACCTCGCCACGCGGACCCGCGCCACCTGGCCCGACGTCCTCATAGCCGCCCAGGCCCTCTACACCGCGCGCGCCACCGGCCGCCGCGACGTCGTCCTCGGCGTACCGATGATGGGCCGGATGGGCTCGGTCGCCCTCCGCGTCCCCGGCATGGTCATGAACGTCCTGCCGCTACGCCTGACACTCGCCCCGGACACGACACTCACCCAGCTGGTGCGCCAAGTGGTGCTGGGCATACGCGAGTTGCGCCGCCACCAGCGCTACCGCTACGAGGACATCCGTCGCGATCTCGGCCTGCTCGGCGAGAACCGGGGCCTCGTCGGGCCCCTCGTCAACGTCATGCCGTTCGACTACGCCACCGACTTCGCCGGCGCCCCGGCCCGCGCCCACAACCTGTCCGCCGGTCCTGTCGACGACCTCACCGTCAACATCTACGACCGCGCCGACGGCCGCGGCCTGCGCATCGACCACGACGGCAACCCGGCCCTCCATGAGGACGCGGACCTCGCCGCACACCAGACCCGCTTCGTCCACCTCCTCGGCCGGCTCGCGGAGACCGACCCCGACACCACCCCGCTCGACACGCACACCATCGCCACCTCCGCCGAACTCTCCCTCGTACTCGACGAGTTCAACCGCACGGAACGCGCCCTGCCCCCGACGACCCTCATCGGCCCGATCGGCGCGCAGGCCGCCCGCACGCCGGACGCGGTGGCGCTGGTGTACGGCGACACCACCCTCACGTACGCGGAACTCGACGCCCGCGCCAACCAGCTGGCCCGCCACCTCCAGACCCTCGGCGCCCGCCCCGGCGAGATCGTCGCGGTCTCCGTGCCGCGCTCCGTCGAGCTGATCGTGGCCCTGCTCGCCGTTCTGAAGGCGGGCGCCGCCTACCTGCCGCTCGACCCGGACTACCCCGCGCAGCGCCTCGCCCACATGCTCGACGACGCCCGGCCGGTGTGCGCCGTCACCGACCGCGCGGACCGTCTCCCGGCCGACCGCACCGGGACGCCGCTCGTCGTCCTCGGCGGCCTGGACGTCTCCTCGTACGCCACCGTCGAACCGGCGCGTGCGCTGACGCCCGCGCACCCCGCGTACGTCATCTACACCTCGGGCTCGACCGGCCGCCCCAAGGGTGTCGTCGTGCCGCACTCGGCGATCGACAACCGGCTGCGGTGGATGCAGGACGCGTACCCGATCGGTCCGGACGACCGGGTGCTGCAGAAGACGCCGTCGTCGTTCGACGTGTCCGTGTGGGAGTTCTTCTGGCCGCTGCGGCAGGGCGCGACGCTGGTCGTGGCCGAGCCGGGCGGCCACAAGGACCCGGCGTACCTGTCCCGCGTGATCCGCGACAAGTCCGTCACCACCTGCCACTTCGTACCGTCGATGCTCCAGGTGTTCCTGGCCGGGGGCGACGGGTGCGGGGCCTCCCTGCGCCGCGTCTTCTGCAGCGGGGAGGCGCTGGCGCGCGAGACGGCGAGCGCGTTCGCCCGCGCGCTGCCCGGCGTGGAGCTGCACAACCTGTACGGGCCGACCGAGGCCGCCGTCGACGTGACCTACCACGCGTGCGAGCCGGACGGCGAGGGCCCGGTCCCCATCGGCCGCCCCGTCTGGAACACCCGCCTGCACGTCCTCGACCCGGCGGGCCGCCCGTGCCCTCCGGGCATCACGGGCGAGCTGTACCTGGCGGGACGCCAACTGGCGGACGGTTACCTGAACCGCGACGAGCTGACCGCCGAGCGCTTCGTTTCCGACCCCTTCCGCCGCGGCGGCCGCATGTACCGCACCGGCGACCTCGCCCGCTGGACCGAACGCGGCGAGGTCGAGTACCTCGGCCGCACCGACCACCAGGTCAAACTGCGCGGCCAGCGCATCGAGCTCGGCGAGATCGAGGCCGCCCTCGCGGCCCTCGACGGGGTCGACGGCGCCTGCGCCCTCGTCCGCGACGACCGCCTCGTCGGCTACGTGACCGGCGACGACGCCCCGGACCCGACGGCGGCCCGCGCCGCCCTGGCCCGCGAACTCCCCGAACACATGGTCCCGTCCGCGATCGTCCCGCTTCCGGCCTTCCCCCTGAGCCCCAACGGCAAGCTGGACCGCGCCGCGCTCCCCGCCCCGGTGTTCACCGGCAGCGGGGGCGTCTCCGCCCGCCCGGCGAACCACCGCGAGGCCACCCTGGCCGCCCTCTTCGCCGAGGTCCTCGGCGTCGAACGGGCCGGGGCCGACGACGCCTTCTTCGACCTCGGCGGCACCTCGCTCCTCGCCGTCCGCCTGGTCGCCCGCGTCCGGGAGGAACTCGGCGCCGAACTGACCATCGGCTCCCTCTTCGAGGCCCCCACCCCGGCGGCCCTGGCCACCCGTATCGCCTCCTCGGCCCCTGTCTCCGGCGACGCCCTGGACGTACTCCTGCCGCTGCGCAAGCAGGGCGAGCGCCCGCCCCTCTTCGCCATCCACCCGGCGGGCGGCATCTCCTGGTGCTACGCCGGCCTCACCGCACGCCTCGACCGGGACCAGCCCGTCCACGGCGTCCAGGCGCGCGGCCTGACCACGGACGGCCCGCTCCCCACCACCCTGTGGGAACAGGCGGGCGAATACGTGGCCCGGATCCGCGCCGTCCGCCCGCACGGCCCCTACCGGCTGCTCGGCTGGTCCGTCGGCGGCATCCTCGCGCACACCGTCGCCGTCCTGCTCCAGGAGGCGGGGGAGGAGGTCGACTTCCTCGCGCTCCTGGACGCCTTCCCCGCCGAGCAGTGGCGGGAGCGCCCGGCCCCCGAGGAGGGCGACGCGCTCACGGCGGTCCTGCGCATGGCGGGCTTCGAACGCTCCGGCGAACGCACCCGCGAAGACGTCCTGGCCACCCTCCGCAAGGCGGGCAGCCCCTTGGCGGGCCTCACCGACGCGACACTCTCCCGCATCGTCGACATCGTCCCGAACCACGCCCGCATGATGCGCGCCCACACCCACCGCCGCTACGAGGGCGACGTCCTGTTCTTCACCGCGGCGGCCCCGCGCCCGGAGTCCTGGCTGACCCGGAAGGCGTGGCACCCGCACGTGGGCGGGCAGGTGATCAACCACGATCTGCCGTGCGGCCACCCGGAGTTGCTGCGGGACGAACACGCGGAGACGATCGCGAAGGCGGTGTCGGCACGCCTGGACGAGCTGTCGTGTGGGGCACGTGGGCGCGGTCGCACGCCCTGATGAGGGCGGCACGAGCCTAAGCTCGACCCGAGAAGGCGACAGCTGACCGACGACGGAGAGTTGACGAAGAGATGAGCGACGACCAGCTGACCGTGAGCGTCCTGGGCACCGGGATCATGGGCGCGGCGATGGCCCGCAACATCGCGCGCGCCGGACACACCGTCCGCGCCTGGAACCGCAGCCGCGACAAGGCCGAACCTCTGACGGCGGACGGCGTGCGGGTCACCGACACCCCGGCCGAGGCCGTCGCGGACGCCGACGTGATCCTGACGATGCTCTACGACGGCCCGGCCGCGCTGGAGGTCATGCGGCAGGCCGCGGACGGGCTGCGTTCCGGCACCGCGTGGTTGCAGTCGACCACCGCGGGCCTGGACGGCCTGAGCGACCTGGCCGACTTCGCCACCGCCCACGGCCTGGTTCTCTTCGACGCGCCGGTGCTCGGCACCCGCCAGCCCGCCGAATCCGGCGACCTGCTGGTCCTGGCGGCGGGCCCGACCGCGTACCGCGACGCCGTGACCCCGGTCCTCGACGCGGTCGGCGCCCGCACGGTCTGGACCGGTGAGGACGGCGCGTCCGGCTCCGCGACCCGTCTGAAGCTCGTGGCCAACAGCTGGGTTTTGGCCACCACCAGCGCGGCGGGCGAGGTCCTCGCCCTCTCCAAGGCCCTCGGCGTCGACCCGCAGCACTTCTTCGACGCCATCGCGGGCGGCGGCCTCGACCTCCCCTACCTCCGCCTCAAGGCGGGCCTCGTCCTGGAGGACCGCCTCACCCCCGCCCAGTTCGCCGTCACCACCGCGGCCAAGGACGCCCGCCTCATCGTCGAGGCCGGCCGCCAGCACGGCATCCGCCTCGACGTGGCAGAGGCGAGCGAGGCCCGCCTGACCCGCGCGGCGGAACAGGGCCACGGCGAGGAGGACATGGCAGCGGCGTACTTCGCTTCGTTCGGCAAGGACACCGAGCGGTGAGGAGCTGACGCCGGGTCACGTCGGGGTCAGCCGAGCCGTGGGATCTCGATTGCCGGGCAGCGGTCCATCACCATGTCCAGGCCCGCCGCCCGCGTGCGGTCGTACGCCTTCTCGTCGATGACGCCGAGCTGGAACCAGACGGCCTTGGCGCCGACGGTGACGGCTTCGGCGGCGACGGGGCCCGCGAGGTCGCTGTTGACGAAGACGTCGACCACGTCGACCGGGAACGGGATGGCGTCGAGGGAGGGGTAGCCCTGTTCGCCGTGGACCGTCTCGGCCTTGGGGTGGACGGGGACGACGCGCTTGCCGAAGCGTTGCAGGACGGCGGCGACCCCGTACGCGGCACGGGCCTGGTTCGAGGAGAGGCCGACGACCGCCCAGGTGTCGCCGGACTCGGTGAGGATCTTCCGGATGGTGGCTTGGTCGGCGTACATGCTGGCTCCCTACCGCCGTGGCGCGGAACTTCCCGTCCTTCGGGTCAACCGGGCGGGCTCGCCGCGGATTCCTTCGCGCAGGCATTGACGCAACTGGCGTTCGATTCTACGGTCCCGTCCGATGTCGCGACCAGTGTTCGAAATTCCGGACACGTTCTCACCGGCTGGTCTCATCGGCCGGACAGAAGGAGCCTCCGTGAGTCGTCGTCTCAGAACCGCCCTCGCCACCCTCCCCCGCCGCCCTGCTCCTCGCCCTCGTCCCCTCCACCGCCTCCGCGTACCCGAACCCGGGCCGCGTCACCGGCGCCACCGTCGTCCACGACCCGACCATGATCCGGACCTCGGCAGGTCAGTACCTGCTGTACGCGACCGGGGGCGGGCTCGGCTCCCGTACGTCCGGCGACCGGATCGCGTTCAGCGCCGGGAGCGACGCCTTCGGCGGCAAGCCCTCGTGGTGGTCGGCGTACGCGAGTGAGGCGTGGGCGCCCGACATCTCGTACCACGGCGGGAAGTACCTGATGTACTACGCCGTCTCCACCTTCGGGTCCAACAAGTCCGCCATCGGACTCGCCGGTTCGAGCACCGGACTGCCCGGCTCGTGGACGGACTACGGCGTCGTCCTCACCTCCACCACCTCCAGCGACTACAACGCCATCGACCCGAACCTCTTCGTCGACGGCGACGGGAAGTGGTGGCTGTCGTTCGGGAGCTGGTGGACCGGGATCAAGATGATCCGGATCGATCCGTCCACCGGAAAGCAGTACGCGGGCGACACCGCCCGGCGCTCCCTCGCCTCCCGGCCGACCGGGACCAAGGCCGTCGAAGCCCCGTACGTCGTCAAACACGGCAGCTATTACTACCTGTTCGCCTCGTACGACGTGTGCTGCGCCGGCACCTCCTCCACGTACAAGGTGAAGGTCGGGCGGGCGAGCAGTGTCACCGGTCCTTACCTCGACAAGAACGGGGTCGCGCTCACCGACAACGGCGGTACGCCGGTCCTGGAGTCGCACGGCAGCGTCGTCGGGCCCGGCGGGCAGTCCGTCATGAGCGACGTGGACGGGGATCTCCTCGTCTACCACTACTACGACGGGAACGACGGCGGGACGCCCAAGCTCGGCATCAATCTGCTGAACTGGAGCAGTGGGTGGCCCGTCGCGTACTGACCGGGTGGCGGACGGTGCATTTTCAGCCGACGTGTACGCGCGGTCGCCGGGCCGGGTCCCGTTCCGCCCTGCGCAGCACCTCGCGGGTGACCGGAGCCACCTCGCCGTAGCCGAAGACCAGGAAGCGGAGCAGGTGGCTGACGGGGTGGCCCTCGGTCCAGTTGAAGTAGGCGTGCGGGACCTCGCCCGTACGGTCGCGCAGGTTCATCAGGACCGCGGCCACCGTGTTCGGGACGCCGGGGCCGTGCACGCGCAGACGGCGCACCCCGTGTTTCTCGTCGCCGTGCACGGTCAGGTCCTCGGTGAAGTCGGAGGAGTCCTGCACGAACACCTCGAGGAAGAGCACCGTGCCGCCCTCGGGGATATGTGTCTCCTCGCGCTGGGCGTACTCCTTATCGCGGTACGCGGCGGTGCTGTGCTCCTGCGGCTCGTTCGCGATGAGCCGGAGCGGGCCGTGCGCCGTCGCCTCGTCGATGATCCGCGCGGCCGCGTCGTCGAAGGTGACCGCGCCCGCGCGCAGCTCGAAGGCGCGGTGCACGCGCGAGGCGAAGGAGGAGAGCAGGATCGCGACGATGAAGATCGCGGCGATCTTGATGCCGTCGGGGCGTTCGACGACGTTCGTGACCAGGGTGTACGCGAAGACGGCGGTGATCGCGCCGAAGCCGAGCGTCGCCCGGCGGCGCCCGTGCCGGTGCACGGCGACCGTGGAGGCGAACGACGCGGACAGCATCAGGACCAGGACACCCGTGGCGTAGGCGCCGGACTGGTCGTCGACGTTCGCGTTGAACCACAGGGTGATGGCGACCGCCGCCGCCATGAAGGTGAGGACCAGGGGGCGGACGGCCCGCGTCCACTCCGGGGCCATGCCGTAGCGCGGCAGGTAGCGGGGGACGAGGTTGAGCAGCCCCGCCATCGCGGAGGCGCCCGCGAACCACAGGATGCAGATCGTCGACACGTCGTAGACCGTGCCGAAACCTTCGCCGAGATACGTGTGAGCGAGGTAGGCGAGCGCGCGGCCGTTCGCCGAGCCGCCCGGCTCGAACTCCTTCTGCGGGATCAGGATCGTCGTCGCCAGGCTCGACAGGAGCAGGAAGCCGCTCATGATCAGCGCGGCCGTGGTGAGCAGCCTGCGGGTCTCGCGGATGCGGCCCGCCGGCTTCGCGAACGTGTCCGTCCTGTCGCCCCTGACCTGCGGCATCACCGCCACACCCGTCTCGAAACCGGACATGCCGAGCGCCAGCTTCGGGAAGACCAGCAGCGCCACGCCGACCATCACGAACGGGGAGGAGTGCTCGGCCGTCATCGTGCCCCACCAGTCGCCGACCTTCACCGGCGCGGTCACGACGTGGGCGGCGGCCGTGGCGAGCACGACGATGTTCAGGAGCAGGTAGGCGGCCACCAGGACGACCGCCACCCGGATCGCCTCCTGGAAACCCTTCAGGAACACCGCACCCAGCGCCGCGAGGAGCACCAGCGTGATCCAGGTGTTCGCCCCGTGCAGCGCGGCGGGCGCGAACGGGTTCTCGACCACGTGTGCCGCCGCGTCCGCCCCCGACAACGTGATGGTGATCATGAAGTCGGTGGCGGCGAAGCCGAGGAGCACGAGCACGAACAGCTTCCCCGCCCACCACGGCAGGAGCCGCTCCAGCATCGCGATGGAGCCCTCGCCGTGCGGCGACTCCTTCGCCACCCGGCGGTAGACCGGCAGCGCGCCGAGGAGGGTGAGGGCGATCAGGACCAGCGTCGCGAGCGGTGACAGCAGGCCCGCCGCCAGGGCCGCGATACCCGGCTGGTAGCCGAGCGTGGAGAAGTAGTCCACACCCGTCAGACACATGACCCGCCACCACGTGTGACCCTCGTGCTCCGCGGGTGCGTGTGCGTGTGGGCCTTGGTGGCGCGCCGTTCGGTCGGTCAGCCCTTCCAGGAGCCAGGCGCGCCAGCGGGGCGTGCCCGGCGCCGGGCGCTCGGTCCGGGTACCGGTGGTCATGGTGCGGTGCTTCCTGTCGAAGGGCTCCTACTGCCGTGGGGGCGGCGACGTGCGAGTGTCCACCACATCGTCGCCCGTACACCGGGCGGCGGCGAACCCGGCCGCACCTGCGCATACGCTGGGGTGATGCAGGACGAGTACCGCACTGTGGCCCGCGAGGGCGTGCACGAGACAGAGATCAGCCGCTCCCGGTTCCTGTGCGCGCTCGCGCCCGCCGCGACGGAGGAGGAGGCGCAGGCCTTCGTCGCCCGCGTCCGCAAGGAGCACCCGACGGCCAACCACAACTGCTTCGCGTACGTCATCGGCGCCGACGCCGCCGTGCAGAAGGCGAGCGACGACGGCGAGCCGGGCGGGACGGCGGGCGTCCCGATGCTCCAGATGCTCACGCGCCGCGAGATGCGGTACGTCGTCGCGGTCGTCACCCGGTACTTCGGCGGCGTGAAGCTGGGCGCCGGTGGGCTCATCCGGGCGTACGGCGGGGCGGTGGGGGAGGCCCTCGACACCCTCGGCACGGTGACGCGCCGCCGGTTCCGCATCGCCACGGTGACCGTCGACCACGCCCGCGCCGGAAAGATGGAGAACGACCTGCGGGCCACGGGCCGGGCCGTGCGCGACGTCCGTTACGCGGAGCGGGTGACCATCGAGATCGGGCTGCCCGAGGGGGACGTGGAGCGGTTCCGGGCATGGCTGGCCGATGTGAGCGCGGGGGGTGCCGGGTTCGAGCTCGGCGGGGAGGCGTACGGCTGAGCGCCGGGCCCTGCGTTAAGGGCGCTCGCGTGTTCGACTCCTGACGAACTGCCCCCGTCCTGGGGCGTGTTGGGTCCTTCTGGGTTCCGGTTCGCCACAGCTTCAGGCATGCACCCGCTGTTCACCTCCGCGAACGGGATCACCGACATGGGCGAGACCGTCGCCCCCGCCGCCGGAGACCTGCCCGTCACGTGGTGCTGGAGCCGTTCGCCGTTCTCGGGCCTCGCCCTGGCCGGCGAGGCCCGCCTGTCGAGTATGCGGGTGCGGGTGCACGGACCGTTCGCATGGTCTGCCTGTTGCGGCCCGGCTGGGATGTGACTGCAGTGGTGAATCAGGTGCGGCGAAGCGTTAGCGTAAGGAGTGCCGGCCCGGGGTTTCCGTGCCGGCTTGTGCTGGTTTTTGAGGCGTTACCGAGAGAAACGTGCAGGCCGGAGCCGTTCAATGAGATTGCTGCACACGTCCGACTGGCATCTGGGCCGCGCGTTCCACCGCGTGAGCATGCTCGACGCCCAGGCCACGTTCGTCGGCCACCTCGTCACCGTCGCGCGCGAGCGCGAGGTCGACGCGGTGGTCGTGTCGGGCGACGTGTACGACCGCGCGGTCCCGCCGCTCGCCGCCGTCGAGCTGTACGACGACGCGCTGCACCGCCTCGCCGACCTCGGCGTCCCCACAGTGATGATCTCGGGGAACCACGACTCGGCCCGCCGCCTCGGCGTCGGCGCGGGGCTCATCGGACGGGCAGGCATCCATCTGCGTACGGAGCCGGGCCGCAGCGGCGAGCCCGTCGTCCTGGCGGACGCCCACGGCGAGGTCGCCCTCTACGGGCTCCCGTACCTCGAACCGGCGCTGGTGAAGGACGAGTTCGGGGTCGCCAAGGCCGGGCACGAGCAGGTGCTCGGCGCCGCGATGGAGCGGGTCCGCGCCGACCTCGCCGGGCGCGCGCCCGGCACCCGCTCGGTCGTCCTCGCGCACGCCTTCGTGACCGGCGGCGCGCCCAGCGACAGCGAGCGCGACATCACGGTGGGCGGCGTCTCGGCGGTCCCGGCCGGGATCTTCGACGGGGTCGACTACGTGGCCCTCGGCCACCTCCACGGCAGCCAGGTCATCTCGGAGCGCGTCCGCTACTCCGGCTCGCCGCTCCCGTACTCCTTCTCCGAGGCCGGTCACCGCAAGAGCATGTGGCTCGTCGACCTGGACGCGGAGGGCGCCGTCGCGGCCGAGCGGATCGACTGTCCTGTGCCCCGGGCCCTCGCCCGCGTCCGTGGCGACCTCGACGACCTCCTCGCCGACCCGGACCTCACCGTCCACGAGGAGTCCTGGGTCGAGGCGACGCTCACCGACGAGGTCCGGCCCGACGACCCGATGGCCCGCCTCGTCGAGCGCTTCCCGCACACGCTGAGCCTGCTCTTCGACCCGCGCCGCACCGAGACGCGGCCCGACGCCACGTACGCCGAGCGCCTCAAGGGGCGCGACGACCACGAGATCGCGGAGGACTTCGTGCAGCATGTCCGGGGGGCCGGCCCCGACGACGAGGAGCGCGCCGTGCTGCGGGCCGCGTTCGACGCCGTACGCACCGACGACGTGGTGCGCGAGGTCGCCCGGTGAGACTGCACACGCTGCGCGTCACCGCGTTCGGGCCCTTCGGCGGGGCGCAGGAGATCGACTTCGACGCCCTGTCGTCGGCCGGTCTGTTCCTGCTGCACGGCCCGACCGGCGCCGGCAAGACCTCCGTCCTCGACGCGGTCTGCTACGCCCTGTACGGGTCCGTGCCCGGCGCCCGCCAGGCCGCCGGGAGCGGCCAGGGGCAGAATCTCCGCAGTGACCACGCCGTACCGGGGGTACGCACCGAGGTCGCCCTCGATCTGACCGTCGCGGGGCGCCGTCTGGAGCTGACCCGGCAGCCGCCGTTCGCCCGGCCGAAGAAGCGCGGGACCGGGTTCACGACGGAGAAGGCGCAGAGCTGGCTGCGCGAGTACGACGCCGTGACGGGGGAGTGGAAGGACCTCAGCCGCTCCCACCAGGAGATCGGCGAGGAGATCACGCAGCTGCTCGGCATGAGCAAGGACCAGTTCTGCCAGGTCGTGCTGTTGCCGCAGGGCGACTTCGCCCGGTTCCTGCGCGCCGACGCGGAGGCGCGCGGCAAGCTCCTCGGGCGGCTCTTCGACACGCACCGGTTCGCCGCCGTCGAGCAGCGGCTCGCGGAGGACCGGCGCGGGGCCCAGCGGCAGGTCGAGGCGGGCGACGCGGAGCTGCTCGCCGACGCGCACCGGATGCAGCAGGCCGCGGGCGGCATCGTCGAACTCCCGCCCGTGGACGCGGCGCCCGGTGACCCCGGACTCGCGGACGCCGTCCTCGCCTGGGCGGCGACCGCCCGCTCCACCGCGCGCGAGCACTTCACGCGCACGCATCTGGCGTTGGGCGCGGCCGAGTCGGCGCGTGTGGCGACCCAGCGCGAACTGGCCGAGGCCACCGAGACGGAGCGGCTCCAGCGCCGACACGCGGAGGCCGGGGCGCGGGCCGCCGGGCTCGCCGAGCGTGCGCCCGAGCACCGAGCCGTCGAGGAGAGGATGGAGCGGGCGCGGAAGGCCGAGAAGGTCGCCCCTCCGCTGTCTCTCCGGGAGGCGGCGGAGAGCGAGCACCAAGGCGCGCTGGTACGGGAGGAGCAGGCGCGGCTCGCCCTGCGCGCGGAGCCGTCGGGCGAAGGCTCCTTCGCTTCGGCCCCGCCCGAGGCGCTCACCGAGGCCGCGCGGCGTGTCGCCCTGGAGCTGGGCGGACTCGCCTCCGCGCGGCGCGCCGAGCGCAGGCTTGTCTCGTCGGCCGACGAGCGCACGGCGCTCGACCGGGACGAGCGCGCCGACACCGAACTGCTCGACGAGGCGGAGGCATGGCTCTCCGCGTGGGACACGCGCCGCGCCGCACTCCAGAGCCGGGTCGACGCCGCCCAGGAGGCCGCGACCCGCGCCGAGCACCTCGCCGGGCAGCTGGAGCCCGCGCGGCAGCAGGCCCGCGCCGCCATGGAACGCGACCGGCTCGCGTCCCGGGCCGAGGACGCCGCCGCCGTCATGCTGGCGGCCCGCGAGGAAGCCGCCGCCGCGCACGAGCACTGGCTCGGCCTCAAGGAACAGCGCCTGCGCGACGTGGCCGCCGAGCTCGCGGAGGGGCTCGTCGACGGCGCGCCCTGCACCGTCTGCGGGGCGACCGAACACCCCGCGCCGATGCGCAAGTCCGAGCGGCACGTGGACCGCGCCGCCGAGGAGGGCGCCCTCACCGCCTACCGCGCGGCCGACGCCCGCCGTGGCGACACGGAGCGCGCCCTGGCCTCCGTACGGGAGGAGCTGGCCGGCGCGAAGGCCGCCGCCGGGGAGGGTTCGGCGGAGCGACTCGCGGAGAGTGTGCGGGACTTGGAGGTGCGACACGCCGAGGCCCGTACCGCCGCGTCCGCTCTGCACGCGGCCCGCGAGACGCTCGCCCGCGCCGAGAGCGAGCAGGGCCGACGGCTCACCGACCGCCAGGAGGCCGCCACGCGCACCGCGGCCCGTGCGTCCACGCGCGAGGCGCTGGAGCGCGAACAGGCAGCTCTGGAGCGTGAGTTGAGCGAGGCGCGCGGCAGCGCCGGGAGCGTCGAGGAGCGCGCGGCCCAGTTGGAGCGGCTCGCGCACCTGCTCACCGAGGCGGCCGACGCGGCCCGCGCCGTCGAGTCCACGGCGACCCGCCTCAAGGACGCGGACGCGCGCCTCGCCGACGCGGCGTTCCGCGCCGGGTTCGACACGCCGCAGGACGCGGCCGCCGCGCTGGTCGACGACGCCGGGCACCGGGAGCTCCAACGCCGCCTGGACGCCTGGCAGTCGGAGCAGGCAGCCGTGCGCGCGATCCTCGCGGAGGAGGACACCGTCGCGGCCTCGCGCGAGCCCGCCGCCGACGTGCCCGCCGCCCGCGCCGCCGCCGAGGCCGCCGACGTGCGCGTACGGGCGGCGGGCTCCGCGCGGGACGCCGCCGCCCGCCGCTGCGACGAACTCGACCGGCTCTCCCGGCGCACCGCCACCGAGGCCCGCCGCCTCGGTCCGCTGCGTGCCACGTACAACCGCATCGCCCGGCTCGCCTCCCTCGCGGCCGGTACCTCCGCCGACAACGAGCGCAAGATGCGCCTGGAGTCCTACGTCCTGGCCGCCCGCCTCGAACAGGTCGCGGCGGCGGCCACGGCCCGCCTGCGCCGCATGTCATCGGGCCGGTACACGCTGGTCCACTCCGACTCCCTCGCGGGGCGCGGCCGTTCGGGCCTCGGCCTGCACGTCGTCGACGCCTGGACGGGCCGCGAACGCGACACGGCGACACTCTCCGGCGGCGAGACCTTCTTCGCCTCCCTCGCCCTCGCGCTCGGCCTCGCGGACGTGGTCACGGACGAGGCGGGCGGCGTCCGCCTCGACACCCTCTTCATCGACGAGGGCTTCGGCAGCCTCGACGACCAGACCCTCGACGAGGTCCTCGACGTCCTCGACTCCCTCCGCGAACGCGACCGCAGCGTAGGCATCGTCAGCCACGTCGGCGACCTGCGCCGCAGGGTGCACGCGCAGCTCGAGGTGGTGAAGGGACGCTCGGGGTCGGTCGTGCGGCAGCGCGGGGCCGAGTAGAGCGGGCTGCGGGCGTGCCCGGGGTCGTAGAGCCTCGCCCTCTCGACCGGCTCACTTCCCGATGGCCCTGCGAGGCAGTGGTGAGGAATACACCACGCTCGTCGTCACCGAGCCCAGCGTGCTGAGCTTCCCGGAGATTTCCTCGAGGTGCGGCATCGAACGGGCCGCCACCTTCACCACGAAGCAGTCGTCGCCCGTGACGTGGTGGGCCTCCAGGATCTCCGGGGTCACTTCGACCAGGTCGTGGAACGGCTTGTAGTTCGCGTTCGGGTAGCGCAGCCGCACGTACGCGAGGATCGGGAGGCCGAGCCGCTCCGGCACCACGACCGCCGTGTAGCCCGCGATGACCCCCGCCTCCTCCAGGCGGCGCACCCGCTCGGTGACGGCGCTCGCCGACATCGACACGGCGCGCGCCAGTTCGGCGTAGCTCGCGCGGCCCTCGCGCTGGAGGGACTCCAGGATGCGCCAGTCGGTGGCGTCCGGGACGTGCACGGGCCGGTCTGTGGAATCCATGGTCATGGACGAGGAATAGCATCACGATCCCCGGCTGGACAAGGCAGACGCCGGGGATCATCCCTTCAGATCGAGCAGCGGCCGCCATAGGTTTCTGACCAGGAAGATCACACCTCCGGACAGGAACGGGCAGCCATGACCACCACCCCGGCCACGACCACCTCGGCCACTCCGGCCCCGGCCACGACCACCCCGGCCCCGGCCACTCCGGCCACGACCAACCCGGTCCTGCGGGACGCCCCCGCCCAGCCCGCCGCCGCGGTCGCCCACTTCACCGCCCACCTCGCCTTCCACGCCGACGTGTCCGACGTCGCCGCAGCGCTGGCGGCAGACGGCGCCCCCGGCTTCGTCCTCGTCGACGTGCGCTCCACCGAGTCCTGGGACCAGGGCCACATCCCTGGCGCCACCCACCTGCCCGGCGCGCTCATCACCGAGCGGGCCGGACAGCTCTTGGACAGATCCGTCCCCGTGGTCACGTACTGCTGGAGCCCGGCCTGCAACGGCGCCTCCCGCGCGGCCCTCGCCCTCGCCCGGCTCGGCTTCCAGGTCAAGGAGATGCTCGGCGGCTTCGAGTACTGGGCCCGCGAGGGGTTCCCGTACGAGACGTGGGAGGGCCCGGCCCGCGGCGACGCCGACCCGCTGACCGTGCCCGTCCACGCGGACGACTGCGGCTGCTGAACGACCCGCCAGGGACAGCGGCTACAGCTTGGACAGTTCGTCGACCAGGTCGTCCAGTCCCAGCGAACCCTGCGACAGCGCCGCCATGTGCCACGCCTTCGCGTCGAACGCCGCACCGTGCGCCGCCTGCGCGTTGGCCCGCCCGCGCAGCCACGCCCGTTCGCCCAGCTTGTAACCGATGGCCTGGCCGGGGATGGACAGGTAGCGGGTCAGCTCACTCTCCACGAAGTCCGCGGGACGGCTGCTGTGGGCGCCGAAGAACTCCTCGGCGAGCGCCGGCGTCCACCGCTCGCCCGGGTGGAACGGGGAGTCCGCCGGAATCCCCAGCTCCAGGTGCATGCCGATGTCGACGATGACACGGAGCGCGCGCATCATCTGCGCGTCGAGGTAGCCGAGCCGCGCCTCCGCGTCGGTGAGGAAGCCGAGTTCGTCCATGAGCCGCTCCGCGTACAGTGCCCAGCCCTCCGCGTTGGCGGAGACGCCGCCGAGCGTGGCCTGGTAGCGGGAGAGGTCGTCGGCGACGTGCACCCACTGCGCCAGCTGCAGGTGGTGTCCGGGAACGCCCTCGTGGTACCAGGTGGAGAGCAGGTCGTAGACGGGGAAGCGGGTCGCGCCCATGGTGGGCAGCCACGTGCGGCCGGGCCGGGAGAAGTCGACCGACGGCGCCGTGTAGTAGGGCGCGGCGGCGCTGCCGGGCGGCGCGATGCGGGACTCCACCTTCCGTACCCGCCGGGCGAGTTCGAAGTGGGTGCCGTCGAGCGCCTCGATGGCCTCGTCCATGACGCCCTGGAGCCACGCGCGGACCTCGTCGACGCCCTCGATGTGGCGCCCGTGCTCGTCGAGGTGGGCGAGGGCGGCCCACGGCGTGGCCGCGCCGGGGAGGATCTTCTCCGCCTCGGTCCGCATCTCGGCGAGGAGGCGGTGGAACTCGCTCCAGCCGTACGCGTACGCCTCGTCGAGGTCGAGGTCCGCGCCGTTGTAGTAGCGCGACCAGCGGGTGTACCGCTCACGGCCGACCACGTCGGGGGAGCCCTCGATGGTGGGCGCGTACACGTCGCGCATCCAGTCGCGCAGTTCGACGGTGGCCGCGTCGGCGGCGCGCGCCGCCTCGCTCAGCGCGGCGCGCAGCGCCTCGGGTCCGGCGGCGGCGAACTCCCCGAACCAGCCGCGCCCGGTACCCGCCCACTCGGTGAGCTGCTCGACGAAGGTGGCGGTGGGGCGCGGCGCGGCGGGCAGCTTGCGCTCCAGGCCGAGTTCGAGCGTCTCGCGGTACCCGGCGAACGCCGCAGGCACCGCCCGCAGCCGCTCGGCGATGACCAGCCAGTCCTCGTCGGTCTCGGCGGGCGTGACGGTGAAGACCTCGCGCACGCCGTGCACGGGCGAGCCGAGGTTGCTGACGGCGCGCAGCGGCTCCTCCGCGTCGTGCACGGCGAGTTCGGCGGTCAGCCGCTCGCGAAGCAGCCGCGCGCACCGCCGCTCCACGTCGCTGTCGGCGCCGGGTACGCGCTCGGCCTCGTCGAGCCGGGCGAGGGTCTCGCGCGCCAGCCGGGCCACGGCCTCGCCGCCCGCGGGGGAGAGGTCGCGCAGCCGGCTGTGGGACGCGGCGTCGCCGAGGTACGTGCCCTCGACGGGGTCGAGGATCACGTAGGCGTCGAGATACGCGTCGGCGACCTGCCGGGGCAGCGAGGGGCGGGTGTGCTGGTCGTTCGGGGTGGCTGGCATGCGTACATCCTTCTACGTGGCAGGGGGCTGTGTCTCAGGAGGCGGTGTCACCCTCGGGCGGCAGCAGCGGCCCGCACTCCCACTGCTGGAAGATGAGCCGGGTCTCGACGCGCGCCACCTCGCGCCGCGCCGTGAACTCGTCGAGGACGAGCCGTTGCAGATCGGCCATGTCGCGCACGGCGACGTGCACCAGGTAGTCGTCGGGGCCGGTCAGATGGAACACCGTACGGGCTTCGGGCAGCGCCCGGATCCGCTCCACGAACGGGCCGACCAGCTCCCTGCGGTGCGGCCGTACCTGGACCGAGAGGAGCGCCTGAAGGCCGCGCCCCAGTTTGGCCGGGTCGAGGCGCAGGACGTGCCCGAGGACGACGCCCGAGCGGCGCAGCCGGGCCACCCGGTCCAGGCAGGTCGAGGGCGCGACCCCGACCTGTGCGGCGAGGTCCCGGTAGGTGGTGCGGGCATCGTTCTGAAGGAGCCGCAGGATCTCCAGGTCGACCGGATCGAGTACGACGGAATCGGTCATCCGCCGAACGTAGCACGGGAGTTACCCTCAGTACCCCGCCCACTGTTCAGCCTGGGCGCATGGACGACACCCTCCGCCCACGGGCTTTCGCCACCGAGGCCGTGCACGCGGGACGCGAAGACCTCGCCGCCCTCGGCCTGCACGCCGCGCCCATCGACCTGTCCACCACGTATCCGTCGGCCGACAGCCGCGCCGAGGCCGCCCGCGTCGACCTGTTCGCCGCCCACGGCGTCGTCGACGACGGGCCGCCGGTCTACGGCCGCCTCGGCAACCCGACCGTCGCCCGCTTCGAGACGGCCCTCGCCCGCCTGGAGGGGACCGACACCGCGGTCGCGTTCGCGAGCGGCATGGCGGCGCTGACCGCCGTCCTCCTCGTACGGATCGCGGCGGGCCTGCGCCATGTCGTCGCCGTCCGCCCGCTCTACGGGTGCAGCGACCACCTCCTCACCGCGGGCGCTCTGGGTTCGGAGGTGACCTGGACCGGCCCCGCGGGCGTCGCGGAGGCGATCCGGCCCGGCACCGGCCTGGTCATGGTGGAGTCCCCGGCCAACCCGACCCTCGCCGAGGTGGAGCTACGCGCCCTGGTCCACGCCTGCGGCTCGGTACCGCTGCTCGTCGACAACACCTTCGCGACGCCCGTACTGCAACGGCCGCTGGAGAGCGGGGCGCGGCTCGTGCTGCACAGCGCGACCAAGTACCTCGGCGGGCACGGGGACGTCCTGGGCGGCGTGGTCGCCTGCGACGAGCTGTTCGCGCGCGAGCTGCGCAAGGTGCGGTTCGCGACCGGCGGTGTCCTGCACCCGCTCGCCGGATACCTGCTGCTCCGCGGCCTCGCGACGCTGCCGGTCCGGGTCCGCGCGGCTTCCGCGACCGCCGCCGAACTGGCCCGGCGCCTGGCCGCCGACCCGCGCGTCACCCGCGTCCACTACCCCCGGATCGGCGGCGCCATGATCGCCTTCGAGATCGCGGGCGACCCGCACGCGGTGATCGCCGGAGTGGACCTCGTCACGCCCGCGGTGAGCCTCGGCAGCGTCGACTCGCTCATCCAGCACCCGGCCTCGATCAGCCACCGCGTCGTCGCCGCCGGCGACCGCAGGGCGGCGGGCGTCGACGACAAGCTGCTGCGCCTGTCGGTCGGCCTGGAGGACGTCGAGGACCTCTGGGCCGACCTGGACCGGGCGCTCGGTACACCCTCACCGGGCGGTCACCTCAGTGCTGTTCCGCCTCTTCGTACTCCCCGTACGGCGACGGGGACGCCGCCGCTGTCGCCGCGAGCTGCGCGGTGACGACCAGCGTGCCCTCCTCGATCTGGTAGTCGAGCGGCAGACCGAGCCCGCGCATCGCCGCGACCATGCCCGTGTTGGACGCCTGCGTGACCGCGTACACGCTCCGGCAGTCGGCCTCGCCGGCGAGCGCGACCAGGCGGCGCAGGAGCTGGGCGCCGATGCCGCGGCGCTGCCAGTCGTCCTCCACGAGCAGCGCGATCTCGGTCTCGTCGCCGTCCCACAGGAGGTGGCCGAGGGCGACGACGCGGCCGGAGGCGGTCCGGGCGGCGAGGGTGCGGCCGTAGCGGGGGCTGAGCAGGTGGCCGAGGTAGCGGTCCGCGTCGCCGACGGGGCCGTGGTAGCGCTTGCTCAGCGTCTGCGGCGAGCAGCGTTCGTGCATCGCCTTCGCCGCGGCCAGGTCCTCGGGGTCGGCGCGGCTCACGGTGATGTCGTTGCCCTCGGGCAGGGTGAGGACGTCCTTGCCGCGCGGCACCCGCGGGCCGAGGCGCGCGTCGAGGTCGACGAGGGCGCGGGCCCGCGCGAACTCGGTCGGCGTGAACGGCAGGTACGGCCGCTCCACGGTGAGGGTCCCGCCCTCCGGCGTCCGCAGCCGCATCACGGTCTCCTCGAAGCCGCCCTCGGCCGGGTGCGCACCACGCGCCGCCGACGCGGCGGGCAGCGACCTGATCGTGCACCGGCCGAACAACTGGCGCAGCGCGAGCGGCAGTTCGGCCGCGTCCAGGGCGGTGCGGGTGGCGAGCCCCAGGATGCGGGTGGGGGCGTCCACCAGGTCGTGGGCGTCGGCGCGCTCGATCCAGGTGCCGGTGCCGCCGGCCTCCTCCGCGGCGCCGGTCAGGTCGGCGGCGGGCAGCTCCTGCGGGGCGCGCAGCAGGAACTCGTCCATGGTGCCGTCGGCGAGCGGGTGCGTCTGGAGGCTGAGGATGTCGACGCGGCGCTCGGCGAGGGACGTGCACAGGACGGCGAGGGTGCCGGGCTCGTCGCGCACGGTCGTCCGCATGCGCCACAGCGCGCTCGGCGCCGGATCGGTTGGGGCACCGCTGGTCCCGGGCTCGGCCGGAGGCGCGTGGCCCTGGCGGCGTGACCACCATTGGGTGGCTCGCTCCAGCAGGGCGCCGCGCCTCCGGGGGGCGCGGTCGTGCTGGTCGTCGTTGGTCACTCGCATCACATCAGACATGTCTCGACTCATGCGTCCACTGTGAAGGAACGGTGTTGCGTGACCGCGAACGATCTGTGACCGATGGGTAAAGAGCGCCCGACTATGCCCGTTTTGGTCCGCTGGGAGAGGTCACTGTCCGACGCGGCCCGGTTGGAGCGTCTGCGCGAACAGCACCTCGCCGCCCTCCTGCCGCAACCGTACGGTCAACTCCCCGCTGCCGCCGTCGATGTCGACCTCGCCGAAGTACGGCGGCGTCTCGGCCGGTGACGTGTTCGCGCGCGTGGGCGCCTTGACGAACACCTGGCGCGGACCGAACGTCCCGTCGAGCTTCGCCGCCGGGTAGCCGCCCGCGGCCAGCGGCCCCGAGACGAACTCCCAGAACGGCGCGAAGTCCTGGAAGGCGGCCCGCTCCGGCTCGTAGTGCTGCGCCGAGGTGTAGTGCACGTCGGCCGTGAGCCACAGGGTGCCCGTGATCCGCCGGTGCTTGATGTGGCGCAGCAACTCGGCGATCTGCAGCTCCCGGCCGAGCGGCGCGCCCGGGTCGCCCTGCGCCACGGCCTCGAAGTTCACCGCCCCGTCCGCCACGACGAGGCCGAGCGGCATGTCGGAGGCGATGACCTTCCACACCGCGCGGGAGCGCGACAACTCGCGCTTCAGCCACGCCAGTTGTCCGGCTCCGAGGATGCCGGTGGTGTCGTCGGGCTGCCGGTTCGGTGAGTTGGCGTCGCGGTACGTGCGCATGTCCAGGACGAACACGTCGAGCAGCGGGCCCTGGCGCAGGACCCGGTACACCCGGCCGTCCGCGTCGCCCGGCGGCAGCGTCGAGACCGGGAAGTACTCGCTGAACGCGCGCAGCGACCGGGCCGCGAGCACGTCCGTGCGCTTCTCCGAGTAGCGGGCGTCGTCCAGGATCTGGCCCGGGTACCAGTTGTTGTGCACCTCGTGGTCGTCCCACTGGGTGATGGTGGGGACCTGGGCGTTGAACCGGCGGGCATGGGCGTCGAGCAGGTTGTAGCGGAAGTTGCCGCGGAACTCCGCGAGCTCCTCGGCGACCTTGGACTTCTCCTCGGTCGTCACATTGCGCCAGACACTTCCGTCGGGCAGCGTCACGCTCGCCTGGATCGGCCCGTCAGCGTAGATGTTGTCGCCGCTGCACAGGAAGAAGTCGGGGTCCAGGGCGCGCATGTCCTCATAGACGCGGTAGCCGCCGCGGTCGGGGTTGATGCCCCAGCCCTGGCCCGCGATGTCCCCGGACCACAGGAACCGGACCCCGCCCTTGCGCCCCACGCGCGCGGTGCGGAACGTTCCGGGCACCGGGGCGCTCGTACGGCGTGGGTCGTCCGGGTCGGCGAGGAGCACCCGGTAGTGGATCTGCTCGCCGGGCGGAAGGCCCCGCAGCCTGGTCGTGCCGGTGAAGTCGGTGTCCGGGCCGAGGAGCGGGCCGCGCCATCTGGTCACCCGCTTGAACGACTCGGTGGCCGACGTCTCCACGATCATCCGCGCGGGCCGGTCCGAGCGCACCCACACGAGCCCCGAGTGCGCGCCGACGTCACCGCTCTGCACGCCCCAGCCCGCGCTGGGGCGGCCCGACAGGGCGAACGCGGGGACCGCCGCGCCGCCCATCGCGGGCAGGGCGAGCGCCGCCGACGCGGCGAGCGAACCCCGCAGCACTCCACGGCGGCCGGGCATCGGGCTCGGCGGACGGTGTGACATGGCGCCTCCAGTGACGGGTGCGACGGCAACCTCGGGATCAGGGTCCTACGACGACGCTGTACTGCCTGGCCTGCGCGTGCGGCGCCGTGGAGCCACCACCCAACTGCGTCCCCACAGCGCGCACACGAACCCCAAGTGAACAGCCGACAGCGCACCGGTGGAACCGGGCGCGCGTCATCGCGCGCTCTCCGCAAGGGCGGCGCGCGCCAGGAGACGGACGCCTTCGGCGATGCGGGCCGGTGTCAGATGGGCGTATCCGAGGACGAGGGAGACCCGGTCGCCGGACGCGCCGCCGCCGTAGTGGCTCAGCGGGCGCACCGTCACGCCGGACGCCGCGAGGCGTGCCACGACGGCGTCCTCGGAGGGGCCGCAGCGTGCGGGCAGTGTGGCGATGGCGTGCAGGCCCGCCGCGATCCCGGAGATCTCGGTGCCGGGCAGGTGCTCGGCGAGGGCGGCCACCAGCGCGTCCCGCCGCTCCTTGTAGGCGCGCTGGCAGCGGCGCAGTTGCCGGTCGTGGTCGCCGCGCTCGACGAAGCGGGCCAGGACCGCCTGGTCGAGCGCCGGATTGCCGAGGTCCATGTACCGCTTGCGGGCCACGATCTCGTCGGCGAGTCCGTCGGGCACGACGAGCCAGCCGAGCCGGAGCCCCGGCACCAGCGCCTTGCTGACCGAACCCGTGTACGCCACATGGTCGGGATCGAGGCCTTGGAGCGCGCCCACGGGGGCACGGTCGTAGCGGAAGTCCCCGTCGTAGTCGTCCTCCACGATCAGCCCGTCCACTTCCCGCGCCCAGTCCAGGAGCCGAGCGCGGCGCGCCGCCGAGTAGGCGATGCCCGAGGGAAAGTGGTGCGACGGCGTCGTGACCACCGTCCGCACACCCGAGTCCCGCAGGGGGCCAAGGGCGAGGCCCTCCTCGTCCAGAGGCAGCCGCACCGCCCGCGGCCCCGCCGTCGCGAACAGGTCCTCGTACTGCGGGCTGCCGGGGCGCTCCACCCCGATGGCGTGCTGCCCGCGCGCGTGGAGCACGATTCCGAGCAGCGTGACCGCCTGTGTCACACCGGAACAGACGATGATCCGCTCCGGGTCCGCCACCACCCCGCGGCGCCGCGCGAGCAGCTCGGCGAGGGCCGTACGCAGCCGGGGCAGCCCGCGCGGGTCCGGGTACCCCAGGTCCGGGTGCGGGAGTCCCGCGAGCACACCCCGCTGCGCCGCCGCCCAGGCCGCGCGCGGGAACAGTGACAGATCCGGGCTGCCCGCCACGAAGTCGGCCCGTACGTCGGCGGCGGGGCGCGGCGCCAGGTCCCGGGCGCCGGGAGCGGCGGCCCTGACCACCTCGCCGACCCAGGTCCCCGCGCCGCGCCCGCTGCGCAGATAGCCCTCGGCGGTCAGCTGCTCGTACGCCTCGGTGACCAGACCGCGCGAGACACCGAGGTCCTTCGCCAGATCCCGGCTCGACGGCAGCCGCGTCCCCGGCGCGAGCCGCCCCGACCGCACCGCCGCGCGCAGCGCCGACTGCAACGAGCGCCCACGCGCGCGTGGCGGCGCGGAAGCGGCGGGCAGCAGCAACTCCCAGGCGGCGGACGGAGGATCGGCCGGTGGAGACGTCATGCGCAAGGATCTTAAGCGGACAGCCGCGATTGGTCCCCGACACCGTCCCTTCAGTGGACCTCCAACGGGACCACCACCGCTCCTAGCGTCGACGCCATGAAGACCACGTCCCTCAACGGCTCCCTGCTCGCCGCCTTCGCGTGCGTCCTGGTGGGCGGCTCCTTCACCGCCAACAGCCTCCTGGGCGACTACCCGTACGCGGGCGGCCAGTTCCTGCGCTACGGCCTCGCCTGCCTGCTCCTCCTGGCCCTCGTCGGCCGCGGCGGCACGGCCCCGCTGCGCCGCCTCGCACCGCGCCAGTGGGCACGCCTCGCCCTCCTCGCGGCGGTCGGCATGGTCGGCTTCAACCTCGCGATCCTGGCGGCCGAACGGACGGCGGAACCAGCGGTGCCCGGCGTCTTCGTGGGGTGCGCACCCGTGCTCGTCGCCGTCATGGTGCCGTTCGCGGCCGGCCGACGGCCGCGACGGATCGTGCTGTACGGGGCACTGCTCGTCGCCGCCGGGGCGTTCACGGTGCAGGGGTGGGGCCGGACGGACGCCGTCGGCATCGGGTTCTCGGTGTGCGCGCTCGCGGGCGAGGTCGGCTTCGCTGTCCTCGCCGTGCCCGTGCTGCGCCCGCTCGGGCCCCGGCTCCTGTCGTGCGTCGTCTGCGGGATCGCCGCTGCCGAGGCGGCCGCCGTGGGGCTCGTCGTCGACGGCGCGGCCTGGCTGCGCGTGCCGGACGGTCAGGAGAGCGCCGCCCTGGTGTGGCAGGCCGTGATCGTCACCGTGGTCGGCTTCGTCTGCTGGTACATGGGCCTGCAACGGATCGGCGCGGAGCGCGCCACGCTCTTCTCCGGGCTGATCCCGGTGGCCGCCGCCTGCACCGCGCCGCTGGTCGGTTCGGGCGCGTACGGGCTCGCCCAGGGCGTCGGCAGCGCGCTCGTGGGCGCCGGGGTGGCCCTGGGCTCGGGGGTGTTCAGCCGTCGGTCAGCGGCTGGTGTCCAGGATGACGCGGGCCACGAGCGCCGGGTCGTCGTTCATCGGGACGTGGCCGCAGCCGGGCAGCCTGACGAGGCGGGCGCCCGGCAGGACCCGCTTGGCCCGGACGCCCTGGCGGCGCAGCAGGATACGGTCGCGCGAGCCCCAGGCGACGGTGACCGGGATCTCCGGGATGTCGTCGCGGAAGAGCACGTCGCGGCCGGCCGCGAGGGTCTGGCCGAACCCGGTCGCGTGGCGCAGCGCGAGCGTCTCGGCGACCACGGCCTCCGGTGAACGGCGCCCGGGGCGCGCGTAGATGGTGCCGGTGAGCGCGGCGCGCCCGGCGGCCGACCGGGACAGACGCTCGACCAGCGGCACCGGCAGGGTCCGCGCGCCGTGGCGCATCGCGAGCAGCGTCCCGAAGGCGTAGCGGCGCTCGGCCCCGGTCCAGAACCCGGCGGGGGAGAGCGCGGTCACGGAGCGGACCAGCTTCTCGCGGCCCATGTCGAGGGCGAGCAGCCCGCCGAGCGAGTTGCCCGCCACGTGGGGCCGGTCGAGGCCCAGCTCGCGGCAGAACCCGGCCAGGACCGGCACCATGCTCGTCAGGTCGTAGGTGAAGCCGTCGGGCAGCGCGGGGGAGGTGCCGAACCCCGGCAGGTCGACGGCTATGACGTCGCGCTCGGTGGCCAGGATCCGCAGTACCGGCTCCCAGGCCTGCCAGTGGTGTCCGATGCCGTGCAGCAGGAGCAGCGGTTCACCGGCGCCCGCGCGCTCGTACGCGACGGTCACCGTGCGCGGCCCGCCGGGCCTCTCGATGCTGAAGGACGCTTGTGCCGCCATGTCGCTCGCTCCATTCCTTAGACATCCTGTCAGCAACAATTACCGCTCGGTAGCGGCCAGTTCAAGAGGGAGAACGCTCACACGTGGCGGTTCCTCCTGGACAGCGCGTACTCCGCCGGGTTGGGATGGGAGCGTGACCGCCACCGACACAGCGATCGACGCCTTCCAGGAACACCGCCCCGTCCTGATGGGCGTGGCCTACCGCATGCTGGGCCGCGTCACGGACGCCGAGGACGTCGTCCAGGACGCGTGGCTGCGCTGGTCCCGGGCCGACCGGTCCGACGTCCGCGAACCACGCGCCTACCTGGTCCGCATCACGACCCGCCTGGCCGTCGACCGACTCCGCCAGGCCCAGGCCCGGCGCGAGTCCTACGTCGGCCCCTGGCTCCCCGAGCCGGTCGTCACCGACTTCGGGCCCACCGTCCCCGACACCGCCGAACAGGCCGTGCTCGCCGACACCGTCTCGCTCGCCGTCCTCGTCGTCCTGGAGTCGCTCTCGCCGCTGGAGCGCGCCGTGTTCGTGCTGCGCGAGGCGTTCGGGCTGCCGTTCGCCGAGATCGCGGCCACCCTGGAGCGCGGCGAGGCCGCGGTGCGCCAACTCGCCGCACGCGCGCGTAAGCACGTCGAGGAGCGGCGGCCCCGCTTCGACGTCGACCCCGCGCAGCAGCGCGACCTCACCGAGCGGTTCCTCGCCGCCGCGACCGAGGGCGACCTCGACGGCCTCATGGCGCTGCTCGCCCCCGACGTGCGCCTCGTCGGCGACAGCGGCGGCAAGTCGAAGGCGCCGGTGCGCGTCATCGAGACCGCCGACAAGGTGGGCCGCTTCGTGGCGGGCGCGTCGCGCCAGGGCGGCGCGGAATGGTTCGACTTCCGCCTCACGGAGTTCAACGGCGGCGTCGGACTGCTCGCGCTCGACAAAGGCAAGCTCGACGCCGCCTTCCAGCTCGGCATCGTCGACGGCAAGGTGCAGTACATCTACATCGTGCGCAACCCGGACAAGCTGCAGTCGCTCGTCTAGCCGTCCGGAAGTCCGGGCCCGTCGGTCGATGAACGACCGGCGGGCCTCTCGCATGCCGTGCGAACGCCGCGTGAACGGAGTGCGGCCCTCCATGAACGCTCTGCGGCAGAGCGCCCATGCGGACGGTAACCGACCGAGGATTGGTCTTGACCAAGTCCGGAGGCGGCCCTAGTCTCGCAGAGTTAGTGCAGGAACCTTTAATAAACAAGGGCGCTAAAAAGCCGCCGGGACACGGCTGTTGCGGAGGACAGGGTGGGGACCACGCAGTTGGAAGCGGCACCGGAGCCGAAGTACTGGCACCTCAGGACCGTGCTCAGCGAGGCGCTCGACTCCGAGTTCGCCGTCGGTGAGATCCTGCCGAACGAACGCGATCTCGCGGCCCGCTTCGGCGTCGCCCGCGCCACGCTCCGCCAGGCGCTCGAACAGCTCGAACTCGAAGGACGCCTCCAGCGCCGCCGCGGGGTCGGCACCACCGTCGCGCCGCCCCGGGTGGGCGTCGCCGTCGCCTCCACCGACCAGGACTGGCCCGGCGCCAGCGGGGACGCTTGGCAGGCCGTCGACTGCACGCCCGCGCTGCCGCCGGCCGCGGTCGCCGAGATGCTCTCCACGGCCCCCGGCGAGACCGTGCACGTCCTGCGCCGCACCCGTGTCTCGCACGGCCAGCCGGTCGCCGCGGAGCTGCTCTACGTCCCGTCGGCCTCGGTGCCCGACCTCACCGCCATAGACACTCCGTCCGGCGCCGCACGCGCGCGTGCCGTCCTGCGCGAGCTCCAGCGCTTCGGCCTCGACGGCCAGGACCGCGCGGTCGAACTCGGCTCGGCCCGCGCCGACGACGCCAAGGAACTGGACCGCCTCCCCGGCGCCCCCGTCCTGGTCGTCACCACGCGCTACTTCAGCGAGGGCGACACGGCGGCGGTCTCGCTGGCCACATACAGGGCGGACACCTGCCGCCTGACTTTCGGCGACACCCCGGGAGTGGAGATCCACCACACCCCGGCGACGAGGGCGTCCTGACGCAGGTCACGGCGGGACCGGGATGCAGCCCCGCCAGGGGCGCGGGGAACGGCGCGCTCAGCCACGCACGACGGTAAGCCGCGATCGGCGATGGCGGGGCAGTCGCTTGGGCGCCCCGGCCGGGTATCAGCCCCGCCAGGGGCGCGGGGAACGGCGCGAGCAATCACGCACGCCGGTAAGCCGCGATCGGCGATGGCGGGGCAGTCGCTTGGGCGCCCCGGCCGGGTATCAGCCCCGCCAGGGGCGCGGGGAACGGCGCGAGCAACCACCCACGACGCGAAGCCGCCAACAGCGACGGCGGGGCAGTCGCGCGCGCTCACCGAGCGGAAACGGCCCCCTCCATGGCGAACAGCTGCGCCTCCACATGATCCAGAGCCAGCCGCAACGCCCCAGTGGCAACAGCCGCCTCCCCGAGCAACGACAACGCAACCCGGGGCGGCCGCAAACAGTACCGCTCGAGCTCACGCCGCAGCGGGTCCAGAACCCCGTCGAGCCCCGCGGCCCACCCACCGACAATGACAAGCTCCGGATCAAGCGCGAGCGCAAGCGCCGCGACATCGTGCACAAGGCGCTGAATGAACCGCTCCATCGCGGCCTGGGCCCGCTCGTCCCCCTTGCGGGCCAGCGCGAACACCTCCGCCACAGCCTGCTCGTCCAGCGGATGCAGCGGCTCGTCCGTGGTCGAGAGCAGCGCCTCGGGCCGCACCCCGCGCCCCAGCAGATGCAACGCCCCGATCTCCCCGGCGGCGCCCCCGTACCCCCGGTGCAGCCGCCCCCCGATCAGCGCACCGGCGCCCGGGCTGAGCCCGGCGAGGACGAACACCATGTCGTCGGAGTCGACACCGGCGCCCTTCCAGTGCTCCGCCATCGCCGCCGTGTTGGCGTCGTTCTCGACGATCACCGGGCACTTGAAGGAGCGCCGCAACCGTTCGCCGAGCGGCAGCCCGGTCCAACCGGGCAGCGCCGTCCCGAGCCGCACGGTGCCGTCGGCCTCGACGATCCCGGGGCTGCCGACGCCGACCGCGCGCAGCGAGCTGCGTGCCACGCCGGCCCGCCGCAGCAGGTCCGCGACGGTTCCGCGCAGCCGCTCGATGCGCTCCTCCGCGGGCGCGGCCTCGTCGACCTCCTTGGACGCCGAGCCGAGGATCCGGCCGTCAAGCGCGGAGAGCACCGCGGCGACCCGGTGGGGGCCGATCTCCAGGCCGAGCAGATGCCCCGCCTCGGCCCGGAAGCGGAACTTCCGCGCGGGTCGTCCCTGGCGCCGCGCGCCGGGTTCCTCGACGGTGGTCTCCACGACGAGCCCGGCCTCGATGAGCCCCTCCACGACGCCTTCGACGGTCGGCCGCGAGAGGCCCGTCACCCGGGTGATCTCGGTGAGCGTCGCGAAATCCGTGGAGCGCAGCGCATGCAGCACCACCGCGGAGTTGATCCGCCTGAGCAGAGAGGGATCCCCGCCGGTCAGCTGCCCCAACGTCCGTCCTCCCAGCAGTTGCGCGTGTTCGCCGGATGGTACTCGCCGCGACCGGCACCGGCGAGAGTCGGGTGCACTCATGTGGCGACGAATGCTCACACGGGCATGCCCAAAACGGGCGAGAGCCCTTCACCCCGGCGCGACGAAACCGGATTCGTAGGCGGCGATCACCGCCTGGGTGCGATCACGGGCCCCGAGCTTGGCGAGCACGGCGCTCACGTGCGACTTGACCGTCTCGGTGCCGACGACGAGATCCGCGGCGATCTCCGCGTTCGACAGCCCGCGCGCCATCCGCCGCAGCACGGCCGCCTCCCGCTCGGTCAGCGCGGCCCGCTCCATGGTGGCCCGCGCCGAGGCGTTGCCGTACTCGGCGGCCAGCTTGCGCACCGCCGCCGGGAAGAGGAGCGACTCGCCCGCCGCGACGAGCCGCACCGCGTGCACGATCTCGGCGGGCCGTGCCCGCTTCAGCAGGAACCCGTCGGCGCCCGCGCGCAGCGCCCCGTACACGTACTCGTCGTTCTCGAAGGTGGTGATGACGACGATCTTCGGCGGCCGCTCCACGGAACGCAGCACCGCGCGCGTGGCATCGATCCCGTCGAGCAGCGGCATCCGTACGTCCATGGCGACGACATCGGGGCTCAGCTCGCGCACGAGCGGGACCACGGCCGCGCCGTCGGCGGCCTCACCGACCACCTCGATGTCGGGCTGCGCCGCGAGGACGGCGCGCAGACCGGCGCGGACCAGGGGTTCGTCGTCGACGAGGAGCACGGTGATCGGCACGCGGATCAGCGTAGGCCACCGGGGCTCTGACCAGGCCGCGCGAACGGATCACGCGGATCACGTGAACTATGCAAGTCACGTGATGAACCACGTGAACCACGCAAGTAACGCAAGTCACGCGGAGTATGCACGTCACCCGGATCACACCACCGGCAGCTCAACATGCACCCGCCACTCATCGCCGACCGGCCCGGCGAGGGCCCGGCCGCCGAGCAGCGCCGCCCGCTCCCGCACCCCGCGCAGCCCGCTCCCCGTGCCCCCTGCAGCGGGCGGCGCCCCCGCCGGGAGGCCGTTGCGCACGTCAAGGCTGAGCCGTCCGTCGGCGACGGTGAGGGCGATCCGGACCGGGACGGCGCCGCAGTGCCGCAGCACGTTCGTGAGCCCTTCCTGGAGGATGCGGTAGCCCTCCCGGGAGACGGGCCCCGGCACCGTCTCCAGCGGCCCTTTGACGGTCATGTCCACCGTCGCCCCCGACGCCCGCGCCGAGTCGAGCAGCCGGTCCGCCTCGCCCAGCGTGGGCCGCCCGCGCACCGGCTGCTCCGCCTCACGCAGGACGACCAGTACGCGCTCCAGGTCCTCGAGCGCTGCCCTGCCGGTCTCCTCGATGGCGGCCAGGGCCCGGTCCGTGAACTCCGGGTCGCCCGCCGCCCGCGCCGCGCCCGCCTGCACCACAGCGACCGTCAGCGCGTGCCCCAGCGAGTCGTGCAGTTCACGCGCGATGCGATTGCGCTCCAGGAGCCGCTCGGTGCGCTCCTCCAGGGCGGCCAGGCGCTCTGCCGGGGACGGGCCGAGCAGCAGCCTGGCGGCCCGCGCGGACAGCCGGCCCGCGCCCTCCACCACGTACAGCAGGACGAGGAGGACGGCAGGGACGAGCAGCAGGCACCACAGGCCCGACGTCGGCAGCGGCAGCAGGGAGACCGTGCTCACCGGCCGGCCCGCCGCCGCGCCCGTCAGTTCGATGACCACGGCCATGAGCTGACCGGACAGCAGCGCCACGGTGAGCCCCAGGAACAGCCGCAGTACCAGCCACGCCGCCGTCCTGGCGCGGTCCCGCCAGGACGCCGACGGGGTGACCGAGACGCCGCCCTCCGCGCCGTCTCTCGCCACGCGCGCGTGGCCGCCGGGAAACAGCATCAGCCGCGCCTGAAGTCCCTCCGCGCGCCGCACCACCGGCAGCATGGCCGCAAGGACGAGCAGCGGTACGGGAACGACGTAGATGAGGACCCATTCGCGCAGGGAGGGCGACGAGAGGCCCGGGTAGACCGCACCGCACACGAAGGCCAGGACGGCCGCGCACAGCAGATGCAGCCAACGGGTGTACGTGACCGTACGCGTCAGAGGTGCGAGGAAGCCGGGCATGCGGTCATCGTGCCAGCCGCACCGGCGCCACCGGCTCCCCCGTGCGAGGGAGACGATCCCCACGCGCGGGGGAGGACCCGGGGTGGGACGACCGGCCAGGCTGCTGCCATGACCAGCATCGACGTCCAGGACCTCACCAAGGAGTACGGGGCCACGCGCGCCGTGGACGGGCTGACCTTCCGGGTCGGGCCCGGCCGCGTCACCGGGTTCCTAGGCCCGAACGGCGCCGGCAAGTCCACCACCCTGCGCCTCGCGCTCGGCCTCGCCCGGCCCACCTCCGGGCGCGTGCTCGTCGGGGGCCGCCCGTACGCCGCGTACGACGAACCGCTGCGCACCGTGGGCGCCCTGCTCGACCCGCAGGCCGCCCACGGCTCCCGTACGGCGCGCGATCACCTCCGGGTGCTCGCCGCCGCCAACCGCATCCCCGTGCGCCGCGTCGACGACGTGCTCGAACAGGTCGGCTTGGCGGCGGTCGCCGGGCGGCGCGTGAAGACGTACTCGCTCGGGATGCGGCAGCGGCTCGGGATCGCGGCGGCGCTGCTCGGCGACCCGGCCGTGGTGCTGCTCGACGAACCGTCCAACGGGCTCGACCCCGAAGGCATCGTCTGGATCCGCGAGTTGCTGCGCGACCTCGCGCGCGCGGGACGCACCGTGCTGGTCTCCAGCCACCTCATGAACGAGACCGCGACCTTCGCCGACCACCTCGTCGTCCTCGGCCGCGGACGGCTGCTCGCCGACGCGTCGACGCGGGACTTCATCGCCGCGCACAGCGCGGGGCGCGTCCGCGTGCGCACCACCGAGCCGGAACGGCTGCGCGCCGCCCTCGCGCGCGTGGGCCACACGCTCACGGCCGCCGACGACGGCCGCTGCACCGTCGCCGGCGCGACCGCCGCCGAGGTGGGCGCCCTGGCGGCGGCCGAGCGCGTCCCCGTCCTCGAACTCGGCGACGAGCGCGCGTCCTTGGAGGACGCCTATCTGGCCCTGACAACCGCGGACACGGAGTTCGCCGCACACCCCTTCCAGGAGGTCTGACCCGCCATGTCCCCGGTATCCGTCGCCACCGTCATGCACTCCGAGTGGATCAAGATCAGGTCGTTGCGGGGCGTTCTCGGCTCGCTCCTCGCCGTCCTCGTGGTCACCGTCGCCGTCACGGTCCTGGTGTTCGCGACCGTGGGCCGCGCCGAGGCGGACAACGGAGACGACCCGCTCCTGGGCGCGTTCTACGCCCTCAACTTCGGCCAGATCGCCGCGCTCGCCTTCGGCGCCACCGCACTCTCCAGTGAATACCTCAACGGCGCGCTGCGGGTGTCCCTCGCGGCGGTGCCGGACCGGACGCTGTTCTACGGGGCGAAGACGGCGGTCGTCGGGGCGTGCGCCTTGGTCGTCGGCACCGCGACCACGTTCGGGGCGTTCCTCGCCGGGCAGGCGTTCATGGGGCCCGACGCGCTCCGCCTCGACGACCCCGGCGCGCTGCGGGCCTGCCTCGGTGGCGGGGTGTACCTCGCGCTGATGGCGCTGTTCGCGGCGGGGCTCACGGCTGTGCTGCGCAGCGCGGTCGCGGTGTTGAGCATCCTCGTCCCGTTCCTGCTGATCGTGTCGTTCGTGGTCGGTGACGTCGCGGGCGCCGCCGCCGACTTCCTGCCGGACCGCGCCGGTCAACAGGTGTTGCGCCAGGACGCGGTGGGCTCCCTGGGCCCTTGGACGGGGCTCGTGGTGACCGCGCTGTGGGCCGCGGCGGCTCAGCTCGCCGGGTGGTGGGCCGTGCGCCGCAGGGACGCGTGAGCCGTCGCCGAACGGGGCCGGGCGAGCGGGGGCTGACGGCCCGTCGGCCCGTTGTCAGTGGCGGCCGCTTTACTGGAGGGCATGAACATCGCGGAGCAACTCGCGACGATCGACCAGTTGTGGGCCGACCCCTTCCCGGACGACCACGGCGGGTCCGTCGCGGGCTGGGGCGGCCCCGGGTTCGTCATGGCGGGACTGACCGAGCGGGGCGGCGCGCGCGACCTGGCGGAGGCTCAGGCGGACGCCGACCGCGACGGCCTGACCGCGCTGCTCACCGGGCGCTGGGGAGAGCCGTACCGGCTGAGCCTGTGGAGCGTGCATGTCCGGGGCGTCGAGCAGGGGGAGGAGATACCCGAGCCCTGGGGCTGGCTCAGCGCCTGCGCCCAGGACCTGCACCTGTGGAACGTCGGCGAGAGATGGGTCGCCCTTGCCGTCTCCCGCCAGGGCGAGGAGCAGCCGTACCAACTCCTCGCGGTCGTGACGGACGTGGCGCCGCCGTGACGGACGTGGCGCCGTGACGCCCTGACGGACGTGGCGCCGCCGTGACCGCGGCCGAGGTGCCTGACACGGAACTCACGTGCCACCATGGGATCTTGCACCACGCCCGGCCCTCCAGGCCGCCCGACACCCTATGGAGAGCACATGAGCGACGACGGCGCGCAGCCCGGGGAGCGGATCGCCAGCCACATCGCGCACAACGCCCGCGTGTGGAACTTCTGGCTGGGCGGCAAGGACCACTACGAGGTGGACGAGCAGGTCGGTTCCATGGTCACGTCCATGTACCCGAGCATCGGCGAGGTCGCCCGCGCCGACCGGGCGTTCCTGGGCCGCGCCGTCGGCTTCCTCGCGGGCGAGGCCGGCATCAGGCAGTTCCTCGACATCGGTACGGGCCTGCCCACCGCGAACAACACGCACGAGGTCGCCCAGCGCATCGCCCCCGACGCGCGCGTCGTCTACGTGGACAACGACCCGATCGTGCTCACCCACGCCCGCGCGCTGCTCACCAGCTCCGACGAGGGCGCCACCCACTACGTGGACGCGGACGCGCGCGACCCGCGCGCGATCGTGAAGGCCGCCTCCGAGACGCTGGACCTCGAGAAGCCCGTCGCGGTCATGCTCCTCGGCATCCTGAACTTCGTCGTCGACACCGACGAGGCCACCTCCATCGTGCACCGGCTCGTCGAGGCGATCCCGTCGGGGAGCTACGTCGTGCTCACCCACCCCACCCTCGAACTGGGCGGAGAGGGCAACGAGGCGGCGATGAAGTTCTGGAACGAGAACGCGACGCCCCCGATCACCGCCCGCACCGGCGCCGAGATCGCCGCCTTCGTCGACGGTCTGGAGATCGTCGAACCGGGGCTCGTCTCCTGCGCCCGCTGGCGTACGGAGGAGGGGGAGGAGGGCCCGCTGGTGGCCCAGTTCGGGGTCGTGGCCCGCAAGCCCTGACGATCCGCCTATTGGTCGGCGGATGCCCCGCCTACTGGGGTCGGCGGACTATCCGTCTACTGGTCGGCGGACGCCCTGCCTACCGGTCGGCGGACGCTGCCACCCGCAACCGTGCGAACTCCTCCGCCATCGTCTCCGTCGTCCAATGCGCGTTCAGCCCGCTGGGGTTCGGCAGCGCCCACACCCGGGCGCCGCCGATCGTCCGCTCCTGCGGGCCGATCTTCGCCCTGGGGTCCCGGAAAGCCGACCGGTACGCGGTCACGCCGACGACCGCGAGCCAGCGGGGCCGCAGCCGGGCGACCTTCTCCTCGAGGAGGCGCCCGCCCTCCTGGTACTCCTCCGGGCTCAACTCGTCCGCCCGCGCCGAGGCCCGCGCGACGACGTTCGTGATGCCGAGCCCGTACGACAGCAGTTCCTCCTGCTCGTCGGGGCGGAGGCGGCGCGGTGTGAAACCGGAGAGGTGCAGGACGGGCCAGAAGCGGTTGCCGGGGCGGGCGAAGTGCCGGCCCAGGGCCGCCGACATCAGGCCCGGGTTGATGCCGCAGAACAGCACGGAGAGGCCGCTCGCGGCGACGTCCGGTACCAGACGGTCGCGAGCGGCCTCCAGCTCCGCGGGGGTCGGCCGGGTCAGAGGATCGCCCCGGGGGTGTAACCGGCGGCCTCGGGGCGCTGCTTCACGATCTCCTCGACGCGCGCCACGACCTGCGCCACCTGACCGGCGGCGGCGCCGGTGAACGACAGCTTGTCGGCCATCAGTGCGTCGAGCTGCGCCCGGTCCAGCGGGATGCGGGAATCGGCGGCCAGCTTGTCGAGCAGCTCGTTGCGCTCGGCGCCCTGCTCGCGCATGGCGAGGGCGGAGGCGACCGCGTTCTCCTTGATCGCCTCGTGGGCCTCCTCGCGGCCCACACCGGCGCGCACCGACGCCATGAGCACCTTCGTGGTGGCGAGGAACGGCAGGTAGCGGTCGAGCTCGCGAGCGACGACGGCGGGGAACGCGCCGAATTCGTCGAGCACCGTCAGGAACGTCTCCAGGAGACCGTCGAGCGCGAAGAACGCGTCGGGCAGTGCCACGCGGCGGACGACGGAGCAGGAGACGTCGCCCTCGTTCCACTGGTCGCCCGCGAGCTCGCCGGTCATCGACGCGTAGCCGCGCAGGATGACCATGAGGCCGTTGACGCGCTCGCAGGAGCGGGTGTTCATCTTGTGCGGCATCGCCGACGAGCCGACCTGGCCCGGCTTGAAGCCCTCGGTGACCAGTTCGTGCCCGGCCATCAGACGGATCGTCTTGGCGGTGGAGGAGGGCGCGGCGGCCAGTTGCACGAGCGCCGTCACGACCTCGTAGTCGAGCGAGCGCGGGTAGACCTGGCCGACCGACGTGAACGCCTGCGAGAAGCCCAGGTGCACGGCGATCCGCTGCTCCAGGTCCGCCAGCTTGTCGGCGTCGCCGCCGAGCAGGTCGAGCATGTCCTGCGCGGTGCCGACCGGGCCCTTGATGCCGCGCAGCGGGTAGCGCGTGAGCAGCTCCTCGACGCGGCCGTACGCGACGAGCAGCTCGTCGGTGGCGGTCGCGAAGCGCTTGCCCAGGGTGGTGGCCTGCGCGGCGACATTGTGCGAGCGGCCCGCCATGACCAGCTCGCCGTACTCCCCGGACAGCTTGGCGAGGCGGGCGAGGACGGCCACGGTGCGGTCGCGGACCAGCTCCAGGGAGAGCCGGATCTGCAACTGCTCGACGTTCTCCGTCAGGTCGCGGGAGGTCATCCCCTTGTGGACCTGCTCGTGCCCGGCGAGCGCGTTGAACTCCTCGATGCGCGCCTTCACGTCGTGCCGGGTGACCTTCTCGCGCTCGGCGATCGAGGCGAGGTCGACCTGGTCGAGGACGCGCTCGTAGTCGGCGATCGCGGCGTCCGGCACCTCGATCCCGAGGTCCTTCTGTGCCTTGAGCACGGCGAGCCAGAGGCGGCGCTCGAGCTTCACCTTCTCCTCCGGCGACCAGAGGGTGGCGAGCTCGGCGGAGGCATAGCGTCCGGCGAGAACGTTCGGGATACGGGGCTTGGCAGGCGCAGTCACGTGTACGGAGTTTACCGGGCGTCCCTACAGGCTCCGCACCGGCCGCGTCCTGGAGGAACGCACAGCTACTGGAGGAACCTACAGGTCAGGCCCGGGTTCAGGCTCCCAGGGCGCCAGCTCAGGTCGCTTCGGCGGACGCCCGTCCCCCGACGAGCGGTCGGTCAGCCTGCGGCCGATCCACGGCACCAGATGCTGCTTGGCGAAGCGGGCGTCGGCCACGCGCCGCGCCAGCCAGTTCGGCAGCACCGCGGCGTCCAGCGGCGTACGCCACTCCGCCTCGCCCTCGTAGCCGAGGCCCTGCCACACGGCCTCGGCGATGCGGCGGTGGCCCTCCGCCGTCGGGTGCAGCCGGTCCACGTCCCACATCCGCTGATCGGCGAGGACCGGAACCCCGTACAGGTCGATGACGAGCGCGTCGTGCTTCGCCGCCAGCTCGTCGACGCACGTGAACAGCTCCTCCATGCGCGGGCGGAAGCGTTCGAGCACGGGGCCGTTGCGCCCAGGACTGCGCATCAGGACGAGCTGCTGACAGGAGGGGGCGAGCTTCTCGACGGCCTCCGTGAGCAGGTCCCGCACGCGGACCATGTCGCACTTGGGCCGCAAGGTGTCGTTGAGGCCGCCGACGAGCGTGACGACGTCCGCCTTCATCGCGGCGGCCACGTCGACCTGCTCGTCGACGATCTGCTGGATGAGCTTGCCGCGCACGGCGAGGTTCGCGTACTTGAAGCCGGGCGTCCGCGCAGCCATCCGGGCGGCCAGCAGGTCGGCCCAGCCGCGGTAGGAGCCGTCGGGCAGCAGGTCCGACATGCCCTCGGTGAAGGAGTCGCCGACCGCGACAAGGCTGGTGTAGTGGGGGTTCGTCTGCATGGCGTCGGAAATCGTATCCCGGCGCTCCGGCTCCCGCGCGGGAGGTCTGGGCAGCGGACCGGGACGGCGGTATGCCGAAGAAGTACACACCGCACACCGCCGCACCCCATACGTCACCGCACACCGCCGCACCACATACGTCACCGCACGGGGGAGCACACCATGTGGACCGCCGCCTTCTGGAAAGCCACCGCCGAACGCGCCATCCGGACCTTCGCGCAGGCACTGGCCGCCGTCCTCGTAGCCGGGGCGACGAACCTGCTCGACATCGACTGGCCCGCGGCGCTCGGCACCGCGGGCCTCGCCGCCGTGCTGGCCGTCCTCACCGCGATCGGCACGGCCGAGGTCGGCGCGCGCGGCCCGGGGATCCTGGAGACCCCCACGGAGGACGGCGCGCGCCGTCACAGCCACTGATCACCGGCGGGTACCACCAGCGGACCAGGGCGCTCACGCGGGCTGGCCGAACAGCTCCCGCAGCACGTCCTCCATGGTCACCATCCCGGCGAGCCGCCCGTCCGCGCCGAGCACCGCCGCCACGTGCGTACGGCTGCCGCGCATGGCGGTCAGCACGTCGTCCAGCGGCGTCGTCTCCCGCACGCGCGCGATGGGCCGCATGTCCGGCACCCGGAACGGCAGATCGCGCGGCATCGCGTCGAGGGCGTCCTTGACGTGCAGGTAGCCGACGATGCGCCGCCCCTCGTCCACGACGGGGAAGCGCGAGAACCCGGACGTCGCCGACAGCTCCTCCAGCTGCTCGGGCGTGACGCCCACGCGCGCGTAGACGACCTTCTCCAGCGGCAGGACGACGTCCTTGATGGGGCGCCGGCCCAGTTCGAGCGCGTCGTGCAGACGCTCCTGCGCGCGATCGTCGATCAGGCCCGCCTCGGAGGAGTCCTTGACCATGCGGGCCAGCTCATCGTCCGAGAACACCGCCGTGACCTCGTCCTTCGTCTCCACGCGCATCAGCTTCAGCAGCGCGTTCGCGAAGGCGTTGACGGTGAAGATGACCGGACGCAGCGCCCGCGCGAGCGCCACGAGCGGCGGGCCGAGCAGCAGGGCGGAGCGCACCGGCTCGGCAAGGGCGATGTTCTTCGGCACCATCTCGCCGAGCAGCATGTGCAGATACGTCGCCACGGCCAGCGCGATCACGAACGAGATCGGGTGGACCAGGCCGTGCGGCACCCCGGCCGCGTCGAACAGCGGCTCCAGGAGATGCGCGATCGCCGGTTCGGCGACGATGCCGAGCACCAGGGTGCACAGGGTGATGCCGAGCTGCGCCGCGGCGAGCAGCGCCGACACGTGCTGCAGGCCCCACAGGACGCTGCGCGCGCGCCGGTCGCCGTTCTCCGCGTACGGCTCGATCTGGCTGCGGCGTACGGAGATGAGCGCGAACTCGCCGCCGACGAAGAAGGCGTTGACGACCAGGGTCGCCAGGCCGATCAGCAACTGGACGGCGGTCATCGGGCCTCCTCCTCGTGCGGGGTCGTGATGAGCGGTGCGTGGAGCAGGACGCGGGCGGCGCGGTGGCCGTGCGCGTCCACGACGTCGAGCCGCCAGCCGGCGACCTCGACGCGGTCGCCGACGGCCGGGATCCGGCCCAGCTCGGACGCGACGAGCCCGGCCAGCGTCTCGTACGGGCCGTCCGGCACCCGCAGCCCCACGCGCGCGAGCTGGTCGGTACGGGCGGCGCCGTCGGCGGAGTACAGCGTGCGGCCGTCCTCGTCGGTGCCGGCCGGGGCGATGTCGGGGGTCTCGTGCGGGTCGTGCTCGTCGCGGACCTCGCCGACGACCTCCTCGACGATGTCCTCCAGAGTGGCGACGCCCGCGGTGCCGCCGTACTCGTCGATGACGACGGCCATGGTGCGCTTGCCCGAAAGGCGGTCGAGCAGCCGGTCCACGGTCAGCGTCTCCGGCACGAGCAGCGGCTCGCGCAACAACTCCGAGACGCGCTTGCGGGGCCGCTGCTCCGCGGGCACCGCCAGGATGTCCTTGATGTGCGCGACACCGACGACGGAGTCGAGGTTGCCGCGGTAGACGGGGAAGCGGGACAACCCGGTCGCCCGCGTCGCGTTCGCCACGTCCTCGCAGGTGGCCTGCGTATCGAGGGCCATGACCTGGACGCGGGGCGTCATCACGTTCTCGGCGGTCAGGTCCGCCAGGTTGAGCGTGCGGACGAACAGCTCGGCGGTGTCCGCCTCCAGGGCGCCCTCCTTGGCGGAGTGCCGGGCGAGCGCCATCAGCTCCTGCGGCCCGCGCGCGGAGGCCAGCTCCTCGGTCGGCTCGATGCCGAAACGGCGCACGAGCCGGTTCGCCGTGTTGTTCAGGTGCGTGATGAACGGGCGGAACGCCGCGCTGAACCAGCGCTGCGGCGTCGCCACCCGCTTGGCGACGGCCAGCGGCGAGGAGATCGCCCAGTTCTTCGGCACCAGCTCGCCGACGACCATCAGGAAGACGGTCGACAGGGCGGTGCCGAGGACGAGCGCCACGGACGTGGATGCCGAGCCCGGGATGCCGATCGCTTCGAGCGGACCGGCGATGAGCTTGGCGATGGACGGCTCGGCGAGCATGCCGACCACCAGATTGGTGACGGTGATGCCGAGCTGGGCGCCGGACAGCTGGAACGTCAGGTTCCGTGCGGCCTTGAGGGCGCCGACGGCGCCCCGCTCACCCCGCTCGACGGCCATTTCCAGGTCGCCGCGCTGGACGGTGGTGAGCGAGAACTCCGCCGCGACGAACGCGCCGCAGGCCAGCGAGAGCAGCACTGCGACGGCGAGCAGTAGCACTTCGGTCATCGGGTCACCTCCGTCCCATGATCGGCCAGGGCCGGGAGTGACGCGCGCTCGCGGGGAGCGCGCTGCGGGAGGGACCGGGTACTAGGGGGCTCGCCCATGGGCGGACGCTCACACCTTTCGCAGAAGTCGGGGTGACACTCCCATAGTAAAGGATCGGCAAAGTGCGGTCGCCGTGCGCGCCGGTCTCACTCCTCGACCAGCGGTTTCACCCAGCGGCTCCACTGCGGCTGGGGCGCGTACCCGGCGGCCTTCCACGCGGCGTGCGCCCGCTCGTTGCGGTTGAGCACCATCGCGTCGCCGCGCCGTCCGCCCAGCGCCGTGAACCGTTCCTCCGCGGCGGCGAGCAGCGCCGAGCCGATGCCCTGCCTGCGGGCGTCGGGCCGGACCGCCAGCCGGTACAGATGGCAGCGCCAGCCGTCGAACCCGGCGATGACCGTTCCCACCAGCTCCCCGTCGGCCCGCTCCGCGAGGAGCAGCGCCTCCGGGTCGCGTGCGACGAGGCGCTCCACGCCCGCGCGGTCGTCGCTGATGCTCGTACCCTCGGCGGCCGTCTTCCAGAAGGCGAGGACGGCGTCGAGATCGGCGGGGGAGGCGGACCGTACGCGAAGCCCGCCGCGGGGGTCACGGCGTACGTCGCCGGGGCGGCCGTCACGCGGGTTGTTCTCAGAATCGCTCATGCCCCGATCCCACCATCGGCCTTCCTGGGGGCGCCGCCCATTTCAGATGCCGGACGCCGCCCCCCCCGGGAGCGCGCGGAGCTCACTCGTGCGCGATCGCCGCCAGCACATTCATCCGCGACGCGCGCAGCGCGGGCAGCAGCGCCGCCGCGAGCCCGACCAGGACCGAGCCGACGACGACCGCCGCGATCGTCGTCCACGGGACCGCCAGCGCCTCCATCCCCTCCAGGGCGAGGACCTGCTGCGCGGCCACGCCCCACACCAGGCCCAGAGCCAGCCCGAGGACCGCGCCGAACACCGCGATCACCACCGACTCGAGCCGGATCATGCGCCGCAGCTGCCGCCGCGCGAGCCCGATCGCCCGCAGCAGCCCGATCTCCCGGGTCCGCTCGACGACCGACAGGGCGAGGGTGTTGACCACGCCGAGGACCGCGATGACGATCGCCAGGCCCAGCAGCGCGTACACGAGGTACAGCAGCACCGCGATCTGGTCGTGCACGAGCTTCTTGTAGTCGGCCAGGTCGCGGACCTGCACCTGCGGATACGGGTCGAGCGTCTTCTCCAGGTTCGCGCGCAGGGTGTCCGCCGAGGTGCCGGACGCCGCGTTCACGTACACCGCCGAGTCCTGGCCGCCGGGAACGTACCTCTCCAGCGTGGCGAGCCCCATGAAGAAGCCGCCCTGCATGCCGAAGCCGCCGCCCTCCTGGTCGGTGAGGGCGCCCACCCTGAACGCGGTCCGCCGCCCGCCGGGCAGTTCGACCCGCAGCACACTGCCGACCCGCGCCCCGTGCTCGTCCGCGTAGTCCTTCTGCAGCGCGAGGCGGCGGGGCGCGAGCGCCGCCGCGGTGTCGCCCTGCGCATACGTCACGCGTGCCACGTCGTCGAGCCGCGCCTCATACCCGGCGGCGGTCGTTTCGACACGTGTGCCGTCCGGCATGTGCACCGCGAGGGGTGTGAACCGCTGCCGTACGACGAGGCCGACGCCCTCGGTGCCCTCGACCTCCTCGGTGACCTCCTGCGGGAACGGCGCGAAGTTGGCGTTCTGCACGGTGAAGTCGGCGCCGAGCGTCTTGTCGATCTGCTCGTCGAACGACTTGCTCATCGAGGCACTGGCCACCGACATGCCCGCGACCAGCGCGAGCCCCACCATGAGGGCGCCCGCCGTGGCACCGGTGCGGCGCGGGTTGCGCAGCGCGTTGCGCTGGCTCATCCGGCCGACCGAGCCGAACACGGCCGGGAACACGGCGCCGAGCACCCGGATCACCGGGCGCACGAGCAACGGCCCCGCGACGACCGTGGCGAGCAGCGTCAGCACGATGCCGAGCGCGAGCAGCGAACCGGCCGTACCGGTGCTGTCCGCGGTCGCGCAGCCGACGAGCGCGCCCGCGCCCGCCGCTCCGACCAGCAGGCCGACGAGCGCGCGCACCCGCAGCGGCCGCCCCACCCCGGCGATCTCGGCGTCCACGAGGGCCGCCATCGGGGAGACGCGGGAGGCCCGCCGCGAGGGCAGGTACGCGGCCACGAACGTGACCCCGACCCCCACCACGAACGCGGCGACGGGTGTCCCCCACCCGACCACCATCTCCGTGGACTTGAGGTTCATCCCGAAGACGCTCATGAGCCGGATCAGCCCCGCGGCGAGCCCCACTCCGAGCCCGAGCCCGACCGCCGAGCTGACCAGGCCGAGCAGCACCGCCTCCGTCAGCACCGAACGCCGCACCTGCCGTCGGTCGGCGCCGAGCGCGCGCAGCAGCCCCAGCTCACGTGTGCGCTGGGCGATCAGCATCGAGAACGTGTTCACGATGAGAAACACGCCGACGAGGACGGCGATCCCGGCGAAGCTCAGCATCACGTACTTGATGACGTCGAGAAAGCCCCCGAGATCCTCGGCGGACGACTTGGCGTCCTCGTCCGCGGTCTTCGACTCATAGGTGTCGCCGAGCCGTTGCTCGACATTCCGCTTCAGCTGCGCGTTGCTCACACCGTCCGCCGCGTCGAGCGAGATGCTCGTCGCCCGGCCGGCCTCGCCCAGCAGCCGGCGCTGCGCGGTACGGGTCTCCAGGTACACCAGGGCGGCGCCCGGGTTGGTCGTGCGGAACGTCGCGATGCCGACGACCTCGACCTTGAACGAGCCGGGCCGCGCGAGGACCGTGAGCGTGTCCCCGATACGTACGTGTTTCTCCTCGGCGGTGTCCGCGTCGAGGAGCGCCTGCCCGTCGCCCCGGGGCGCGTGGCCGGACGTCAGCCGGACGGGGCTGCGGTCGGTGGGCTCCCAGTTGGTGGCGATGGTCGGGGCGCCGGTGGTCGGCCCGACCGAGTCGTTGTTCCGGTCGACGACCGTGATGTCCTCGGCCTCGGCGTCGATGTGCGTGGCGGCGACCCCGTCGACGGTTCTGAGCCGCAGGGCGAGCGAGGCGGGCAGCGTCCGCACCTCGCCGGACGGAACCGCCTCGCTCAGATCGTCCTCCTTGGGGCTGACCCGCACGTCGGCCGAGGTCGAGGCGAACAGCCGGTCGAAGGTGCGGGCCACCGTGTCCGAGAAGATCAGGCTGCCCGCGACGAACGCCACCGACAGGATCACGGCCAGCGCGGACAGCGTCAGGCGCCCCTTGTGCGCGAGGAAGCTACGCAGCGTCGCCTTCAGCATGGTTACTGCCCGGAGGCGTGCTGGTCGGCGTGGTGGCCGGCGTTCTGGTCGGCGTTCTGGTCGGCCACGGCTCCGCGCGCGGAAGCGACGTCGAACCGCTTCATCCGCTCCAGGACGGTCTCCGCCGTGGGCTCGTGCATCTCGTCCACGAGCCGCCCGTCGCCGAGGAAGAGCACCAGGTCGGCGTGGGCGGCGGCGCCCGGGTCGTGCGTGACCATGACCACGCTCTGCCCGAGGCTGTCGACCGCCTCCCGCAGGAACCCGAGTACTTCCAGGCCGGCCCGCGAGTCCAGATTCCCCGTCGGCTCGTCGGCGAAGATCAGCTCAGGTCGCGCCGCGAGGGCCCGCGCGCACGCCACCCGCTGCTGCTGCCCGCCGGACAACTGCGCGGGCCGGTGCTTCAGCCGGTCCCGGAGCCCGAGCGTGTCGATGACCTGGTCGAGCCACTTCCGGTCCGGGGCCTTGCCCGCGATGTCCATCGGCAACGTGATGTTCTCGAGCGCGTCCAGCGTAGGTATGAGGTTGAAGGACTGGAACATGAACCCGATGCGGTCGCGCCGCAGACGTGTCAGCTCCCGGTCCTTCAGACCGGTGATCTCCGTGTCGCCGAGCCACACCTGTCCCGCCGAGACGGTGTCGAGGCCGGCCAGGCAGTGCATCAGCGTGGACTTGCCCGAGCCCGAAGGCCCCATGACCGCCGTATAGCGGCCGCGCGCGATGTCCACGTCCACCGCGTCGAGCGCGAGCACCTGGGTCTCCCCGGAGCCGTACGCCTTCGTCAGGCCCCTGGCCCGCGCGGCGACGACCTCCGTGACCACGCCTGCATCCCCCACCCCAACTCCCTTACTTCGTAAGTCAGTTGTGCACCGGGTCGGGTACGAGGATAGCGGCTCGCGCGCTCTACGTGTCCGTGAGTTCGGGACGCCTTGCCGTACCGAGGACACAGTAGGAGGTGGGCAGCCGTGGCCCGCGCTCGGGCATCAGCACAGTGCGGTACGGCCCCACCTCGAACCCGGCGTCCCGCAGGGCCGCCACCGTGTCCCGCCCCACATGGCACCCCCCGAACAACCGTGGCCACACCGTCCGGTCGAGCGCCGTCTGCACACCCCGCATGGTGCGGTGCGGCGCCCGTACGTGCTCGAAGAACCGCACCTCCCCGCCCGGTCGCACCACCCTGCGTACCTCCGCGAGCGCGCGGGCCACGTCGCGCACGCTGCACAGCACGATCGACAGCACGACCGCGTCGTACCCCTCACTCTTCACCGGCAACGCCTCCGCGGCCCCCGGCACGACATCCACCGGCACCTCGACGCGCCGGGCCGCCTCGACCGCCAACTGCCGCAGGATGCGCTCCGGTTCGATGGCGACGACCTCCGAGACGGTGCCCGGGTAGTGGGAGAAGTTCAGCCCGTTGCCCGCGCCGACCTCGATGACCCGCCCGGAGAGCCCGCCGAGCAGTTCGCTCCGCACCGGCGCCATCGAGGGTTCGGCCCGTTCGCTGAAGCGGGCGTAATACCGGGCGAAGACGGGATGACGCACCGCATCCCGCGCGGCTTTCCTGACAGGGAACGGCTTCCGGCCCACCATGGGACCCTCCTAGGCCAGTCCGACTGGTCACGCCGATTCTTCCCGCCCTCACCCCGGAACGAACGAACTTCCGCCCCGCCCGAGATGGCGCACGAGGCGCGCACCGCAGGGACCCGGGCAGCCGAGAACCGAGCGCGGAGCGGCGAACGCCCGAGATGACGCACGAGGTGGGCATCTCAGGGACGCCGGGGGGCCGCGAACCGAGCGCGGAGCGGCGAAGGCCCGAGATGGCGCACGAAGTGCGCATCTCAGGGGCGCGGGGAACTGCGCGACCAGCCAGGACGGCGCGGCACCCGGCAATACGCCAGAACATGGCAGACGCCCACCCGCAGATGGCGGCTGGGCCGCATGCTCAAGGGGCCCGCACGGGCCGGCGCGGCACCCGGCAATACGCCAGAACATGGCAGACGCCCACCTGCTGATGGCGGCTGGGCCGCATGCTCAAGGGGCTCGCCCCGGCCCGGCGCGAGGCACGCCCGGAGAGACGCCGGCCCGGCCATCGCCCCGCTCACTTCCAGCAGGCCCACGCCGCGCAGCGCCCCTCACCCGACCCGCCGCGCGAACCCCTCCCCGTCCCACACCCCGCCCAACTCTCGGCCGAGCCACCCCGACGCCCGCGCCCGGAACGCGTCCTCCGACAAGGACCCCGCACCCTCCGGTACCGCCCCCACCAGCCCGGCCCCCGCCACCCGCGGCAGATCGCCCACATTGCAGCGCTCGGCCAGCCCGGGCTCATCGGGCCAGCTGCCAATGGCGACCCCCAGCTGTGACAGGCCCCGAAAGCGGAGCGCCTCCGCCGTGAGCTGAACCGAGTTCAGCGTGCCGAGACCCGCCCGGGCGACCACCAGGGCCGGGGCGCCGAGCAGCCGCGCCGCGTCCGCCAGCGTCGACCCCTCCGCGTCGAAGTGCACCAACAGCCCGCCCGCACCCTCGACCAGAACCAGATCGTGCGAAGCCGCCAACTTCGCCGCGGCCTCGGCGACCTGCGCGGGCCGTACGGGCTCCATCCCGGCCCGCGCCGCGGCCGTCCCGGGTGCGAGGGGCTCGGGGAAACGGCCCAGCTCGACCGGCGTCACCGCGGACCCGGCCAGCCGCACCACCTCGTCGACGTCCCCTGGCTCACCCGGCGCGACACCTGTCTGCGCGGGTTTGAGCACGGCCACCGAACGCCCCGCCCGCACCGCGACGGCGGCGATCGCCGCCGTCGTCACCGTCTTGCCGATCTCGGTCCCGGTCCCGGTGACCACCAGCACCTTCGAAGACACCACTTGGCTCAACTCGGCTCAACCCTTCCGCGCCGCCGCGCACACCGCGCGCCCGATCCGTGCCACGTCCTCGTCCCCGGTGATGTACGGCGGCATCGTGTAGACGAGGTCCCGGAACGGCCGCAGCCAGACCCCCTCCGCGACCGCCGCCCGCGTCGCCGCCGCCATGTCGACCTCGTGGTCGAGCTGTACGACACCGATGGCGCCGAAGACCCGTACGTCCCGGACACCCGGCACATCAACGGCCTCGGCCAGGGCGGCCCGCAACCCGTCCTCGACACGTTTGACCTCGGACCGCCAGTCCTGCCCCAGCAACAGGTCGATCGACGCGCACGCCACCGCCGCCGCCAGCGGATTGCCCATGAACGTCGGCCCGTGCGCGAGCACCGGCACCTCGCCGCGCGAGATACCTTCGGCGACCCGCGCCGTGCACAGCGTCGCGGCGAGCGTCATGTACCCACCCGTGAGCGCCTTGCCGACACACATCACGTCCGGCGTCACTGCGGCGTGTTCCGCCGCGAACAACGCCCCCGTCCGCCCGAACCCGGTGGCGATCTCGTCGAACACGAGCAGCACGTCGTGCGCGTCGCACACCTCACGCAACACCCGCAGATACGTGGGGGAGTGGAACCGCATCCCGCCCGCCCCCTGCACCACGGGCTCGACCACGACCGCGGCCAGCTCATGCGCGTGGAGCGCGACCAGCTCCCGCAGCCCCTCCGCGTACGACTCCTCGTACGTGCTCGGTGGTGCGTCGGCGAACACCTGCTCCGGCAGCACCCCGGCCCACAGCCCGTGCATCCCGCCCTCGGGGTCACACACGGACATCGGCTGCCATGTGTCGCCGTGATACCCGCCGCGCCAGGTGAGGAGCCGGCGTTTCTCGGGCCGGCCGAGCGAGCGCCAGTACTGCAGACACATCTTGAGGGCCACTTCGACCGACACTGAACCGGAGTCGGCCAGAAACACATGTTCCAGACCGTCCGGTGCCATGTCGACGAGCCGCTTCGCGAGTCGCACGGCGGGCTCATGGGTGAGCCCGCCGAACATGACATGGCTCATCCGCTCCAACTGCCCGCGGGCCGCCTCGTCGAGCACGGGGTGGCGGTAGCCGTGGATCGCCGACCACCACGACGACATACCGTCGACCAGTTCCCCGTGCCCGGCGACCCGTAGCCGCACCCCCGCCGCGGACTCCACGACGAGGGGCTCCTGCCGGCCCGGCATGGGCCCGTACGGATGCCACACGTGTTGCCGGTCGAGCGCGAGCAACTCGGTCACACGTGCGTCAGGCATTCGGTGCGACATCCGTCCCCGCGCCCCGACGACGTACGGCCACCAGATCGGTCCGCGCCTCGGGCACCTCCGCAGCCACCTCGCCACTGTCACCGGCACACACGGACCCGCACCCGCCCGCCCGGTGCTCGGGCAGCGTCACCTCACCGGCCCCCTCCACCTCGAACCCGGCGTCCGCGATCATGTCCAGGTCGGCCTTGCCCGCCTGCCCCTCACTGGTCAGGTAGTCGCCGAGGAAGATGGAGTTGGCGATGTGCAGGGCGAGGGGCTGCATCGAGCGCAGGTGCACCTCGCGCCCGCCCGCGATCCGTACCTCCACGTCCGGGCAGACGAAGCGGACCATGGCCAGGATGCGCAGGCAGCGCTGCGGCGTGAGGTTCCACTCCTTGGCCAGCGGCGTCCCCTCGAAGGGGATCAGGAAGTTGACCGGAACCGAGTCCGGGTCGAGGGCGCGCAGGCCGAACACCACGTCGACCAGGTCCTCGTCGCTCTCGCCCATACCGGCGATCAGCCCGGAGCACGCCGACAGACCGGCCTCGTGCGCCTTGCGCACGGTGTCGACGCGGTCCGCATACGTGTGTGTCGTCGTGATGTCCCCGTAGGTGGCCTCGGAGGTGTTCAGGTTGTGGTTGTACGCGTCCGCGCCCGCCCCGCGCAGCCGCTCCGCCTGCCCGTCGGAGAGCAGCCCCAGACAGGCGCACACCTCGACGTCCTCGTTCTCGGACTTGATCGCGTCGATCGTCTTCGCGACCCGCTCCACGTCCTTGTCCGTCGGTCCGCGCCCGCTCGCCACGAGACACACCCGCTTCGCACCGCCCGCGACCCCCGCGGCGGCCGCCCTGGACGCCTCGTCGGGCTTCAGCCACGTGTACTTGAGGATCTCCGCCTTCGAGCCGAGCCGCTGCGAGCAGTACGAACAGTCCTCGGGACAGAGCCCCGACTTGAGGTTGACCAGGTAGTTCAGCTTGACCCGGCGCCCGAACCACGTACGGCGCACCTTCCCGGCCGCCGCCACCACATCGAGCAGGTCGTCGTCCGACGTCGCCAGTACGGCGAGCGCCTCTTCACGGCTCGGCGACTCGCGCCGCAGCCCCTTGTCCACCAGCGTGTTCAGCAGGTCCATGGCGCCTGATTTTTGCCTATCGAGCCACCCCGGCGAAAGGAGACTTCGTACAAAGGACCGCGTTCGACGTGTGGGTATCACCACACCGTGACCCGGTGGCGAGGCGACTAAGGTCTGTGCATTACCTACAAAAATATCTACCCGCGCTCCACCGAGCATCTACCAGTAGAGGGAGTCATGGGTACCACCTCCACGCGTGCGTTCGGCTGGCTCGAAGAGCAGCGTCGTGCCCGCGAAGCCGCCGGACTCGTCCGCACCTTGAGCCCGCGCCCGGCCGACTCCCCGCTGCTCGACCTCGCGAGCAACGACTACCTGGGCCTGGCCCGCCACCCCGAGGTCGTCGGGGGCGCCGCCGAGGCGGCGCGCCGCTGGGGAGGCGGCGCGACCGGCTCCCGCCTGGTCACCGGCACCACCGAACTCCACGCCGAACTGGAGCGCGAACTGGCCGGGTTCTGCGGCGCCGAGGCCGCGCTCGTCCTGTCGTCCGGTTACGCGGCGAACCTCGCCGCCGTCACCGCGCTCGCCCCGCACGGTTCGCTGATCGTGTCCGACGCCGGGAACCACGCCTCGCTCATCGACGGCTGCCGGCTCGCCCGGGGAACCACCCAGGTCGTCCCGCACGCCGACCCGGCCGCCGTCCGCAAGGCCCTCGCCGCCCACGAAGGCCCGGCCGTCGTCGTCTCGGACACCGTCTTCTCCGTCGACGGGGACCGGGCGCCGCTCGGTGAACTGGCCGGTGCCTGCCGGGAGTTCGGGGCCGGACTGCTCGTCGACGACGCGCACGGTCTGGGCGTCCTCGGCGCCGGCGGGCGCGGCGCCCCGCACGCGGCGGGGATCGCGGGCGCCCCGGACACGGTGGTCACCGTCACCCTCTCCAAGTCGTTCGGCAGCCAGGGCGGCGCGGTCCTCGGCCCGGCACACGTCATCGACCACCTCGTCAACGCGGCCCGTACGTTCATCTTCGACACCGGCCTCGCCCCCGCCGCGGCCGGGGCGGCGCTGGCCGCCCTGCGTCTGCTGCGCCGCGAGCCGCGCCGCGCGGACCGCGCCCGCGAGGTGGCGGCCACCCTGCACCGACTGCTCATCGCCGAGGGCCTGTCGGCCGTGCGGCCGGACGCCGCCGTCGTCTCGGTGCGGGCCCCGTCACCGGACGAGGCGGTGCGCTGGGCCGCGGAGTGTCGTACGGAAGGTCTCTCGGTGGGGTGTTTCCGTCCGCCGTCGGTGCCGGACGGCATCTCGCGGCTGCGGTTGACCGCCCGCGCCGACCTCACCGACGAACAGCTCGGCGAGGCGGTGCGGGTGATCAGCCGCAAGGCTCCGAACGGCGCGTTCACCGCAGGGAGTCGATGAACCCCTCCCATGCGGAAGGTGTGAAGAGGAGCGCGGGGCCCGCGATGTTCTTGGAGTCGCGGACACCCACGAGTTGGGCCGTGTGCCCCGAGGTCAGGGGGGCTGTCTCGACGCAGTTGTTGGCACCGGTGCTGCGGCTGCTGCGCCGCCACCGCGCGCCGCTCAGCGACGAGCTTGAGGGAACGGAAGGAACATGCCGAGGCAGTGCGTTCATGGTGCCCCCTTCGCAGTGCCGGGCGGGGGCGAGGTGTCGGCGTCCTCGTCCTCGTTATCCGGCGATCTGTGCGATGAATTCCAACGAGTCCTCGGGTGACATGGCACGGAGGAGAAGAGCGTCGAAGGCGTCGGTGTACGCCGTGAGGTCTTCTTTCCGTTCCAGGTAGAGGCTACTCGTCAAATGGTCGAGAACAACCACATCCAGATCAGAAGTGTTCGGAAATGAAAACACAACGAAAGGGCCAGTGAGGCCGATGTGGCCACCTGCGGAGAATGGGAGCACCTGAATCCGGACATGTTCCACCTGCGCCGCCTCGGCCAGATGTGCCACCTGCCGCCGCAGAATGCCCGCTCCTCCCACTTCGCGGCGCAATACCCCTTCATCGAGCACCGCGCTCAACTGCAACGGAGGCTGCACCCGCAGCACTTCCTGGCGCGCGAGCCGCACCTCGACCAGCGCGTCGATATGTGAGCCGGGCATGTCGGGCAGTACGGAACGTGTGACCGCGCGCGCATACTCAGGTGTCTGCAACAGACCCGGCACCACGCTCGTCTCCAGCGTCCGGATCCGGCACGCCTGCGACTCCAGACTGATGAAGTCGCGGTACGACGGCGGCAGCAGCCCCCGGTACGCCTGCCACCAGTGATGGCCGCCCACATCCTCCGCACCGGCCAGCGCGACCACGAGCTCACGCCGCCGCGGGTCGGCTGTCTCGAACGCGTCGAGCAACCGCAGCACATCCGACGCCTTCACGCCGCTGCGTCCTGTCTCGATCCGGCTCACCTTCGACTGGTGCCAGCCGACAAGACGCGCCGCCTGGCCGCTCGTCAGACCGGCCTGGACTCGTAACGCGCGCAGCTCCGAACCGAGTTTGCGACGACGCACCGCGGGACCGTACTTCATGCCGACTCCTCAACGCTCACCGGGCCGCGTCACCGGGCTCCTTCCGGGCCCGAGCAGCACGACCTTTGAGCAGACGGTAGAGGAACCGGTGTGCGCGCGCCCAAATACGGTCTACCGTCGCAGAGTTCACCGCATCGAGCGACAGATATATGCATTTCTCGCGGGATCGTCAGCACGGAAGGGCATCCAAGTGGCAGTCTGGCGCGAAGCAGAAGTCGGAGGCCGCACGCCAGCGCACCGCCAGAGTCGCAGGCGCGGCCCCGGTGGGAAAGGGACGACGTCGCCATGGCAGACCACCAGGAAGCATCCGTCACGCTGCCGAGCACCGCCGCCTCGGTCTCCGCCGCCCGCCGGTACGTGAGCACCGTGCTGGCCGAATGGGGACTGCCAGGGGACACCGACGCGGCGGACACGGTGCGCCTGATCGTCTCGGAGCTCGCGACCAACGCCGTGCAGCACACGCTGGGTCAGTCACCCACGTTCACCGTCGACGTGGAGCTCGAACGCGACGAACAGCTGCGGATCGGCGTCACCGACAGCCACCCGCGCTACCCCAAGCGCCTCCCCGCCGCCGTCGCGCAGGACAACGGGCGCGGCATGGTGATCGTCCGCAGCCTCACCGCGGAGTGCGGCGGCCGCCTGTCGGTCGCGCCCACCGCGGAGGGCGGCAAGACCGTATGGATCTCCCTGCCGTGGATCACGGGGCTCAACGGCAGCGCGTCCCGCCCCGGCACGGTCTGCTGACCATCCCGGCCCGCTCACACGTGTGCGGCCGCGTGGGAGCGCGCCTGGCGCCCGGCCCGCCCCCACTGGTGTCACGCAAGGGCGCGCTCAGCGCACCCGGCCGTACCAGACGCTCTTCGTCCAGATCTTCTGCAGCCGCACCACGTCACCGGTCTTCGGCGAGTGCCAGATGCGCCCCTTTCCGGCATAGATGCCGACGTGGTACACGCTCCGGCCCGAATGGAAGAAGACCAGGTCACCTGTCTTGCGGTGGGACGCGGAGACATGGCGTGTCTTGTTGTACTGCTGGGCCGCAGTGCGCGGCAGCTTCTTGCCCGCCCGCTTGAACGAGTAGAGCGTGAGCCCCGAGCAGTCGAACCGGTGCGGGCCTGAGGCGCCCCACCTGTACGGTGCACCCTTCTTCGAGGCCGCGACCTTCAGTGCCTTGGTCGAGGCCGTGGCCGCCGATGCCTCGGACGCGGTGCCGGGGACCATCAGCCCCGCTCCGGCGACCGCCAGCGTGAGGGCCGACGCGGTGCCGGCCCGGGTCAGCAGCGACGGAACACGATTGAGCGCAGTCATGCGCAACCCTTCGTCTGCCGCCTGTGAAGGGTGACCTGTCGGGTTCGGGCAGGCGAAGATGCCCGGCCGCGTGCGCGGCTTCACCCCAAGGGCCGCTCGGACACCACCTTCGTCAAGGTGGGCCGGTGGCCCGTCGTGCCTGGGTCCTCCACTCCTGCCGGTGCACTTCTTGTCGACCTGGCATCCGTACGGCGGCAGGACTCGGCGTCCGCACGGACCGCCCCGCCGCGGCGGCGGGGGCTTGTCGTCGAAGGGATCTTCACGCACATGTGGGGTGGAAACCGAGTTGAACCGGCGGTAAGTGAGGCTCCTCACGCTTGACCCGTTCAGGTGGACAGTGCGCCTTTCGATCCCCGGCAACGACCCCCGACCACGCGCGTACCAGGCACGGAACGCCCAATTCCATGGTTCGCGTACCGCCGGAGCGCAACTCGGGCCGCCTCGTCGACGTACGGATGTCTAGGCTGTTCGGCGGTCCACCATCTGGGCCGTTTCGGTCGAGGCGCAGACAGTTCGTGTCGAAAGTGACCGAAGGGGACGCCAACCGACCGCGGTTGACCGCAGTCGACCACAAGTGACCTCCGGCGACCTCACGCGACCGTTTCGGGCGGCAAAGTGATCCGTTGGGTGCGCCTCTCGCCGTCGAGGACGCGCAGAGCCCGCTCCAGGGTTGCGGCATGCACCTCGCGCTCACCCCTTCGGTGCATCAGCTCCAGCGCGTCACGCAGCTCCGTCGCCCGGCCCACGAGCGCCTGCGCCGCACGCAGCCCCCGGTACGTGTCCTCGCCGCGCGCCGGGTTGATACGGGCGAGCAGATCGACCACCGCCAGATAACTGTCCACCAGCGCGCACTCGGCGCGGGTCAGCGCGGGCAGCGGCGGAAGTTCGGGCGGATACATCGGCGCGTCACCGCCCGGCCGGCACGCCGGGCACGCCCTTGCGGCTCTGTACGACCCGGTCCACCAGGCCGTACTCCACCGACTGCCGCGCGTCGAGCACGGTGTCCCGCTCGATGTCCCGGCTGACGCGCTCCTTCTCCTGCCCGGTGTGGCGCGCGAGGAGTTCCTCCAGTCGCTCACGCGTCCGCACCAGTTCGCGGGCCTGGATCTCCAGGTCGGAGTGGTGGCCCCGCACCGGCTCGGGAAGCGCCGGCTGGTCGAGCACCAGGCGCGCGCCCGGCAGCATCAGCCGTTTGCCGGGCGCCCCGGCCGCGAGCAGCACGGCGGCCACGGACGCGGCCTGCCCCAGACAGATCGTCTCCACCTCGCAACTGACGAACTGCATCGTGTCGTAGATCGCCGTCATCGCGCTGAACGAGCCGCCGGGGGAGTTGATGTACAGCGAGATGTCCCGGTCGGGGGCCGCGTACTCCAGGTGCATGAACTGGGCCATCACATCGTTGGCCGATGTCTCGTCGATCGGCGTCCCGACGAACACGATGCGCTCCTCGAGCAGCTTCGAGTACGGGTCGAGCGTGCGGTGCCCCGAGGCGGTGCGCTCCGTGAACTCGGGCAGGACATGGCGGCCGGACGGACGGGTCATGGTGCTCGCGCCTCCTGTGCTCATCTGCTCATCGCTCTGTAGAAAACGTACAGGACGTACATCACGTACGATGGGGAGCATGGCCTACGAGATTCCGGTGACGCAAGCCCGGGCCGAGCTGGCGGATCTGATCAACCGCGTGGTGTACGGCGCCGAACGCGTCGTGGTCACCCGGCACGGCAAGCCCCTCGTCGCCCTCGTCTCCGCCGCTGACCTGGAGCGACTCGAAGCCCTCGGGGACGCCGCCACCGAGTCCGCGGAGGAGCCGATGATCAGCTCCGTCTCCCGCGTCGGCTCCCTCCCGTCCGCTCCGGGCGAACGCCAGAGGTTCGGCATCGCGGCGGAGCGCCGAGGGCCGGACGTCAGGTAGGGCAAGCACGCCGCCGACGAAGAAGGCCGTGCACCCCCGTCCGCTACAGCGGGGACGCACGGCCGGTCCGTGCCCGTGGGCCGGTGGCGCTCGGCCTGCTCAGCCCACGGGAAGCGGGGCCCGCGTCGGCTCGGTCGTCCGTTCGGGCGCCGTGGTGGTGCGCCGCCCGCGACGCGCCCCGAGCAGTACGGCCGTCAGGCCGAGCAGCGCCCACACGGTGAGCGTCAGCGCCGGTGCCGCGGCCCGCGCCCCGTCGAAGTAGGCGACCGAGCGCAGCAGTGTCCCGCCCGCGCCCGGCGGCAGCAACTGGCCGAGGGAGCCGACCGGTTCGGGCAGCAGCTCGGGCGCGGAGGCCACCCCGGAGAACGGGTTGCCGAGCAGCACCATCAGCAGCGCGCCCACGCCGATCCCCGCCGGTCCGAGCAGCGCCGCGCACCCGGCCACCGTCGCCCCCACCGCGAGGGACGACAGGCCGAGCACCCCGGCCTCCGCCCACCAGTCGCCCGTCAGGACGCCGAGCCAGCTGTGCGCGAGCGCGGCCGCCACGACGCCCACCACCGCGGAGGCCGCGAGCAGCGCGCCCGCTGCCCGCACCCCGCGCAGCCGCAGCAGCGTCACGACGGACCCGCCCGCGACCCCGGCGATCGCCAGCGGCAGCACGCTCGAACTCAGGGCCGCGCCACGGGGATCGGCCGCCGGAGCCGGTGCGACGTCGACCTCCGTCACCCGGGCAGCCTGGGGTGCCTGTGCCTTCACGGCCTGCCGCAGCAACTGCGCGACGACGGGGCTCGCCGCCGAGGCGGTCAGCACCCGGGGCCCGTCCGGCGCGGCCACCACCGCTCCGTATACGACCCGGTCCTCGATCGCCGCGCGGGCGGCGGCCTCGTCCGCATAACGATGCACGTCGAACGCGCCGTCCTGCGCGCGCAGTTGCCGGTCCAGGGGCGCGGCCGTGGCGGCGGGCCCGGCGACGCCGAGCGGGAGATCACGCGGTGCGGTCCGTGCGGCGGGCCACGCGAAGGCCCAGAGGGCCAGCGCGGCGAGTAGCGGGACGAGCAGCACCACGGCGATCACCTTGCGGCCGTGGGCCGGGGAGGCGGAGGGCATGAGGTCTCCAACGGTGAGCTTCAGCTTGGATCTGAAAGAATGAGCGTTCGTTTTACCGTGTCCTCACTGTCGCGAGACCGCGCACGCTTGTCAAGAAGGAATGTTCGTTTTACTTTGATGACCATGGCCCGTGTATCCCAGGAACACCTCGACGCCCGCCGCCGCCAGATCCTGGACGGCGCCGCCCTCTGCTTCGCCCGCAACGGCTTCCACGCCACATCGATGCAGGACGTCCTGAGGGAGGTGGACCTCTCGGCCGGCGCGGTGTACCGCTACTTCCGCGGCAAGGACGAGCTGATCCACGCCATCGTGACGGAGGTGCTCGACGACGTACGGGCCGGTTTCGAGACGACCGGGTTGCAGACGCCGCCACCGCCGCCGTACGAGCTGGTCGGCATCGTGATGGGGGAGGTGCTGCGCGAGCGGCCGGGTCTGCGCGTCGACGGCACCTCGTACTTCCCGCGCCTCGTGGTGCAGGTGTGGACGGAGACGCTGCGCAACGACGACCTCGCTGCCCTGATCCGCGACGGCTTCGAACGGGTCCGTGCGATCTGGGTCAAGATCGTGCAGGGGTACCAGGACGCCGGGATGATGCGCGCCGACGCGGATCCGGACGCGGTGGCGCGCACGATGATCTCCGCGGCGCAGGGTTTCCTCACGCAGCAGGCGCTCTTCGGCGAGGTGCCGGTCGAGACTCTGCAGATCGGCCTGCGCGGCCTGATGAGTATGGGCGAGGTCAGCTGACGGCAATGGTGCGGTCAAGCGACGGTTAACCTCGTTGAAACTCCGCCCAACTAGCCTGCACCGCACGCCACCAGGGGTTTTGGTAACCAGGGTGCGCAAGATCATGCGCGCTACATGTGTGTTACATCTATACCCGTCGCGGTGGCCGCGGCAGCCGGGCCCCGCACGGCCCGTGGCGAAGGACTGTGAGGTGGGACGCGTGCAACTGACCCCGCACGAGCAGGAGAGACTGCTCATCCATGTGGCCGCCGACGTGGCCGGCAAGCGGCGGGCCCGGGGTCTCAGGCTCAACCACCCCGAGGCCGTCGCCCTGATCACCTCGCACGTCCTGGAGGGCGCCCGCGACGGCCGCACCGTCGCGGAACTCATGTCCTCCGGGCGCGCGTTGCTCACCCGCGACGACGTCATGGAGGGGATCCCCGAGATGATCCACGACGTCCAGGTCGAGGCGACCTTCCCGGACGGCACCAAGCTCGTGACCGTCCACGAGCCGATCGTCTGACGGGCCGCGACCGTGATCCCCGGAGAGATCCTCTTCGCCGACGAGCCCGTCGCCTTCAACGAGGGCCGCGACGTCATACGTATGACGGTGCTCAACGCCGCCGACCGGCCCATCCAGGTCGGCTCCCACTACCACTTCGCCGAGGCCAACCCCGGCCTCGAACTCGACCGCGCCGCGGCCCGCGGCCGTCGCCTCGACATCCCGGCCGGAACGGCCGTCCGCTTCGAGCCCGGCATCCCCGTCGAGGTCGGACTCGTACCGCTCGCGGGCGCTCGCACCGTCCCCGGCCTGCGCGGCGAGACCGGAGGACCCCTCGATGCCTGAGCTCTCCCGCGCCGCCTACGCCGACCTGTTCGGCCCCACCACCGGGGACCGCGTCCGCCTGGCCGACACCGATCTGTTCGTCGAGATCGAGGAGGACCGCTCCGGCGGACCGGGCCGCTCCGGGGACGAGGCCGTCTTCGGCGGCGGCAAGGTCATCCGCGAGTCCATGGGCCAATCGCGCGCCACGCGCGCGGAGGGCACCCCGGACACCGTCATCACCGGCGCCCTGATCATCGATCACTGGGGCATCGTCAAGGCCGACATCGGCATCCGCGACGGCCGCATCACCGGTATCGGCAAGTCCGGCAACCCCGACACCATGGACGGCGTCCACCCCGGCCTCGTCATCGGCCCGGAGACGGAGATCGTCGCGGGCAACGGCAAGATCGTCACCGCGGGCGGCATCGACACGCACATCCACTTCATCTCGCCGACCATCGTCGACGAGGCCCTCGCCTCCGGCGTCACGACCCTCATCGGCGGCGGCACGGGACCCGCCGAAGGGTCCAAGGCGACCACCATTACCCCCGGCTCCTGGCACCTCACCCGGATGTTCGAGGCCATGGAGCACAGCCCCGTCAACATCGGGTTCCTCGGCAAGGGCAACACGATGTCCAAGGAGTCCATGCGCGACCAGCTGCGCGCCGGCGTCCTCGGCTTCAAGATCCACGAGGACTGGGGCGCGACCCCGGCCGTGATCTCCGCCTGCCTCGACGTGTGCGAGGAGTCCGGCGCGCAACTCGCCGTGCACTCCGACACGCTGAACGAGGCCGGGTTCGTCCAGGACACCTTCGACGCCGTCGGCGGCCGCACTCTGCACGCCTTCCACGTCGAGGGCGCGGGCGGCGGGCACGCGCCCGACATGATCACCGCGGTCTCGCTGCCCAACATGCTGCCCAGCTCCACCAACCCGACCCGGCCGCACACCGTCAACACCGTCGAGGAACACCTCGACATGCTGATGGTCTGCCACCACCTCAACCCGGCGGTCCCCGAGGACCTCGCCTTCGCCGAGTCCCGTATCCGGCCCACCACCATCGCGGCCGAGGACATCCTGCACGACCTGGGCGCCATCTCGATCATGTCGTCGGACTCGCAGGCCATGGGCCGCGTCGGCGAGGTCATCATGCGGACCTGGCAGACCGCCCACGTCATGAAGCGCCGCCGCGGCCTCCTCCCCGGCGACTCCCGCGCCGACAACCAGCGCGCCCGCCGCTACGTCGCCAAGTACACGATCAACGCGGCGATCGCCCAGGGCATCGAGCACGAGGTCGGCTCCGTCGAACCCGGCAAACTCGCGGATCTGGTGCTCTGGGACCCGGCGTTCTTCGGCGTGAAACCGCAGCTCGTCATCAAGGGCGGGCAGATCGCGTACGCGCAGATGGGCGACGCGAACGCCTCCATCCCGACGCCGCAGCCGGTGCTGCCGCGCCGGATGTTCGGGGCGTACGGCAGAGCGCCCGCGGCCAACTCGGTCAACTTCACCAGCGCGTGGGCCCTGGAGGACGGCCTCCCGGACCGCCTCGGCCTGGGACGAACGTTCGTTCCGATCCTTTCGACGCGCGGCCGTACCAAGGCCGACATGCGCAACAACGACGCCTTGCCGCGCGTCGAGGTCGCCCCCGACTCGTTCGCCGTGACCATCGACGGCGAACTCGTCGAACCCGAGCCGGCCACGGAACTGCCGCTGGCCCAGCGGTACTTCCTTTTCTGAGTCCCTGAGTCCCTGAGTCCCTGAGTCCCTGAGCCTGAGCCCTTGAGTCCTTTGAGCTGCCATATGAGTACGTCATGACGCGCGCGACCCTGCTCGTCCTGGCCGACGGCCGCTTCCCCGCCGGAGGGCACGCACACTCCGGCGGAGCGGAGGCCGCGGTCAAGGCGGGCCGCATCCGCGACGCGGCGAGCCTGGAGGAGTTCTGCCGGGGCCGCCTGCACACCAGCGCCGCCGTCGCGGCCTCCCTCGCCGCCGCCGCGGCGCTCGGCATCGACCCCGCAGTCCTCGACGAGGCTGCCGACGCCCGCACCCCGTCGGCGGCCCTCCGCGTGACCGCACGCAGACTCGGCCGACAGTTGCTGCGTGCCGCCCGAGCGACATGGCCGGCCCCCGAACTGGACGCCCTCGCCCGGCAGTTCCCGAAGGGAGCCCACCAGCCCGTCGTCCTCGGCCTCACCGCCCACGCCGCCGGACTCGGCCCCGAGGACGCGGCGTACTGCTCCGCGTACGAGGCCGTCAGCGGCCCCGCGACCGCCGTCGTACGCCTGCTGAGCCTCGACCCCTTCGACGCGACCCGCGTCTTGGCGCGGCTCGCGCCCGAGACGGACCTGGTCGTCAGCGCATCGGTGGAGGCGGCGAGACGCGCCACCACGGAGGGCACCGACGCACTCCCCGCGGGCTCCGCGCCCTTGCTCGAGGTCGGGGCGGAGGCGCATGCGGGATGGGCGGTGCGGCTGTTCGCCTCGTGAACCGCGGGGCTCGCGGCCGCGCTCCCTCACCGGCCTCGGAGCCGTAGACCACCCACCTCAAGCCCCTGACGCACCTCCCCACGACCCCGGAGCCGCATGATGCACCTCGACCACTCGCACTCCCACGACGGCCCCGCCGCCCTCTCCGCCGACGCGCACCGGCCCGACGGCACGCGTCGCGCCCTGCGCATAGGGCTCGGTGGGCCCGTCGGCTCCGGGAAGACGGCCACCGTCGCCGCGCTCTGTCGTGCCCTGCGCGACGAGCTCTCCCTCGCTGTCGTCACGAACGACATCTATACGCGGGAGGACGCCGAGTTCCTGCTGCGCGAAGCCGTGCTGCCGCCCGAGCGGATCACCGCCGTGGAGACCGGGGCCTGCCCCCACACCGCGATCCGCGACGACATCTCCGCCAACCTCGAAGCCGTCGAGGACCTGGAGAACGACTTGGCCGAGGGCGCCGGGCCGCTCGACCTCGTCCTGGTCGAGTCCGGCGGCGACAATCTCACCGCGACCTTCTCCAAGGGGCTGGTCGACGCACAGATCTTCGTCATCGATGTCGCGGGCGGCGATGACATTCCGCGCAAGGGCGGCCCCGGTGTGACGACCGCCGATCTGCTCGTCATCAACAAGACCGACCTGGCGCCCTACGTGGGCTCCGACCTCGCGCGCATGGCCGCCGACGCCGAGGCGGCGCGCGCCGAACTCCCCGTCGTGCTCCAGTCCCTGCGCTCCGAGAGCGGCGTGGTGGACGTCGCGGCGTGGGTGCGGGCGCAGTATGCCGCGTGGACCGCGTGAGCGTGCGCGGCCACGCGCGCGTGGGCGTCCGTTCCAGCGCCCGCCTTGTCGCGCGCGGTGACGGAAGCGGTGGCACCGCCCTGCCCGTGATGGAGAGCGAGGGTTCGTTCGCCCTCCGCCGCGTCCGGGGCGCCACCGCCGACGAGTCCCGCGTCATGCTCGTCGGCGCCATGAGCGGCCCCCTCGGCGGAGACCACTTCACCGTCGAGGCCCGCGCGGAACAAGGCGCCCGCCTGCACGTCGGCTCGGTCGCCGCCACCCTCGCCCTGCCCGGCCAGGCCAAGGGGGAGGCCCGTTACGACGTACGGCTCACCGTCGCCGACGGCGCCCGTCTCGACTGGCTGCCCGAGCAGCTGATCTCGGCGAACGGCAGCGACCTGCGCGTCACCACGCGCGCGGAGCTGGCCGCGGACGCCCGTCTCGTGCTGCGCGAGGAGCAGGTCCTGGGCCGCGCGGGCGAGCAGCCCGGCCGCCTCACCAGCCGTCTGACGCTGTACCGCGCGGGACGGCCCCTGCTCGACCAGGAGCTCGCCTGCGGACCCGGCGCTCCGGGCGGCTGGGACGGCCCCGCGGTCCTGGCCGGCCACCGGGCCCTGGGCCAGCTCGTCATCGTACGGCCGGAGTTCGAAGCCGATCCGCCGTCCGCCACGATCCTCGACGCGGACGGCACCGCCGCGCTCACGCCGCTCGCGGGCCCCGCTGTCCTGGTCACCGTCGTCGCTCCGGACGCGCTGCGCCTGCGCCGCACCCTGGACGCCGCGCTCGCCCGATGGGCCTGACCGCTCAGCGGGACGGCCATACCATTTATCGGATTGGTAAAGAACGTCCGTCATCTCTGTTGTCAGGGACCCCACACACGACAGGATCCGCGTACCGATCGGCAACACGATCGACGTAACGATCGTATCGATGTGCGGGAGGCCTCACTTGAGACGGACTCGACAGACGGGTCGCGGCAGCCGGAACGTGGTGATCGGCTCCGCGGGCGCGTTCGCCGCCGTGGCGCTGATAGCGGGGGCGGTCGCCGCTCCCGCCAACGCCGAGCAGCAGCGTTCGACCGGCGGCCACAGCCAGGCCCGTGAGGCGGTGGGCGCCGCCGTCGCCGCCGCCCGGGCCGCCAAGAAGGGCGTCGACTGGAAGGACTGCCCGGCCGACTGGGGCTTCGCCGCGCCGATCCAGTGCGGCTGGGTCACCGTGCCGCTCGACTACGCCAAGCCGAACGGCAAGCAGATCAAGCTCGCCGTCGACCGTGTCGGCAACACCGGCACCAAGAGCGAGCGCCAGGGCTCCCTCGTCTACAACCCGGGCGGCCCCGGCGGCTCGGGTCTGCGCTTCCCCACGCGCGTGACGACCAAGAACCCGATCTACGCCAAGGCCGCGAAGGCGTACGACTTCGTCGGCTTCGACCCGCGCGGCGTGGGCCACTCGACGCCGATCTCCTGCATCGACCCGCAGGAGTTCGTCAAGGCGCCCAAGGACGACCCGGTCCCGGACAGCGAGGCGGACAAGCGCGCCCAGCGCAAGCTCGCCAAGGAGTACGCGGACGGCTGCTACGAGCGCAGCGGCGAGATGCTGCCGCACATGACGACGCCGAACACCGCGCGCGACCTCGACGTCATCCGCGCCGCCCTCGGCGACAAGAAGCTCAACTACCTGGGCGTCTCCTACGGCACCTACCTGGGCGCCGTCTACGGCACGCTCTTCCCGAACCACGTCCGCCGCATGATCGTCGACAGCGTCGTCAACCCGGCGAAGGACAACATCTGGTACCAGGCCAACCTGAACCAGGACATCGCCTTCGAGGGCCGCTGGAAGGACTGGCAGGACTGGGTCGCCAAGAACGACGCCACCTTCCACCTCGGCGACACCCGCGCCAAGGTGCAGCAGCAGTGGCTGAAGCTGCGCGCCGAGGCGAAGAAGAGCCCGCTCGGCGGGGTCGTCGGCCCGGCCGAGCTGATCGGCTTCTTCCAGAGCGCGCCGTACTACGACTCGTCGTGGGTGCCGGTCGCCCAGACGTGGAGCAAGTACGTCGCCGGTGACAAGCAGGCCCTGGTCGACGCCATCGCCCCCGACCTGTCGGACACCGCGGGCAACGCCGCGTCGGAGAACAGCAACGCGGTCTACACAGCCGTCGAGTGCGCCGACGCCAAGTGGCCCACCAGCTGGCAGAAGTGGGACAAGGACAACACGCGGCTCCACAAGGACTACCCGTTCATGACGTGGGCCAACGCGTGGATGAACCTGCCCTGCGCCACCTGGAAGACCGAGCAGCAGACGCCGGTCGACGTCAAGACCGGCAAGGGCCTGCCGTCTGTCCTCATCGTGCAGTCCGAGCGTGACGCCGCCACCCCGTACGAGGGCGCCGTCGAGCTGCACAAGCGCCTGAAGGGCTCCCGCCTCATCACCGAGAAGGACGCGGGCTCGCACGGCGTCACCGGTCTGACCAACCCCTGCGTCAACGACCGGGTCGACACCTACCTGCTCACCGGCAAGACCGACAGCAAGGACGTGACGTGCGCCCCGCACGCCACCCCGAAGCCGTGACGATCGCCTGAACGTGTACAGCCCCGGTCTCCGCCACCATGGCGGGGCCGGGGCTCGCTCTTGCCCTCAGCCTCGCCCGGCCAGCCACGCGTCCTCGGCCGCGTAGTCGAAGAGACCGGTCGTGTAGTTCGCCACCATCGTCGGGAAACCGTCCACCCAGTCCTGCCGCCGCAACCGCTCGGCCAGCCACTCCACCGTCGCCGGGAGCGCCTGCGCGTACGTCGTGACGGGCCGGTACGCCAGCTCCCGCTCCGCGGCGCTCATGTCGAGGACGAGCGGGTGGGGCAGCGACCACGGCGTGTCCCCGACCGTCGGCGCCGGGGGCTCCCCGTCCACCAGGACCGTCTCCGTCTCCACCCCCATCAGCGCATCGATCATGACGCCGATCTCGGCGACCGTCGGGCAGTCCGGGTCCGCGCCGTTGAGCACCCGCGAGCCCGGCCGGGCGGCCGCGAGCCGCACCAGCTCGGCCAGGTTCTCCGCACTCGCCGGGTGGAAGCGGCTCTCCCCGCCGTACGCGAGCACGCGCGCGTGGCGCCCATCGAGGTTGCGCTTCACGAAGTACAGCTCGCGCGGCGTACGGCAGTGCGGCCCGTACACCGCGCCTGCCCGCACCATTGTCGTCGGCAGCTTCTCGCCGAGCGCGAGGAGGCCCTGCTCCACCTGCACCTTGCGCGTCCCGTACGTCGCGTCGCCCGCCGCCACCGTCCGCCACGTCTCGGGCACCGGCACGGGGAAGCGCGGCTTGCCGTCCGGCTCCTCCTGCGTGTCGAAGCCGCGGCCCCACTCGTCCTCGTAGACAGCGCCACTGGAGAGCACGACCGCGGAGCCGATCCTTCCGGCGAGCGCCGCGAGCTGTTGGCCGTGCGCCCGCGTGAACGCCACCATGTCCACGACCAGGTCGACACCGTCGCCGACCAGCTCCGCGAGCGCGGCGTCGTCGTCCCGGTCGAGCCGCACCGCGCGCACCTCGCCCGGCCAGGACGCGTCCCGGCCACCACCCCGCGAGGCCGCCGTCACCGCCCAGCCGTCGCGCGCGAGCGCCCGTACCGCCGGACGCCCGATCTGACCCGTTCCACCGAGCACCAAAGCCGTCTTCATGAGCGGGACCGTACGGCGAGCCACGCGCGCGGGACGAGGAAATCTGCTCAGCGCAGAGTGCGGGGCGGACAGCGGGTCAGCTGAGGGGCATCCTCGGGAACCTCCGCGCCGTCGCCTCCTCGGCCTCCGCTTTGACGAGCGCCGCGTACTTGTCGACGTACTCCTGCCCGGACAGCTCGAGGATCGCGTACATGATCTCGTCGGTGACGGCACGCAGTATGGCCTTCTCGCCGTCCATCCCGGCATACCGGGAGAATTCGAGCGGCTTGCCGAACCGGATCGTCACCCGCCGCATGTTCGGGATCTTCTGGCCCGGCGGCTGCGCCTCGAACGTGCCGATCATCGCGCAGGGCACCACCGGGACCTGCGCCTTCAGCGCCATCGCGGCGACGCCGACCTTTCCCTTGTAGAGCCGCCCGTCGTGCGAGCGCGTGCCCTCCGGGTAGATGCCGAGCAGCTCGCCGCGGCGCAGCACCCCGAGCCCCTCGCGGATCGCGGCCTGCCCCGCCTCCTTGCCGGAGCGGTCGACCGGGATCTGGCCCGCGCTGCGGAAGAACGCGGCCGTCAGCCGCCCCCTGACGCCGGGGCCGGTGAAGTACTCGGCCTTCGCCAGGAACGTGATCCGCCGCTTGATGATCGCCGGCATCAGGAAGTGGTCGGAGAACGACAGGTGATTGCCCGCGACGATCGCCGCTCCCGACTCCGGGATGTGTTCGAGCCCCTCGATCCGCGGCCGGAACATCAGCCGCAGCAGTGGCCCGAGGATCACGTACTTGAGCAGCCGGTAGAACATGCCGAACGCCTCCCCCATGCGTAGTAGGACGGCAGCACGCGCGCGTGGGTGCCCACAGTGCCCCCGTCGCGCGGGATCATGCGCTGCGCGAGGCCACCATCGCCACCGTGATCAGTCCGAGCACGACCCAGCCGAACCACAGCCAGCCGTTGCTGCCGAGCGCCGCCGTGTAGGCGGTGACGGCCACCAGACCGCCGACGGTGAACACACCCATCGTCTTCGTGGAACCGGGCATCACGCACGCTCCTCCCGGCAGCCCGGACGGCGTACGCGCCGTGCGACGCCCGGACCGCGGCCAGAAGGCCATAGTCACCCGTGAGGGGGTGGTGGCGCTACTGTCCGCGCGCGTTCAGCGAGGCCAGGTAGGCGTTGTACGCGGCCAGCTCCCGGTCGCCGTCCCGGTCCGCGGCGCGGTCCTTGCGGCGCGCCTGCCGCTCCTCGGACTTCTTCCACTGGAAGAGCAGCGCGAGCAGCACCAGGACGGACGGCACCTCGCTGAACGCCCACGCGATGCCGCCCGCCGCCACCTGGTCGGAGAGCGGATCGATGCCGAGCGAGGCGGGCGGATCGTCGAACGTGCCGACCATGGCCGAGCTCGCCATCATCAGCGCGATGCCGAAGAAGGCGTGGAAGGGCATGCCCGCGAACAGCTCCAGCATCCGCATCACATAGCCGGGACGGTGCGGGCCGGGGTCGACGCCCATGATCGGCCAGAAGAAGACCAGGCCCACGGCGAGGAAGTGGACCATCATCGCGATGTGCCCGACCTTCGAACCCATGAGGAAGTCGAAGAGCGGCGTGAAGTAGAGCGCGTACAGGCTCGCGATGAACAGCGGGATGGTGAACGCGGCGTGCGTGATGATCCGCATGTAGCGGCTGTGCAGCAGCATGAGGAGCAGCTCGCGCGGGCCCTTGGAGCCGCGCTGCGACGCGACCGGCAGCGCCCGCAGGGCGAGCGTGATCGGCGCGCCCATGAGCAGCAGGATCGGCGACAGCATGCTGATGACCATGTGCTGCACCATGTGCACGCTGAACATGACCATGCCGTAGTCGTTCAGCTTGGTGCACATCATGAGGCCGACGCTCAGGACACCCACGACGAACGCGACGGTCCGCGCCACCGGCCAGGAGTCACCGCGCCGCCTGAGCCGGACGACGCCCCATCCGTACAGGGCGAGCGCCAGGAGGCAGCCGACGAGGAAGAAGGGGTCTGCCGACCAGCCGAGGCCGCGCCCCAGCGTGAACGGCGGCAGATCCGTCATCATGCCGTGCCCGCTGTGATCCATCCGCCGGCTCCTGTTGCTCGCGTTTCGTACGGATTGTGCGCCACCAGACTAGAACTGCCCCCGGCCGGGGTCTCGGCCGGGGGCAGCTTGCTCAAAGGAACGACAAACAGACCACTCAGGTGGCTACCGGACGCACTCCGGCTGACGGACGCACTCCGGCTACAGGACGCACTCCGCCTCGGCGTACCGCTCCGCGGGCACGGTCTTCAGCGTCTCGACGGCCTCGGCGAGCGGCACCATGATGATGTCGGTGCCGCGCAATGCCGTCATCTTCCCGAACTCGCCCCGGTGCACGGCCTCCACGGCGTGCCAGCCGAACCGGGTGGCGAGGACGCGGTCGTACGCGGTCGGGGTGCCGCCGCGCTGCACATGGCCGAGGATCACCGGACGCGCCTCCTTGCCGAGACGCTGCTCCAGTTCGATGGAGAGCTGGCGTGCGATCCCCGCGAAGCGCTCGTGGCCGTAGACGTCCTTGCCGCCCTCGTCGTACTCCATCGAGCCGGCCCGCGGCTTGGCGCCCTCGGCGACGACGACGATGGCGAACTTCTTGCCCGCCTCGAACCGCTCGCCGACCTTCTTGGCCAGTTCCTCGATGTCGAAGGGGCGCTCCGGTACGACCACCGCGTGCGCGCCCGCCGCCATGCCGGAGTGCAGCGCGATCCAGCCGGTGTGGCGCCCCATGACCTCGACGATCAGCACTCGCTGGTGCGACTCGGCGGTTGTCTTCAGCCGGTCGAGCGCCTCGGTGGCGACCCCGACGGCCGTGTCGAAACCGAAGGTCACATCGGTGACAGCGATGTCGTTGTCGATCGTCTTGGGTACGCCCACGATCGGCAGACCGGCGTCGGAGAGCAGCCGGGCCGCCTTGAGCGTGCCCTCGCCGCCGATCGGGATGATCGCGTCAAGGCCGAGATCGGCTACGTGGCCCTTGGCGCGCTCCACGCCGTCCCGCAGATGCGCGGGCTGCACGCGGGAGGAGCCGAGGATGGTGCCGCCGCGGGCGAGGATGCCGCCCACCGCGTCCAGGTCCAGCTTGCGGTAGTCGCACTCGAGCAGGCCCTTCCACCCGTCGTGGAAGCCGATGACCTCGTCGCCGTGGTCGACGACGGCACGGTGCACGACCGAACGGATCACCGCGTTCAGCCCGGGACAGTCGCCGCCGGAGGTGAGGACACCAATACGCATAAGCCCGGAATACCTTTGCAAACGTGGGCCGGTGGCCGGACCACGCCGTCCGGCTGAATTCCGGCTACCTTATCGGCGCCCCTGGGCCTCACCGGAAGGCCCGTCCGCCAGATGGACACCCCCGCTCAGATGGGCGCGGGAGCGCCCTAAAGGGGTGCGGGGAACGGCGCGAGCGACCATGAACGAACCGCACCCGCCAGGCGGACAGAGCGGGGCGGATGCCTAGGCGGGCTGAGCGGTAGCGGCGGCGATCCGCTCGTTGCGGAGCGCCTCGTACCACTGGTCGTCCACCGGGGGCAGCGCGTTGACGTCGAGCGCCAGCTTGAGCAGCAGGTCCGCGATCAGCGGGTTGCGCGCGAGGACGGGCCCGTGCATGTACGTACCGAACACCGTGTCGTTGAAGGCGCCCTCGGTGCCGTCCCCCGTGCCGTTGCCCTTGCCGATCCGGGTGCGGGCGAACGGCCGCGCGGACGGGCCGAGGTGCGTGACGCCCTGGTGGTTCTCGAACCCGGTCAGCGGAGGCAGGCCCAGGTTGGGGTCGATGTCGCCCAGTACGTCCCCGACGCACCGCTCGCCCTCGCCGCGCGTGGAGACGACGTCGAGCAGGCCGAGGCCGGGCTCGCGCTCACCGAGGTCGTTGATGAACTCGTGGCCGAGGATCTGGTACCCGGCGCACACGGAGAAGACGATCGCGCCGTTGCCCACCGCGCGCTGCAGACCGCCGTCACGGCGCAGCCGCTCGGCCGCGAGGCGCTGCGGCCGGTCCTCGCCGCCGCCGATCAGGTAGATGTCGCCGGAGGTCGGCACCGGCTGGTCGCTGCGCACGTCGTACCGCTCGACCTGGAGGCGGCGCTGCCGCGCGCGGCGCTCCACGACCAGGGCGTTGCCCTGGTCGCCGTAGGTGCTCAGCAGGTCGGGGTAGACCCACACCAGACGCAGGCTGTTGTCGCTCATGCTCATGATCCTTAGCTGATCCTCGTCTGGGTCCGGTCAGTTGCCCACGCGGCGGCGGACGTCCTGGAACGCGGTGTAGTTGGCGATGAGCTCGATCCGTCCGGGCGGGGACATCTGTACCGCCTCGTCGAGCGTCTCGCAGACCCGGAATTCCAGGTTCGCGACCTCCAGGCGGACCGCGAGGTCGAGCTTGCGGTCACCGATCACGCAGATCGGGTGGCCGGCGAGGCGCGTGTAGTCGACGTCCCACAGCCAGGAGGTGTCGGTGCCGTCCGCGCCGCGCGCGTTGACCGACAGGATCACCGGGGTGGGCGGCGGGTCGATCAGAGTGAACGTTTCGAGCCAGCCCGCCGGGTTCTTCGCGAGCAGCAGCCGCAGGTCGCGGTTGTGGAACTGCACGACGTCGTAGCGGCCGGCCACGGCCTGCACCTGGTACATGCGCTCCAGGGCGACCTGCGGCGGCACGCCGAAGCAGGCGGCGACGGCGGCCGAGGACGCCGCGTTCGCCTTGTTGGCGCGGCCGGGCAGCTGGAGGTGGATCGGCCAGGCGGAGCCGTGCGGGTCCAGGACGTAGTCGCCCTGCAGCGCCCAGCTCGCGGTGGGGCGCCGGAAGCCGCACTCGCCGCAGAACCAGTCGTCGCCGGGGCGCTGCATCACGCCGCCGCACGCCGGGCAGGACCAGGCGTCGTCCTTCCACTCCTGGCCCGCCGCCACCCACACCACGTTCGGCGAGGAGGAGGCGGCCCACACCACGAGCGGGTCGTCCGCGTTGGCGATCACGATGGCCTTGGAGCCGGCCAGGCCCTCGCGCCACTTCTCGGCGAGCATGCGGGTCTCCGCGGCGCGGTCGAGCTGGTCGCGCGAGAGGTTCAGCAGGGCGATCGCCTTGGGCGCGGTGTCGCGCGCGACGCCCGCCAGGTACTTCTCGTCGACCTCGATGACACCGAACTTGGCGTCGGAGCCGCCGGCCAGGGCGGAGGTGATACCCGCCGGCATGTTCGCGCCCAGCGCGTTCGAGACGACCGGGCCGCTGGCCCGCAGCGCCTCGGCGATCAGACGCGTGGTCGTCGTCTTGCCGTTCGTCGCGGAGACGAGCACCACGTCGAGGTGTTGCGCGAGCCGTCCGAGCAGCTCGGGGTCGAATTTGAGCGCGACCTTGCCGCCGATCACCGATCCGCTGCCGCGGCCCGCCGCCCGTGACACCGCGGCCGCGGCCTTCCCGGCCGTCACGGCCAGCTTGGCCCGCGGAGTCATCGACTCCGAGTTGCCTGACATTCCTGGGTCCTCCTTGCGTACGGCGCCGCGCCTGCCCCGGGCATCGCTTTCCGGCCTCAGCCTATCGAGATCCTCTGACAAGCCCGAACTCCGGCACCACCGGCGGATCGGGGTGCTCCCGGGACCGTACCCTTACGGCCATGCGACACGGCTCGATCCAGGGCGCTTCCGGGCGCGTACGACCCCTCACGCTGCTCGGCGATCCCTTGCTGCATCAACCCTGCGCACAGGTCACGGACTTCGGTCCGGGGCTCGCGCGCCTCGTCGAGGACATGTTCGCCACGATGTACGCGGCCCAGGGCGTCGGCCTCGCCGCCAACCAGGTCGGCGAGCCCTTCCAGGTCTTCGTCTACGACTGCGAGGACGACGACGATGTGCGCCACATCGGACATGTCGTCAACCCGCGCCTGGCCGAGGCCGACGGCGACGTGATCCGGGGCCCCGAGGGCTGTCTGTCGCTGCCTGGCCTCGAAGCGGGCACGCCGCGCTTCGACCACGCGCGCGTGGAGGGCTTCGACGTGAGCGGCGAACCTGTGGTGATCCACGGCACGGGCTGGTTCGCCCGCTGCCTCCAGCACGAGTGCGACCACCTCGAAGGCCGTACGTACACGGACCGGGTCACCGGCTGGCGCAGGCGGCGGGTGCTGCGCCAGGCGGCACGGGCGCCCTGGGCGAAGGACCGCTGACCTGCCCCCTCGGGGGTTCAGAAGCTTGGGCCGCGGGGTTCGGGAACCGGGGCCGCGGCTCAGAACCCGGGGCCGCCCGCCTTGTCGCCCGCGGCGGCGAGCCGCCCCCAGAGCAGGTCGGCGAGGCCCTGGACCAACTCGGCACGCGTGCACGGCCGTTCGCCGAGCCACCAGTCGCCGGCGGCGTGCATCATGCCGACGATCCCGTGGCCCCAGACGCGCGCGAGCTGCTGACTGGCCGGGCCGAGATCGACGCGCTCCTCTATGACCTCCGCCAGCTCCTCGCCCATGCGGCGCAGGAGAGGCGCCGAGTGGCGCCCCACGTCGAACCCGGAGTCGCCGGGCGAGCCCTCCGCCGGATGCATCAGGAACCGGTAGACCTGGGGTCTGGCCTCGATCGCGGCCAGGTAGGTGTCCAGGGTCGCCTCCACGCGCTCACGGCGCTGCGCGGGCGCGTCGAGCGCGGCCCGCAAGGAGGAGAGCAGGGCGTCCGTGTGGCGGGTGGCGAGGGCGGCGTACAGGCCGCCCTTGTCACCGAAGTGCCGGTACAGGATCGGCTTGGTGATCCCGGCCTCGGCCGCGATCGCGTTCATCGAGGCGCCCGGGCCGTCCCGGAGCACCACGCGGTCCGCGGCCTCGAGCAGCTCGCGCCGCCGACGCTCCGCGGCGGGCTGCTGTTCCGCGCGCTGATCGGTCCGATGTGTGGTCTCCATGAGGATCTCCCCGCCCTTGCGATTGCTCGACGCACCGCGAAAGGTAACACCCGGGCCAGGACCGGTATCGAACGTGCGCTCGGAGGTTGACATGGTCTACTGGTCGGTAACAGACTCCTGTTACCGTAAGTAACCTATGCAGTGTCCGCAGTCCTGGAGGGGTCATGGCCGAGTTCACAATGGATCTCAACGACGAGCAGAAGGAAGTCCGTGACTGGCTTCACGGCTTCGCCGCCGATGTGATCCGCCCCGCGGCCGCCGAGTGGGACGAGCGCGAGGAAACCCCCTGGCCGGTCATCCAGGAAGCGGCCAAGCTCGGAATCTACTCCCTCGACTTCTACGCGCAGCAGTTCTTCGACCCGTCCGGCCTCGGCATCCCGATGACCATGGAGGAGCTGTTCTGGGGCGACGCGGGCATCGCCCTGTCGATCGTCGGCACGGGCCTCGCCGCGGTGGGCGTCCTCGCCAACGGCACCGAGGAGCAGATCGGCACCTGGATCCCGCAGATGTACGGCGACGTGAACGACGTCAAGGTGGCCGCCTTCTGCTCCTCCGAACCGGACGCGGGCTCCGACGTCGCCGCCATGCGCACCCGGGCCGTCTACGACGAGGCCAAGGACGAGTGGGTCCTCAACGGCACCAAGACGTGGGCGACCAACGGCGGCATCGCCAACGTCCACGTGGTGGTCGCCTCCATCGACCCCGAACTCGGCTCCAAGGGCCACGCCTCCTTCATCGTCCCGCCGAACACACCGGGCCTGTCCCAGGGGCAGAAGTTCAAGAAGCACGGCATCCGCGCCTCGCACACCGCCGAGGTCGTCCTGGAGAACGTCCGGGTGCCCGGCTCCTGCCTGCTCGGCGGCAAGGACAAGCTCGACGAGCGCCTCGCCCGCGCGCGTGAGAAGGCCAGGAAGGGCGGCGAGCGCGTGAAGAACGCCGCCATGGCGACCTTCGAGGCGTCGCGCCCGGCCGTCGGCGCCATGGCGGTCGGCACCGCCCGCGCCGCCTACGAGGAGGCGCTCGCGTACGCGAAGACGCGCGAGCAGTTCGGCCGCCCCATCATCGACAACCAGGGCATCGCCTTCCAGCTCGCCGACATGCGCACGCAGGTCGACGCCGCGCGGCTGCTCGTGTGGCGCGCCTCCTGGATGGCGACCACGGGCAAGAAGTTCGAGAACGCCGAGGGCTCCATGTCGAAGCTGTTCGCGAGCGAGACGGCCAAGAAGGTCACCGCCCAGGCGATCCAGATCCTCGGCGGCAACGGCTACACCCGTGAGTACCCCGTGGAGCGCATGCACCGCGACGCGGCGATCTACACGATCTTCGAGGGCACGAGCGAGATCCAGCGCCTGGTCATCGCCCGCACCCTGTCCGGCATGCCGATCCGCTGAGCAGGAGATGGCGGTGCGGGCCCGGCCGTGCCGGGCCCGCGTGTCCGTCGCGCTACTCCTCGCCCGCCTCCAGCGCCATGGCCAGCGCCGACGCCGGGTCGGACGCGGCCGGGCCCGCGGGGGCCCAGCGCCCCCTCTCCTTGCGGTAGGGCCACCAGCGTCCGTCGCGGCCCAGGCGCAGTTGGGCGGGCGCGCCCGAGACGGTCCAGCGGGCGCGGGCGGCCTTGAGCGTGGGCTGTTCGTCCGGTTCCCAGGCCGCCGCGAGCGCGGCACGCGCGCGTGCCGCGCTCTCCGGGTCCGGGGTCCACTCGTCCTCCAGGACGGTGAGCGCGGCGGCGCCCCCGTGCTCCCAGGCGCGCACCGCGAGCGCCAGGCCCTCGCGGTCCCGGCCCGAGCTCTCGGCCAGCCGCTCGGCGATGTGCCGCTCGGGCCGGCCGGCTGCCAGGCGTACGGCGTCCTGCGCGGCGGTCGGCTCCGGCCGGGGCGCGCGCTGCTCGTGCCCAGCGGCGAGCGCTTCCGCCAGGAGCCGATGTGCCTCCACGGCCGCCTGCCTCCCCAGGAAACCGAGGGCGGCGACGTCGGTGTCCCCCGGAGGAGCCGTCTCCGTGTCCAGGGACGGCGGAACCCCCGGCTCGGCCGGCAGTCCGGGCGGCTGGGGCAGCGGCGGCAGCACGAAGGCGGACGCGTACGTCTCGGCCGCGTCCACGCCTTCCGCCTCGGGCGCCGCCACGGCCTCCGTTTCGGGGCGCGCGGCGGTGCGTGCCTGGATCTCGTCCAGCAGCGCATGCTCGCCGCGACCCCGCAGCAGGAGCAGCACGAACGGATCCTGGTCGAGCAGGCGTGCCAGCTGATAGCTGAGCGCGGCCGTGTGCGCGCAGTGGTCCCAGGCGTCGCAGTCACAGCTCGGCTCCAGGTCCCCGATGCCGGGCAGGAGTTCGACACCGGCAGCGGCGGCGTCCTCCACGAGGTGCGGCGGCATGTCGCGGTCCAGGAGGGCCGCGATGTGTCCGGCCCGCTCGACGGCCATCCCGAGGAAGCGGTCCCAGTCGTCCTCGTCGAGCCGCTGCAGCAGCACGTCCGAGCGGTGCACGGCGCCGCCGCGGTCCTCGACGACCGCGGTGACGCGGCCGGGACGCACCGACACGGCGCCGACCGCCCCCGCACGCGCCAGCCTGCGGCCCGCCTTGAGCTGCTGCAGGTCGAGCGCCGTGTCCTCCAGGGCCTTCAACCAGGCCAGCCCCCACCACGTCTCGGCGAAGCTTCGCCCGGCCGCCGCGGGCAACGCCGCGAACGTCCGCTCCTCGTCCGGGTCCGTGATCGCCGCGTCATGGTCGTGCTCGTCGTGGATGTCGCTCATCGGGCGCCCCCTCGCAGTTCGACCAGGTCGGCCAGTTCGGCATCGGTCAGTTCCGTCAGCGCCGACTCGCCCGCCCCCAGCACGGCGTCGGCCAACTCCTGTTTGCGCAGCAGCATGTCGGCGATGCGGTCCTCGATGGTGCCCTCGGTGATCAGCCGGTGCACCTGCACCGGCCGGGTCTGTCCGATGCGGTACGCGCGGTCGGTGGCCTGTGCCTCCACCGCCGGATTCCACCAGCGGTCGTAGTGCACCACGTGCTCCGCGCGCGTAAGGTTGAGCCCGGTGCCCGCGGCCTTCAAGGAGAGCAGGAAGACGGGCACTTCGCCGTCCTGGAAGCGCCGCACCATGGCTTCCCGGCCCGCGACGGGTGTGCCGCCGTGCAGGAACTGCGACGCGATGCCGCGCTGTGCCAGGTGACGCTCGACAAGGCGGGCCATCTGCACGTACTGGGTGAAGACGAGGACGCTGGCGTCCTCGGCCAGGATCGTGTCCAGGAGCTCGTCGAGGAGTTCCAGCTTCCCGGAGCGGCCGGGGATGCGCGGCTTGTCCTCCTTCAGGTACTGCGCCGGGTGGTTGCAGATCTGCTTGAGGGCGGTGAGCAGCTTGACGATCAGGCCGCGTCGTGCGAAACCGTCGGCCCCGGCGATCTCCGCGAGCGTCTCGCGCACCACGGCCTCGTAGAGCCCGGTCTGCTCCTTGGTGAGGGGCACGGCCCGGTCGGTCTCGGTCTTCGGCGGCAGCTCGGGGGCGATCCCCGGGTCCGACTTGCGGCGCCGCAGCAGGAAGGGGCCCACGAGCTTGGCCAGGCGCTCGGCCGCGGCCGGGTCCTTGCCGCCCTCGACGGCCTTCGCATAGCGGGTGCGGAAGGTGCCGAGGCGGCCCAGGAGCCCCGGCGTGGTCCAGTCGAGGATGGCCCACAGCTCGCTGAGGTTGTTCTCGACCGGGGTGCCGGTGAGCGCCACGCGCGCGCGGGCGCCGATGGTGCGCAGCTCCTTGGCGGTGGCCGAGTGCGGGTTCTTCACGTGTTGCGCCTCGTCCGTGACGACCATGCCCCAGCCCCGGTCGGCCAGTTGGGCGGCGTCCAGACGCATGGTGCCGTACGTGGTGAGCACGAACTCGCCCTCGGCCAGGCCCTCCAGGGACCGGCGGCCGCCGTGGAAGCGGCGTACGGGGGTGCCGGGCGCGAACCTCTCGATCTCGCGCTGCCAGTTGCCCATGAGGGATGTCGGGCAGATCACGAGGGTGGGGCCCGCGGTCTCCCGCGCGGTCTGCCGGTGCAGGTGCAGCGCGATCAACGTGATCGTCTTGCCGAGCCCCATGTCGTCGGCGAGACAGGCGCCGAGGCCGAGGGAGGTCATGCGGGCGAGCCAGTTCAGACCGCGCAGCTGGTAGTCGCGCAGGTCGGCGGCGAGCGCGGCCGGCTGCCCGACCGAGTCCAGGCCCTCGGGGTCCGCGAGGCGGTCCCTGAGCGTCGCCAGCCAGCCGGTGGGCCGCACCTCGACCTGGCGGCCGTCGATCTCCGTGGAGCCCGTCAGAACGGCGCTGAGCGCGTCGACCGGCGTCACCTTGCGGTCCTCGTGCGCGCGGGCGCGGCGGGCCTCGACCGGGTCGATGAGCACCCACTGGCCGCGCAGGCGCACCACGGGACGGTTCGCCTCGGCGAGCCGGTCCAGTTCCGCGCGGCTCAACTCCTGATCGCCCAGGGCGAACCGCCAGTCGAACGCCAGCAGCGCGTCGGCCGACAGGAACGACGGGGTGTCCGAGGAGAGCGCGTCCGGGCCGTCGTTCCGCGGCGGCCCGATCACCGCGCGGGCCGTCAGCTTGCGGGCCATCTCCCGGGGCCAGTGCACCTCGACGCCCGCCGCCGACAGGGCGCGGGCCCCCTCCCCGAGCAGTTCGGTGACCTCGTCGTCGGCCAGCTCCACGGCGTCCGGGACCGACGCCGAGAGGAGAGGGGCGAGCGGCGCCCACGCGCGCGCGGCGCGCCGCAGCGCCAGGAGCGCGTCCATCCGGGCCCGCGAACCGAACGCCTTGCCCGCCGCACCGGAACCCGCCCACACCTGGGCCGCGTCCGCGACCAGCGTCGGGTCGCTGACGCTGTGCATCTGCGGCACGGCGCGGAACGGCAGCAGGGTCTCGCCGTCCGTGACCTGGGCGAGTCCCGGCACCTCGACGCGCAGCGAGATCCGCACCCCGGCGTCGTGCCCGGCGGCCACGTCGGCCGCCCAGGCGCGCAGTGCGGGGGCGCGCCGCGGAGCCCGTGCCGCGAACGCGGGGGCGCCCGCGGCGAGCGCGGCGGCGGGGGAGCGGGGCAGAGTGTCGGCCACCGCGTCGAGGAAGGCGCGCAGCAGCTTCTCGGGCGCCTGCAGACGGAGCGGCTCAGGGCCGTCCAGCGCAACCGCGTGCGCCTCGGCGGGCATCGCCGCCGCGAGCTCCCGCAGCCGCTCCAGGTCCGCGGGGCGCAGCGGTCCGGCGCGCCATGCGTCGTGGTCGTCGGTGCTCAGTCCGGGCAGCAGGAGCCCCCGCGCGACGAGCTGGAGCGCGAGCAGGGCGGCCGCGCCCCAGAAGGCCGTTGTCGGGTCCGCCTGCGCGGCAGCACGCGCGCGTGTGAGGACCGGCAGCGCGGACCGTACGGGCAGCGCGACCGCGGCGACGGTCACCAGCTCGACCCCGTCGCCCCCGGGCAGGGCCAGCGGAAGCTCCACACGGCTGCCCGCGTCGGGCAGGGGCGGTTCGTCGCCGTCCGGACGCCAGAAGGCGACGGTCGAGGTGCGCGCCGGGTCGCCCGGCGTGAACACCGCGCAGCAACGGGCGAGTTCGGCGGTCTCGGCAAGAGTGGGTGCAGGATGCGTGTGCTCGGAGATGGCGGCTTCCTCGTATTCCTCAAGTTTGACTACTCGCCCTGGAAGACGCGAGGGTACACGGCAGTCAACCCGGATGGGCGCCTGCAGGAGGTGTTCTCGGTCACTTGACCCCTAAGGGTGGGGCTGGCCCCACCGCCGGAGTGGGCTGGCCCCCTGTCGTGCCCGGGTGATGGCGCCATGGCCGACCAAGGTCCGCGGTTCGTAGGTTTTTCCAGGTCGGTCCGGGTTCGCGGCCCGCTGCCTCCACCGCCCTCTCACCTTCCTTCCACAGACCGGAGTTCCGCCATGGCCTTGGCCGTTGTCCCCCTGCCGGAAAACGCCGCAGCAGCCGGCGCACGGCAGCCTCCGCCGGAAGGAGGCAGCGAGTTCACGCCCTTGCTGCGCGACATCAAGGGGCAGGGCCTGCTCGACCGGCGCACCGGCTGGTACGTACGCACCATCGTGGTCAACGCCCTAGCACTGGCCGCGGTCGTCACCGGCATGGCTCTCATCGGCTCTTCGTGGTGGGTCCTCGCCCTGGCGCCCGTCCTGGCGGTCCTGGGCGCCCGCACGGCGTTCGTCGGCCATGACGCGGGGCACGCGCAGATCACCGGCGACCGGTCCGTGAGCCGCGTCATCGGCCTGATCCACGGCAACCTGCTGCTCGGTATGAGCTACGCGTGGTGGAACGACAAGCACAACAGGCACCATGCCAACCCGAACCACATCGAGAAGGACCCCGACGTCGCCGCCGACGTCCTCGTCTTCACCAGCGAACAGGCCGCCACGCGCGTGGGCTTCCGCGGCTGGCTCACCCGCCACCAGGCCTGGCTGTTCTTCCCGCTCACCCTGCTCGAAGGGCTCGCCCTCAAGGTCTCCGGTTTCCAGGACCTGCGGCGGCAGAGCGGACGGGAGCGCCTCATCGAGGGCGCCCTCCTCGTCGCCCATGTCGTCGCTTACGTGGCACTGCTGCTGACCACCATGCCGCTCGGCCACGCCCTCGCCTTCGCCGCACTGCACCAGGCCCTGTTCGGACTCCACCTGGGGATGGCCTTCGCGCCCAACCACAAGGGCATGGAGATGCCCGACCCGGACGGCGACAAGTGGGGCCATCTGCGGCGCCAGGTCCTCACCTCGCGCAACATCAAGGGCGGCGCCCTGACCGACTGGTTCCTCGGCGGCCTCAACTACCAGATCGAGCACCACCTGTTCCCGAGCATGCCGCGGCCCCACCTGCGCCTCGCCCAGCCCATGGTGAAGGCGCACTGCGAAAGCCTTGGCATCCCCTTCACCGAGACCGGTCTCGTCGACTCCTATCGCCAGGCGCTGCGCCACATGTATGAAGTGGGAGAGCCGCTGCGCGCCGACATCTGACCCACGTCCCGGTGGCGTCTCAGGGGTACGGGATCAGGGTTGTATCAGGGTCGGGCGCCGGAACTGCCGACGTCGTGGATCCGTTTCTCAGAGCAGAGGCGAACTCGCCCCACTCGTCCGAGGGCGAGCCGCTCCGAAGGAGGCCACACACATGTCGAGGAACGCGAAGATCGCCGCGGGAGGCGTGGCGGCCGGAATCATTCTGCTGATCTGGCTGCCTTGGTGGGCGGCCCTGCTCATCGTGCTGGGCGTGCCCACCGCGGCATACCTGATGCTCGACCCCTCGCAGCGGCGCAGGCTCCGCCGCGTCAGCCGCAAGGAGCTCGGGCACTAGGAAGCCCGCAGCGAGCAGACGTTGACGACGTCGCCACTCGCGGGCCGCCCGACGGTCCGGTTCGCGGGCGGCTCCGCCCCGTCCTGCGACCAGCGGGTGAGGGCGTCGAAGGCGTCGCGGTAGCAGGGCAGGATCGGCCGTAGCCGGTCCGGATGAGTGTCGTACAGGCTGTCGGTGTGCGTGCCGCCCCGGATCGTGTACGTGCGATGCAGCCGGCCGCGACCCCGCGCGTCGACCATGCGCCGGTACGCGTCGGCGTCCGTCGCGATCGGCAGTAGCGTGTCCAGGTCGCCTTGCAGGGTGATCAGCGGCTTCCCGATCCGCCCGGTCAGGGCCACGCGCGCGACGGCCCTGTGCACCGACCGGGGACGCGCCGCGTAGTCGTACGAGGCGTCGGACGCGCACGGGGCGAGGACCTTCTCCGTCGTCGAACCGGCGGACGCGCCAGGGCAGTCACGGTCGTACGCGGGGTCGAACTCCGCCCGGTACACCTTCTGCGTGAGCCCCCAGTACGCCTTCTGGTGGTAGGGCCACAGGAACTCCGAGCCGCGCGCGAAACCGGCCGCGTACATGTCGTCCGCGTCGGCGGCTCCCTGGCCGAGCGCCACGGCCGTCGGCAGGGACGTCAACAGGTTCGGCCCGTCCGCCGTCCACAGGACGCCCTCCCAGTCGACGCCTCCGTCGTAGAGCTCCGGATGGTTCTCCAGCTGCCGGCGCGTCAGATAGCCCGCGTTGGAGATGCCGGTCATGTACGTGTGCCGCGGCGCGGAACCGTAGCGCTGGGCCACGACCTTCCTCGCGGCCCGGGTGAGCTGCGTGGTGCGGGCGTTCCATTCGGCGACGGCGTCGCCGGGGCGGGTGCCGTCCCGGTAGAAGTCGGGCCCGGTGTTGCCCTTGTCGGTCGCCGCGTACGCGTATCCCTGGGCGAGGACACGGTCGGAGATCGCCGTGTCGGTCGCGTACTGCTTGCGGTTGCCCGGGGCGGCGGTGACGACCAGGCCGCCGTTCCAGCGGTCGGGCAGCCGTATGACGAACTGGGCGTCGTGGTTCCAGCCGTGCGTCGTGTTCGTCCGGGAGCCGTCCCCGAAGTACCCGTCGATCTGAAGGCCGGGCACACCGGACGGGTTCCGCGTCCCTGTCGCGGTCAGTCCGGCCTGGTCGGCCACGTCGGTGTACGGGGTGCCCGCGAGCCCGGCGGTCGTCAGGTCGTCCAGACAGGCCCGCTGCTGCAGGTGCGCGCCCGGCACGCGCGCGTGGGCCGACCGGGCGCAGTGGCCCTCGCGCGCGGGAGCCGCGCTCGCGGCCTGCGGCCCGGACGCGGCCAGGGCCAGCAGCGCTGCCGCCAACAGGGGAACGGTTCCGGGCGTGCGCATGAGAAGACCTCCTCGAAGCGGCGGGAAGAGGACTCATCGTCGGGGCGGAGCCGGCCCGCATCCATGGGCGGGGAGCACATGCGGGGTACGCGCCCTATGTGGGGCGGCGGTTCAGGCGGGCCGGACGGCCATCTTGTCGAGCGCCTCCAGCAGACCGGGCAGCTCCGGGCCGCGGCCGACCGGCAGCACCTCGCCCGGCTCGTCGTCGAGCAGGATGAAGGCGATGTCGTCCGTGCGCGCCACCATCGACCAGCCAGGACCGTCGGCGCGCAGCGTACGGGCGCCGCCCGACGCGAACGCCGACCGTACGCGACCGAGCGGCGGGGGAGCGTCCACGTAGGCGCGCGCTTCGGTCAGGACGCGCTGGACACCCTGGTGCGAACTGCCCGACGAAACGGGTGGGTTCTCCGCGTCCTCCTTCGGCTCCTCGGCGTCGGAGCCCGTGGCGAACTGGTCGTCGTCGAGCTGGGAGCGCCAGGAAGCCCACTGGAGGGCTATCTCGTCCGCTCCGAGGCGCCGCTGCGCCGGACCCCACGTCTGCGTGTCCGGCGGGCTGAGAGGCGGCACGTCGGCGCTCTCCGGATCGGGCTCCGGGTCGTGGGGCGCGGGAACGTTCGGGGCGGCCACCGCCAGCGCGAGCGGCCAGCCGGGCAACGCGGCGACCATGCTCCTCTCGTCCGGGGAGAGGTCGTACTCCATGCCGCAGTCCCAGGAGGCGACGGCCACGGCCACGAGGGACACGTCGTCGACGACGACCGTCCAGCGCGCGCCCTCGCCGTCCTGGCCGAGGACCAGCCCGTAACCGTCGGCCGACGGAGCGAGGCCCAGGGCGGCGCACGCCTCGGGGTAGTCGTCGCCCAGCACGCTGGGGAACGTCGCCGGAGTGAGCAACAGCGCCGTCAGTACGTACAGCGCGTCGTCCTCGGTGGCGACAGCGTCGTCCGTCCCGGCCATGCCTGCCTCCCCTGAGCTTCGGTTCGTCGGCGTGACCTTAGTCAGTCGTGGTCGACGCCGTACAGGGGCGGTGACCAGGAAAATCAAGCGACACGCCGTCGTCGGCGGCTCTGTCGGGGACATGTCGGCATCGCGTGTGCACTTCGTGTGGTTCTCGTGCCGGAGTGCGGGAGGTGACGCCTTCGCCACCTTTCCGTCGGGACACGTCAGGCCGCGGGCAGTCCGAGGAGGTTGCGCGCCACCGCGCGTGGCGACTCGTCCCGCTCGCGCGCGAGGACGATGAGCGCCCGGCACGCCAGCTCGTTGACGCCGAAGACCAGCGCGCTCGGCTCGACCCACCCCTCGGCCTCGTCGATCCGCTCCTGGTCGTCCTCGGCGCACGCCGCCACATAAGCGGCCGCCGCCTCGAACAGGTTGTGCGGCCGGCGCTGTCCTTCGGTCGGCCGACGCGCCTTGCGCGCGGACCGCTGCTCGTCGCGCAGCCGCTCCTCGCGGCGGGCGACCTTCCTGCGCCAGGCGCTCCAGGACTTGCGGACCCTGTCGAGCATGTGCGTCACCGTCCCCGGCCGAAGCCCCGAAGGGCACCGTCCCGCCGACTCCTCGCACGCGACGCGGAGTCGGCGCCATGGTGACTTCATGGTGACAGAAGAGGGCCGGTACGGAACCGGTCAGCGGTTCGCCGGACCGAGGCTCTTGAGCGTGGCGCGCAACCAGGCGAGCCCGGCACGGCTCGTTGCGCGCGCGGAATGAGGCCGGTCCCCTGTGGGCGGCCACGATGCGCCTCACCGACCCGTCGGCGCTGCACCGCGGTGCGGTCGATCCGGTGCGCGGCACGGAGCCCCCGATGCGGCAGATGCTGCGGAGGCGAAGGCCGACCGGGTCTGCCTCCAGGGTGCGCGGAGCGGTGAACATCCGGGACAGCGCGCCTCGGTGGCGGCCGGTGTCCACATCGTGGAGATACCGGACGCGGGACACGACGTCATGTTCGACAACCCGGACGCCTTCGCGGCGGCCGGCAGGGGCTGACCCGCGCGGTGGCAGGATGCCCGGCGAGGTCAGTCCGTGCGCACCGCCAGTGCGAGGAAGCGTGTGTCCTCGTCGACGTACGAGGTCATGCGCCAGCCGGAACCGGCGAGCAGCGGGCGCAGATTCGGTTCCGCCCGCAGGTCCTCCGGGGTGATCTCCCGGCCCTGTCGTGAGGCGAGCGCCCTGCGCCCGATCGGATGGAACAGCGCGAGCAGCCCACCGGGCCGCACCACACGCGCCAACTCACGCAGGTCCGTCGCCGGTTGCGGCAAGTGCGACACGAGCCCGGCGCCGAACACCGCGTCCAGCGTGGCCGTGCCCAGCGGCAACCGCGCCACGTCCGTGCGGAGCAGCTGCCCCTCGCGGTCCCGTCCGGCTCGCACGGCGGCCTCCAGCATGGCCCATGTCAGATCGGCGCCGAGCACCACACCGGACGGCCCGACGGCCGCTCGCAACGGCGGCAGGGCGCGGCCGGTGCCACATCCCGCGTCGAGCACCCTGTCGCCCCGGCGGAGCCCGAGGGCGGCCACGGCGGCGGCGTAGGCGGGGCCGTCGTCGGGGAAGCGGGTGTCCCAGCCGGCGGCTCGGGCCGTGAAGAACTCCTGCACGCGCGCGTGGTCATCTTTCATGGACCCCATGATGGCGCTCCCCGCTGACGGGCGGCGCCCCGCCCTGCGGTGCGGGTGTCGGCCGCTGTGCTCGCCGCTTCCGCGATACCGGGCCCCGCGGCAGTTCGGATCCGGTTCGAAGATGGTTCGAAGGCGGCGTGAAGGCGGTCGTTGCTGGAGCATCTCCGTTAGATCGCAGCACCTTTCGAAACGCGCTCCCGTGGTGCGCCCCCGCCATGACTAGCTTGCCGGGTCGCGACCTTCACCCATCTTCCGGAACTGCGCCGCTACGCGCACGTGCCTGAGCGGAAGCAGCGCCCATGGATGCCCACTTCGCCCCTACCGCCTTTCCACCCGAGAACGAGTTGCCGCGTCGCGTACGTCGGGCGAGCCTCGCGCCCCAACTGCGGGAGCGCCCCGACCCCCGCACCGCGCCCGTGCACGTCCAGAACCGGGGTGAGCGCACCCCCGAGCAGGCGCGGGCCCGTATGACGTCCTTCCGGGACGGCTGGGCCAGAGGCGGCGGACGTCCGCCCGGCGGCGACGCCGGCGAAGGAGACCCGAGATGATCAAAGATTCGGCAGCCCTCACGGCGACCCGCCGCTCCACCGCGCTCGACGGGCTCCTCGACGCTCTGGCGCTCCGCGTGCCCGAGCTGCGCCACGCCCTGGTCCTGTCCAGCGACGGTCTGCCCGTCGGCGCGTCGGCCGCGCTCGGCCGTGAGGACGCCGAGCATCTGGCCGCCGTCGCCTCCGGGTTCAACAACCTCGCCAAGGGGACCGGGCGGCGCTTCGGCACGGGAGGCGCACGGCTGACCATGGTGGAGATGGACAGCGGCTTCCTCTTCGTGGCCGCCACAGGCGACGGTTCCTGTCTCGCCGTCCTGGGCGACGTGACCGCCGACATCGGTCTCGTCGCCTACGAGACGGCGCGCCTGGTCGGCAAGGTCGGCAAGCACCTCCGTACGGAGGGCGAGCACCTCCGTACGGGGACCGGGCGCGCTCGGCACCCGTCCGCCGCGGGCTGACCACGGCCGGACCGCCGCCCCGTCCTCCCGCGTGAGGGCGGGGGGCGGGACGGCCGGGGGGGGCTTGTCCTCGGGCGTGGGTCAGTCGGCGACGTCGCCCATGGCGACGGCCTTCTCCACCTTCACGCGCACGACGAGTTCACCCGGCACGGCATTGCGCCGGCCGAACTCCTCGGCGCGGTCCTCGCCCATGTACCGGCCGCCGATCCGGGTCGCGGAGTCGAGGAGTTCGGCCGGGTCCTCACTGAGTTCGACGCGGCCCTGGATCGTCACGAACGAGAACGGCGGCCGCTCGTCGTCGACGCACAGGGCCACGCGCGCGTCGCGCGCCAGGTTGCGGCCCTTGACCGTGTCCTTGCCGGTGTTGAACACGATGTCGTCGCCGTCCAGAACGAACCAGACAGGCGCGACGTGCGGGCTGCCGTCGGCCCGCACGGTGCACAGCTTCGCGGTGCGCGTGCCCTCGGAGACGAAGGCATGCCATTCCTCATCGTTCATCTTGTGTGCCATGAGGTCATCCTGCTTGCCCGGACGCCGACCGTGGGGAAGGCTGGCGAGAGAGATCCTCCGGGCAGGGGAGCGGTCCCCTCCGGGGCATGGGGAGCCAGAGGAAGCGGGGAGACGGGATCATGGGGCAGAACGCGGGACTCGGTTGGCTGCTGGACGACCTGACGCAGCGCGTCGAACATGTGCGGCACGCCTTGGTCCTCTCCAACGACGGCCTCGTGACCGGAGCCAGTACGGACCTGCGGCGCGAGGACGCCGAGCATCTCGCCGCCGTCTCCTCCGGGCTGCACAGCCTCGCGAAGGGGTCGGGCCGCCACTTCGGCGCCGGCGGTGTGCGCCAGACGATGATCGAGTTCGACGACGCGGTGCTCTTCGTCACCGCCGCCGGGGACGGTAGCTGTCTGTGCGTGCTCAGCTCCGCCGAGGCCGACATCGGGCAGGTCGCGTACGAGATGACGCTGCTCGTGAACCGGGTCGGGGAACATCTGGCGGTCGATGCCAGGCATCCCGGCAGGTCACCCGTTATAGAGCTCTGACCTGTGGTGATGCCGCTGCGTGGGGTGGGCCCGGCAGAGTTGTCCACAGGCCCGAACGGAAATCTTCGGAACGGGCTACGGTTCTCCCGAGCGGTCACGGAGCGTGACCGAGGTCGTCGACCGACGGGGGAGAACCACCATGCAGGGCTCCATCATGACCAGGCCCCAGGGCAGCGCCGCCCGTGAACTGGGTCTGAAACGCAGCGAGTTCGATCTCGCCGTACGCCTCGGCCGTATCCGTACGGTCGCGGCGACGGACGGAGGCCGCCGCCGGGTGCCGCGCACGGAGATCGAGCGGATCCGCGACAGCGACGGCTTCCCCGAGGCGCTTCGGGCGCAGGTGAAGGTGGTGGGCACGGCGGAGGGCGCGCGCCTCATGGATATCCCGCCGACCCGCTTCACCCGGCTCGCCCGCGCGGGCCTGCTCGTCCCGGCCAAGTTCTATCTGAACCGCTATCGAACGGTGGTGTGGCTGTATCTCGCCGAGGAGCTACGGGAGTTCGCGGCCTCGGAGCTGCACGCGCCACTGCTGACCGGCCGCGCCCCGGAGAAACTGCGTGCCCGCCTCTCGGCCGGTGAGGATCTGCGGCCCAGGAGGTGGCGGGCGCGGCACGCGGGATATCTCCTGGGACAGAGCAGTGATCCCTGGGACCGGGCCGCCGCGATGGCGACGCTCATGGACGCGGTCCAGCTCACCGAACTCGTCGAGAACCCCTACGAGCGCGCCTACTTGCGCCACCTGCGGCCCGAGGAGTCCTGGTACGGATCGCCCGAGTCGGCGACGGCACAGGTCGTCGAGCGCATCGTGATCGCCGACAACCCCGCCGAGATCAGCTGGTTGCGGGCGAACCTGCTGCTGAGCATGGCGGAGGCGCGCCGCCTGCGGCCCGCCCCACGCCCCACGACGCCCGAAGCGATGCCTGAGTCCGACCCCCGGGCAGAGCACGCGCTCACCCCACAGACCCCACCCGCCCCACAGACCGCGGAGGACCGACCGGCGCACGGACTGTGGGGGCGACTCCTCGGCAGACGAGGCTGATGCGCCCAGGCTGAACCACACAGGCTGAGCCGGCTGTGCGGCGCCCTCGAAGGCGCCCGGTCACTCCTGGAGCTTGCGGAACAGGCCCTCCTGCACCACGGAGACCAGCAGGCGCCCCTCGATGTCGTAGATGCGGCCACGGGCCAGACCCCGGCCGCCCACGGCGATCGGCGACTCCTGGTCGTAGAGGAACCACTCATCGGCCCGGAAAGGACGGTGGAACCACATGGCGTGGTCGAGCGAGGCCATGTCGAAGCCGCGCGGGCCCCACAGCGGCTCGATCGGCAGACGCACCGCGTCGAGCAGCGTCATGTCGCTCGCGTACGTGAGCGCGCAGGTGTGCACGAGCGGATCGTCGCCCAGCGGGCTGACGGCACGCATCCACACGGCGCTGCGCGGCTCCGCGGCCTCGATCTCCTCGGGCGACCAGCGCAGCCGGTCGACGTACCGGATGTCGAAGGGCTGGCGGCGCGCCATGCGCTCCAACGCCTCCGGCAGAGCGCCGAGATGACCCCTGATCTCCTCGGCGATGGTCGGCAGCGACTCGGGGTCCGGCACGTGCCGGGCCGGCGGCAACTGATGCTCGAAGGCACCTTCCTCGGGCTTGTGAAAGGAGGCGGTGAGATTGAAGATCGTGCGACCCTGCTGCACGGCGGTGACCCGGCGCGTGGTGAAGGAGCGGCCGTCACGGACCCGCTCGACCTGGTACACGATGGGCACGCCCGGGCGGCCCGGACGCAGGAAGTACGCGTGCAGCGAGTGCACCGGACGGTCGCCGTCCGTCGTACGTCCGGCCGCGACCATGGCCTGGCCCGCGACCTGGCCGCCGAAGACCCGCTGCAGGGACTCCTCGGGGCTGCGTCCGCGGAAGATGTTGACCTCGATCTGCTCCAGGTCGAGCAGGTCGACAAGCCGTTCCGCAGGGTTCGTCATGCGTGGTTCTCTCTCGTGTGCGCGGCCGGAAGGTTCCGGCGCGTGGGCGCGGGCGGACCTTGGTGTCCGCCCGGCCGCGGATCTACAACTGGCCGACGTCCGTGACCCGGACGACGGCACGGCCTTCGGCGTCGGAGGCAGCGAGGTCGACTTCGGCGCTGATGCCCCAGTCGTGGTCGCCCTCGGGGTCGGCGAACGTCTGCCGGACCTTCCACAGGCCGTGCTCCGGATCTTCCTCGATCATGAGCAGCTTGGGGCCGCGCGCGTCCGGGCCGGTGCCGAGGTCCTCGTACTCGTCCCAGTACTTGTCCATGGCCTCGCCCCAGGCGTCCGCGTCCCAGCCCGAGTCGGCGTCCATCTCGCCGAGCTCGTGGACGTCGTCGAGGGCGGCGAGTTCGACGCGCCGGAACATGGCGTTGCGGACGAGGACGCGGAAGGCGCGCGAGTTCGCCGTGACCGGCTTGACCTGGTCGGCCTTCTCCTGTGCCTCCTCGGCGGTCATCACCTCGGGGTTGGCGAGCTGCTCCCACTCGTCCAAGAGGCTCGAGTCGACCTGGCGCACCATCTCGCCGAGCCAGGCGATCAGATCCTCCAGGTCCTCCGACTTGAGGTCGTCGGGCACGGTGTGGTCGAGCGTCTTGTAGGCGCTCGCCAGGTACCGCAGGACGATGCCCTCGGTACGCGCGAGCTCGTAGTAGGAGACGAACTCCGTGAAGGTCATCGCCCGCTCGTACATGTCACGGATGACGGACTTCGGCGACAGCGGGTGGTCGCCGACCCACGGATGGCTCGTGCGGTAGGTGTTGTACGCGTGGTGGAGCAGCTCTTCCAGCGGCTTCGGGTACGAGACGTCCTGGAGGCGCTCCATGCGCTCCTCGTACTCGATCCCGTCCGCCTTCATGGCGGCGACGGCCTCGCCGCGCGCCTTGTTCTGCTGGGCGTGCAGGATCTGCCGCGGGTCGTCGAGCGTGGACTCCACGACCGAGACCATGTCGAGCGCGTACGACGGCGATTCCTTGTCGAGCAGGTCGAAGGAGGCGAGGGCGAACGTCGACAGGGGCTGGTTCAGCGCGAAGTCCTGCTGCAGGTCGACGGTGAGCCGCACGATGCGGCCCGTCGGGTCCGGCTTGTCCAGCTTCTCGACGATCCCGCCGTCGAGCAGCGAGCGGTAGATCGCGATGGCGCGGCGGATGTGGCGCAGCTGCGCCTTGCGCGGCTCGTGGTTGTCCTCGAGCAGCTTGCGCATCGCCTCGAAGGCGTTGCCGGGCCGGGCGATGACCGACAGGAGCATGGTGTGCGTGACACGGAAGCGGGAGGTCAGCGGCTCGGGGTCGGAGCCGATCAGCTTCTCGAAGGTGCTCTCCGTCCAGCCGACGAAGCCCTCCGGCGCCTTCTTGCGGACCACCTTGCGGCGCTTCTTCGGGTCGTCGCCGGCCTTCGCGAGCGCCTTCTCGTTCTCGATGACGTGCTCGGGCGCCTGCGCCACGACGAAGCCGGCGGTGTCGAACCCGGCCCGCCCGGCACGGCCCGCGATCTGGTGGAACTCGCGGGCGCGCAGCGTGCGGACGCGGTTGCCGTCGTACTTGGTGAGGGCGGTGAACAGCACCGTGCGAATGGGGACGTTGACGCCCACGCCGAGCGTGTCGGTGCCGCAGATGACCTTGAGCAGACCCGCCTGGGCCAGCTTCTCGACGAGGCGACGGTACTTCGGCAGCATGCCGGCGTGGTGCACGCCGATGCCGTGCCGTACGTAACGGGAGAGATTGCGGCCGAACTTGGTGGTGAAGCGGAAGTTGCCGATCAGCTCGGCGATCTTGTCCTTCTCCTCGCGCGTGCACATGTTGATACTCATCAGCGCCTGCGCCCGCTCGACGGCCTGCGCCTGCGTGAAGTGCACGATGTAGACCGGCGCCTGCCGTGTGTCGAGCAGCTCGGTCAGTGTCTCCGTGAGGGGGGTCAGCCGGTACTCGTAGGAGAGGGGGACCGGGCGGGTCGCCGAGCGCACCACCGAGGTCGGACGGCCGGTGCGGCGTGTGAGGTCCTTCTCGAACATCGAGACGTCGCCGAGCGTGGCCGACATCAGGATGAACTGCGCCTGGGGCAGTTCGAGCAGTGGGATCTGCCAGGCCCAGCCGCGGTCGCCTTCCGCGTAGAAGTGGAACTCGTCCATGACGACCTGGCCGACGTCGGCCTGCGCGCCGTCCCGCAGCGCGATCGAGGCGAGGACCTCGGCGGTGCAGCAGATGACGGGCGCGTCCGCGTTCACGGACGCGTCGCCGGTCAGCATGCCGACGTTCTCCGTGCCGAAGAGTTTGCACAGCTCGAAGAACTTCTCGGAGACGAGCGCCTTGATGGGCGCCGTGTAGAAGGTGACCTCGTCGCGCGCGAGGGCGGCGAAGTGCGCGCCGGCCGCGATCATGCTCTTGCCCGAGCCGGTGGGCGTGGAGACGATCACGTTCGCCCCGGACACCGCCTCGATCAGCGCCTCCTCCTGGTGGGGATAGAGGGTGAGACCACGCTCGGTGGCCCACGACTCGAAGGCGTCGTAGAGGGCGTCCGGGTCGGCGGTCTGCGGAAGCTGATCGATAAGGGTCACGTCACCATCTTGCCTGGCTTCTGTCCCGATCAGGGAATCGGATGCCCGTACGAAGATCATGAACGCTACGCTGAGTGGCCGACGCGGCGTCAGCACGCGCACGGCCCGACGGGGGCGATCGGGCGTCGACATAAGAAGAATGGGGCGGAACACCACCATGATGGGACCGGCACACTCGCTGTCAGGAGCGGCGGCCTGGCTGGGGGTGGGCGCGGCCGCGGCCGCCGCCGGGCACCCGATGCCCTGGCCGGTCGTCCTCGTCGGAGCGCTGATCTGCGCGGGCGCCGCCCTCGCCCCGGACCTCGACCACAAGTCGGCGACCATCTCCCGCGCCTTCGGACCGATCTCCCGCGCCGTCTGCGGCATCGTCGACAAATTGTCGTACGCCGTCTACAAGGCCACCCGCAAGCAGGGCGACCCGCGTCGCTCCGGCGGACACCGCACCCTCACGCACACCTGGCTGTGGGCGGTCCTCATAGGGGCGGGCACCTCCGCCGCCGCGATCTACGGCGGACGCTGGACCGTCCTCGGGATCCTGTTCGTCCACATGGTGCTCGCCATCGAGGGCCTGCTCTGGCGCGCCGCGCGCGGCTCGAGCAGCGACATCCTGGTGTGGCTGCTCGCCGCCACCAGCGCCTGGATCCTGGCGGGCATCCTGGACCAGCCGAACAACGGGGCGGGCTGGCTCTTCGAGGAGCCGGGCCAGGAGTACCTGTGGCTGGGGCTGCCCATCATCCTCGGCGCGCTGATCCACGACATCGGGGACGCGCTCACCGTCTCGGGCTGTCCGATCCTGTGGCCCATCCCGATCGGCCGCAAGCGCTGGTACCCGATCGGGCCGCCCAAGGCGATGCGGTTCCGGGCGGGCAGCTGGGTCGAGCTGAAGGTGCTGATGCCCGCCTTCATGGTGCTCGGCGGCGTCGGGTGCGCGGCCGCGCTCAACTTCATCTGAGCCCGGCCGCACCCCGCCGCCCCTCCGGGGCGCGGCGGCTATCCGTGCCAGGAGCGCCACAGGGCCGCGTACGCCCCGTCCGCCGCGACCAGTTCGTCGTGGCTGCCCAGCTCCTGGATCCGGCCGTCCTCGACCACCGCGATCAGGTCCGCGTCGTGCGCGGTGTGCAGCCGGTGCGCGATGGCCACGACGGTACGGCCGTCGAGGACGCGGCCGAGCGAGCGCTCCAGGTTCCGCGCCGCGCGCGGGTCGAGCAGCGATGTCGCCTCGTCCAGGACCAGCGTGTGCGGATCGGCGAGGACCAGGCGGGCCAGCGCGATCTGCTGGGCCTGCGCCGGGGTGAGCGCCGCCCCGCCCGAGCCGACCTCCGTGTCCAGGCCGTCGGCGAGGGCGCGGGCCCATCCGTCGGCGTCGACCGCGCCCAGGGCCGCCCACAGCTCGGCGTCCTCCGCGCCCGTGCTGGCCAGCCGGAGGTTGTCGCGGAGCGAACCCACGAAGACGTGGTGCTCCTGATTGACCAGGGCCACGTGGGCCCGTACCCGCTCCGCCTGCATCCGCGAGAGCTCCGCGCCGCCGAGCGTGACCTGTCCGAGCCGGGGCGCGTAGATCCCGGCGAGCAGTCGGCCGAGCGTCGACTTGCCCGCGCCGGAGGGGCCGACCAGGGCGAGCCGGGTGCCGGGAGCGACGTCGAGGGTGACCTCACGCAGTACATCGACGCCCTCCCGGTAGCCGAAGTGCACCTGGTCCGCCTGTACGTCGCGGCCGTCGGGCCGGACCGAGGCGTCGCCCGCGTCCGGCTCGATGTCCCGCACGCCGACGAGGCGGGCCAGGGACACCTGGGCGACCTGCAGCTCGTCGTACCAGCGCAGGATCAGGCCGAGCGGGTCCACCAGCATCTGCGCGATGAGCGCGCCCGTCGTCAGCTGGCCCACGCCGATCCAGCCCTGGAGGACGAAGGCGCCGCCGATCAGCAGGACGGACAGCAGGACCAGGACGTGCACGGCGCTGATCACCGGGAAGAAGACGGAGCGCAGATAGAGCGTGTAGCGCTCCCAGGCCGTCCACTCCTTGACGCGGCGCTCGGACAGCTCCACGCGCCGGGCACCGAGCCGGTGCGCCTCGATGGTGCGCCCGGCGGCCACGGTCTCCGCGAGCGCTGCCGCGACGGCCGCGTACCCGGCGGCCTCCGAACGGTAGGCCGAGGGGGCCCGCTTGAAGTACCAGCGGCACCCGAACACCAGGACCGGTACGGCGACGAGGATCGCGGGGGCCAGCGGCGGCGCCGTCACCGCGAGCCCGCCGATGAGCAGCCCCGCCCACACGACGCCGATGGACAGCTGCGGCACGGCCTCCCGCATCGCGTTCGCGAGGCGGTCGATGTCGGTGGTGATCCGGGACAGCAGGTCACCCGTGCCCGCCCGCTCCAGGACGCCCGGCGGCAGCCCGACGGACCGCACCAGGAAGTCCTCGCGCAGGTCCGCCAGCATCCGCTCGCCGAGCATCGCCCCGCGCAGCCGCACCTGCCGCACGAAGACGGCCTGGACGACCAGGGCCAGGGCGAACAGGCCGATGGTGCGTTCCAGAGGCAGGTCGCGCAGGGCGGCACCGGCCCCTTCGGTCCCGTCCGCCACGTCCTGGATCACGCCACCCAGCAGATAGGGGCCCGCCATCGAGGCGACCACGGCGAGCGTGTTCACCCCGATCAGCAGCAGGAAGGCGCGGCGGTGCCGCTGGTACAGCTCGCGGACGTACGCGCGGACCGTGGCCGGGGCGCCGACCGGCAGCGTGTTCGCCGTGGTGGGGGCCGCCGGATCGTAGGCCGGTGGCGCTACGCCGATCATGCCGTCTCCTCGATGTCGATCTCGATGGCGGACCCGGGGCCGGGGGCGGTGCTCGATCCGGCGCCGGTCCAGTCGCGTGCCCCGGCGCTCGCGTGGGCGTGGGCGGCGGCCGTCTCCTCGTCCGTCTCGCGCGTGACCACGGCGCGGTACCGGGGCTCGGTGTGCACCAGTTCACGGTGTTCACCGACCGCCGCCACCTCGCCCTCGTGCACGAACACGACGCGGTCGGCGCGGTCGAGCAGCAGCGGTGACGAACTGAGGACCACTGTGGTGCGGCCCCGGCGCAAGGTGCGCAGGCCCTGGGCGATGCCGGCCTCCGTGTGCGAGTCGACGGCGGACGTCGGCTCGTCGAGGACCAGCGCCTCGGGGTCGGTGACGAGGGAGCGCGCGAGGGCCAGGCGCTGGCGCTGGCCGCCGGACAGGGACCGGCCGCGTTCGGTGATGCGTGCGTTCATCGGGTCGTCGTCCAACGAAGCCTGGGCGAGTGCGGCGAGAACGTCGGAGCACTGCGCCGCGGCCAGCGCCTCCTCGGGGCGGACGGCCCCGGAGGACGGCACGTCGAAGAGTTCGGCCAGCGTGCCGGAGAGCAGCACCGGGTCCTTGTCCTGGACCAGGACCACTGTCCGAGCGGTGTCCAGTGGCAACTCGTCGAGCGGTACGCCGCCCATGAGTACGGAGGGCGTGCCGGCGCGACCTCCGCCACCCTTCGCGGAGCCGGAGCCGGAGCCGGAGCCGGAGCCGGAGCCGGAGCCGGCATCCGTATCCACCTCAGGCCCGGGATCGGAGCCGGGGTCGGGTGTGTCGCCGGTCGTCGCGTGCCCGCCCAGGCGGTCCGCGAGACGTCCCGCCAGGTCCGGGTCGCCGCACACCACCGCGGTGAGCAGCCCGGCCGGGGCGAGCAGGCCGGTCGCGGGGTCGTACAGATCCCCGGTCGGAGCGGCCGCGTCGCGCAGCCCGCCAGACGGCTCGATGACGCGTTCCAGGGACAACACCCTGGCGGCGCGCTGGGCTGAGGGCCGGGAGAAGGAGTACGCCATGGCGATCTCCTCGAAGTGGCGCAACGGATAATTGAGGATCATCACCGCGCTGTACACCGTGACGAGTTCGCCGACGCTGATCCGGCCCTCGCGCGCGAGGTGGACGCCGTACCAGACGATCACGATGAGGAGCAGCCCCGGGAGGAGCACCTGCACCGAGGAGATGAGCGACCACATGCGGGCGCTGCGCACGGCGGCCTCGCGGACCTCCTGCGAGGCGCGGCGGTAGCGGTCGAGGAAGAGTTCCTCGCCACCGATGCCGCGCAGCACGCGCAGTCCGGCGACGGTGTCCGAGGCGAGTTCGGTGGCCTTACCGGCCTTGTCGCGCTGGTGGTCCGCGCGCCGGGTGGCGCGGGGCAGCAGCGGAAGCACGGCGAGGGCGAGCACCGGCATGCCGAGCGCGACGACGACACCGAGCGCGGGCTGGTAGACGAGGAGGCCGACGCAGACGAGGACGACGGTGACGGCGGCAGCGGCGAAGCGGGAGAGCGCCTCGACGAACCATCCGATCTTCTCCACGTCGCCGGTGGACACGGCCACCACTTCGCCCGCGGCGACCCGCCTGGTGAGAGCGGAGCCGAGCGCCGCGGTGCGGCGGGCGAGGAGTTGCTGCACGCGGGCGGCGGCGGTGATCCAGTTCGTCACCGCCGTGCGGTGCAGCATCGTGTCCCCGCACGCGATGGCGATGCCGAGGAGCACGATCAGGCCGCCGGCCGCGGCGAGGCGGGCGCCGGAACCGTCGACGACGGCCTGTACGGCGTAGCCGACGCCGTACGGCAGACCGGCGACGGACGTGAAGTGGAGCAGACCCCAGGCGAGGGACTTGAGCTGGCCGCCGAGTTGGTTGCGGCCGAGCCAGAGCAGGAACCGGGGGCCGGAGCGCGCGTCGGGCACGCCCGGGTCGGGATACGGAAGGTCGGAGATCTGCATGACGTCCCAGAGCTCGAAAGGGAGAACCGCGAGGGCAGGAGAAGCCGCGGGTGGAACAAACCGTGAAAGGTTCGCGCTCCGCCGTGACCGGAGGCAAACGGTTTTCCGGTGCGCGGCAAAGATTCGGCCCGGATCGGCGGGGGCCTGCGGCCCGCGCCGAAGGTTCCCGACGTGTGGTGCGACCATGGAACGCATGCGTAATGCGGGAGCGGTTCGAGCGGGTGTCGCGTTGGCGGCGTGTGGAGTCCTTCTGACCACGTTGGCGGCGTGCGGGTCCGACGACGGCGGCCGGCAGGACTCGTCGAGCGGTCACCGTGGTGCGGACGACGCGCACGGCGACGAGGCCAAGGCCGTCGACCTCAAGCGCATCCCGGATGTCGGCGACCGCTACCAGAAGCAGATTCCGGCGAACTCGCGTCAGGTCGTGGCGGTCTACGGGGACGGTGAGGACTCGGCGAACGCGACCATCGCCCTGTTCACCAAGTCCGGCGACACCTGGAAGAAGGAGCGCAGCTGGTCCGGGCACAACGGCAAGAAGGGCTGGACGACGAACCACCGCGAGGGTGACAAGCGCAGCCCCGTGGGCGTGTTCACGCTCAGCGACGCCGGTGGTGTCCTCGCCGACCCGGGCGCGAAGCTGCCCTACACGCAGACCGCGTCGATCCAGGCGCCGCACTACTGGGCCAAGTCCCACTGGCACGACTTCGACTACGTCATCGCCATCGACTACAACCGCGCCAAGGGCACCCCGCCGAACGACCCGACCCGCCCGCAGGGCCAGTCCAAGGGCGGCAGCATCTGGCTGCACATGGACCACGGCAGCGGGACGTCGGCCTGTGTGAGCCAGTCGAAGGCGAACATGGAGTACCTGCTCAAGACGCTCGACCCCGCGCAGCACCCGGTCGTCGTGATGGGGGACAAGGCCGAACTCAAGGCGTGACAGCGGCCCGACGACCGCCGCCCCGGCTCGGGTCCGGGTTCAGTACGCGTGGCGCAATGACGGCCACAGCACGGACCACCGCCGCGCGGGGCCGTCGCACAGGACGATCGCCGCGCCTTGTTCCTCGTTGTCCACGTCGTAACCGTTGTCGACCCGGGCGACCGTGCGGCAGCCGGTGAAATGCCGGTCGATGCCGGAGGCGTCGGCCATCCGGACGAGCAGGACGGGCCCGTTCGCGGAGTCGGGCGGCGGACCCCAGTCGGCGTAGCTCATATGGCCGGAGTAGGGGACGGGCAGCCCCCGCCCCGGGCCGTAGCGTGCCAGGGCGCCCGCTTCGCCGTAGTTGCCGGTGAGAACAACGGCGCGGGCTCTGTCCCGAGGTGGAATGCGAACCCATCCCTGCCGCGCGGCGTCGGCCAGTTCGGGCCAGCCGAGCTGTTCGCCCTGCTCCTTGTTGAGCGCCATCGGCACGGCAAGCGCGGAGGGCGGCAGCACGGGCAACGTGATCAAGACGTTGACCAAGGCGGACACCACCACGGCGGCCACCAGCAGAGAGCGCCGCACCGCCCGTGTCCCCGATGCCGTCACCCACCGCACCGTCGGCTCACAGCCCGCCGCGAGCAGCACCACGAGCAGCGGCACCGTGTAGTACCCCTTGCCGCCGAGCGCCAGCACCACCGCACACAGCAGCGGATACGCGACTGCGAACGACCGCGCCCACCGCATCCGGGGCGTACGCCACAACCGCAGCCACCCGGCGACCCACACGGGCACGAAGAGCGGGGAGAGGTAGATGAGTTGTCGGGGGACGAGCAGAGCACGGTTCTCGGCCCCGTCGTCCTCGCTGATGCCGCGCGCCACCGTGAACTGCGGCCAGTCGTGCGTCGCCTGCCACCACAGGGTCGGCGCGGCCAGGAGCAGCGCCACCCCGAAACCGCCGAGGAACCAGCCGCCGCGCAGCACCCGGCGCGGCCCCACCCACGCGATCGACGCCAGCAGCACGGCGACGAGCAGTACCACCAGGAACTTGTTCTGCACGCCGAGCCCGGTGACCACGCCCGCCGCGAGCCACCAGCGCCCGTCCCCGGTCCGCAGCACCCGCAGGACGATCCAGCTGACCGTCGCCCACACGAGCAGGTCGAACGTGGCGGTGGACACCATGTGCCCGACCGCGAGCGCCTGCGCCGCGAGCGCGGCGAGCACGGCCGCGAGGAGTTGGGCGCCGCGCCCGCCGCCCAACTCCCTTGCCAGCAGAGCGACGACGAGCACGGTCGCCGACGCGGCCAGCGTCGCCACCACGCGCAGTCCTGCCAGGCTGTCCCCGAAGGCCTCGGTGGAGGCGCGGGCGAGCAGGGGAGTGAGTGGCGGCTGATCGACGTAGCCCCAGTCGAGGTGGCGGCCCGCGGCAAGGAAGTACAGCTCGTCGCGGTGGTAGCCGTAGCGCGCCGAGAGCAGGGTCAAGGCGCCCGCGTACGCGGCGACGACGCACAGCAGCGGCCGCCAGGCCACCGGTGCGAGCGCCGCCGCGCCCGGTTCGGGCCGCGCGTCGTCCTCGCCCATGTCCCCCGCCTCCCCTTGGCGCAGCGGTGCGCCGGTGCGCCGGGAGCGTACTGGCGGCACGGGCGGCGGTCGAGGCCCGCGTCAGCCGTGCGCCGCCGCCCGGATCACTCCTCGGCGGGCTTCTCCGAGTCCACCCCGGTGCGCCTCTTGCTCCACTCGCCGCGTGTGAAGTCGGGGATCTCCTGCGGCGCGCCCTTCGCCTTGATGGAGAGGTGACTCAGCGGAACCGGCGAGGTCCAGGTCGCGGCGTCGTACACGTCGAAGTCGGGTACGAGTCCCAGCCGCATCGTCTGCATCAGGCGGTACACCATGATGTAGTCCATGCCGCCGTGTCCGCCGGGCGGGTTGGCGTGCTCCTTCCACAGCCAGTGGTCGAAGTCGGCATAGGTGCTGAAGTCGCCCCAGGCGTCGTCCGTGTGATCGGGCTCGATGTAGATGCGCTCCGGATAGTCCTCGAACACGCCCTTCGTGCCGCCGAGCTGGTTGATGCGGGAGTAGGGGTGCGGGGTGCTGACGTCGTGCTCCAGGCGGATCACGCGCCCCTTCGCCGTCTGGACGAGGCTGATCGTGCGGTCCGACTCGATGTACGACTCCTTCCAGCTCGGGTCGGACTTCGGCATGTGCGCGGCGCGGTACTCGGCCAGGCCCAGGGACGGGGTGCCGAAGCTGGAGATGTGGGTGACGCGGTCGCCGCGGTTGACGTCCATGTAGTTGGCGACCGGGCCGAAACCGTGGTTCGGGTACAGGTCGCCGCGCAGTCTGGTGTGCCACAGGCGGCGCCATGGGCCCTCGTAGTAGTCGGGGTCGAACATCAGGCCCCGTAGATCATGGTTGTACGCGCCCGCGCCGTGCAGGAGCTGTCCGAACTTACCCGCGTGCGCCATCCGCAGGACGCGCATCTCGTTGCGGCCGTAGCAACAGTTCTCCAGCTGCATGCAGTGTCTGCGAGTGCGTTCGGAGAGGTTCACGAGCTCCCACAGCTGGTCGAGCTGGAGGGCGATGGGGCACTCGACGCCGACGTGCTTGCCGTTCAGCATCGCCGTCCTCGCCATCTCGAAGTGCCGGTCCCAGGGCGTTGCCGCGTACACGAAGTCGAGGTCACCGCGCGTGCAGAGGTTCTCGAAGTCGTGATCGCCCTTGGTGTACGTGGCCGGAGCCGGCTGGCCCGCGGCCGTCACCTTCGCCGCCGCGCGGGCCGTTTTCTCCTTCACCGGGTCGCAGAGCGCGACGACGCGGACGCCCGGCATGGCGAGGAACAGGTCGATCATGCTGCCGCCGCGGTTGCCGAGTCCGATGATGCCGACGCGGACCGTGGAGCGCCGTTCGAACGGTACGCCGACCATCGTGCGGCCCTGGCGAGCGGGCGCGGCGGCTTGGGAGGCGGCGGTGGGTGCGGAGTCCGGCTCGGCGGCGGCGTGGGCCGCGCCCGTGCCGCCGAACGCGGCGAGACCGAGTCCGGCGCCCGTGACGCCCGCGGTGCGCAGGACGTCGCGTCGGGAGTGGCCGTCGGGCCCGGAGCCGGTCCCGGTCTGCTCGTCGGGCTCGGGCGTCTCGTGCGAGGGCAGGTTGTCGTCGTGCATCGGACCTCCAAGGCTCAAGGCTGGCGGGTGCGGTGCCGGGCAAACGCCTGCCACCTTGGAGGGGCCGAGAGAGGGACGCAAGGGACGGAAGAGAACAGGAAGTTGGACTTCTGTCACCGCGCGCCGGACGGACCGCGCGCCGGACGGACCGCGCGCCGGACGGACCGCGCGCCGGACGGACCGCGCGCCGGACGGACCGCGCGCCGGACGGACCGCGCGCCGAATGCCTCACGCGCCGGACGCATCGCATGCCGGCCGGTCCACGTGCCGGGCGCGCGCCGGACGCATCACATGCCGGATGGTCCACATGCCCGGCGGGCTACGCGGGACGCGTCGCCCGCTCCAGCTCCACCAGCACGGAGCGATACGTACGACCCGTCGCGTGATCCATGCCTACCTCGCACATCCGGTTCGCCGACAGGTACGCGTCGTAGTCGCGGGAGGCGACCTCCGCGGCCTCTCTTCGGGTCGCGCTCTCGGTCAGCTCCTTGTGGAGCATGCCGCGGTCGCCCGCGAAGGCGCAGCAGCCCACATTGTCCGGGACGACGACCTCGTCGGCGCAGGCCTCGGCGACCGCCCGCAACTGGGCCACGTCACCGAGGTGCTCCATGGAGCACGTGGGGTGCAGCACGGCCGAACCGATCGTGCGCTCGACGCAGAGGTGCGGCAGCAGCTCCTCGGCGGCCCACACAAGGGAGTCGACAATGGTCAGCTCCGCGTGCAGCTCCCGGTTGTCGTCGGTGAGGTAGGGCACCACCTCGTGCGCGATGCCGAGGGTGCAGGACGAGGCGTCGACGACGAGCGGGAGGCGTCCGCCCGCGGTCCAGCCCCAGGCCGCCTCGACGATCCGGTTCGCCATGACCGTGTTGCCCTCGTCGTACCCCTTGGAGTGCCAGATCGTGGCGCAGCAGGTGCCCGCGACATCGTCCGGGATCCACACCGGCCGCTCCGCGCGCGCGGAGACCGCGACGACGGCCTGGGGGAGCGACACGTCACCCGGAGTGCCGAAGATGCGGTTCACACACGCCGGGTAGTACACGGCCGAGGCGCCCACGCGCGCGGTGCGGGGCAGTTTGCGGGAGGCCGCGGCCGGGATCTCCGGCAGCCACTCGGGCACCAGGTCGGGGCGGACCGCCTTGCGCGCCTTGCTGGTCACGGCGGTGAGCAGCCGGTCGCCGATCTTGTCGGCGGCGGCCACGGCGAGCCGCGCGGACGCCTCGACGGCCTTGAAGTTCTTCGCGGTGAGCGCGGCCACCTTCTCCTCGCGCGGCGAGTGCCGGGCGTGCCGGAAGCCCTTCATGAAGGCCCCGGTGTCGATGCCGACCGGGCAGGCCAGCTTGCAGGTGGAGTCTCCGGCGCAGGTGTCCACCGCGTCGTAGCCGTACGCGTCGATCAGCGCGTCCTCGACCGGGGAACCGGCGGGCTGGCGCATCATCTCGCGGCGCAGCACGATGCGCTGGCGCGGCGTGGTGGTCAGGTCCTCGCTGGGGCAGGTGTCCTCACAGAAGCCGCACTCGATGCACGGATCGGCGATCAGCTCCACCTTGGGGATGGTCTTCAGGCCGCGCAGATGCGCTTTCGGATCACGGTCGAGGACGATGCGGGGCGCGAGCACGCCATCGGGGTCGATGATCTGCTTCGTGCGCCACATCAGCTCCGTGGCCCGCGGACCCCATTCGAGCTCCAGGAAGGGCGCGATGTTGCGGCCGGTGGCGTGCTCGGCCTTCAGGGAGCCGTCGAACCGCTCCACCGTCAGACGGCAGAAGTCGTCCATGAAAGCCGCGTACCGGTCGACGTCCGCAGGCAGCGCGGCGTCGAAGGCCAGCAGGAAGTGCAGGTTGCCGTGGGCGGCATGGCCGGCCACGGCGGCGTCGAAACCGTGCTGTGTCTGCAGTTCGAGCAGCGTCTCGCACGCTTCCGCGAGGCGTGCCGGCGGTACCGCGAAGTCCTCGGTGATCAGTGTCGTGCCCGACGGGCGGGCGCCGCCGACCGCCGTCACGAACGCCTTGCGCGCCTTCCAGTACCCGTTGATCGTCTTCGCTTCGCGCGTGAAGGCGTTGGTCACCGAGGCGACAGGGGTGACGAGTTCGAGCCCTTCGAGCACCTTCGCCGCCGCCTCCTCGTAGGCGGCCTGCCGCTCCTCCTCGGGCGCCCGGAACTCGACCAGGAGCGCCGTCGTCTCCTTGGGCAGTTCGGCCCAGTCCTGCGGCACGCCCTGCACGCTGACCGACGCGCGCAGCGTGTTGCCGTCCATCAGCTCCACGGCCAGCGCCCCGGCCTCGTTGAACAGCGGTACCGCCGCCGCGGCAGCGGGCAGTGACGGGAAGAAGAGCAGCGCCGTCGACACCCGCCGGTCCAGCGGCAGGGTGTCGAAGACGATGTCGGAGATGAACCCGAAGGTGCCCTCCGAACCGACCATCAGGCCGCGCATGATCTCGACGGGCGTCGAGCCGTCGAGAAAGGCGTCGAGCCGGTAGCCGTTCGTGTTCTTGATCTCGTACTTGGCGCGGATCCGGCGCGTCAGCTCCGGGTCCGCCTCGATCTCCCGCTTGATCGCCATCAGGCCCTCGCACAGCGCCGGTTCGGCGTGCGCGAGCTCCTCGTCGGCCGCCGGGCCGGCGGTGTCCACGACCGTCCCGGACGGCAGGACGAAGGTGAGCGAGGCGACCGTACGGTACGAGTTGCGGGTGGTGCCCGCCGTCATGCCCGAGGCGTTGTTCGCCACCACGCCGCCGACCGTGCAGGCGACGGCGCTCGCCGGGTCCGGGCCGAGCACGCGCCCGTGCCGGGCCAGCGTCATGTTGGCCCGTACCACGGTGGTGCCGGGGCCGATGCGCGCCCTCGAGCCGTCGCCGATGACCTCGACGCCCGACCAGAATCTACGGACGTCCACCAGGATGTCCTCGCCCTGCGCCTGCCCGTTCAGCGACGTGCCCGCCGCGCGGAAGACGACCTCGCGGCCCTTGCCGTGCGCGTACGAGAGCACGGCCGACACGTCGTCGATGTCCTCGGCGACCACCACGACCTTCGGCACGAAGCGATAAGGGCTCGCGTCCGAGGCGTACCGCACGAGGTCGGAGATCTTGGTGAGGACCTTGTCCGCGCCGAGCAGCCGCTCCAGGTCCGAGCGGAGCGGGTGGGGGGTGCCGCCCGCCTGCTCGTCCGTGACCCGGTCGTGCGCCGGGCCCGACGGGCGGGATCCGGGTCGCAGGGCTTCCGGCTTCGGCTCCAGCAACGGCATGCCTCTCGCCTCTCCTCGTTCTACGTCGGGCTGTCAGCTCTCATGTTCGCGCGGGCGCTCGCATCTGAGGTCGCGGGGGGCCTCGAACAGCGCGTTCAGCAACGTGGTGAGCTGGGCGCGCTGCGGTGCGTCCAACGGGGACAGGATCTCCTCCGCGGCCGCGCGGCGCGCGCTGCGCAGCTCCCGCAGGGCGGCCCGGCCCCGCTCGGTCAGCTCGATCCGGATGACGCGGCGGTTGGTGGGGTCGGGCACACGGCGCACCAGCTCACCGGCTTCGAGGCCGTCCACGACACTGGTGACGGCGCGGGGTACGACCTCCAGGCGCTGGGCGAGGTCGGCCATCCGCGGCGGCGTCTCGTAGTGCACCAGCGTGCGCAGCAGCCGGGACTGGGCGGGCGTGATCCCGACGGGCTCCAGCTGGCGCTTCTGGATGCGCTGCAGACGGCGGGTGAGTCGCAGCAGCTGTTCGGCGAGGAAGCCGTCGGCGTCCGGGGTACTCATGGCGGGAACATTAGCAGGACTTTGTGCATTGTGAGTATAGGTAACAATGAGCTATGCTCCTCAGCGTCGAGATCGGCACGTGCCGGCCGGTCTCTCCCCTACTTAGGAGGCCCATGCCCCGCGACGTAATCGACTGGACGCCGCCCCCCGATGCCCGGTCGTCGGACCAGCCGCGGCAGATCCGCCGGATCCTTGCCCTCTTCCGCCCCTACCGTGCCCGGCTCGCCCTCGTCGGCCTGCTCGTGGGCGCCGCCTCGCTGGTCACGGTCGCGACGCCGTTCCTGCTGAAGGAAATTCTCGACGTCGCCATCCCGCAGGGCCGCACCGGGCTGCTCAGCCTGCTCGCCCTCGGCATGATCCTCAGCGCCGTCGTCACCAGCGTCTTCGGTGTCCTGCAGACGCTGATCTCGACGACGGTCGGCCAGCGCGTCATGCATGACCTGCGCACGGCCGTCTACGGGCGACTGCAGAGCATGTCGCTCGCCTTCTTCACCAGGACCCGCACCGGCGAGGTCCAGTCCCGTATCGCCAACGACATCGGCGGCATGCAGGCGACGGTGACCTCCACGGCGACATCCCTCGTGTCGAACCTGACGAGCGTCGTCGCCACGATCGTCGCCATGGTCGCCCTGGACTGGCGCCTCACGGTCGTCTCCCTGCTTCTGCTGCCGGTCTTCGTATGGATAGCCCGCCGCGTCGGCCGCGAGCGCAAGAAGATCGCCACCCAGCGTCAGAAGCAGATGGCCGCCATGGCCGCGACCGTCACCGAGTCGCTCTCCGTCAGCGGCATCCTGCTGGGCCGCACCATGGGCCGCGCCGACTCCCTGACCCGGTCCTTCTCCGACGAGTCGGACCGCCTCGTCGACCTCGAAGTGCGCTCGAACATGGCGGGCCGCTGGCGCATGGCCGTCATCAGCATCGTCATGGCCGCCATGCCCGCGTTCATCTACTGGGCGGCCGGCATCGCCTTCCAGCTCGGCGGTCCGAGCGTCTCGATCGGCACGCTCGTCGCGTTCGTCTCGCTCCAGCAGGGACTGTTCCGGCCGACGGTGAGCCTGTTGCAGACCGGCGTCCAGATTCAGACCTCGCTCGCCCTGTTCCAGCGCATCTTCGAATACCTCGACCTGCGCGTCGACATCACCGAGCGCGAGGACGCGGTCCACCTCGACAGCGTCAAGGGCGAGGTCCGCTTCGAGGACGTCGAGTTCCGGTACGACGTTGATGCGGATGCGGATGCGGATGCGGATGCGGATGCGGATGCGGCGGATGCGGATGCGGGCAACGGGCAGGGTGTGCAGCACCGGCAGAAGCCCATCCTCGACGGTATAGACATCACCGTCCCGGCCGGCGGCAGCCTCGCCGTGGTCGGGCCGACCGGCTCCGGCAAGTCCACGCTCAGCTACCTCGTGCCGCGGCTGTACGACGTCACGGGCGGCCGCGTCACGATCGACGGGATCGACGTGCGCGACCTGGACTTCGACACCCTCGCGCGCGCGGTCGGCGTCGTCTCGCAGGAGACGTACCTCTTCCACGCCTCGGTCGCCGACAATCTACGGTTCGCCAAGCCGGACGCCACCGATGAGGAGCTCTACGCTGCGGCCGCGGCGGCCCAGATCCACGACCACATAGCCGGTCTGCCCGACGGGTACGACACCGTGGTCGGTGAGCGGGGCCACCGCTTCTCCGGTGGAGAGAAGCAGCGCCTGGCCATCGCCCGCACGATCCTGCGCGACCCGCCGATCCTCATCCTCGACGAGGCGACCAGCGCGCTCGACACCCGCACCGAGCACGCCGTGCAGGAAGCGATCGACGCCCTCTCGGCCGACCGCACCACGCTCACCATCGCGCACCGCCTCTCCACGATCCGCGGCGCCGATCAGATCGTGGTCCTGGACGGCGGCCGCATAGCCGAGCGCGGCACGCACGAGGAACTGCTCGGCACGGAGGGCCGGTATGCGGCACTGGTCCGGCGTGACGCGCGCCTCGAGACGGCGGCCTGAGTACGGCGCGGGAGCGGTGAATATGTCCGTAACGCCTGATGTGCGGGTTATCGTACCTGTATGCCGAACCAGACTCGGACTCCGCGACGGGGCCCGCTGCGACCCACGCGCAAGGGACGTATCGCCCTGATCGTGACCGGAGCCGTCGTGGTGGCCGCCGCTGTCGTGGTGCCGCTGACCATGACCGGCGACGAGAAGGGGCCGACTGCCCTGACCGTTCCGGAGGGCTGGCGGTCGAGTCAGGTCTACGACGCCGTCGACAAGGCGCTCGATCTGCCCGCCGGTGCCACCAGAAAGGCCGTGCCGAAGGCGAAGCTCCGGCTTCCGGACGAGGCGGGCGGCAACCCTGAGGGCTATCTGTTCCCGGCGACGTACCCGATCGACGACAAGTCGACCCCGGAGTCGGTCCTCTCGTACATGGTCGACACGGCCACCAAGAGGTTCGACGGCAGCCGGGCGACCGCGAGCGGCGCCCCGACATCGGTGAACCCGTACCAGACGGTCACCGTCGCGAGCATCGTCGAGGCGGAGGCGGACAACGAGGAGGACATGGGCCGGGTGGCCCGCGTCATCTACAACCGGCTCGGCCACGGCATGCCGTTGCAGATGGACTCGACCATCAACTACGCGCTCAACCGTTCCACGCTGGACACCAGCCACCAGGACACCAAGGCGGACAGCCCGTACAACACGTACGCCCGCAAGGGGCTGCCGCCCTCGCCGATCAGCAATCCGGGTGACACGGCGCTGAAGGCGGCGACGCGGCCGACGCGCGGCGACTGGCTGTACTTCGTGACGGTCAAGCCGGGCGACACCCGCTTCACCTCGGACTATGCCGAGCAGCAGAGGAATGTGGCGGAGTTCAACAAGGAACAGGGGAACACGGGCAAGGACAGCTGATCGGCGCGCGCACCTGATCGGCACGGAACCTTGATCGGCGCGGGGCCTTGATCGGCACGGGGCCTTGATCGGAAGCGCGGGCGTCTAAGCCGCTGTCGGCGCGTCTTCCGACTCCGCCGACTCCGCCGACTCCACCGGCTCCGTCCGCAACAGTCGCTGCACGTCCCGCACCGCCGCGCGCCCCGCACGGTTCGCGCCGATCGTGCTGGCCGACGGCCCGTACCCGACCAGATGCACGCGCGGGTCCAGAGCGGCCCGTGTGCCCTCCATCCGGATGCCGCCGCCGGGCTCGCGCAGCTTCAGCGGTGCGAGATGGTCGATGGCGGCCCGGAATCCGGTGGCCCACAGGATGGCATCGGCCTCGACCGTACGCCCGTCGTCCCAGGCCACACCGGTCGGCGTGATCCGGTCGAACATGGGGAGGCGGTCGAGGACCCCGTTCGCGCGGGCCTCCCGGACCGCGTCGTTGACCGGAAGGCCGGTCACCGAGACGACGCTCAACGGTGTGAGCCCCTGCCGCACCCGTTCCTCGACCATCGCCACCGCCGCGCGCCCGCGCTCCTCGTCGAAGGGGCCCGCGCGGAAGACCGGCGGCCGCCGCGTCACCCAGGTCGTCGCGGCGGCGTACGGGGCGATCTCCATGAGGTGCTGCGTCCCGGAGGCGCCGCCGCCGACCACGACGACCCGCTGCCCCGCGAACGCCTCGGGCCCCGGGTACTGAGCGGTGTGCAGCTGCCGCCCGCGGAACGTCTCCTGCCCGGGATAGCGCGGCCAGAACGGCTTGTCCCAGGTCCCCGTCGCGTTGATCAGCGCACGCGTCGCCCAGACCCCGTCCGAGGTCTCGACGAGCAGCCGCCCGCCGTCCCCTTCCCGTACCCGCCGCACCTCGACGGGCCGCCGTACACGCAGGTCGAACCGGTCCTCGTACGAGGTGAAGTACGCGGCGACGACCTCCGACGAGGGGCGCGCGGGGTCGGCGCCGGTCAGCTCCATGCCCGGCAGGGAGTGCATACCGTGCACCTTGCCGTACGTGAGTGAGGGCCACCGGAACTGCCAGGCGCCGCCGGGCCGGGGCGCGTGGTCGAGCACGACGAAGTCCCGCTCCGGCTCGAACCCGACCCGGCGGAGGTGGTGGGCGGCGGAGAGACCGGCCTGACCGGCGCCGATGACGACGACGTCGACCTTGGCCTCGACGGGCGCGGCGGCACCGTCCGGCCGCGCGTCCGCGCCCCGCAGCACCCCGGCCGCGCCACCCGCCCCGCCGACGGCGTCGCCCGCTCCGACTGCTCTGCCCGCTCCGGCTCCGACTGCCCCGATCTCGTTCACGCTTGTACCAACTCGACCGGGGTGCGGGATCTTCCCGTCGCTCCTCCCCGCTCAGCGCCGCCCGCGACCAGGAGCGGGGCGCCCTGCCCGAGGGGCGCGTCGACGGGCAGCGGCCCACGCGCGGCGTAGCCGGAGAGGACGAAGGGGCCGATGCCGAGCGCGTGGTGCTCCTCGACCCGGTCGGCAACCTCTGCGTGGCTGCCGCCAGGGCGGTTCCGGCACCGTCGCGCACCAGGCCGACCCCGGGCCGCAGGTTCGCCGCGATCTCGAGCCCCTCGCGCGGCCGCCGTGCAGCGCCCGCATTCGTTGCTGCCCGACCGGCGTTGCCGGCGTAGCACCGGTCGTGGTCGAGGTGATCGCCGCAGCGTCGCTGCCAGGCGGAGCCTGCACCCCTGACGACGTTCAGCATCAGCCGCCCCCGCGTGAGGCGTTGACACGCGGACGCCATGGCCGGCCCGCATGGGCGCGGCGCGCCCCTCACTCACGCGCTGCGGCCGCATCGGCGCTGCGGGAGCGACAATGACCCCATGTCCGACGCATTCACGACCCGCATCCTGAACATCTCCACCGGCTCCGACGAACGAGTCGTCGACCTCACCGGTGACTGCGAATCCTTCCTCCGCGAGGCCGCCCGGGGCCGCGACGGCCTGCTCAACATCTTCGTTCCGCACGCCACGGCCGGTATCGCCGTCATCGAGACAGGCGCCGGCAGCGACGACGACCTCCTCGCCGCCCTGCACACCCTCCTCCCGGCCGACGACCGCTGGCAGCACCGCCACGGCAGCCCCGGCCACGGCCGCGACCACGTACTCCCGGCGTTCGTACCTCCGCACGCGACACTGCCGGTGCTCGGCGGCTCGCTGGAACTGGGGACGTGGCAGTCGGTGTGCCTGGTCGACACAAATCGCGACAATGCAAACCGTCAGGTCCGGTTGTCGTGCCTGGGGTAGTTCCGTGAAACCCGACGAGCGAACCAGGCCCGGCCTCCGCGCTCTGAGACTGGGGAGGCCGGGCGGGGGCTGGACCGGCGGCCGAGGGTGGTCATGAGAAGCCGGGTGATCTCCGTGACCTCCACCAAGGCGCCGCACGCCCTCACGTGGACTTCCCGACCAAAGGATCACTCCGGCCCCTGCCCCGTCCCCTGGCCGGCAGGCTTCAGCCTTGCCGATGAAGACGCATCGGCGGCCCACCAGCGTCCCTGTCTTCCGTCGGCGTGATGCGCGCCTGTCCGCTGGGAGGCGTCGAGTTCTCCCGTCTCCGTTCGTACGGGCCGGCTTCCTCCACGGCGGCGGCCGGAGCGTCGTCGCGCCGAGGTCTGAGTGCCGAGGTCTGAGTGGTGCAGTGACAGTCGCTCGTCGGCCCGTGGACCTGCCTCGTACAGCCATACCGGAGCCCCCCGTTGGCCTTCCAAGTCGCACAGCACCTCGTCGGTGCAGTGATCGGTACAGGGGGGCGATCTGCGGGCAGACAGTGCCCCGTACACCTGATGCAGGTCGAAAGTGCGAGCAGCACAGAGCAGTTGGTCGTGAGGGGCAGGGGATCCTGCGATGCGGATGTGCCGCCGCCCGGGCGTGCACGGGCCCGACCGTTGTCAGTGCCGAGGTCTAACGTGATCGGTAACTGCTCAGGAGGTCCCCGTGCAACGGGTGACGGGGAGGAACAGCGCGATGCACCAGGGAATTGCCGACGAGGACCGGTTCGAGATGCCCGCCGCCTGGCTGCGGGCCCTGCCCGTGCTCCGGGCCGCCGCGAAGCCGACCGAGGACGCGGTGGAGAAGGCCGCTCGCCGCTACGCGCAGGAGGCGGCCTGGTTCGAGGAGATGTTCTCCTCCTCCGGCAGCGACCCGGAGCTGGTGAAGGAGGGCCGGGCCCACCGGGAGGGCAGTCCCTCTCCGCTCGGAGCCGCCGTGGAGATCGCCGTTGGCTGGCACTACACGATGGTGGACGTGCTCGTCGACGCCTGCGTGACCGAGCACGGCCTGCCGTTCGCCGCCCGTGCCGTCGTGAAACTGGGAGGCGTCAACCCCCATTACATGCAGGCGGGTTCCCGACGGTACGACGCGGCATTGCGGAGAGCGACCGGTTACCAGACCTACTACGTGTGGGAGACCGCCGCCCGTGTCCGGGACCTGCTCGCGGCGGCCGACGAGGAGACGCGACGGCGGACCGTCGAGGCCCTCGCCAACCTCCGGGACAGCGCCGAGCGCCGCATCGTGGTCTCCTACCTGGTACCCGAGGAGCATGCCTGGGTCGACGAGTGCTGCGACGGCCCGATACCGAACGACTTCGGCCTGCGGCGCATGCTCCTTCTCTCCCTGTACCGGCCGGAGCAGATCGCCCGCATCGGCGAAGGAGCACGACTCGGCTGGAACGGCTGGAACCTTCAACTGCTCGCCACCCTCGCGAACCGGATCGGTCCCGCCGTCGGGTCCCTGCTGGAGGACGCGTTCGACGGAGCCTACGGATCCGACGGACACCGGGACGTCGCGGGCTGGGCCGCCGAACTGCCCACCGACGACGCCTTCCGCCTGCTGCTGAAGAAGAGCGGCGACCGCAATGTCCGCCCCGCCCTGCTCGACGCCATGAACCGCTACCCGCGGCGGGCCCTGCGGCTGCTCTCCGCCGCCGCGGCGGGGGACAGCGAACACGCGCCCCTGGCCCGGATGCTGCTGCCCCTGCACGTGGTGACCCACCCGGAGCTCACGAAGGAGACGTTGCCCGTCCTGCCCGAGGCATCCGCAGCCGTCGTCGCCCCGCTGCTGAAGCGGGGCGAACGGGACGCGGAAGCGCCTGCGGAGGCGCTCCCCGCCCTGCTGGTCGCCCCGCCGTGGACCCGGAAACGCACCGGTCGCAAGGCCCGCGTGGCCCGCGACGTCCCCGGGGCGCCGCAGGCCGAGGTGGCCTGGAAGCCCGGGGAGCAGGAGGCCTGGGCGGCCACCGTCGTCGCCGAAACCCCCTGGTGGCGCGAGCACGACTGGTCCCGCGAGATCCAGCAGATGCAGCAGGGGACGTGGCGGGGCAACATCCACGCCGCCCGCCTCTTCGTCACCGGCCGCGAGGACGTCGTACGCCCACTGCTCGACGCCTTCGCCCCCGAGCGCGTCTGGGACACCGAGAGCCACCTCAGGCCCGTCGCCGCCCGCCACGGCCTGCACGCCCTGCCGATGCTGAGCCGGCTCGCCGCCCGCTACCCGGCCACCGCCTGTGGCCTGCTGCTGCCCTACCGCAGCGTCGAGGTGGCCCGGCAGATGGCCGAGTGGCTGGTGCGTCGCCAGTCGCTGAGGCCCACGGTTGTCGCCTGGCTCCGCCGCCACGGCCGGGCCGCGGCCGCCTTCCTCTTTCCCGACGCCGTCGGCCCGGCGGGCACGCCCCGCACCCACGCCGAACACGCCCTGCGGCAACTCGCCGCAGAGGTGGGCGCCGAGGCCGTGCGGGAGATCGCCGCCGGCTGCGGCGCCGAGGCCGAGGAGATCGTCGCCGACCTCCTCGCCGGCGATCCGCTGGAGGCCGCCCTCCCGGCGAGGATGCCGTCCCCCTGCACCTGGGCCGACCCCGCCCTGTTCCCGCAGATCCAGCTCACCGGCGGCCGCGGCGCCCTGCCCGCCGACGCCGTCCGCCACGTGACGACCATGCTGCAGATCTCCAAGCCCGGTGACGTCTACCCCGGCCTCGCCACCGTCACCGAGCACTGCGACGCCGGCTCCCTCGCCGAGTTCGGCTGGGCCCTCTTCGAGACGTGGCGGTTCCACGGCATGCCGGCCAAGGACAGCTGGGCCCTCCACGCCCTCGGCTCCCTCGGCGACGACGAGACCGTCCGCCGTCTCACCCCCCTCGTGCGTGCCTGGCCCGGTGAGAACGCCCACCACCGGGCCGTCGAGGGCCTCACCGTCCTCGCTGCGATCGGCACCGACACCGCCCTGCGCCATCTGCACGGCATCTCCCAGCGTGTGCCGTTCAAGGCCCTCAAGAAGCGAGCCCGGGAGAAGATCGACGAGGTCGCCGAAGGACTCGGCCTCACCGCCGACCAGCTCGCCGACCGGCTGGTCCCCGACCTCGGCCTCGCCGACGACGGCAGCACCGTCATCGACTACGGCCCGCGCCGCTTCACCGTCACCTTCGACGAACAGCTCCGCCCCTGTGTCCGCGACGAGACCGGCAAGCTCCGCAAGGCCCTGCCCGCCCCGGGCGTCAAGGACGACCCGGAACTCGCCCCCGCCGAGCGCAAGCGGTTCGCCGCCCTCAAGAAGGAGGTCCGAACCATTGCCTCCGACCAGCTGCGCCGCCTGGAGGCCGCCATGGTCACCGGCCGCTCCTGGACCGCCGCCGAGTTCCGCGAACTGCTCGTCGAGCACCCCCTTCTGTGCCACTTGGTGCGTCGCCTGGTCTGGCTCGGCGACGGCGACGGCATGGTGACCGCGTTCCGTGTCGCCGAGGACCTCACCCTCGCCGACGTCCACGACGACGCATGGGCCCTCCCCGCCGACGCCACCGTGCGCCTCGCCCACCCCCTCCACCTGGGAGACGAACTCGAGGCCTGGGCCGACCTCTTCGCCGACTACGAGATCCTCCAGCCCTTCCCCCAGCTCGGGCGCCCCGTGCACGCCTTCACCGACGCGGAGGTCACCGGCCACCGGCTGACCCGCTTCGAGGGCGTCACCGTCCCCGTCGGCAAACTGCTCGGCCTCACCAAGCGCGGCTGGGAACGTGGCACGCCCGAGGACAACGGCGTGGAACGCTGGTTCTCCCGCCCCATCGCCCGCGACCGCCACCTCGTCATCGCCCTCGACGAGGGCATCGCCGTCGGCATGGTCGACGAGTTTCCCGACCAGACCCTCGAGACCATATGGATCGACACCGCCCCCGGTGACTACTGGCGCAGCCACACGTACCCGCACCGCCTCGGCGGGATCGACCCCGTCATCGCCTCCGAGATTCTCGCCGACCTGACCGACATCACCGCCAAGTGAGCTTTGCCATGACCACAGTGAGCGACCCGCACCCGCCCCGCCTGCAGCGCCCGCCCGCAGAAGTGCGCCACGCCGATGAACTCGCCGAACTGCGTGCTGCGGACACCGACCCGCGGCCGCCCGGCTGGCAGCTCAGCCTCCGTGCCGCCCTCCGCTTCGTGGTCGGAGACCCCGACGCCGGCATCAGCCGCAAGTTCGTCGGCAGCCCCTCGCTCGTCGAACGGGCCCTGGTGACCCTGGCCACCAACCGGGGGCTGATGCTCGTCGGCGAACCCGGCACTGCCAAGTCGCTGCTCTCCGAGCTCATCGCGGCAGCCGTCAGCGGCACCTCCACGCTCACTGTGCAGGGCGGCGCGGCCACCACCGAGGACCAGATCAAGTACTCCTGGAACTATGCCCTGCTGGTCTCCGAAGGCCCCTCCCGCCGCTCCCTGGTGCCCGCCCCCATGCTCCGCGGCATGGCCGAGGGACGCATCGCCCGCTTCGAGGAGATCACCCGCTGCCCCCTCGAGGTCCAGGACTGCCTGCTCTCCCTGCTCTCCGAACGCGTCGTCGCCGTCCCCGAACTCGACGGCGACGACGGCATGGTCTTCGCCCGCCAGGGCTTCAACGTCATCGCCACCGCCAACACCCGCGACCGCGGCGTCAATGAGATGAGCGCCGCACTCAAACGCCGTTTCAACTTCGAGACCGTCTTCCCGATACCCGACCTCGACACCGAACTCGCCCTCGTCGAAGCCGAGTCCACCGCCCTGCTCCGCGAGTCCGGAGTCGAGCGGGCACCCGACCGGGACGTCCTCGAGGTACTGGTCGGTACCTTCCGCGAACTGCGCGGCGAACCCGGCCGGGGCGACCGGCCCTCCGCAGCGATGAGCACCGCCGAAGCCGTCTCCACGGCCCACGCCGTCGGCCTGCGCGGCTGGTTCCTGCGCGGCGAGGCCGGCAACGCCGCCGACATCGTCTCCTGTCTCGTCGGCACCGCCGCCAAGGACAGCCCCGAGGACCTCGCCCACCTGCGCCGCTTCCTCGAACAGCAGGCCCGCCTGCGCCGAGGCCCCCAGTGGCAGGCCCTCCACGAGGCCCGGCACCTGCTGGACCAACGGTGAGCACCGCCCGCGTCACCTTCCTGGGGGTGCGCCACCACTCACCGGCCTGCGCCGGCCTCGTCCGCCGCACGATCCGCGAACTGCGTCCGGCATACGTCCTGGTCGAGGGCCCCGCCGACATGAACGACCGGATCGGTGAACTGCTCCTCGGACACGAACTGCCCATCGCCGTCTTCAGCCACTACCGCGACACCGAACGGGTTGCCACCTCCTGGGCCCCGCTGTGCGCGTACTCCCCGGAATGGGTGGCACTCACCGAGGGCCGTACCGCGGGCGCCGAGGTCCGGTTCATCGACCTGCCCGCCTGGCACCCCGCCTTCACCGACCGGCCCGACGGCGCAGCCAACCGCTACGCCGACGCCGAGACCCGTTACAGCCGCGCCACCGAACGGCTCCGCGCCCGTTACCGGGTCGACACCGTGGACGCCCTGTGGGACCGCGTCTTCGAGATCGCCGATCCGGACGGCCTGCAGGACCGCCTGGACGCCTACTTCGCCCTGGTACGTGGTGACACCGAGGCCGACGACGGGGACCGCGCCCGCGAGCAGCACATGGCCTCCTGGGTCCGTGCCGCAGTCGCACACGCCGGCGGCCGGCCGGTCCTGGTGGTGACCGGCGGCTTCCACCAGCCCGCCCTGCGCGCCCTCACCGCCGCCCCTGGCACGTCTCCGGACGCGGAACCCGCCGCATGGCCCCCGGTGCCCGTCCCGCCCGACGGGGCCGCGGGCGGCAGCTTCCTGGTGCCCTACTCCTTCCGCCAGATGGACGCCTTCGCCGGCTACCAGTCCGGCATGCCGTCCCCCGGTTACTACCAGCACCTGTGGGACGAAGGCCCCGACGCGGCCGCGAAAACCCTCCGTCGCACCGTCGTGGAACGGCTCCGCGCCCGCCTCCCCGTCTCCACCGCCGCCCTGATCTCCGCCCAGACCCTCACCGAAGGCCTCGCCGCCCTCCGCGGACACCCCCGCCCCGCCCGCGTCGACGTCCTGGACGGCCTCGCCGCCGCACTGATCACTGACGACCTCGACCAGCCGCTCCCCTGGAACACCGACGGCCCCCTGAGGCCCGGCGCCCACCCCGCCGTCGTCGAAACGGTCGTCGCCTGCACCGGCGACCGCACCGGCCGCCTCCATCCCGACACCCCGCTGCCACCCCTGGTCGACCACGTGACTGCCGAGGAGATCCGCCTCGGCCTTGACGGCGACCGCACTCTCGACCTCGAGCTCGCCAACCCCCGAGGGCTCGAACGCAGCCGCTTCCTCCACCAGCTGCGCATCCTCGGCATCCCCGGCCACACCCGCCTCACCGGCCCCGACCACGGAGCCGACCCCCGCGACCACGAAACCTGGGAACCCTGCCCCCGCACCGGCCGCGACGCCGCACTGACCGAGGCCGGCGCCTACGGAGCCCGACCCGACGAGGCCGCCGCAGCCCTCCTCGCCCGCCGCCTCCGCGACACCAGTACAGCCGCCGACGCCGGGACCACCGCCGCCCTCCTTTTCGACGCCGTCCTCTGCGGAGCCGGAACCCTCTCCCGCGACCTCCTGGACAGCCTCCCCCACCGGATCCGTACCACCGGCGACCCCGGCCCCCTCGGGCGGGCCCTCGCCGTGGTCCTGGGCCTCTGGCGCCATGACCGCGTCTTCGGTACCGCCCGTGACCCGCTGCTCGGCACCGTCCTCGACCACGCCGTCGACCGGCTCTTCCACCTCGTAGAGAACCTCCACAGCGGCCCGCCCCGCGTCGACGTCCCCCGCCTGCGCGCCCTGACCGCCGCCCGCGACGCCCTCCTCCACGCCGCACCCGCCCTTACTCTCACCCCGGAAACCGCCGCCGCGACCGCCGCCCGCATCGCCCGCGACCGGCACGCCCCCGCCGACCTGCGCGGCGCCGCCCTCGGCCTGCGCTGCGCCCTCGGAGCCCTGGCCGAACCAGCCGGCGAGGCCGAAGCGTTCGCCGCCGCGGCCGACCCCGCTGTCCTCGGCGACTGGCTGGCCGGCCTGCTCGCCCTCGCCCGCGAAGAAGTCCTGCGGCCCGTCCCGAAGGGCGAACAGTCCCTGCTCGACACCCTGGACGGCGTCGTCACCACCATGACCGACGACGTCTTCCTCCACGCCCTGCCCGCCCTGCGTCAGGCCTTCGCCTTCTTCCCGCCCCGTGAACGCGAACGCGTCGCACAACTCCTCCTCGACCGCCGGAACCTGCACGGCTCCGCCCGCACCCTGCTGCGCACCACCGCCGACCCGCTGCTCCTCGCCCGTGCCGCCGCCCTCGAGGAACACACCGACCTCCTGCTCGACCGGCACGCTCTCGGAGCACCCCGATGACCCCCGACGACCCCCGCGCAGGACTGGAACGCTGGCGGCTGATCCTCGGCGCCCCCGCCGAACGCCGCACCGGCGGCCTCGACGGCCCGGACGCCGCCCGCGACACCGCCCTCCAGTGGCTCTACGGCCGCGACGACGACCTCGCCCGCCGTGGTGAACGCCGCGGCACCGCCCACGACCGGGAGGGCGGCGACGGCCCCTCCACGCTCGCCGTCGTCGACTGGCTCGACGACATCCACCGTCTCTTCCCCCGGGAGACGGTCGAGCGCCTCGAACGCGACGCCGTGGAGACCTACGGCATCGACGAGATCGTCACCGACCCCGACGTTCTTCTCCGCGTGCAACCCAGCACCAGCCTGCTGCGAGCCGTGCTGCGCACCAAACACCTGATGAACCCGCAGGTTCTGGCCGCCGCCCGGCGCATCGTTGAAGCCGTCGTGCGCGACCTGACCGAGCGGCTGAGGACGGAGATCCGGCGCGCCCTCAGCGGAGCCCGCTCCCGCCGCCCCAGCCGAACCCCCCTCGCCCGGAACTTCGACTTCAGGGCCACGATCCGCGCCAACCTCGCCCACTACCGGCCCGAGGACCGCCGCATCCTCATCGAGCAGCCGCACTTCCACTCCCGCACCCGCCGCCACCTCGAGAAGTGGCAGCTGATCCTCCTCGTCGACCAGTCCGGCTCCATGGCCGGATCCGTGATCCACTCCGCCGTCACCGCTGCCTGCCTGTGGGGCCTGCCCGGACTGCGCACCCACTTGGTCGCTTTCGACACGCAGGTCGTCGACCTCACCTCCGACGTCACCGACCCCGTCGAACTCCTGATGAAGGTCCAGCTCGGCGGTGGCACCGACATAGCCCGCGCCGTCGACTACTCCGCCGGCCTCGTCGACAACCCGCGCCGCACGATCGTCGCCCTGATCACCGACTTCTACGAGGGCGGCGACGCCCACCGGCTGACCCGCACCGTGCGCGACCTGGCCGGACAGGGCGTCACCGTCCTCGGCCTCGCCGCCCTCGACGAGGAGGCCGCCCCCTCCTACGACCGCGACCTGGCCGGCCGCCTCGCCGAGGCCGGCGCGCACATCGGTGCCATGACCCCCGGCCACCTGGCCGAATTCGTCGCCGAGAGAATGGCCCACGGAGGACGAACGGCATGACCCGCACCGACCTGCTCGCCCTCACCCCCGACACCCTCGCCGCCCTCGCCAACCGCGGCCTGGTCAAACGCGCCGCCAAGGACCTCGACGCCGGAGCAGGCCCCGACCTGGACGTCACCGATGACCACACCGTGCACGGCTGCTTTCCTGACGGCACCGAGACCCGGCTGCCGCCCGGCGCCACCCTGCAGGACGCCCGCTGCAGCTGCGAGGCCCACGGACTCTGCCGCCACCGCATCGGCCTCGTCCTCGCCTACCAGCGCACCGCGACCGCATCGGACACCCCGCCGCCTTTCACCGACTGGTCACCCGGAAGCATCGACGACACCGCCCTCGCCGAGGCCTTCGGCCGTCCCGCCCTCACCGCAGCCCGTCGCATCCACGACCGCGGCTACCGGGCCGTCCTCCACCGCCCCACCCCCGCCGACCCCGTTCCCGCCGTCGAACTCCCCGCCTGCACCGTCCGTTTCCCCGTGCCCCGACGCCCCGGCTTCGCCGTCACCGACGCCGCCGAGCCGCTGCGCGGCGCGACGGTCGTACTTGCCGTCTGGGCCTTCCGAGCCGCCGACACCGAGGGCGGCGACCGAGTCACCGTCGGAGGAAAGGAAACGACCCCGGGCAACGGCGACAGCGCCCACCGCGCAGCCATGGACCTCGTCGACGAACTCCTCGTCGAAGGCGTCCCCCAGGCCGGCCGCGTCCTGGACGGAACCCTCCGCCGTGCCGGCGCAGCCCTGACGGCCGCCGGCCGTCACTGGCCCGCCGCGGCCCTCGAGGGGATACGCCACCAGCTCGCCGAGTACGCCGTCCGCGGCGCCCGCCACGACCGTGAGACCCACGCCCTGCTCCTCGCCGAACTCCACGCCCGCCACCGCGCCGCCCCCACCGACCCCGCAGCCGTCCTCGGCACTGCCGAGACGGCCCGCACGGCCTTGCGCCGAGTCCGCCTCGTCGCCCTCGGCTGCCACGTCGACGGCTCCGCACGCGACCGCACCGCCGACGTCTTCTTCGCCCACCCCGATGCCGGTATCGTCCTCGTTCTGCACAAACGCTGGGAGCTGCCCGACGGTCAGGCACCCACCGGCCACGACCTCGGCTCCCGCAGGATCCTCGGTACGAACCTGCGCACCCTTGCCGCCGCCAACGTGGTCAGCGAGGCCACCTCCCGCACAGCCGGCCGCGCCGTGGAGATCTCCCGCGGCCGGATCGCCACCACGTCCGTCACCCCGGTCGGCACCGCCTGGGACGACCTGCCGCCCGGGCTGCTGGTCACCGACCTCGCCGCACAGTTCCCCGCCCCCGGTACCCTCCCTCCCCGCCTCGTCCGCCCTCGGGTGGAGGCCGAGTCCATGCGCGTCCTCGCCGTCGCGGAGGCCGGACCCGTGCGGTACGACCCGGCCGCACAGCGCCTCGAAGCCGTCCTTCTCGACCCGGCCGGCAACGAGGCCCTGCTGAGCACCGCGCACAGCCCCCACTGCCCCGGCACCCTGGACGCCCTGGCCGACGCCCTCGCCTCCGGCACCGCCGACCGGATCAGCGGTTCCCTCCGCCATGACCGGGGCAGGGTCCTCCTCGCCCCTCTCGCCGTCCGCACCTCCCGCGGCGTCCTCGTCCCCGACCTCGCCCCGGGCGACGGCGACACCGCCCTCCCCGTCGCCCCGCGCCCCCCGGACGACCCCCTCACCACCGCCCTGGAACAGGCCCTCGCAGCCCTCGCCGAGGTCGCCCACCACGGCCTGAAGAACCTGACTGCCACCGACCACGACACGCTCGGATCAGCAGCCGCCCTCCTGCACCGAACCGGCTTCCACACCACCGCGGACAAGGTCTCCGCTGTGACGACCACCCTCCGCACCCAGGGCCCGGCCCTCACCACTTCCCACTGGCACACCGCCGTCATCCGCCTCGCCGCAACCCTGGAACTCCACCGGACCGGCCCGTACACAGTGCCGTGACCGGAAATGGCGGCCCAGTGCATCTGCGTTGGGTCCCAGCATCTTGTGTACGTCATCCTTGATCTGCTCTCGGTTCGGTGGGACAGGCCGGGTCCACCTGGGGCGGTCGCCTGACGTGCGGCCATCTTTTGTGGCCTTGGCCGCCATGGTCGGGGCGGCTCCTCCCTGACAGCCGCACCTCACACCGACCCCACTCGTCCTGTCGTCCGAGTACGGGACCGCTGACATGCAGGGTGAGTCCGGCGATGCGGCCCGGCTGGATGACCGGGGCGTGATGGGCACCGCCCCCGATCCCGTTGTGGAGGGTGCCCGGACAGGGTGCCGCAGTCGCCGAGCAAGCATGAGGGGCACGTGCGGGGCCGGTGTTCGCGGAGGGGCCGGCCGCCACAGCAGGGATGCGATGACGGTTGAGGGGCAGTCTCGTTCCGCTGCCCCATGCGAGGACCCGCCACAAGGAGCGCAGCAGTATCTCGTCGTCGCGTGTCTCGAGCCCGACGGCGTCAGTGAACAGGTCGCGGTGGGTGAGTCGTGTGACGCCGCGACCGTCGATCCGCGCCGAGCGGGGATCGGCGAGAGCCGTACGGCACGCGCGCGGCAGCCGCAGGTGAGACAGGTCTGTGGGGGCCGTGCCTCCTGGGGGCTCCGGGGCGCTTCCTGGTATAGACCACCAACATCGCCGCTTCAACCCGCCCTGTCAAGCAACCAGTTGGCACGCCGTGCGTACTCTGCCGATCAGGCACGTGACCTGCGAGTAACTCGACACCCGGGCCCGGAGCAAGGTCAAACCCGGTGTTGACAGCCTCAGTTGGTCTAGTCCAAATTGAGGGGGCGCCGGGCCGTCGGTGGATGTGCGGAGCACTCCGTCGGGGCCGCCCCGCGCCGTCGCCCCGAGAGCTGGCCGGGCGTCGACCACCCGTCGCTCTCGCCTGCGACGCCGCCTCCCATCTCCTCTCTCCTCCTACGTCACATCCCACCCGTCGCCTCCGTACGAGGCCGACGTGGTTGCACCGAAGGAACGAGTCTTGGAACACCCCGTGCCACCCCCCGCCCCGTACCTCCACCGCGCCGCCGGCGAGCTGCCGTACCTCAGTGCGGACGGTGAGACCTATCTGGCGCAGACGCAGCTGCGCCACCTGCACAAGACGCGGCCGCTCAGAGTGCTGTCGCCGGCCGACTTCGCCTTCTGGCAGACGTACGGGTACGTCGTCGTGAAACAGGCGATACCCCGTGCTGCGGCGGGCCGGCTGCTCGACTTCACCTACGAGTTCCAGGGGCTCGACCCCGACCGGCCCGACACCTGGTACGAGGAGCGGGAGTTCCGCAGTGACCTCGACCGCGACCTGCACGTCTATGGGTTCGTGGAGGCGTACCACCATCAGCTTCTGTGGGACAGCCGGCAGAACCAGCGGGTGTACGACGCCTTCGTCGACGTATGGGACTCCGAGGAGCTGTGGGTCACCCTCGACCGGCTCAACCTCAACCCGCCCAACATCAAGAACCGCTCCCGTGAGCTGATCGCGCCCACCGAGGAAGGGTTCGACATCGAGCTGCACTGGGACGTCGACACGACGGCCAGCGTGCTGCCGCAGCGCGTCCAGGGGATCATCGCGCTGAACGACACGAGCCCCGAGACCGGCGGGTTCCAGTGCTGCCCCGAGCTGTTCCGGCGCTTCGACCGGTGGGCCGCTCTGCAGCCGGAGGGCCGGGATCCGATCCGGCCGCGCATCGACCGCGGTGAGATGCCCGTTGTGCGGCCCGAGTTGGAAGCCGGGGATCTCCTCATCTTCAACGGCATGCTCGCGCACGGCGTCGCGCCGAACACCTCCGAGAGCAGTATCCGGGCCGTGCAGTACCTGTCGATGATGCCCGCCCTCGAGACGCACGAGACGCTGCGCCGCTCCCGCGTCGACTCCTGGCGCGACCTCACCACTCCGGACTGGAACGGGACCCTGCTCGGCGACGCCCACCGCCCCGAAGCGCTCCGGTACGGCACCGCCGACCTCACCGACCTGGGCGCCAGGCTGCTGGGTCTCGAGTCCTGGGGCGGACCGCGGCAAGGTGCGCAGGAGGAGGCGGCGTGCGCCGTATCTGTCTGACGCTGCCGACCAACAGGCCCTGCGCCGACACCCTCACCGCCCTCGGTGAGGAAGCCGCGTACGCCGTCCGGCACTTCGGCGACGTGGAGGTGCGGCTTCTTGTACTCGACTCGTGTGCGGACGCCGCCGTCCGTGCCCGGCACCGGGACGTGCTGGACCACCTCCCTCCGCACCCACGGATCACCGTCCACCACCTCGACGAAGCCGCGCAGGGCGACTTCCTGCGCGCCGTCGTCGAGCGGAGCGGCACCCGCAAGCCCGAGCTCCTGCTCGATCTCATGCTTCCGGACCGCGTCTCCTACGGTGCCTGCACCAACCGGGCGTTCCTGGTGGCCGCCGCCCTCGGCTGTGAATCCGTGCACCGCAGGGACTCCGACAGCCGGTACCAGAAGGCCGACGGGCGGCCCGTCTTCCCCGTCCATCACGAACTGCGCACCCTCGGGCGCCGGGCCGCCGACGCCGCCGCGGCGGTCGACGAGACCGCTCTCACCACGGCGGCCCAGGAGCGCCAGGTCGCGATGGTCGGTGCCTCCTTCGTCGGCGCGCTCTCCGTGGACATCGCCGAGATCAAGGCGCTCGACCCGGACGTCTACACCGACATCGTCGGGCTGTGGGCCCCCGGGCACTGGTCCGCCGAGCAGCGCGCGGAGCTGGCCGCCGAGTCGTTCCTCGGCGCCGGCACCGAGCCGTTCACGCACGACCGGACGCTGCTCACCCTCGTCGACCCGATGCGCGTCGACATGTGCAACATCGCCTTCCACGGGGTCCACGAGCGCGTACCGCTGCCGCCCGCCACCGACACGATCGGCAGCGACTACTTCCTCATCCACCTCGTCCACGACGCGGGGCTTCCGGGCGTGCTGCACAACCGGGACATCGTCAACTTCCACACCAAGGAGCGCCAGACGGGGGCGGGCTTCCTCGCCTACCAGACGCGGTTCGCCAAGTTCCTGCTGTCGATGCTGTACCTGCATCACGTCTACGAGCGGATGGCCGCAGCCGGCGACGCTCTCCTGGGCCATCACGACGACGGTCACAGTCACGGCCATGGTCACGGCCACAGTCACGGTCACGGCCACAGTCATGGTCAGGTACGCGCCGATCTCGTTGCCGACCTCGTACGCGAGAGCGTTCAGCTCGACCCCGCCGAGAACATCCGACGGCTCGACGTCCTCGACGCCTCGTACCGCAGACTCGGCGGGCGGTACGTGGAGGTCGCCGATCTCCTCGTCGCCCGACGCGAGCGGCTGCTCCACGAAGCGCGCAGTGACATGGCCGACTTCGCCCTCCTCACGGAGGAGTGGGGCGCGCTCGTCCGCGCCGCCCGCGTCACCCCCGTACACACGGCGGAGCCGACCCGATGACCGTCACCGTCCTCGACGACCGGCTCGTGTACGACCTCGACGGGATCGGCGCCCAGTACGACGCCCTGCTCCGTGAACTCCCGGACGTACGCGTGCGGTTCGCGCTCAAGGCGTGCCCGGTGGACGACGTGCTCCGGTTCCTCGCCGGGCGGGGGAGCGGGGTCGACGCCGCCGGGCCGCAGGAGATCACGCAGGCGCTCCGCGCGGGCGTCCCCGCCGGGCGGATCCACTACGGCAACACCGTGAAGTCCGACCGGAACATCGCGGACGCCCACCGGCTCGGGATCCGCGACTTCGCCACCGACACCGTCGAGGACGTACGGGCCGTGGCGGCGCACGCGCCCGGCGCCCGTGTCTTCTGCCGCCTCGCGACGACCGGCGAAGGGGCGTTGTGGGGGTTGAGCGAGAAGTTCGGCTGCGACCCCGATGACGCCGTGCGCGTGCTGGCCGAGGCGCGCGAGCTGGGGCTGGCGCCCGCCGGGCTGTCCGTGCACGTCGGGTCGCAGCAGATGAGCGCGGACGCCTGGCAGGACGCGTTCGCCGACCTCGCCGAGACCCTCGTCGCGCTCCGCCGGCACGGCATCGTCCTCGACCACGTCAACCTCGGCGGCGGCCTGCCCGCCCTCGGCTACGCCGACCGGTACGGGACGCCCCTCGACCCGCCGCTCGACAAGATCTTCGCCGTGCTCCGCGACGGCATGCGGCGGTTGCGGGACCTGCACGGTGAACCGCTCGCCTTCGTCGTCGAACCGGGCCGTCACCTCGTCGCCGACCACGGCACGGTCCACGCCCAGGTCGTACGGATGAGCCGGCGCCGCGGACCCGGCGGAGAGGACCGGCACTGGCTGTACCTGAGCGTCGGCCGGTTCAACGGGCTCTACGAGACGGACGCCCTGCAGTACCCGCTCGTCTTCCCCGGCACGGATCCCGGCGCCGCACGCGTCCTCGCGCGCGTGGCGGGCCCCACCTGCGACAGCGACGACGCCTTCCCCGGCCTCGTCAGCGTGCCGAAGGGCCTCCGCTCCGGCGACCCCGTCCTGGTGCGGTCCAGCGGCGCCTACGCGGCCAGCTACATGACCCGCGGCTTCAACGGCATCGCCCCGCTCCCGCACCACTGCGTCGGCGGGCCCGCATGAACGACAGCGCAAGCGTCCGTTCGACCGGTACGGACCACACCGCCCGCGTCCGCGCCATCGCCGGACGGGACTGGCCCGCCATCACCGCCCTCGAGGCCCGCGCGTACGGCCACCTGGGCCTGACCGAGGGGCAGGCCGCCTTGCGGGCCTGGCGCGATGCCTCGCCGGAGACCTGTTTCGCCGTCCACATCGGCCCGCGACTAGCCGGGTACGTACTGGCGTTGCCGTATCCGCACGGGTCCTACCCGGATCTGCGGCGGGCCCGCGCCGCCACCACCGGACGGGCCGTCGTCCCGGCCCGCAACCTCCACCTCCACGACCTCGTCGTCGCCCCCGAGCTGCGCCGCCAGGGCCTCGCCCGACACCTCCTGCGCCAACTGTGCGCGGTCGCGCGTTCGCGCGCGTACGAGCGTGTCTCGCTGGTCTCCGTCGGCGGCGCGGAGGCGTTCTGGTCGGCGCGCGGCTTCAGCGCGCATCCCGGGGTCGTTCCCCCGGGCGGCGAGTACGGCGCGAACGCCGTCTACATGTCCCTGCCGCTCGGAACAAGTCCTCCTGGAACAAGTCCTCCTGGGAAAAGTCTTCCTGGAAAGCTCGAAAAGAGTGATGTGCGTGTCCCCTGACCTCTCGGCTGATTCCTCGCCCCCGGCCGCGTCCTTCCGCCGCCACCAGTGGGCGATCGCCGCGCTGTTCTGCTCCCTCGGGTTCCAGTACGCGACCTGGGCCGCGCGCATCCCGGCCCTCAAGGACGAGCTGGGGCTCAACGCGGCGGAGGTCGGTGTCCTCCTCATGGCGGCGGGGATCGGCGCGGTCGTCTCGTTCCCGCTGGTGGATCCGCTGATGCGGCGGTTCGGCTCGCGCCTGCTCGCCCTGTTCTCGGCGCTCGGCCTCGCCGCGCTGCTCTTCGCCCTCGCCGCCGCGCCGAACTTCCCGCTCGCCCTCCTCGTCCTCGGCCTCGACGGTGTCCTCGTCGGCTGCCTCAACGTGGCCATGAACGCGCAGGGTGCCGCGCTCGAGGCCCGCTTCGAGCGGACCACGATGGCGCGGCTGCACGCCACGTTCAGCGGCGGCTCCCTGCTCGCCGCGCTGCTCGCCTCCCGGATGACCGCGACGACGCCCTCGGTCACCGCGCACTTCGCCGTCGCCGCGGCCCTGCTCGTGCTGCTCGGCGCGTACGCCAGGACCGGGCTGCTCACCGACGACAGGCGCGCCCAGCCCACAACGGAGAAGGGGAAGGGGAAGGGGAAGGCGCGGCGTGGGAAGCGGGCCATGCCGTCGCGCGTGGTGCTGTGGATGTGCTGCGCGATGGCGTTCGGCACGGTCACCGAGGGCGCCATGAACGACTGGTCGACGCTCTACATGCGCGAAGTCGTGGACGCCTCGCACCAGTTGGCGCCGCTCGGCATCGCCGTGGTCTCCGCCATGATGGTGCTCGCCAGGCTCTTCGCGGACGGCTGGCGCGGCCGTTTCGGTGACGGCCGGGTCGTCGTCACCGGCAGCGCCCTTGCCACCGCGGGCCTCGTCTTCGCCCTGCTCGGCGGCAACGTGGTGACGGCCCTGACCGGCTTCGCCTGCGTCGGCCTCGGCATCGCGGCCGTCACGCCGTGCGTCTACGTGGCCGCCGCCCGGCAGGGCTCCGACGCGCTGGCGCTCGTGGCGGCCATGGGCACGACGGGCCTGCTCGCGGGCCCGCCCCTGATCGGCTTCGTCGCGGGCGCGAGCAGCCTGGTGTGGGGCCTGGGGGTGGTCGCGGGGGCGGCTGCCGTCGTCTGCCTGTGCGGCACCCGGATCCGGTGGCAGGACGCCGTGGAGGAGACGCCGACGGCCGCGGCGCCGCCGGTCGAGACGGCGCCGGGTACGTAGTGCGGCGCTAGGGAGCGGACCGGTGCCGGGCGTAGTGAGGCGCCAAGGAGCGGACCGGCGCCGGGTACGTAGTGCGGCGCTAGGGAGCGGACCGGCGCCGGACGATGCGCGTATCCGTGTCCGGCAGGTCGCGCTGCCACGGGCCCGGCAGGTGCCGCTCCACTTCCTCGCGGAGCACGTCCGGGAGAACGCCGGAACGGGCGTAGCCGACCAGGTGCCCGGCGGTCTCGCGCAGCGGGACGGCGGTGCGCTCGGAGACCTGGCGCAACACGTTCCACGCCCCGGCCGGGGTCATCCGGCCGAGGGTGAGGAGCACGCCGACGGCCTGGTCCAGGACCGCCCGGCCGCGCACCACTTGGCGCAGGCGCGCGGCCTGGGCCTCCAGCCGCGCCCTCTCGTCGGCGGACCCGTTCTCGTGCGCGTCCGGGCGCGGGCTCGGATCAGTGTGCAAGTAGTCCTCCGGGGGCTGGGGAGAAAACGGGAGAAGCGTGCGGGTCAGGGGCCGGCGAGCGTGTGGTGGGGCGGGCGGCCGTAGACCGTGCGGTACAGCGACGCGAACCGGCCGGGATGGTAGAAGCCCCAGCCCGCCGCGATCGAGGTGACCGTGGCGCCCCTGGACGGGTCGGAGTTCAGCAGGTCGTGGTGGGCCAGCGAGAGCCTGATGCGGCGCAGATACGCCAGCGGAGTCGTGTCCAGATGGCGGCGGAACGCGTACTGCAGCCCACGGACCGTCACATGGGCCACGGCCGCGATCTCGGCGACCGTCATCGGCTCGTGCGCGTGGTCCTCCATATAGGTGAGGGCGCGGCGCAGGGAGCGCGGGCGGGCGTCGTTGCGGTCGGCGGTGGTCGGCTCGGTGAGCGCGTTGTGCGGGAACGCGGCGAGGACGGCCGCGGCCAGATGCTGCGCCGCCGTCGACGTCACCAACGGCTGCTCCGCCACCTCCGGATCACCGAGGACGTGATCGCGTACGTGCATGATGGTGCGCCGCAGATGCTGCGCCCCGGCGGCGGAGACGGGCCGGTGCCCGGTGAGCCGGACCGGACCCGGGCGCGACCGCGGATCGTTGCCCGCGACCTGGCTCAGCAGGGCCGGGTCCAGCATCGTGATGTTGTAGCGGGCGCCGACGATCCGTCCCTGGTAGGGGAGTTCGGGCGGGGCGAAGGAGACCACGTCACCCGGGCCGAAGGCGTCCTCGACACCGGCGAATCCGTGGTCCTGGATCGTGCCGTCGTGGACGACGCACAGGCAGATCCTGCCGAGCGGCGTCACCTCGTAGCGCATGTCGAAGTCGAGGTCGAGTTCGTCGATGCTCACGCCGGGCATGGTGTCGCGGCGGAGCCTCGCGCGGCTGGACTCGGGGGTGCCGTTGCCGATGCGCATACGCGAGTACGCGCGGCTCAGGAACTCCTCGGTCACCCCGATGTCGCTGCTGTCGAAGTGCAGGGTCCGCATACCGCCTTCACCTCGCCTCTTCCGTGCCCGTGCTTCTGACTGGAGCCTACGGCTCCCGGGCACCGCACCGGCACGCCGGGGAGAAAGGACGAGTCGAAAGGGTTCGTTTTCTGGACAGCGGTCGGCGGCACTGTTCGTCCACGGTGTCGCGGTGCCGCGAGGGGCGCCGGGATCGTTGGCGGTTGTGTCGGTCACGTCGGTTGCGGGGAGAGGCGGTGGGGCGTGATGACCACGGACGGATCGGCCGAATCGGCCGACCACCTCACCGGGTTGCGGGCGGAGGTGCGGCAACTGCGCCAGGCCATCGCCTCGCACATCGTCGTCGACCAGGCGATAGGCGTCGTCATCGTGCTCGGCCGGCTCACCCCCGACCAGGGCTGGGACGTCCTCAAAGAGGTTTCGCAGCACACCAACACCAAGCTCAGGGACATCGCCGGGCAGGTCGTCGGGTGGGCGAACGGCCGGCCGCTGCCCGATCGCACACGGGGCGCGCTGGACAGCGCGCTGGAGCGTACGGCCTGACGCGGCGCGGGACCGTACCTCCGCGGGCCCCTACCGCAAGGGCAGCCGCATCAACGTCAGATCGAGCCACCGGCCGAACTTCGTACCCACTTCGCGCACCGTGCCCGCGTGCTCGAACCCGTGCCGTTCGTGCAGCCGGACCGACGCCTTGTTGCCCGCCTCGATCCCGGCGATCATCACGTGCAGGTCCGCGGCCTTCGCGGCCGTGATGAGCGTGGTGAGCAGGGCGGAGCCGATGCCCTTGCCGTGGTGGCCCTCGGCCACGTACACCGAGTTCTCGACGGTGTGGCGGAAGCCGGAGTAGTCCTTCCAGGGGCCGTAGACGCCGAAGCCGACGACCGTGCCGTCGTGCTCGGCCACGTACGCCGAACCCCGCCCCAGGTGCGCGCCGAGCCAGGCCGCGCCCTCGGTACGGGTCTGCGGCGTGTCCGTCCACAGCGCCGTGCCGTGCTCGATGGCGTGGTTGCGGATGGCGAGGACCGCGTCGAGGTCGCCGGGAAGGGCCGGGCGGGCCGTCACCGCCCGCGCCCCCGTCTCGTATGGTGGATTCATGTCCAACATCGTAGACCCCCTGGTCGCGCGGATCGGCAGCCGAATCCGTGTCGAGCGGGACCGGCGGCGCTGGACGCTGTCCGAACTCGCCGAGGAGTCCGGGGTCTCCCGGGCGATGATCCACCGGATCGAACGGGGCGAGAGCAATCCGACCGCCGTCGTCCTGGGCAAGCTGTCGGCGGCGTTCCGGCTGAGCATCGCCACACTCCTCGACCCGGAGACGGAGACGCAGGCGGACCGGGTGCGGCGCGCGGAGGCCACGCCCCGCTGGCACGACCCGGAGACCGGCTACGAGCGGCGCCAGCTCTCCGGCCCCGGCTTCCCCGCCGAGGTCGCCGAGGTCCGGCTGCCCGCCGGGGCCCGGGTCCCGTACCCCGCGGCGGCGTTCGCCTTTCACCGCCAGCTCATCTGGGTCATCGGGGGCCGCCTCACCTTCCACGAGGGCGACACGGTGCACGAACTGGCCGCGGGCGACACGGTCGAACTCGGCCCGCCTTCGGCATGCGTCTTCGTCAACGCGACGGAGCGGGTGTGCCGGTACGCGGTGGTGCTGGTGCGGGGGGAGGGGTCCTGAGGTGAGCGCGACAGCCGTTCTGCGGCGCGGCGGTGTCGGGCTGCTCGGGTGTGTCGCCGGGGTCGCGCTGGCCAACAACTACGCCGTCCAGCCCGCCCTCGGTGACGTCGCCCGGGACACCGGCAGCTCCACCGCCGCCATCGGGCTCGTCACCACCGCCGCGCTCGCCGGGTGCATCGCGGGGTTCGCCCTCCTGCTGCCGCTCGCCGACCGCGCGGCGCCACGGCGCCTGGTCGCGGGGCAGCTCGTCCTGCTGAGCGCCGGGCTGCTGCTCGCGGCGTCCGCGCACGGGCTCGGGGCGCTGCTCGTCGCGTACGTCGTCATCGGCGCCGGAGCCAGTGTCAGTGCGATGGCCTCGACGATCGCGGGCCGTGGCGTGCCCGCGGGGCGGCGCGGGGCGGCCGTCGCGGTCGTCGCCGCCGGGATGTCCGCGGGGATCCTGCTGAGCCGGCTCGTCGGCGGGGCGCTCGCGGACGCGTTCGGCTGGCGCGGCATGCTGCTGTGCTTCGCCGGGCTCGTTCTCGCCTGCGCTGCCGGGGCGTGGCTGCGGCTGCCTGATGAGCGTCCCGCGCCCGGCGGCGGCTACCTCGCCACGCTGACCGCGCTGCCCGGCTCCCTGCGGCGCCACCGGACGCTGCGCCGGGCCGTGCTCACCGGCAGCCTGTGGTACTTCGCGTTCAGCCTGGTCTGGGTCGCGCTCACCGTGCGCCTGGCGCAGCCCCCGTACGGCCTCGACGCCGCCGCCATCGGCCTCTACAGCCTGGCCGGGGCGCTCGGCTTCGCCGCGCTGCCGGTCGCCGGGCGGCTCGGCGACCGGTTCGGGCCGCGCGCGGTGATCTGCGCGAGCATGGCCGCGGCGGCGGCCGGGGCCGCGCTGCTCTGCACCGGTCTGGACCGGCCCGCCGTCACCGCGGCCGGGCTCGCCCTCGTCGACGCGGGCTGCTTCACGGCCCAGGCCGCCAACCAGACCCGCATCCTCGCCATCGACCCGGCGAGGTCGGGCAGCCTCAGCGGCGTCTACCTGCTGCTGTACTTCCTCGCGGGCGTCGTCGGCTCCGCGCTCGCCGCGCCCCTCATCGAGTCCGGCGGCTGGCCCGCGGCGTCCGCCGCGGTCCTCGGCGCGCTGGCCGCGGCGGGCCTGCTCGCACTGCGCAAAGGCCCGTCCTGAGCACTACGCCGTGCTCGCTTCTGAGCACTACGCCGTGCTCAGGACTGAGTACTACGCCGTGCTCAGTCCTGAGCCTGCTGCTCCCGCTTGCGCGCCTGCTCCGCGTGGAGCTTCTTCACGCGGACGTTCTCCTGGCGGACCTCCGCCTGCGTGGCCCGCTCCTTGCGCAGCCACCCCGGGTCCTCGTCCTTGAGGGCGGTGATCTGCTCGGTGGTGAGCGGCTCGGTGACGCCGCCGCGGGCGAGGCCCGCGATGGAGACGCCCAACTTCTCCGCGACGACCGGGCGGGGGTGCGGGCCGTTCGCGCGCAGGTCCCGCAGCCACTGCGGCGGGTCGGCCTGCAGCGCGCTCAGCTCACCGCGCGAGACGACGCCCTCACGGAACTCGGCGGGCGTGGCGTCGAGGTACACACCCAGCTTCTTCGCCGCCGTGGCGGGCTTCATGGTCTGGGTGTTCTGATCGGAACTCATGAGGTCAAGGGTATCGAGCGCGGGGCGGAGGTCCGACCACACATGTGTGCGCCGGGTAGCCTTGCGGCGTGACAGGCACGGAGAAGACCCCCGCACAGGCCCCCTCGTTCCGGCTCGCGTACGTACCCGGAGCGACCCCCGCCAAGTGGGTGCGGATCTGGAACGAGCGCCTGCCCGACACCCCGCTGGCCCTCGTGCCGGTCGACGCCGCCGACGCGGCGGACATCCTGCGGCGCGGCGAGGCCGACGCGGGCCTGGTGCGCCTGCCCGTGGACCGTACGTTCTTCAGCGCGATCCCCCTCTATACCGAGACGACCGTCGTCATGGTCCCGAAGGACCATGCCGTGGCCGCGGTCGAGGAGGTCACCCTGGCGGATCTCGCCGACGAGATCGTGCAGCACCCCCTCGACGACGTCATGGGCTGGGAGCGCCCGCCGGGGCAGCCCGCCTTCGAGCGGCCCGCCACCACCGCCGACGCCGTCGAACTGGTCGCCGCCGGTGTCGGTCTGCTCGTCGTGCCGCAGTCCCTGGCCCGCCTCCACCACCGCCGCGACCTCACCTACCGGCCGGTCACGGACGCGCCAGGGTCGGACGTGGCGCTGGCCTGGCCCGAGGAGCGGACCACCGACCAGGTCGAGGACTTCATCGGGATCGTGCGCGGCCGGACGGTGAACAGCTCCCGGGGCCGCCAGAGCCCGCAGCAGGAGAAGCCGCCCGCCAAGAAGAAGCCCGCGAAAGCGGCGCCCCGCAAGACGCCCGCGCGCGCCGCGGGCCGCCCCAAGCCCGGCGCCAAGCAGCAGAACGGTGCCAAGCAGCAGAACGGCGCCAAGCGCGGCAAGCCCCGCAAGCGGTCGTAAGGGTCAGGCCGGGCCCGGTGGGGCAGCCGGACCCGGCGCCCCCGCCCGCAACCCGTCCATCACCAGATCGAGCAGCCGCTTCGTCCGGGACTGCCAGTCGCTGTGCGGGTCCACCAGCCACAGGCCCGCGATCGCCAGCATGAAGTCGTCCGCGGTGACGCCGGGCCGGATCGTGCCCGCCTCCGTGTTGGCCGTGAGCAGCAGCGTGACGGCCTTGGTCAGCGGGCCGTGCGAGAGGCTCTTGAAGGCGCCGCGGGCCGTCGTCGCCTCGCGCAGGGCGTCCGCGAGGCCCGCCTTCGCCATGGCGTACTGGGCGAGCCGGTCCATCCACTCGCGCAGCGCCACGTCCGGCGTCCGGGCGCACAGCAACTGGGCCGCCGTCTCGGCGACTTGCTGTACTTCGTACCGGTAGACCTCGAGGACCAGAGCTTCCCTGCTGGGGAAGTTGCGGTAGAACGTGCCCTGTCCGACGCCGGCCTTGCGCGCGATCGCGCTCAGCGGGGCGTCCGCGGAGCACGTGAGTTCGGCGAGGGCCACTTCGAGAATGCGCTCGCGGTTCCGCTGGGCGTCCGAGCGCAGTCCCGGCTGCTTCTTCGGGTGCTGCACGCCGCCTCCTCGGGTCGTGGCGCGGATTGGTCCTTGCTGACCGGACAGTTGTCCACTACGTTCGTGCGGACAGAGTGGACAGGTGTCCGCTTGGCTTCGATCCCCCCACCCTAGCGCTGAATCCCCCTTGCCGATTTCCTTGCAAATCTTCTCGCACCGCTTACACGAACGTGGCACCGGAAACGCGAAAGAAGGCTGATCATGGCCCCAGCGGGCATGTCCACCTCCAGCTCGATCACCCTGCACGTCAACGGAGAGAAGCACACGCTGCCCGTGGATCACCGCACCACCCTGCTCGACGCCCTGCGCGAGCGGCTCGATCTGACCGGCACGAAGAAGGGGTGCGATCAGGGCCAGTGCGGCGCCTGCACCGTGCTCGTCGACGGGCGCCGGGCCGTTTCGTGCCTGACGCTCGCGGTCGCCGCCGAGGGCCGCGAGATCACCACCATCGAGGGCGTCGCCGACGGTGACGCGCTGCACCCGCTCCAGCGGGCTTTCGTCGACCTCGACGGCTTCCAGTGCGGCTACTGCACGCCCGGCCAGATCTGTTCCGCGCTCGGCGTCCTCCAGGAGCACGCGGACGGCTGGCCGAGCGCCGCGACCGAGGACGTACGGCCCGAGGCCGGGCCCCCGCCCCTCACCCCCGAGGAGATCAGGGAGCGGATGAGCGGGAACCTGTGCCGCTGCGGCGCGTACGTCTCGATCGTCCGCGCCGTCGCCCAGGCCGCCGCGGAGACCACGGAGACCACGGAGACCACGGAGACCACGAAGGAGGCCGTCGCGTGAAGGAGTTCGGCTACGAGAGGGCGCTCGACGTCCCGGGCGCGGTGGCCGTGCTCGGCACCGACCCCGACGCCCGCTTCCTCGGCGGCGGCACCAACCTCGTCGACCTGATGAAGTCCGGAGTGGAGCGCCCCGCGCGCCTCGTCGACGTACGCGAACTGCCCCTGGGCCGCGTCGAGCCGACCGAGGACGGCGGCCTCCGCGTCGGCGCCACCGTCACCAACAGCGACCTCGCCGCCCACCCCGAGGTCCGCCGCCGCTACCCGGCGCTCACCCAGGCCGTGCTCGCCGGGGCCTCCGGCCAGCTGCGCAACATGGCGACCGTCGGCGGAAACCTGCTCCAGCGCACCCGCTGCGGCTACTTCACCGACGTCACCAAGGCGTGCAACAAGCGCGTGCCCGGCAGCGGCTGCCCCGCCCTCACCGGTGAACATCGCAATCACGCCATCCTCGGCGCGAGCGACGCCTGCGTGGCCACGCACCCGTCCGACATGGGCGTCGCCCTCGCCGCGTTCGACGCCGTCGTGCGCTACGAGACCGCCGACGGGCCCGGCGAGGTGCCGCTCGCCGACTTCTACCTCCCCGTCGGGGACACCCCGCACCTGGAGACCGCGCTGCCCGCCGGCGCGCTCATCACCGGCATCACCCTGCCGCCCGCGCGCGTCGCCGCCCACTCGCGCTACCGCAAGGTCCGCGAGCGCGCCTCGTACGCCTTCGCGATCGGCTCCGTGGCCGCCGCGCTCGACGTCGAGGACGGCGTCGTACGCGATGTGCGCCTGGCCTTCGGGGCGGTCGCGTCCCGGCCGTGGCGGGCCCGCGTGGCCGAGCGGGCGCTGATCGGCGCGCCCGCGACCGAGGAGGCGTTCGCGGCGGCGGCCGACGCCGAGCTGGCCGCGGCACAGCCGCTGCCGCAGAACGGGTACAAGGTGCCGCTGCTGCGCAACCTCGTCGTGGCGATGCTCGGCGAACTCACCCAGGAGGCGACCAAGTGACGACGCAGACGACACAGACACAGTCCGCCCCGGCGCGGGCGAACGCCGTCGGCGTCGCGCGCTCCCGCGTCGAGGGCGTCGAGAAGGTCACGGGGGCCGCCCGCTACGCGGGGGAGATCCCCTTCGCGGACCTCGCGCACGGCTGGCTCGTCCTGTCGACCATCGCGCGCGGCCGGGTCCGCGCCATCGACGAGGAGGCGGTCCGCGCGCTGCCCGGCGTGCTGGCCGTCCTGCACCACAAGAACGCGCCGCGCGTGAGGGACGACGTCATCGGCGGGCTCGGCCGCCCGGACCCGATCGTCGAGGTCTTCCAGGACGACCGGGTGCCGCACGCGGGCTGGCCCGTCGCCCTCGTCGTCGCCGAGACGTCCGAACAGGCGCGGGAGGCCGCCGAGTCGCTGGTCGTCGAGTACGAGGAGGAGCCGCACGACGTCTCCTTCGGCGCCGACCGGCCCGGCACCTACACCCCGGAGGAGGGGGAGGCTGCCAAGGGCGACCTGGAAGCCGAACTCGCCGCGTCGCACGTCGTCCTCGACGCCTCCTACACGACGCCCGAACAGCACCACGGCGCGATGGAGCCGCACGCGGTGACCGTGCGCTGGGAGGGCGGACGCCTTGAGGTGTTCGACTCCAACCAGGGCTCCAAGTGGGTCGCCGACGACCTCGCCAACCTGTTCTCGCTCGACCTGTCGGCCGTCCGCGTACGCTCCGAGCACGTCGGCGGTGCCTTCGGCTCCAAGGGGTTGCGCGCCCACCACGTGGCCGCCGTGATGGCCGCGACCGAGCTGCAGCGCCCGGTGCGGGTCGTGCTGACGAGGCGTCAGGTGTTCGCGACGACCGGCTACCGCAGCCCCACCGCCCAGCGTGTGCGGCTCGGCGCCGACCCGGACGGACGCCTGCGCGCCTTCGCGCACGAGCACCACAACCTCACCTCGACCATGCGGGAGTTCGTCGAGAACGGCGCCTCGTACGGGCGCTCCATGTACGAGGCCACCGCGCACCACACCGCGCACCGCGTGCTCCCCGTGGACGTGGCGACGCCGACCTGGATGCGGGCGCCCGGCGAGGCGCCAGGATCGTTCGCCGTGGAGTCGGCGCTCGACGAACTGGCCGAGCGGCTCGGCATGGACCCGATCGCGCTGCGCGTCCGCAACGAGCCGACGGTGGGCCCGGTGTCGGGCCTCCCGTTCAGCAGTCGCAACCTGCTCGGCTGCTTCGAGGAGGGCGCGCGCCGGTTCGGCTGGGCGGGCCGCGACCCGCGTCCGCGCACGCGCCGCGAGGGCCGCTGGCTGCTGGGCACGGGCACGGCCGCGTCGACGTTCCCGTCCGGCGTGGCGCCCACGACGGCGGCTGTCACCGCCGAGGCCGACGGGACCTACACCGTCCGCGTCACCGCCGCCGATGTCGGCACCGGCGCCCGTACCGCCCTCACCCTCATCGCCGCCGACGCCCTGGAGGTGGCGCCCGAGCGGGTGCGGGTGCGGATCGCCGACAGCGATTTCGGGCCCGCCTGGGTCGCGGGCGGCTCCATGGGCACCCGCTCCTGGGGCTGGGCCGTCCAGGCCGCCGCCCGCGACCTGCGCGAGCGCCTGCCGCTCGCGCCCGGCGACATCCCGGCGGAGGGCATCACGGCCCGCACCGACACCACCGAGCTGATCGCGCGGCTCTCCGCGAAGGAGCGGTACTCCTACGGGGCCCAGTTCGCCGAGGTCGCGGTGGACGTCGCCTCGGGCGAGGTACGGGTACGGCGGCTGCTCGGCGTCTTCGCCGCAGGCAAGATCATCAACCCGCTCACCGCCCGCTCCCAGTTCACCGGCGGCATGACGTGGGGCCTGTCCATGGCCCTGCACGAGGAGGCGGTGCGCGACGCGGCGACCGGCGGACACGTCAACGCCGACTTCGCGGGCTACCACGTCGCGGCCAACGCCGACGTGCCCGACCTCCAGGCAGAGTGGATCGACGACCCGGACCCCGACGACCCCGTCGGCATCAAGGGCATCGGTGAGATCGGCATCGTCGGCACGGCCGCCGCGATCGCCAACGCGGTGTGGCACGCGACCGGCGTCCGCCACCGCGATCTGCCGATCCGCCCCGACCGGGTGCTGCTCGGCGAGGCGCGGCGCGAGGAGACGGGCCCGCATGCTTGACCTCGCCGCCGAGCTGAGCGCGTGGGCCGCGCAAGGCCGGGAGTTCGCTGTCGCCACCGTCGTCTCGGTGAGCGGCAGCGCGCCCCGGCCGCCCGGCGCGGCCCTCGCCGTCGACGCCGGGGGCGAGGTCATCGGCTCCGTCTCCGGCGGCTGCGTCGAGGGCGCGGTCTACGAGCTGTGCGTCGAGGCGCTGGCGGACGGGACGGTACGCCGGGAGCGGTTCGGGTACAGCGACGACGACGCGTTCGCCGTGGGGCTGACCTGCGGCGGCGCCGTCGAGGTGCATGTCGTCCCGGTCCGTACGGGGTCCGCGTCCCGCCCGGTCGTGGAGGCGGCGCTCGCCGCCGCCGCGCAGGGTGAGACGGTGGCCCTCGCGCGGGTGCTCGACGGCCCCGGCCAACTCGCGGACACCGGCGGCCTCTTGCTGGTGCGGCCCGACGGCTCGTACGAGAGCGGGCTCGGCTCCGGCGACGACCCCGGGCTCGCCGCGCAGGCCCGCGCCCTGCTCGACCTCGGGCGGACCGGGCTCTGCGCGGTGCCGGAGAGCTCGGCGCGGTGCGGCGGCGACGTCACCCTGTTCGTCGAGTCGAGCGTGCCGCCCGCCCGGATGATCGTGTTCGGCGCGGTGGACTTCGCGGGCGCCCTGGTCCGGGTGGGCAAACTGCTCGGCTTCCATGTGACGCTGTGCGACGCGCGGGGCGTCTTCGCGACCCGGGCCCGCTTCCCCGAGGCCGACGAGGTGGTCGTCGAATGGCCCGACCGCTACCTCCGCTCCACCCGGACGGACGAGCGCACCGTGCTCTGCGTCCTCACGCACGATGCCAAGTTCGACGTGCCTCTGCTGGAGGTGGCGCTGCGGCTGCCCGTCGCCTACGTCGGCGCCATGGGCTCCCGTCGCACGCACGACGACCGCACCCAGCGGCTGCGCGAGACCGGCCTCACCGACACCGAACTGGCCCGGCTGCGCTCACCGATCGGCCTGGACCTCGGCGGACGTACGCCCGAGGAGACGGCGGTGTCGATCGGCGCGGAGATCGTCGCGGTGCGGCGCGGCGGCACCGGGGTACCGCTCGCGGGGGAGCGGGGGCCGATCCACGCGGATTAGGGGCGGACAGGCCCTAGCCGCGACCGGTGCGGACCCTCACCTCACCGTTTTGCGCCGCCTTGCGCGGCGGGTTGTCCTCCAGCTCCCTGATGCGGCTCAGGTAGCGCAGATGGGAGGCGACCTTGACGCGCAGGAGCCAGGGGTCGAGGGGCTTGGTGAGGATGTCCGTCACCTGCAGCTCGTACGCCTGCTCGGCGAGGTTCGCATGGCCCACCAGACCCGTCAGGAGGATCACGGGGATGTCGGCCGTCTGGTCGAGGCGGTGCAGGTGACGGGCGACCTCGATGCCGGTCAGGCCCGGCATCACCACGTCCAGGATGATCAGGTCGATGCCGCCGCGCAGAACCGCCTTGAGCGCTTCCTCTCCGCTCTGCGCCCGCTCGGTGGGACAACCGAGCGGGGCCAGCGCGTTCTCCAGGGCGTAGAGCGACTCCTCGTGGTTGTCCACGAGCAGGACCCTCGGTTGCGTCGGCATGGCACCGTCCTTGTGGCCTGCTCCACGCAGGGCCCGTCCAGCGTGCGGGGCAGGCCGCTGGAGACGGCCGCGGTCGGCCCCTGCCGGTCTCTTGCGTAGGAGGCGGATGTGAGTTGCGGGAAGAGGTGCCTCAACCATGGGGCGTACGGTTCCGGTACGACAGGGGCCGGATGGCCCCCTCCGGGTGCGCAGTGGCCCCTTGCGGAGCTGGCCGCATGATCATCACGGGGGTAGCGTGCCCCGTATCGGCGTGCGAGGAGGGCCGGAACATGACACAGACGGTGACCGCGGGACTGGCCGCGCTCCAGGAGGACCTGGCCGCCCTCTACCGGGACCTGCACGAACACCCCGAGCTGTCGCTCCAGGAGACCCGGACGGCAGGACTGCTCGCCCGGCGGCTGCGCGCGGCGGGCTTCGACGAGGTCGCCGAGGACATCGGCGGAACCGGCGTGGCCGGCGTGGTGCGCAACGGCGAGGGGCCCGTCGTCATGCTCCGCGCCGACATCGACGCGCTGCCCGTCGAGGAGCTGACGGACCTGCCCTACGCGAGCCGGGTCCGCGGCGTCGACGCCGACGGGCGCGAGGTACCGGTGATGCACGCCTGCGGCCACGACATGCACGCCGCCTGCCTGTCCGGCGCGGCCGCCCTGCTGGCCCAGGCCCGCGACCAGTGGTCGGGGACCCTCCTCGTGGTGTTCCAGCCCGCCGAGGAGCTGGTGCGCGGCGCCCGCGACATGGTCGCCGCCGGCCTCTTCGAGCGCTTCCCGAAACCGGAGATCGTCCTCGGCCAGCATGTGGGCCCGCTGCCCGCCGGGTTCATCGGCTACGGCACGGGACCGGTCATGGCGGCGTCCGACTCCCTCGACATCACCCTGCACGGCCGCGGCGCGCACGGCTCGCGCCCGGAGGCGTCCGTGGACCCCGTCCTGATGGCCGCGAACGTCGTCACCCGGCTGCAGGGCATCGTCAGCCGTGAGGTGCCGCCCGCCGAGACCGCCGTGGTCACCGTCGGCCGCCTCCAGGCCGGGACGAAGGAGAACATCATCCCGGCCACGGCCGAGCTGGGCGTCAACATCCGCACCTACACGCCGCAGATCCGCACGCTGGTGCGGACGGCCGTGGAGCGGGTCGTGCGCGCGGAGTCGCAGGCGAGCGCGGCCACCGCGGAGCCCGGCTTCGACTGGCGGGCCAGCGCGCCCGCGCTCGTCAGCGACCCCGAGAAGACGCAGGCCACGGTCGCCGCGTTCGCCGCGCACTTCGGCCAGGAACGCCTGATGCCGATGCCGCAGGTCAACGCGAGCGAGGACGTCGGCGTGTTCGGCGAGGCGCTCGGCGTGCCGACCGTGTTCTGGTTCTGGGGCGGCCTGGAGACGGGGACGGTGCTCGGCGCGCTCCAGGAGGGCCGCCTCGACAAGCTGCCCAGCAACCACTCCCCGCACTTCGCGCCGCTCGTCGAGCCGACGCTGAGCACCGGGGTGGAGGCGCTGGTGGTCGCGGCGCTCACCTGGCTCGGCGAGCCCGCCTAGACCTCGCTCAGACCGGGAGCAACCGGCCGATCAGCGTGCTCAGCCGGCGTGCCGTACGGCACTCGTGCATCGCCACGACCTCCCCGTACGCGCCCGCCGCCGAGTCACCCGTGTCCCACAGAGAGCGCTGCTCCGGGTTGAGCCAGTGGACGCGGCGGGCGGCGCGGGCGATGCGGCGCAGGGCCGGAAGGTTCGGGTCCGTCTGGTTGGTGCGGGCGTCGCCCAGGACGAACACCGAGGAGCGCGGGGTGACGACAGCCTCGTAGCGCTCGACGAACTCGCCGAGGGCGGTGCCGTAGTCGCTGCTGCCGTGCCAGCCGGTGACCGTCGCCTCGGTGGTGATGCGCGCGCTCAGGCCCTCCGGGTCGGCGGTGCCCCGGGCGATGAGGTCGGTGACCTCGTCGATCCTGTTGACGAAGGCGAAGACGCGGACCTTGCTGAACTCGTCGTGCAGCGCCTGGACGAGCAGCATCGTGAAGTTCGCGAACCCGGCGACCGAGCCGGACACGTCGCAGAGCAGGACCAGTTCGGGGCGGGCCTTGCGGCGCTTGCGGAACACCGGGCGCATCGGGACGCCCCCCGTGGACAGCGAGCCGCGCAGGGTGCGGCGCAGATCGATGTGGCCGCGGGCGGCCCGGCGCCTGCGCGCGGCGAGGCGCGTGGCCAGCTTGCGGGCCAGCGGGTGCACGGTCCTGCGGAGTTCGGCGAGCTGCTCCCGGCCCGCGTAGAGGAACGGCGTGCGGTCCGGTGTCCGTACGGGGACGCGGCGGGCCATCTCGTCGGTGCCGCGCCGCTCGGCGACCCGGCGGCGCGCCTCCGAGCGGACCTGCTCGCGGAACTCCTCGATGCGGCGGCGGATCTCGTCGGCCTCGACGCGGTCGGTGAAAGCAGCGGAGCCACCGCTTCCCCGCGTACCGGCCATGATCCCGGCCAGGAGGGTCTGCGGGCGCAGCCGGTCGAGGGTCTGCATCGAGGAGAAGCCGTCGGCGTCGTACCGGCCGAGCCGGTCGACGGCCTCGGCGGCGAGGCGTTCCATGGCCGCCCTGTCGCCCGCGGCGAGAGCCTGCGCGAGCCGTTCGCGCAGATCGGCTCGGTCGAAGGCGCCGTCCGGCGGGGGCGGCGCGTCCACGGCGCGTGGGAAGTACAGGTCGAAGACCGGGTCGAAGACGGCGCGCTGGCTCTGGTCGTGCAGGAGCGCGGCGGCGAGGCCCTCGCGCAGGTGCTCGCGCCGGTCGAGGCCGAGCGCGGCGACGGCCTGCGCCGCGTCCACGCTCTCCCCGGTGCCGATCCGGATGCCGTGCGTGCGCAACGCCCGGACCAGGGACGTCACACGGTCGGCGAGGGTGGGAGCAGTGCTCACACCGCGTCCAGGTCGAGCTTGGCCGTGGCCTTCTGCACGTCCTCCTGGTGCTTGAGGACGACGCCGAGGGACTGCCGTACGACCTCCTCGTCCAGGCGGTCGGCGCCGAGGGCGAGGAGGGTGCGGGCCCAGTCGACCGTCTCGGCGACCGACGGCACCTTGCGCAGGTCCATCGCGCGCAGCGCGCCCACCACCCGGACCAGGGAGTGGGCGAGGACCTCGTCGAGCTCGGGCACCTTGAGGGCGACGATCCTGCGCTCCAGGTCCTCCTCCGGGAAGCCGATGTGCAGGAAGAGGCAGCGGCGGCGCAGCGCCTCCGACAGTTCACGGCTCGCGTTCGAGGTGAGGACGGTGAAGGGGCGCCGGGTGGCGCTGATCGTGCCCAGTTCGGGCACCGTCACCTGGAAGTCGGAGAGGACTTCGAGCAGCAGCCCCTCCACCTCCACGTCGGCCTTGTCCATCTCGTCGATGAGGAGGACCTTCGCGTCGTCGCCGCGGATCGCGGTGAGCAGCGGGCGCGACAGGAGGAACTCCTCGCTGAAGATGTCCGTGCGCGTCCGGTCCCAGGACTCGTCGCGGACCGCCGTGATGCGCAGGAGCTGCTTGGCGTGGTTCCACTCGTACAGCGCCCGTGCCTCGTCGACGCCCTCGTAGCACTGGAGACGGATCAGGCGGGCGTCGCTGATCGCGGCGACCGCCTTCGCCAGCTCCGTCTTGCCGACGCCCGCCGGGCCCTCGACGAGCAGCGGCTTGCCGAGCCGGGCCGCCAGGAAGACGGTGGTCGCGACCGCGGTCGAGGCCAGATAGCCGGTCTCGGCAAGACGTGCGGTGACATCGTCCACGGAAGTGAACAACGGGGCCTCCAACGCGATCCTCGGCAGACGGGGAGACCCAGCTGACCAGCTCCGACGCGTCGCCACAACCGGTCTGCGCCGTTCATGGCGAACGTCACCCCGGCCTGCGGCGTTCAGCCTCCCGCGAGCCGCAACTTCGCCCCCGCGGGTGCCTGTTGTGCCTCCCCGTACCACCAGTCCGTGCCGCCCTCGATGCGGCGCAGCAGGATGCCCTCCCTGATCGCCCACGGGCAGATGGTGAGCGCGCGGATGTCCATCAGCTTCATCGCCGTGTGCCCGACGAGCGCGCCCGCCAGGGACTGCGACGCGCGCGGCGCCGAGATTCCGGGCAGTTCGGCCCGGTGCGCGGCGGGCAGGGCCGCCAGCTGCCCGACGGCGGAGCGCAGCGCCTTGCGGGTGAGCTCCCGGCCGACGAACGGGCCGTGCCGCCCTGCGGGCGCCCCGCACAACCGGGCGAGCTGCGTGAACGTACGGGACGTCGCCGTCATCGTGACCGGACCTTCCCAGCGGACCCGCGCGGCGACGTCCCGCAGAGAGTGGCGTACATGCCGGCGCAACTCCTTCAGCTCCGCCTCCGTGGGCACGTCGGTGTCGGACAGGTGCTCGCGGGTCAGCCGCCGCGCCCCCAGCGGCAGTGAGATGGCGAAGTCCGGGAGACGGCCGCGGCCGAACGCGACCTCGAGCGTGCCACCGCCGATGTCGAGCACGCCGAGCGGCCCGGCCCGCCAGCCCATCCAGCGGCGCGCCGCGAGGAACGTCAGCTCGGCCTCCACCTCACCGGGCAGTACCCGCAGCCGGGCCCCGGTGCCCTCCTCCACGGCGCGCAGCACCTCGTCCCTGTTGGGCGCGTCGCGCACGATGGCCGTGGCGAACGCGAAGGGCTCGTCGCTGCCCCACCGCCTCGCCTTCTCGTACGCGTCCCCGACCGCCTCGACGATCCGCTCCACGGCGCGCGGCCCGAGTCTTCGCTCGCCGTCGACCTCCTCGGCCAGGCGCAGTCTCCGTTTGGCCGTGTGCACCGGCAGCGGCGCGCCGTTGCGCGCGTCCGCGACCGCGAGGCGCACCGTGTTCGATCCGACGTCCACCACACTGATTCGCATGATCGTTCGGGTACCCGTATGGCGCGCCGCTCAAAGACGCCCCGCGTCAGTTATGGGTTCGACGGCGGCCGACAGCCGGCTTCGCGGCTCCGCCGGGCCGATGACCGCGTCGGTCTCCCACAGCTCCCGGGCCAGGGCGGAGCGCACCGCTCTCAGGCCAGGGCCGAGCGCTCCAGCCATTCGCACGCCGCCCGCGCCGTGAACTCTTCCTGGCCGCCCTTGAACAGCAGGTCCACCGTCGTGAACGCCGGGTCGTTTGCCTGCGCGGCGACGTACGGCACCGCGATGCAGCGCATGCCGGCCGAGTGCGCGGCGGCGGCGCCCGGCGCGGCGTCCTCCAGGACGACACACCGCTCCGGGTCCACGCCGAGCCGTCGCGCCGCCTCCAGGAACACGTCGGGGGCCGGTTTGCCGTGCTCGACCTCGTCCGCCGAGACGTACCGCGTCAGGAACTCCGCGAGGCCGGTGCCGCTCAGGATCGAGTCGATGGCGTCCCGCGACGAACCCGACGCCACGATCATCGGCACGCCCGCCTCGTGCAGCCGCTCCACGAAGAGCCGCATCTGCGGGAAGACGGGCGTGTCGGCGCGGGCGAGCTCCAGGTAGCGGGCGGTCTTGTCGGCGAGGATCTCGTCGGCCGGGGCGTCGATGCCGTACCGCCGCTTCCAGAAGTCGATGGTCTCCGCGGTCGAGATGCCGACGTACGTCTCGTGGTCGGCCCAGGTGAAGCCCTCGACGCCGTAGCGGGCCAGGGTGGCGACCGACGCCTTGTAGTAGTTGGGTTCACTGTCGACGAGGGTGCCGTCGAGGTCGAAGACGACCGCCGTGTGCGGGATGTTCATGCCCTCAGCATGCAGGACGAGCATCCAGGACGAGCATCCAGGACGAGCAGGCAGGACGGTCAGCCGCGATCCGCGGCCGCCGCCTTCCCGACCGCCTCCACCAGCGGGAGCAGCCGGTGCGGGACGCGCTCGCGCAGCGCCACCTCGGTGCGGGTGCGGACCACCCCGGGCAGCCGGTTGAGCTGCTGGACCACGTCCTCCAGATGACCGGCGTCGCGCGCCGCCGCGCGGGCGAGCAGGTCGCCGCCGCCGGTGATGGAGTGCGCCTCGATGATCTCCGGGACCTGTGCGAGGGCGTCCCCGACCTCGCTGAGATGGCCCTGTGTCACCTCGATGTGCACGAAGGCGAGCACCGGGTGGCCGAGGGCCGCGGGGGAGAGGGACGGGGCCACGCCCGTGATCACACCGTCCCGTTCGAGCCGGTCGAGCCGCGCCTGCAGCGTGCCGCGCGCGACGCCCAGGATGCGGGCGTACTCGCGGACGCTGGTCCGCGGCTGTTCCAGGAGCAGGCGCAGGATACGGGTGTCGAGCTGGTCCACGGCCATGCGCGTAGGGCCCCTTCGGTACGAGGTCGATCGTCGCCGACTGTACCAATGGCCCTGCTGCCGCGCTCAGTCCGAGCCAGGTGCATCGGCCAGGCCGACGAAGTCGCCGTCGTGGTGGACCAGTGGGCCCGCCTCCTCCGCCACCCGGCCCGCCCGCACCACGAGCCCGATCATGAGCGCGTGGTCGCCGACCGGGCGGAAGCTGACCGGGGTGAGGACGAACCGGGCGAGGACCCCGTCGAGCGCGGGCAGGCCGAGCGGGTCCCGGTGCCAGGACGTGCCCGCCGCGAACCGGCCCTGGCGCGGGCCCGCGAACGTCCGCGCCACCTCCTCCTGGCCGGCGGCGAGAAGCTGCACCATGACCCAGGTCGCGCCCCGCACGGCGTTCCAGGACGCCGAGCGCAGGCCGACCGTGAACGACATGAGCGGCGGATCGAGCGAGAGCGAGGCGAGCGACGTCACACAGAACCCGGTCGGCGGCTCGCCGCCGACCGTGACGACGGCGACGCCTTTGGCGTGCCGGCGCAGGACGGACCGTACGAGGTCCGCCCCGGCCGGCTCGACGGGGCCCGCGGCCGGTACCGGCTGGAGCCGCCGGGAGGCATCGGTCCGGCTCACGCGGCCCCCTCGCGCGGTGCGGCCCCGAAACGGGCCCGGATCTCCTCGGCGTGCGGAGAGGCGTCGGCCGTGGCGTACGCCGCGCTGTGCGCCGACCAGTCCGCGCGGCCCCCCTTCTCGTCGTCGAGGGCGAAGCGGCTGACCCCGCGCAGGTACAGCAGCTCGGGGTCGGCGCCGCCGCCGGTGTCCGCCACGGCGGCGTCCAGGTCGTCGACGGCCCGCCGGTGCTCGCCGAGCGCCTGGAGCGCCACGGCCCGGTTGGCCCGCAGTTCGGTGTCGTCGGTGAGGGCGAGCGCCGAGTCCAGGTCCTTGACGGCGGCGTCGGCGCGGCCCGCCTCGAAGGCGAGCACCGCGCGGTTGGCCCACGCCGCCACGCAGAGCGCGTCGGCCCGCAGCGCCGCCGAGTAGCTGTCGTAGGCGGCCTCGGTGTCGCCGATCTCGGAGAGCAGGGCGCCTTGCGCGGTGAGGAGCTGGGCGTTGGCGGGGGCCAGGAACAGGCCGTGGCTGATGTCGGCGGCGGCCCTGTCGAGGTTGCCGCGGACCAGGTGCAGGTCGGAGCGGTGCACCAGCGAGTCCACGTGGTCCGGTTCGAGGTCGAGGGCGAGGTCCAGGTCGCGCAGCGCGCCCGCGTCGTCGCCGAGCTCGCGCAGCAGGTCCGCCCGGTTGAAGTGCGCCTCGTAGAACGGCGGGGTCAGCCGGATCGCCGCCGCGTAGTCCGCGAGCGCCGAGCGGTGGTCGCCGAGCGCCCGGTGCTGGGCCGCCCGCTCGAAGTAGTAGTCGCCGTAGTCGGGGTCGCGGCGGATCACCTCGTCGTAGTCGGCGAGCGATGCCGTGTGGTCGCGGCGGGCGCCGCGCACCTGGGCGCGGTTGTAGAGCAGGACGGAGCGGTGCAGGAGTTGCTCGTGCGGCCCGAAGCCGGCGTCGGTGATCGCCATCGCCTCGTCGACCAGGGCGAGCGAGCCGTCGACGTCGCCGCGGTGCAGTTCGACCAGGGCGCGCGCGTTGCGCATGAACGCCCGGACCAGGATCCGCTTGTGCGGGTCCGGGTGGACATCGGCGATCGAGATGGCGGTGTTGACCCAGGCCAGGGCGCGGTCCTCGTCGTGGTCCGGCTTGGGCAGGAACCGCGTGTACAGCATCGCCATGAGGTAGGCGGTGCCCATGTGGACGTCGGGCGAGGCCGAGCCGCGCCGCATCTCCTCGAGGTAGGGGAACGCACCGTGCCCGCGGCCCAGGTAGCAGAGGCACGCGCCGATCTTGTGCGTCAGGTTCCAGTACGTACGGGTGGGCTCGGCCTCGTCGAGCAGGGCCCGGCCGCGCAGCGCGAGGTCGACCACGGCCTCGTAGAACCCCTTGTCGAAGCAGGTGCCGACGGCTTCGGCGATCGCGGCGACGCCCGCGCCCGCCGGGTCGGTGCCGTGCTCCAGGTGGTAGGGGATCGCGGCGAGGCGCAGGGTCGGTTCGTCGCGGGCGGCGAGGAGCGCGGCGCGGGCGGTGTGGCGGCGGGCGCGTTCGCCGGCGGTCAGCGCGTCGTAGGCGCGGAGCAGCCGGGGATCCTCGCTGGTGCCGTCGGAGTCGATGTAGAGCTGGGCGAGGTCGGTGTCCGGCAGCAGCGCGGCGTCGACGACGGGGAGGCGGGGCGCCCGGTGGGCGTGTGCGTACAGGGCCTTGCCGAGCAGGTCGGAGGCGGCCCTCGCGCCGTCCACGACGACGGTGAGCACGGCCGGGTCGCAGCGCCGCAGCAGGACGGCGACGAGATCGCGGTCGGTGGGGTCGGCGTCGTCCAGGCCGCGGAAGGCGAGGGTGAGGCCGCCCGGGTGGGCGGAGCGGGCCCAGTCCATGAGGAGTTCGGCGACGCCGTGGGCGATGCGCAAGGCGCGGGTCGCCGGATAGAAGCGGGTGCGCTCGGTGGCGGAAGCGAGGTTGGTGAGGGTCTGCGGCGGCGTCGGCACGATCGCCATCAGCTCGGGCGCGATCGACTCGACCTCCAGGGCGCGGGCGGAGGCCACCAGCTCGGCGTCCGTGTCGATCAGTTGAGGCACCGCCTGGTGCAGCAGGAAGTGGGCGGCGGTGAACGGGCCGCGTAACCGGCGGTGGCAGCGCACCTTCAGCTGGGCCCTGGGAGGCGGCTCGCCGTCCATGGCCTTGACGGTGGTGTCCAGCCACCAGTGCCGGGTCGACAGCGGGGCGGTGGGAGTTGCGGTCATGTCAGAGCTCCTTGCGGTGCGGTGGTCCGGGACCGGGCGCGCCGGTCCCGCAGGGTGACGTGGACGAGCAGCCCGATCTGCAGTCCGGACAGGGCGATGAAGCCGGCGGCGTCGACCAGGTCCCAGAACGGGGTGTCACCGCCGCTCAGCCGGTCGGTGATCGTCGACCAGAAGTGCAGCGCGGTCGGCAGGCCCGCCCACAGCAGCGAGGCCAGCGAGAACCCGTACCCGGCGACGAGCAGCGGCGCGTACCAGCGCGCCACGGAGTGGTCTCGCGGCGACCACTCCGTGTCGGGCACGGGTGGCTTGCGCCGGACCGCTTTCCGCAGCCCTGTGCGCAGCCTGAACCGCGTCGCGTTCTGCAGATCCGTGCACCCGGTCGCGGTGGTCAGCACGTAATAGATGTCGGTTTCCAAATAGAACAGGAATTGCCAGATGAGGCGCAGGACACAGGTGAAGGCGACAGCGAGGCACAGTTTGTGAATCCAGGACGGAATACCGGGCCCGTCCAGAGCGGCCGACAGAAGCGTGAGTCCGCACAGCAGGATGACGTCCGCCAGGATGCCCGCGCAGAACGGAAGATAGCGTTTCCCGCGTTCGACACTGAGCAGTGAATCGAGCCGGGTCTCGGCGACGAGGTAGTACAGCCTGCGCCCCAGACCGAGCGTCGAGGGGAGCCCGAGGCGCCGTCCGGCGAGCGCGTGGAACGCCTCGTGCAGGACGATGCACGGGATCGCGACGGCGAAGACGATGACCGGGATCAGCGACACGTAGTGGGTGAAGAAGACGTGGTGGTACGTGGGCCGCAGCCCCGGATCGCGCACCATCGCGGCGGCCGTGGCGCCCACGAGCGCGCCGTACGCGCAGAACGCGGGCCACGAGAACACCGCGCGCCCGAGCCGCTGCCAGCGCACCCGCGGCTGTTCGGCGGGGGCGTCGTCGGCGCCACCCGTGCGGAGAAAGCCCAGCTCGGCGAGGGTCTCCAGGAAGTCGTCGAGGTCGAGCGGTGACCCGTAGGTGCGCTCGAACCAGGCGGTGACCTCCTCGGCCCGCGCCCCGTCGGCGAACATCCGCAGCGCCTGCGCCCCCTCCTCGGGGAAGACCGCGTAACTGCCGGTGTCGGGCCGGCCCACCATCACGCCGTCGTCCTCGGCGACCATGGTCAGCCGGTGCAGAGATACGGTCGCGCCCATCCGGCGCACCCCCCTGGGAAAGATCGGAGCCGGACCCCGAAGGCGGCCCGGCTCCGACCGGCGATGGAGCGGATTACGCGGCGTCGCCGCAGAGGTAGTAGCAGGCGGTGGTCAGACGGATCGGACCGGCCTTGCGGACGGAAATCTTCTTCATGGCGTTTCCCCCTCCCGGGGCATTGGATTTCTGCGAATTTCCGGAATCGCGGTGTGCAGCCAGGATTGGCGGACCGATTCGGCCCTGTCAACCGGGAACGGAACAATCCGGAAATAAAAGCGCCACGCGTATTGTGAGCTGTTTTCGGGCAGCGCGGAGCGGCGCTCCGGACAATGGAAAAGGAATTGAGGATTACCTGAGAAAAGGCGAGAAATGATCAAGCGGGCGACACGACCGCAGGAACAGTCGTACCGCCCGCCTCAGCGGAGCGCTCTGCGCACCATCCATACCTCCCGTACGGGCCCCCGTTCACCCGGCCTCGGGATGTGAAGGCCGGCCCTCACCGCAGCATACGGAGCGGGGGTGCGCCGCGTTCGGAAAGCGTTCAGCGTCTGCCGTTGACGCCCGGCCCCGAGGCGGTGGAACCACGCACCACCAGTTCGGGCATGAACACGAACTCGGTGTGCGGGGCGGGGGTGCCGCCGATCTCCTCCAGGACCGCCCGGACGGCGGCCTGGCCCATCGCCTGGACGGGCTTGCGCACCGTGGTCAGCGGCGGATCGGTGAACGCGATCAGCGGCGAGTCGTCGAATCCGACCACCGAGATGTCGTCGGGGACCTCGAGGCCGCGCTGGCGGGCGGCCCGGATCGCGCCGAGCGCCATCATGTCGCTGGCGCAGACGACGGCCGTACAGCCACGGTCCATCAGATCGGACGCCGCGGCCTGGCCCCCCTCCAGGGTGTAGAGGGAGTGCTGGACGAGGTCGCGCTCGGTGTCGTCCGGATGTACGCCGAGCCGCTCCTGCATCGTGCGCACGAACCCCTCGATCTTCCGCTGTACCGGCACGAACCGCTTCGGGCCGAGTGCGAGCCCGATCCGGCTGTGGCCGAGGGAGGCGAGGTGGGTGACGGCGAGCTGCATCGCGGCCCGGTCGTCCGGCGAGATGAACGGCGCCTGCACCTTCGGCGAGAAGCCGTCGACGAGTACGAACGGCACGCCCTGCGCGCGCAGCTGCTCGTAGCGCTGCATGTCCGCCGTCGTGTCGGCGTGCAGCCCTGACACGTAGATGATGCCGGTGACGCCCCGGTCGACGAGCATCTCGGTCAGCTCGTCCTCGGTGGAGCCGCCGGGCGTCTGGGTGGCCAGGACCGGGGTGTAGCCCTGCCGGGTCAGCGCCTGTCCGATGGTCTGGGCGAGCGCCGGGAAGATCGGGTTCTCCAGCTCCGGGGTGATCAGACCGACCAGGCCCTCGCTGCGCTGTCGCAGCCGTACGGGCCGCTCGTAGCCGAGCACGTCGAGCGCGGCGAGCACGGACTGCCGGGTGGCCGACGCGACGCCCGGCTTGCCGTTGAGGACCCGGCTGACCGTCGCCTCGCTGACGCCCGCCTGCACGGCGATGTCGGCCAGGCGGGCGGTCCCGGGTGGGGTCTGGGCCGGTCGCCGGGCCGCCTGTGCGGGCAGCTGCGTCATCGCGCTCCTTGGGGGACATCGTGCTGGCAAGGCTCCTGATGATCCCTGTGTAACCACCATGTGGCAAGACCTTGCAGGCCCTTGCAAGGAGGCATAACGGGTGATTATCGGGCAGAACTCCCCGCATTCGTCCGCTCTTTGCGGGTCACGAAGCGATAACTCGCCAAGTTGGCTGCAATTTTTTGCTGCAAGGTCTTTCGCCGGGCTTGCCGCGCTGTTACGTTCACGCTGCCCGGCGGCGGCGACGGCGCGGTCGGCAAGTAGGCCAGAGGAGCGGACGGGACCTCTCCTCGCCCACTCACGGGCATTCACCCTCTAGGAGATCTCATGCGGCGTGGCATAGCGGCCACCGCGGTGGTGGCGTCCCTCGCTCTCGCGGCGACGGCGTGTGGCGGAAGCGACGACGACGGCGGCAAGGCGTCAGGCCCGACCACCATCACGTGGTGGGACACGTCGAACGCCACCAACGAGGCGCCCACGTACAAGGCGTTGGTCAAGGACTTCGAGAAGGCCAACCCCGACATCAAGGTGAAGTACACCAACGTCCCCTTCGACCAGGCGCAGAACAAGTTCGACACCGCCGCCGGTGCCAGCGGCGCCCCGGACGTGCTGCGCGCCGAGGTCGGCTGGACCCCCGCCTTCGCCAAGAAGAGCTACCTGCTGCCGCTCGACGGCACCGAGGCCCTCGCCGAGCAGGACAAGTTCCAGGCGAGCCTGATCAAGCAGGCCCAGTTCGAGGGCAAGACCTACGGCGTGCCGCTGGTCACCGACACCCTCGCCTTCGTCTACAACAAGGACCTCTTCAAGAAGGCCGGCATCACCAAGGCGCCCACCACCTGGGACGAGCTGAAGGCCGACGCCGCCAAGGTCAAGGACAAGACGGGCGCCGACGGCTACTGGGCCTCCACCGCGGGCTACTACGCCGAGCCGTTCCTCTTCGGCGAGGGCACCGACACGGTCGACGCCGAGGGCAAGAAGATCACCATCGGTTCCGCCGAGGCCAAGAAGGGCCTCACGGCCTGGCAGGGCCTGTTCGACGGCAAGGGCCTGCACAAGGCCGACGCCACCGCCGACGCCTACGCCCACATCCAGGACGCGTTCGTCAACGGCAAGGTCGCCTCGATCATCCAGGGCCCGTGGGAGATCACGAACTTCTACAAGGGTTCGGCCTTCAAGGACAAGAACAACCTGGGCATCGCCACCGTCCCGGCCGGTTCGACCGGCAAGGCGGGCGCCCCGACCGGCGGCCACAACCTCTCCGTCTACGCGGGCTCGGACAAGGCCCACCAGGAAGCGTCGCTGAAGTTCGTCCAGTGGATGACCTCGGCGAAGACGCAGGAGCAGATCGCCCTGAAGAACTCCACGCTGCCCACGCGCGCGGACGCCTACACCGCGAAGGTCACCGCCGACCCGGGCATCGCCGGCTACCAGAAGGTCCTGACCGCCGCCCAGCCGCGCCCCGAGCTGCCCGAGTACAGCTCGCTGTGGACGCCGATGGACCAGGAGCTGCCGAAGGTCGCCACCGGCAAGCAGTCCCTTGACGCGGGGCTCGACAGCCTGGAGACCCAGTTCGCCAAGCTCGTGCCCGACTTCACCAAGTGACGCGCAAGTGACGCGAGGGACGCACATGTCCCTGTAGCGCGAGGGACGCCCGCGTCCCAGTAGTTCGGCCGGTCCGCGCCCCACTCGGGGAGGGTGCGGACCGGCGACGACCTGACCAGAAGGTGCTCCGCCATGACCATCGCCGTCGACCGACCGACGCACCCAGTACGCAAGACGCCGCGCCCGGGACCGATCCAGCGCCTGAAGGACTCGTACCGCAAGTACTGGTACGCGTACGTCATGATCGCCCCGGTGGTGATCGTCCTCGGCGTGCTCGTCGGCTACCCCCTGGTGCGGGGCTTCTACCTGACGCTCACCGACGCCAACAGCCTCAACTCCGCCCGCACCATCGGCGTCAACCACATCGACGCCACCTACAAGTTCGTCGGCCTCGACAACTACGCCGACATCCTGTGGGGCCCGTCCTCCTACGACCGCTTCTGGTCGCACTTCATCTGGACGATCGTGTGGACGGCGCTCTGCGTCGCCCTGCACTACGGCATCGGGCTCGGCCTCGCGCTGCTGCTCAACCAGAAGATGCGCGGACGCACCTTCTACCGGCTCATGCTGATCCTGCCGTGGGCGGTGCCCACCTTCGTCACCGTCTTCGCCTGGCGGATCATGCTCGCGGACTCGGGCATCATCAACGCCACGCTCGGCTCGCTCCATCTGCCCCAGCCCGCATGGCTGGAGGACCCCTTCTTCCAGAAGGCCGCCGCGATCCTCGTCAACACCTGGTGCGGCGTCCCCTTCATGATGATCTCCCTGCTCGGCGGTCTGCAGTCCATCGACGCCTCCCTCTACGAGGCCGCCGAGATGGACGGCGCCAGCAGCTGGCAGCAGTTCCGCCACATCACCCTGCCCGGCCTGCGCTCGGTCTCCTCGACGGTCGTCCTGCTCGGCGTGATCTGGACGTTCAACCAGTTCGCGATCATCTTCCTGCTGTTCGGCAACACCGCGCCGGACGCCCAGATCCTCGTCACCTGGGCCTACCGCCTCGGCTTCGGACAGCAGCCGCGGGACTTCGCGCAGTCCGCCGCCTACGGCGTCCTGCTCCTGTCGATCCTGACCGTCTTCACCTCCTTCTACTACCGCTGGTTGAAGCGCAATGAGCAGCTCGCCGTCTGACGCCGCAGGAGCCACCACCATGAGCACCACGACCACCTCCGCACCGGAGGTCCCCGCGCAGCGCTCCGCGCCGAAGGCCGCACCCTCGGGTACGGGCCGCGTGCGCAGGCGCGGCGAGCGCGGCCCGCTCGCGACCGCCCTGTCGCACGGCGTCCTCGCCGTCGCGAGCCTCATCGCCCTGTTCCCCATCGTGTGGCTGGTCTACCTGTCGGTCGGTCCCGACAAGGACGACTACCTGCACCCCGGCGGCATCGCCTCCAAGGCGACCTTCGACAACTACACGTACGTCCTGGAGCACACCGGGTTCCTCGACTGGACGAAGTCGACGCTGGTCGTCGCGCTCGGCACCACCCTCGTCGGCGTGCTCTTCGCCGCCACGACCGGCTACGCCGTCTCCCGGATGCGCTTCCCCGGCTACCGGCCGCTGATGTGGGTCCTGCTGCTCACGCAGGCGTTCCCCATCGCCGTACTCATCGTGCCGATGTACGAGATTTTCAGTGAACTCGGCCTCATCGACAGCTACCTGGGCCTCATCCTGGTCAACTGCACGACGATCGTGCCGTATTGCACCTGGCTGATGAAGGGCTACTTCGACACCGTGCCCATCGACATCGACGAGGCGGGCCGCATCGACGGCCTCTCGCCCTTCGGCACGTTCTGGCGGCTGATCCTGCCGCTGGCCAAGCCCGGTATCGCGGTCGCCGCGTTCTACGCGTTCATCACCGCGTTCGCCGAGGTCGCGTTCGCCTCGACCTTCCTGCTCGACGACTCGAAGTACACCTTCGCGGTCGGCCTGCAGAGCTTCATCAGCGAGCACGACGCCCAGTGGAACCTCATGGCCGCCACCGCGGTGTTGATCGCCATCCCCGTCACCGCCTTCTTCTACCTTGTCCAGAAGCACCTGGTCACCGGCCTCACCGCGGGCGGGACCAAGGGCTGAGGACCAGAAGACCCATACGCACACCGACCAACAGCCGGCTCCTTTACGCAGCAAGGACACCATGACTCAGCACTCCACCGACGAGTCCCCGGCGTTCGCCACCACGACCCGCGAGACCACCGACTGGTGGCGCGACGCGGTCATCTACCAGGTCTACCCGCGCAGCTTCGCCGACAGCGACGGCGACGGCACCGGCGACCTCGAAGGCGTCCGCCGCCGCCTGCCCTACCTGCGCGACCTCGGCGTCGACGCCGTGTGGCTCTCCCCGTTCTACGCGTCCCCGCAGGCCGACGGCGGCTACGACGTCGCCGACTACCGGGCCGTCGACCCCATGTACGGCACGCTCCTCGACGCCGACGCGGTCATCCGCGACGCGCACGCCCTGGGTCTGCGCATCATCGTCGACCTCGTGCCCAACCACTCCTCCGACCAGCACGAGTGGTTCAAGCGCGCCGTCGCCGAGGGCCCGGGATCGCCGCTGCGCGACCGCTACCACTTCCGCCCCGGCAAGGGCGCGGACGGCGAACTCCCGCCCAACGACTGGGAGTCCATCTTCGGCGGCCCCGCCTGGACGCGCCTGCCCGACGGTGAGTGGTACCTCCACCTCTTCGCCCCCGAGCAGCCGGACTTCAACTGGGAGCACCCTGCCGTCGCCGACGAGTTCCGCTCCATCCTGCGGTTCTGGCTCGACATGGGCGTCGACGGCTTCCGCATCGACGTCGCCCACGGCCTCGTCAAGGCCGAAGGGCTGCCCGACCTCGGCGCGCACGACCAGCTGAAGCTGCTCGGCAACGACGTGATGCCCTTCTTCGACCAGGAGGGCGTCCACGAGATCTACCGCTCGTGGCGGCTCATCCTCGACGAGTACGACGGCGAGCGCGTCTTCGTCGCCGAGGCGTGGACCCCGACCGTCGAGCGCACCGCCAACTACGTGCGCCCCGACGAGCTGCACCAGGCGTTCAACTTCCAGTACCTGGGCGCCCCCTGGGATGCCAGGGAACTGCGCACCATCATCGACAGCTCCCTCGACGCCATGCGCCCGGTCGGCGCCCCGGCCACCTGGGTGCTCTCCAACCACGACGTCACCCGGCACGCCACCCGCTACGCCAACCCGCCCGGCGGCACCCAGATCCGCACCGCCGGCGACCGCGAACTGGGTCTGCGCCGCGCCCGCGCCGCCACGCTGCTCATGCTGGCGCTGCCCGGATCCGCGTACGTCTACCAGGGCGAGGAGCTCGGCCTGCCCGACGTCACCGACCTGCCCGACGAAGTGCGCCAGGACCCGTCGTTCTTCCGCGCCCAGGGTCAGGACGGCTTCCGCGACGGCTGCCGGGTGCCGATCCCGTGGACCAGGACGGGTTCCTCGTACGGCTTCGGCGACGGCGGCAGCTGGCTCCCGCAGCCCGGCACCTGGGGCGCGCTGAGCGTCGAGGCGCAGACCGGCGATCCGGACTCCACCCTTGAGCTGTACCGCTCGGCGTTCGCCCTGCGCCGCGCCCGGGCGGGCCTCGGCGCGGGCGCGGACGTGACGTGGCGCGACGACGTGCCCGCGGGCGTCCTCTTCTTCGAGCGCCCCGGGTTCGCGTGCACGGTCAACACGACCGGCGCCCCGGTCCGCGTCCCAGCGCCCGGCCGGACGCTCCTCGCCTCGGGCCCGGTGCCGGCCGCCGAGGACGGCACGGTGGAACTGCCCGCCGACACGACGGTCTGGTGGGAGACGGTCTGATCCGCGGACACACGTGAGAAGGGGGCCGGTGTTCTCGCACCGGCCCCCTTCCTCACACGTGTGTCACTTCCAGGTGTCGCTCGCCGTGTAGCCGCTGCCCGAGCCGGTCGTGTAGGACCGGTTGACCCCGGACTCCCAGGTCACGTTCCCCGAGGCGTCCTTCTTCAGGTACTTGTACGTGAAAGAGGTGTTCTTCGGGACGATCACCGTGCTGCCCCACGAGGGGTACGAGGCCGACGACAGCGGGATCGCGTCGGCCGGGTTCCAGGAGCCGAGCGAGGGGATCGAGCCGACGACGTAGACGTTCGTGCCGGTCGTGGTCGTGGCGTTGACCGTGAACCGCACGTCGGTGGCGTCGGCGTCGGCGACGCTCCAGCTGTTGTTCACGGCGGTCGACGCCGTGCCCGTGGTGAGCTTGCGGTTGGCGTTCGACTCCCAGGTGACGCTCCCTGAGGCGTCCTTCTTCAGGTACTTGTACTCGATCGCGGACGAGGCCGGGACAGCGATGTCCTTCTTCCAGACGGGATAGCCGGTGGCGGAGAGCTTGACGGCGTTCGCCGTGTTCCAGGAGCCGAGCGCCGGGGCGGACCCGACCACGTAGACGTCGCTGCCGGAGGTCGTGGGCGCGTACTCGTTGAAGGAGGCGGTGACGGTCGAGCCGCCGCCGTCCCCGCCACCGTTGTCCCCGCCGCCGCAGTTGACGGGGCAGGTGTACGAACCGTCGTAGAACGCGACCGCGCCCTTCGCCGGGACGGTGAGCGTGGCCTTGCCGCCGGAGACGGTGACCGAGGTCGCGCCGCCGTTGATCACGTTCTTGTACGTGCCGTCCTTGAGGCCGGTCGTGTACGTGTGGGTGTGGGCGGAGGAGGAGTTGTTGATCGCGACGAAGCCGCCGGTGCCGCGCGCGAAACCGATGACGTTCGAGGCGGGGGACTGCCAGTTGGCGACGGAGGCGCCCGCGACCGCGTTGTGCCAGGCGATCATCCCGGAGACGGCGGTGTCGCGGTCCAGGCAGGACCAGCCGGACGAGCAGTTCGTGCCGGTGACGAAACCGCCGCTGTTCGGCGGCGCCTCGTCGCTCTGGGAGAAGTTCCAGGCGGCGTAGACCGAGGGGCGGCCGTAGCCGCGCGCGAGCTGGAAGACGTTGGCGAGGACCGCCGTCGCGCCGTCCTTGTAGCTGAGCGTGTAGCCGTTGCGCTCGGTGTCGTGGTTGGTGACGAAGGTGTTGGAGTTCGCCTCGTTCGCCAGACCCCAACTGCTGCCGAAGGAAGCCAGGTTCGCGATGTCACCGCCGCCGAACTGGGACTTCATGGCGGCCGCGTACGTGAAGTCGAGGACGTCGCCGTTGGCGTAGTAGTCGCCGAGGGCGGGCGGGGTGCCCGGGTAGACCTCCTGCGTGACGTACGGCGCGTCGCCCGCCGTCGTGGTGTGCAGGGCACCCACGATGGCCTTCATGTCGGCCGTCTCGATGTGCTTGGCGGCGTCCACGCGGAAGCCGTCGACCCCGAGATCGATCTGCTTGTTCAGGAAGCCGACGATCTTCGCGCGGACCCCGGACTCGGAGGTGTCGAGGTCGGGCAGGCCGAGCAGTTCGCAGTGCTGCACCTCGTACTGGTCCGACCAGTTGGAGATGGTCTTCGTGCAGTCGTTGCTGTCCGCCGGGTCATAGTCGGGGGTGTCGTACTTGTTGCCGATCGTCGTGCCCGCGTAGCCGGTGCCGGTCTGCGCGGCCGTGTGGTTGATGACGGCGTCGGTGTAGACCTCGATACCGGCGGCGTGGCAGGTGTCGACCATGGTCTTGAAGTCGCCGGCGCTGCCGAACCGGCTGTCCAGCTTGTACGAGTAGGGCTGGTAGACGTCCCACCAGAAGTAGTTAGCCTGCTTGAGGGACTCCTCGGGCGGGGCGACCTGCACGGCGCCGTAACCGGCCGGGTCGAGGACGTCGGTGCACTCCTGGGCGACCGACTTCCAGTTCCACGACCAGAGGTTGGCTATGACGTCGCCGTTCTTGACGCCCGTGTCGGCGGCGGACGCGGTCTGCGCGGGCAGGGTGACGACACCGCCGAGCGCGAGCGCGGCGACGGCGACACCCGTGGCGGTGCGGCGCCTTCTTCTGGGGTGCTGAGAGGGGACTGGGCGCATGTGCGGCTCCTGTAGGTGGGGTTGTCCGGCCCGTCCATGGGGGTGGGGTGACGGGCGGCGCACCGAGAGCGTGGGGGAGCCCGGAAGGCCGCGTCAATAACTCTGCTGAAAGTTCTTGCTTCGAGTTGCAGAAGTCTTGCAGCAAAGTTCCTGCAAGCGATACGGTCACGCGGCGGACCGGTGCCACCTGCGAGGTCGTGTCCGCAAGAACCCTGATTCCGCGAGGAGTTCACGCCTTGAGCCGCACCCTCTCCACCCCGCACAGACGGACCGCCGCGTACACCGCGGCGGCCGCACTGCTTCTGACCCTGGCCCAGCCGCTCGCGGCCCGCGCCGCCACCCCGCCGGCGCCACCGTCGGACGCGAAACTGGCGGCCGCGCCCGCGCGCCACGACCTCACGCGCGAGCAGTACTACTTCGTGCTGCCCGACCGCTTCGCCAACGGCGACACGGCCAACGACGAGGGCGGACTGACCGGCACGCGCCTCGCCACCGGCTACGACCCCACCGACAAGGGCTTCTACCAGGGCGGCGACCTCAAGGGCCTGACCAAGCGGCTCGACTACATCAAGGATCTCGGCACCACCGCGATATGGCTGGCGCCGATCTTCAAGAACAAGCCGGTGCAGGGGACGGGGGAGAACGCCTCCGCCGGCTACCACGGCTACTGGATCACCGACTTCACGCAGGTCGACCCGCACTTCGGCACCAACGCCGACCTGAAGACCCTCATCTCCAAGGCCCACCGCAAGGGCATGAAGGTCTTCTTCGACGTCATCACGAACCACACCGCCGACACGGTCGACTACACGGAGAAGACGTACAGCTACCGTCCCAAGGGCGCGTACCCGTATCTGGACACGGAGGGCCGCCCCTTCGACGACAGCAAGGGTGTGACGGCCAAGGTCGACGCCGGTTCCTTCCCGTACACGCCGAAGAACACCGGCGAGATGGTCCCCTCCTGGCTGAACGACCCGACGATGTACCACAACCGCGGCGACTCGACCTGGGAGGGCGAGTCGACCACGTACGGCGACTTCTCCGGCCTCGACGACCTGTGGACCGAGCGGCCCGAGGTCGTCAAGGGCATGGAGGACATCTACAAGACGTGGGTGCGGGACTTCGACATCGACGGTTTCCGCATCGACACCGTCAAACATGTCGACCTGGACTTCTGGACCCAATGGGCCACCGCGCTCGACACGTATGCCGCCAAGCACGGCCGCGACGACTTCTTCATGTTCGGTGAGGTGTACTCCGCCGACACCGACGTGACCTCCCCGTACGTCACACGTGGCCGCCTCGACGCGACCCTCGACTTCCCCTTCCAGGACGCGGCCCGCGCCTACGCCTCACAAGGCGCGTCGGCCGACAAGGCGGCCAAGGTGTTCGCCGACGACTACAAGTACGCGACCGACAAGGCGAACGCCTACGAGCAGGTCACGTTCCTCGGCAACCACGACATGGGCCGCATCGGCAGCTTTCTGAAAGCCGACAATCCGGGGGCCTCGGACGCCGAACTGCTGCAACGCGACAAGCTCGCCAACGAGATCATGTTCCTGTCGCGCGGCAACCCCGTCGTCTACTACGGCGACGAGCAGGGATTCACCGGCCCCGGCGGCGACAAGGACTCCCGGCAGACGATGTTCGGCTCGAAGGTCGCCGACTACCTCGACGACGACGAGATCGGCACCGCCCGCACCCACGCCGACGACGCCTACGACACCGGGCACCCGCTCTACAAGGCGATCGCCGCGCTGTCGAAGCTGCGCAAGGACAACCCGGCGCTCGCCGACGGCGCGCAGCGCGAGCTGTACGCCAAGGACTCGGTGTATGCCTTCTCGCGTACGGGCGCGGACCGCGAGTACGTCGTGGCGGTCAACAACGCGACGACCGCGAAGACGGTCGAGCTGCCGGTCGAGTCCGCCGAGTTCCGCGCGCTGTACGGCGGTTCGGGCGCGGTGAAGGCGTCCGGCGGTTCCGTCGAGGTGACGGTTCCCGCCCTGTCGTCGCTCGTCCTGCGGGCCGACGGCAAGCTCCCGGCGCCCGCCGCGAAGCCCATGCTGTCGCTGACGGCCCCGGCCGCCGGCGCCACCGGCACGGTCACCCTCTCCGCCGACCCCGGAGCCACCGCCTCCGCGCGCGTGGTCTTCGCCGCGCAGACCGGCAACGGCGCCTGGAAGACGCTCGGCTCCGTCGACCACGCCCCGTACCGCATCACCCAGTACCTGCCGGAGACGGTGGAGGCCGGGACGCCGCTGCGGTACAAGGCTGTCGTGGTGGACCGCGCCGGACGCACCGCGAGCGCCCTCGCCTCCTCGACGGCGGGGCAGCCGCCCGCGCCCGGGAGGCCGACGGCGGTCGACCGTGACTACGCCGTCGTCCACTACAGGCGCGCGGACGGCGACTACGACGGCTGGGCGCTCAAGTCCGGCAGCGGAAGCGGGCAGTTCACCGGCCGGGACGCCTTCGGCGCCTTCGCCTGGCTGAAGGTCCCGGACGGCGCCAGTTCGGTGACGTACACCGTCGAGAAGGATGGCTCCGCGGACGGGCCGCAGCGCACCGTCGACCTGGCGAAGACCGGTGAGGTCTGGGTCGAGCAGGGCGAGGACGACCAGGCGACGGCCAAGCCGGACGGGGTCTATCCGCCGCAGGACGAGAAGAAGGCCGTCATCCACGTCCACCGCGCGGACGGTGACTACGACGGCTGGGGCCTGCACACCTGGACCGGCGCCGCGACCCCGACCGACTGGGCGAAGCCGCTCCGGCCGACGGGCGAGGACGCGTACGGCCTGACCTTCGAGGTGCCGCTCGCCGACGGGGCGACCACCCTCAACTACATCGTCCACAAGGGCGACGAGAAGGACATCGCCACCGACCGTGTCCTCGACTTCGCCACGTACGGCAAGGAGGTGTGGCTCAACGCGGGGGAGACTCCCTATCTGCTCCCGTCGGCCGGCTCGGGCGGTGACCTCGATCTGTCGAAGTCAGAGGCGCAGTGGATCGACGCCGACACCGTCGTCTGGAAGGTGACGGCCACCGCCGCCACCAGCCAGCAGCTCATCTACGCGCCCGAGGGCGGCATCACCGTCCAGGACGGTGCGCTGAGCAGCGAGGGGCACTGGCTGCGGCTGAGGACCGGTTCGCTGACCGACGCGCAGAAGGCGAAGTACCCGCACCTCAAGGACTACCCGGCGTTCACCGTCGACCCGCGCGACCGCGACCGGGTGCGGGACGCGCTGCGCGGTCAGCTCATCGCGACGCAGCGCGCGGCGAACGGCGCCCTGCTCGCGGCCACCGGCGTCCAGATCCCGGGCGTCCTCGACGATGTGTACGCGGACCGGGCCGAGAAGGCAGCCCTGGGCCCGGTGTTCAGGGGCGACAAGGTCACGCTCTCCGTCTGGGCGCCGACCGCCCGGGACGTACGGCTCGAACTCGGCGGGAAGACGCTGGCGATGCGCCGCGACGCCGCGAGCGGCGTCTGGTCGGTCACCGGGGCCGCGTCGGCCTGGCGCGGCAAGGAGTACCGCTTCGCCGTGACCGTGTGGGCGCCGAGCGTCCAGAAGCTCGTCACCAACGAGGTCACCGACCCGTACTCGGTGGCGCTCACCGCGAACTCGGAGCGCAGCCTCGTCGTCGACCTCGGCGACAAGGCGCTCGCCCCGAAGGGCTGGTCGGGTCTGGCAAAGCCGAAGGCCGTCGCCATGAAGGACGCGCAGATCCAGGAGCTGCACGTCCGGGACTTCTCGGTGGCGGACGGCACGACCCCGGCGAAGGACCGCGGCACCTACCGCGCCTTCACCGACAAGAAGAGCGACGGCTCCAAGCACCTGCGCGAGCTGGCGAGGTCCGGCACCTCGTACGTGCACCTGCTGCCCGCCTTCGACATCGCCACCATCCCCGAGAAGAAGTCCGAGCAGTCCACGCCCGCCTGTGATCTGTCGTCCTTCGCGGCGGACAGCGAGAAGCAGCAGGAGTGCGTCGGCGAGACGGCGGCCAAGGACGCCTTCAACTGGGGCTACGACCCCTACCACTACACCGTCCCCGAGGGCTCGTACGCGAGTGACCCCGACGGCACCCGGCGCACCGTCGAGTTCCGCCAGATGGTGCAGTCCCTCAACGAGGACGGCCTGCGCGTCGTCATGGACGTCGTCTACAACCACACGGCGGCGGCCGGGCAGGACAAGACGTCCGTCCTCGACCGGATCGTGCCGGGCTACTACCAGCGGCTGATGGAGGACGGCTCCGTCGCCGACTCCACGTGCTGCGCGAACACCGCGCCCGAGAACGCCATGATGGGCAAGCTAGTCGTCGACTCGCTCGTCACGTGGGCGAAGGAGTACAAGGTCGACGGCTTCCGCTTCGACCTCATGGGCCACCACCCGAAGGCGAACATCCTCGCGGTCCGCGAAGCGCTCGACGCGCTGACCCTCGAGAAGGACGGCGTCGACGGCAAGAAGATCATCCTCTACGGGGAGGGCTGGAACTTCGGCGAGGTCGCCGACGACGCCCGCTTCGAGCAGGCCACGCAGAAGAACATGGCGGGCACCGGCATCGCCACCTTCGCCGACCGGGCCCGCGACGCCGTGCGCGGCGGCAGCCCGTTCGACGAGGACCCGGGCGTCCAGGGCTTCGCCTCCGGCCTCTACACCGACCCCAACTCCTCGACGGCGAACGGCACAACGGCCGAGCAGAAGGCCCGCCTCCTGCACTACCAGGACCTCATCAAGGTCGGTCTGTCCGGCAACCTCGCCGCCTACGAGTTCACCGACAGCGCGGGGAAGAAGGTGAAGGGCTCCGACGTCGACTACAACGGAGCACCCGCGGGCTACGCGGCCGCCCCCGGCGACGCCCTCGCCTACGCCGACGCGCACGACAACGAGTCCCTGTACGACACGCTGACGTACAAACTGCCCGCGGCGACGAGCACGGCCGACCGCTCGCGCATGCAGGTCCTCGCCATGGCGACGGCCGCGCTCTCACAGGGCCCGGCCCTGTCGCAGGCCGGCACCGACCTGCTCCGCTCGAAGTCGCTCGACCGGAACTCGTTCGACAGCGGCGACTGGTTCAACGCCGTCCACTGGGACTGCCGGGCGGGCAACGGGTTCGGGCGCGGCCTGCCCCCGGCCGCCGACAACCAGGCCAAGTGGCCGTACGCTGCGCCGCTGCTGAAGTCGGTCCCCGTACCGGGCTGCGCCGCCATCAACGGCACCTCGGCCGCGTACCAGGACCTCCTGAGGATCCGCACGGCCGAGCCCGCCTTCCACCTGGGGTCGGCCGGGCAGGTCCAGAAGGAGCTGTCGTTCCCGCTCTCCGGGAAGGACGAGACGCCGGGCGTCATCACCATGCGCCTCGGTGACCTCGTCGTCGTCCTGAACGCGACACCGCAGCGGCGGAGTCAGACGGTTCCCGCGCTCGCCGGGTCCGGGTACCGGCTGCACCCGGCGCAGGCCGGTGGCTCGGACGCCGTGGTCAAGTCGGCCTCGTACGCGAAGGGTTCGGGTACGTTCGAGGTTCCCGCCCGGACGGTGGCGGTCTTCCGCCAGAAGTAGTCCGGTGTGACGACGGTGCCCCCGCCCCGCACGGGCCGGGGGCACCGCCGTGCTCTCACTTGCGCAGAAGGCTCAGCGGGAACGCCGCCGCCATCGCCGCCATGCCCGCGTCGTTCGGGTGCAGGCCGTCGCCGCTGTCGTACGCGGCGAGCAGTCGTCCCGGGGCGGCCGGGTCGCGCACGGCCTTGTCGAAGTCGACGACGCCGTCGTAGGCGCCGCTGGTGCGGATCCAGCGGTTGACGGACTGCCGGGCCGCTTCCCGCTCCGGGGTGTAGAAGCCGAGCGAATCACCCTCGAAGGGCAGGATGGTGGCGCCGAACGCGCGCAGGCCGCGTTGGTGGGCGCGGTGGATCAACCGCCGGTGGCCTGCGATGAGTTCGGCGGCCGTGACCTCCTCGGACGGGGGCGCGGTGGTGCCCGGGTGGCCGAGGTCGTTCACGCCGAGCAGTACCACGACGGCACGGGCGCCCGGCTGGTCCAGCACGTCCCGGTCGAACCGTTTCAGGCCGCTCTCGCCGAAGTACGCGGCGTAGGACTCGGCGGGTGAACCGGCGGGCGGGTTCGGGTCGCGGAGCAGGCGGTTGCCGCCGATGCCCGCGTTCAGGACGCCGGTGGAGGCCAGGCGCCGGTCGCCGCGCAGCCGCTCCGCGAGCAGGTCGGGCCAGCGGTGATCCGCGTCGGTCCGGGTGTTGGAGCCGTCGGTGATGGAGTCGCCGAACGCCACGAGCGCCGCGTCGGCCGTGTTCCTGCGCCGGTCGACGGCGACGCCCGACAGGAAGTAGCGGCTGGTCATGGTGGTGGTCGGGGTCAGATCGGGCTTGCCCGCGACATTGCCCGCCGCGACGAAGCCGTGCTGGAACGCCGAGGAGTGGATCGTGGCGGCCGGGGTGCGGCGCGGCAGATACAGGCTGATCACCAGGGAGCCGCCCGGGGCGGTGGGCAGCGCCACCGGGTCGCTCCAGCGCTGCGCGCCCGGCGCGAGGGCCGCCGAGGAGCGGCCGCCGAAGCGCAGCACCCGGTCCGTGCCCGGGTCGATCGCGGTGGCCGGGCCGCCGGGGGCGCGGTGCGCGACGCGGGCCTCGCCGATCGCCAGCGGGGCCGTGCCGAACTCGTTCGTGAACCGCACGCGGACCGTACGGCCCGCGACGCTGGTGTGCACGATCTGCCGCAGCGTCCGGTCCGCGAAGGACGTGGTGTCGGAGGCGGGCACGCCGGTCGGCGCGGCGGCCCAGGTGCCGATGTACCCGGGGGCGGGGTGCGCCGCGTGTGCGGCGGAGGGCAGGGAGACGGCGGCGAGAAGTCCCGCCAGCGGGAGCGTCAGGAGGGCGAGGGGGCGTCGGGAGCGTCGGGGCCAGAGGCGTCTTCGCATGCATCGTTCCTACGGGTGGGGCGCGGGCCCGTCAATGGCGCCCAGGGGGCGGCCGCCGCGGGGCGATCCGGTCCAGCCATGCGCGCGCGGCGCCCGTAGGGGGTGGTCACTGTCGGGCGACGATCACTGCCGGGCGATCCGGTCCAGCCACTCGCGGAGCAGCGTCCGCTCCGCCTCGGTCAGCGCGGTGGTCTCCGGCAGGGCCGCGCGCAGCGCCACCGCCGCACCGGCCGGTCCCGGTGCCTCGGCCGCGGGCGCGTCGGTGGTGATCGCCGCGATGACGGCCTCGCGCGCGAGCACCGACACCTCCGTGTCACGCAGCTCGGCGGGCAGCGCGAGCAGCGCGAGCGTCACCCCGCTGCCCGCGGCGTGCACGAGCTGCGCCGCGCGCTCCTCCGGAACCCGGAGGCGGCCCGTTCCGGCGATGCGACGGATGTGCGTGGCGAGCACCTCGTAACCGGCGACGGCCGCCGGGGGCGGAACGGTGCCGGGCCGTCGGCGCCCGAACATCAGCAGGTACAGCGCGGGGTTGGCGAGTCCGAAGCCGAGGTGCAGGTCCCAGCCCGCGCGCAGGTCGGCCACCGGGTCGTCGGTGAAGGCCAGCTCCGTCTTGTCGTTGAGATACGCCGCGAAGCCGTCGGCCGCGGCCGCGTCGAGCAGGCCCTGCTTGTCGCCGAAGAGCCGGTAGATCGTCGGCGCCTGCACCCCGGCGGCGGCACCGACGGCCCGGGTCGACACGGCCTCCTCGCCGCCCTCGCTCAGCAGCTTCGCCGTGGCCGCCAGGATCCGTCCGCGGGGGCCGCCCCCGGTGTCTTCGTCGACGCTCATGAGGCAACGGTAACAGGGCGCCGTTAGCACCGTTAGCGCCGTTACGGTATCGGTGCTAACGTCGAATCGTTATCAGTGCTCACCGGTTACTGATCCACCGATTCATGGAGGCGTCATGCTCATCGTCACCGGAGCCACCGGCCGGTTCGGCCGCGAGACCGTCGAGCGACTGCTCGACCGGGTCCCCGCCGACCGCGTCGGCGTCAGCGTCCGCACCCCCGAGAAGGCCCGGGACCTGCGCGAGCGCGGAGTGCGCGTGCGCCGCGGCGACTTCGCGGAGCCCGCGAGCCTCGCCCACGCCTTCGAAGGCGCCGAACAGGTTCTGATCGTCTCCACCGACTCCACCGGCGAGAGCGCCGTCGCGGGACACCGCGCCGCGATCGCGGCGGCCGTGCGAGCGGGCGCCCGCCGCGTCCTCTACACCAGCCACATGGGAGCGGGCGCGACCTCGCCCTTCCCGCCCATGCCCGACCACGCCGCGACCGAGCGGGCGCTGCGGGACTCGGGTATCGCGTACACCGCTCTGCGCAACGGCTTCTACGCGGCGTCGGCCGTCATGATGCTCGGCGACGCCCTGCGCACCGGGCGGCTCGTGGCCCCGCAGGACGGCCCGGTCTCCTGGACGGCCCACGCCGATCTCGCCGAGGCCGCCGCGCTCGTCCTCGCCGGCGCGGGCCGCTTCGACGGGCCGAGCCCGGCGCTCACCGGCGCCGACTCCCTCGACCTCGCCGACATCGCGGCGCTCGTCTCCGACCTCGCCGGACGGACCGTCGAGCGCGTGATCGTCCCCGACGCGGAGTACCACGCGGGGCTCATCGCCCACGGCGCGCCGGCGCCACAGGCGGACCTGCTGCTCGGCCTCTTCCGCGCCGGCCGACAGGGCGAGTTCGCGGCCGTCGACCCCGCGCTCGCCTCCCTCACCGGACACGCGCCGACGCCCCTGCGCGACGTCCTGAAGGCGGCCGTCGCGGCGGCGGGCTGACCGGAGCCGGGCCAACCCGGCGCACCCGACGTACCGGGCGGGCCCGTCGCCCCGGCCGTGACCTGGTCCGAACCAAGTGGCAGGATCATGGGGTTCGCGAACTCAGGGGGGCCAGGGTGAAACGACGGGAACAAGGGCCGCGCCGCGCCGGGAAGGCGCGAAGACGCCTGACGCAGGTGCTGGTGTCGAGCGCGGTGATCGCCGCCGTGTTCGCGGCCGCGGGCGGCGCGTACGCCTACTGGCGCCACAGCAAGGCGCTCGCCATCACACAGTGCGTACGGGACCGGGGCGAGGCGGGCCCGGCCGCGATCGGCGCCGCGCCGGGCGCGCTGCCCGTGGTGGGCCCCGGCACCTTCACCACGGCGCACGGCGAAGGGGACCCGGTCGGCTCCGGACACCAGCTGCGGCGCTACAAGGTGCAGGTCGAGGACGGCATCGGCATCCGGGCCGACGCCGCCGCGCGGGAGATCGCGGGCATCCTCGGCGATCCGCGCGGCTGGAGCCGCGACGGGGTCGACCGGTTCCAGCTCGTCGGTTCGGGGCCGCGGGACTTCATCATCAAGATCGCCACGCCGCACACCGTGGACTGCCTCTGCGGCTCCGCCGGACTGGACACCGGCGGCGAGGTGAACTGCAGCATCGGCCGGTCGGTCGTGGTCAACCTGCGGCGCTGGGTGCAGGGCTCGCCGGAGTTCGACGGGCCCATCACCGACTACCGGGCGCTGATCATCAACCACGAGGTCGGCCACCGCATCGGCCACGGACACGAGACGTGCCCGGCGGCGGGACGGCCCGCGCCCGCGATGATGCAGCAGATCAAGGGCCTGCGCGGCTGCACCGCGAACGCCTGGCCCTACGACCGCGCGGGCACGTACCTGGGCGGCCCCCACGTGTCCTGAGCGCGCCCCGCGCGCCGCGTCTCACATCAGCCCCAACTCCCGTCCCCGGTCCACGGCTTCGGCCCGCGTACGCGCGCCCAGCTTCCGGTACACCGCGCGGGTGTGGCTCTTGACCGTGTTGTACGAGACGTACATCCCGTCCGCGATCTGCCGCAGCGGCGCCTCGAGCTGCAACGCGTGCAGCACCGCCAGCTGACGGTCCGTCAACGGCTCCAGCGCGACGGCTGACGCGCCGGCCGGCCCGTCCTGCCCCGGCACCGAGGCCAGCACGGCGGACGCCTCGTCCCTCAGCTCACGCGCGCTCCGCGCGTCCGTCACATCCTCCGCGATCTCGACCAGGACACCGGCGACCCACACCAGACACGTCGTCACCGCCTCGTCCGCACCCAGTGGACCGCGGCTCAGCGAACGCAAACGGCCGTGCAGATCCGCCACCCGCCCGTCCACCGGCCCGGAGCCGTCCGGCTCCGCGCGCGGCATGTGCGTGTGCATGCCCCCCACCTCCCCATGTGACAGGGCATCTCCCTCATACCGTGAGGGCGGAACGGGAGCCGGGGAAGGGGCTTGTCGGCCCTCTCTGGCTAGGGGCCCGCGTCGCGTGGGCCCGGGAGGCGGCGTACCTCCAGGAGTTCGAGGCCGGACGCCTGGACGCGGTCGAGGATGCCGTACAGGGCCGCCTGGTCGAGCCCGGCCCCGAGGAGGACCGTCTCGGCCGGGTGCAGCACGATCGTCAGCTCGCCGAACTCCGCCCGGAACGCCTCGCCGATCCTGCCCCGGACCCGGATCTCGTAGTCGGCGCCCGATGCCGGACCGTCCGATCCGGAGCCCGCCCGCGCCCCGCCCATGGCGCCACCTCCCGTTACGAAAGCCCGGCCCGGGGACGACCCTGCCGCGCGACCGGGACGTACCGCATCACCTTGTGCGGGTGACACAGGGCGGGGAGGGCGGACGGGTGGTCCGTTGGCCCGCTCCCGGACGCCGGGAGCGCACCTGTGCCGGGCCAATGGCACAGTACATCCGTGCCCTGTTGAACCATCAGCCCCTCAGGTGCTGCAATGCAACGGTCGATGGCGCTGCGGATCCTCCGGGGATCTCCGCGGCGCCTTACGCATGTCCGGGGCGGAATACGGACCGAAACGGCTGGAAAGGGCGGGGACATTGCTGAAGAGGGCTTTCGTGGCACCGGATCCGGGACGGGCGCGGCTGCGGTTCGCGAGCCGGGCCGTGCTCGGGATCGGGCTCGCCGTGGCGGTGAGCGGGGCGCTGGGCCACGCCTTGACGGCGGCCGTCACGGGCGGCCTCGCCGCGCTGCTCGCCCTGTTCACAGTGACCGACGCGACGGTCCGCGGGCAGGCGGTCACGACGGCGCTCCTGCCCGCCGTCGGCCTCCCCGTCCTCGCGCTCGCCGCGCTCCTCCACGCCCAGCCCCTCGCCCGTGACCTGGTCTTCCTCGCGACCGTCGGGGCGGGCGTGTACGCGCGGCGGTGGGGGCCGCGCGGCCACTCCCTCGGCGTGTTCGGCTTCATGACCTACTTCGCGGCGCAGTTCCTGCACACGACCCCCGGCCGGCTCCCCGAGCTGTACGCGGCGGTGCTGCTCTCGCTCGCCGTCGCCGCGGCGGTGCGGTTCGGCGCGTGGTGCTACGAGCGCCGGGCCCCGGTCCCCGCGCCCGTACCGGTGCCGTTCACCGGGACCGGGCTCGCGCGGATCACGACCCGGCAGGCCGTTCAGGCGACCGCCGGGGCGGGCTTCGCGCTCGCCGTCGGACAGCTCCTCTCCGACCAGCGCTGGTACTGGGCCGTCGGCGCCACCTGGTGGGTCTTCGTGAACACCACCTCGCGCGGCGAGACCCTGGTACGGGGCTTCCGACGCTTCCTGGGCACCGTGCTCGGCATCGTGCTCGGCTTCCTGGTCGCGGTACCGCTGCACGACGAGCCGGTCGCGGCGGCCGTGGTGATCGCCCTCAGCGTCTTCGGGATCTTCTACACGGCCGCCGTCTCCTACACATGGATGATGCTGGCCGTGACCACCATGGCGAGCATGCTCTACGGGCTCCTCGGCGTCCTCGACTCCACCCTCCTCGCCCTGCGGGTCGCGGAGACGGCGGTCGGAGCGCTCGGCGCCGTCCTCGCCGTGCTCCTCGTCCTGCCCGTGACCACGCACTCCGTCACCGACGCCTGGGTCGAACGCGCCCTGCGCTGCGTGCACGCCTGTACCGGCGAGGCCGCCGCCCGCCTCGCCGGTGACGCCACCGCGGACCCGGCCCCGCGCGTCGCCGAACTCGAATCCCTGCTGGCCCGTGTGCGCCTCTCCCTCGCACCCCTCGTCCACCCGCTCACCCCGCTCCGCGCCCGCAAGGGCCGCGCCCGCCGGATCCTCGCCCTCCTCGACGACTGCGCCCGCGAGGTCCGCGGCCTCGCCTCCGTCGCCGCCGACCCCGAGGCCTCCCACGACGCCCGCCTGGCCGCCGCCTGCTGGCGCGTGGAGGCGGCGGTGGAGGCGTTGAGCACCCCGACCCCGTACGAGGCGGGCGCCGACACCGCCCCCCGGGCGCCGGAGGCCGAACCCGTACTGGCCCATCTGCACGCGCTCGAGCGTGCCCTGGTGGAACTGGCGGTGCCGCTGCGCGGGGCGGAGCGGGCGAGCGCGGAGGCGTAGGGCGGGCTGTGCGCGTCCTCGCGGGCCCGGGGCCGCGCGCTGGTCGACGCATCGGGGCCGCCGCGCGCCGACCCGCGATTCCACAGGCTCCCCGCACCTCCGTGACGCACCCTCGGCGGCGTCCGCCACGGCGCCGCCCCCTTCAACGGCTGGTACATGGGCTCAACGGCTGGTACATGGACACCGAGACAGGCGCCCGCAACCTCGCACCGACCGCGGCCTCTGGAAGGACCGCGCCCTGGTCGAGCTCAACCGTGCCGCCCTGCACTCCTTCGACCGCGCGGGCGTCACCGTCGGCGACCACCACACCGAGCCCGAGCGCTTCCTCGCCCACATCGCCCGCGAGGAGACCAAGGGACGCGCAGCCGGCGCCGACCGGTCCCGGATCGTGCCACCGATCTCCGGCTCCGCCACCCGGGTCTTCCACCGCACCTACGACACGACCGAGCGCACCCCGGCCTACGTCCACCATCCCGGCGCCCACGCACGGGCCCGCGTCGAGGAGCGACCCGCGGCACACCGCCCGGCGCCCCTCGACGACCGGCCCTGAACCCGCTGCTACGGTCGGCGCATCGGGCACGCGGCCCGTACGCCGAAAGGGGACACAGTGACCGGCAGTCAGTCAGGACGGGCCTACATCGGATCGTTCACGGCGGCGGGCGGCCCAGGCATCGTCACCGCGACGGTGGACGCCTCCGACGGCTCGCTGACCCTCCTCGGCGCGAGCGACGCCACGCCCGACCCCTCGTACCTGGCCGTCGGCGACGGGCTGCTGTACGCGGTCGGCGAGACGACCGACGGCACGGTCACCGCGTTCCGCACGGACACCACCCCGGTGACCCCGCTCGGCAAGCCCGCCCCGGTCAGGGGTGACGGCCCCACCCACCTGTCCCTCTGGCGCGGCCGCGTGCTCACCGCCAACTACGGCTCCGGCAGCGTCACCGCGCTCCCGCTGCGCGCCGACGGCACCCCGGACGCGGGCGGCCTCGACCTGCTGAAGCACACCGGTTCGGGCCCGCACCCGCAGCGCCAGCAGGGCCCGCACGCCCACCAGGTCCTGCCGGACCCGAGCGGCCGGTGGGCGGTCAGCGTCGACCTGGGCACGGACTCCGTCCGCGTCTGCACCCTCACCGACGGCCGTCTCACCGTCCACCACGAGACGGCCCTGCGCCCCGGTTCGGGCCCCCGCCACCTCGTCTTCCACCCGTCGGGCGGGTACGCGTACGTCCTCAACGAGCTGACCCCGACCCTCACGGTCTGCCAGTGGGACGCCACCGCCGGCATCCTCAAGCCGCTGACCGAGGTCTCCGTCCTGACGGAGGCGCCGCGCGGCGACGCCTACCCCTCCGAGATCGTCGTCTCGCCCGACGGCCGCTTCCTGTGGACGGCGACCCGCGGCGAGGACGTCATCTCCACCCTCGCCCTCGATGCCACCGGCGAGCACGCCACCCTCCGCTCGACGACCCCCTGCGGCGGCCACTGGCCCCGCGACCTGGCCCTCGCCCCGTCGGCCCGCCACCTCTACGCCGCGAACGAACGCTCCGGCGACGTCACGTGGTACGCGATCGACGCGGAGACCGGCACGCCGACGAGAGCGGGCTCGGTACGAGTCCCAGCGGCATCCTGCGTCGCATTCGGCTGATCAACCCCGTCCGGCGCCTGAGAACGACCCCACGACCAAGCCCGTCCGGCGCTTGAGGACGACCCCACGACCAAGCCCGTCCGGCGCTTGAGGACGAGACCACGACCAAGCCCGTCCGGCGCTTGAGGACGAGCCCGAAGGGCGATGATCGAGCCCGGAGGGCGAGCCGAGAAAAGGCCGTCGCACGACGAAGGGCCCGGGACGCACCGTCCCGGGCCCGCCGTCGTACCGGTCAACCGCCGGAGGCAACCGGCTGAGGCGTGATCCCCAGAGCCGCCGTGTACTTCGCGAGCGCCAGCTTCCCCATCGCCGGGTACGCGCCGAGCGGCGCCGCCGAGGCGAGGCCCGCGTCCTTGGCCGCCGCCTCCCACACGCTCGGGTCCAGCTCGGGCCCGACCAGGTACGGCGCGAGCGCGAGCTGCTGGGAGCCGGACTCGCGCAGCTGCTCGGCGGTGGCGGCGATGGCGCCCTCCTCGTCGAGCGCGGCGGCGATCACCGGCACGGCGAGCCGCGCGGCGAGCAGCATCCCGGTGATCCCCGCGGCCTGCACCGCCTCGTCACCGCCCACCGACGCGAGGATGATGCCGTCCGCGGCCGTCGCCACGGTGAACAGGCGGGCCCGGTCGGCGCGGGCGAGCCCGGCCTCCGAGAGCCGTACGTGCAGGGCCTCCGCGAGCAGCGGGTGCGGGCCGAGGACGTCCGTCAGCTCGGCCGCGACGCGGCTCTCGGCGATGCCCTGGCGGACCTCGCGCAGCAGCGCGCTGTCCGGGCCCGCGAGCAGCGGCACGACGACCGCGACCGGGCCCTGGGGCGCGGAGACCTCGACACCGGCGGCGACGGCCTGCTCGTAGCGGGCGGTGCGCTCCTTCGCGGCGTGCGCGAGCACGGAGGCGAGGGAGGGGAACTCGGCGGACACCGGAAAGTCGGTGATCTCCCCGTCGACGAAGCCGACGCGCGCGTCCAGACCGGGAAGCTCGGACCGGGCGATGCTCACGACCTCGTCGGCGAGCATGCGCGTCTCGGCGCTGGGCGTGCCGGGCACGGCCAGCACGAGGGCCGGTGCGCCCTCGGGGGCGGCCACGGGTTCCGGACGGCGGTGGCGTCCGGGCTGGCGAGGTCGCGGCATTCGTACAGGCAGGCCGGAAGCGGGCCCATTGGGGGAGCTCATGGCGCCGCATGCTACTGGCTCTCCCCGCCCCGTCGCTCGGTCAGGGGGCAGCTGAGCGGTATCCGTCCGCGATTGTCCGATCGGTTACGGATGGATCGAGTGTCCTGGTCCGCACAGGTGCGGGAGGTTACGCGACGTGCAGTAGACGTCCCTCCCGCGGCAGCCGGAGAGCGTCCGCCGCGAGGGCGCCCGCGATGATCAGCGATCCGCTCAGCGGGTCACCGGCGGCGGAGACGACGGTGGCACCCGGCAGCTGCTCCGTCAGCTCCGCGCGGAGCGGGCCGAGCAAGGGCTCGCCCATTTTGAACAGTCCGCCGGTGAGGGCGACCTCGCCGCCGTCCGCCGGGCAGACCGCGGCGGCCGCCTCCCCGATGTGGCGCGCGGCGTCGCGCAGGATCCCGGCGGCGACCGGGTCGTGCCCGGCGCAGCGCGCCACGTCCGGGGCGAAGGAGGCGAGCGCGGCCGGCCGGTCGCCGCGCGGGTAGATCCGCCCCGGCAGCTCGCCCGCCGGGCCGAACCGCTCCTCGGCCAGTTCCAGCAGCGCCCCGCTGCCGCCGCGCCGTCCGTCGTGCGCTCGCATCGCCGCGTCGAGACCGGCCCGCCCGATCCAGGCGCCGCCGCCGCTGTCGCCGAGCAGATGCCCCCAGCCGTCGGCCCTGCGCCAGGTGGTGAGGTCGGTGCCGAGGGCGATGAGGCCGGTGCCCGCGGCGACGACCGCGCCGGGGCGCTGTCCGAGCGCGCCCGCGTACGCGGTGACGGCGTCCCCGGCCAACGCGAGCCGCGTGACGCCCAGTTCCCGCTTGAGCGCGTCCGGCAGCTCGGCCCGCAGTCCGTCGCCGAGTGTCGCCATCCCGGCGGCCCCGACGGTCACCGCGGCCAGGACCGGCTCCCCGGCCGCCTTCAGCAACTCCCGCGCCATGGGCAGCAGTTGATCGAGGAGATGCGCCGGGTCGATGCCCGCCGCCACGGTGCGCACGGGCTCGCGGGACGCCGTGGTCCCGGCGCGGAACGGAGCGTCGGCGGGGGCGAGAGCGACGCGCAGGCCCGAGCCGCCGGAGTCGACGCCGAGCACCCAACGCGCCGCGCCCGGCGCCGTGTCGGCGGCCGACGACTCGTTCGCTCTACGCACCCGGTGCCCTCCTGTCCTGTTCGAGGAGGAAGACTAGCGCCGTCGCACCCCTCCCCGTACACCCCTTCCACGCATGGGCCGCCCGGCTGCGGAGCGGCCGCGCCGTGGCAGTAGAGTGACGCGTCGTGGCAGCGCGACCTCTGAACGAACTTGTCGAAGACGGCTGGGCCAAGGCCCTGGAGCCGGTGGCCGGACGCATCGCGGCCATGGGAGATTTCCTGCGGTCCGAGATCGCCGCCGGGCGGACCTACCTCCCGGCCGGGGCGAACGTCCTGAGAGCCTTCCAGCAGCCCTTCGACGACGTACGGGTCCTCATCGTCGGCCAGGACCCGTACCCCACCCCCGGCATGGCGATCGGCCTGAGCTTCGCGGTCTCGCCCGACGTGCGGACGCTGCCCGGCTCCCTGCAGAACATCTACCGCGAGCTGAACGCGGACCTCGGCCTGCCCCGCCCGTCCAACGGCGACCTCACGCCCTGGACGAAGCAGGGCGTGCTGCTGCTCAACAGGGCGCTGACGACCGCCCCGCGCAACCCCGGGGCCCACCGCGGCAAGGGCTGGGAAGAGGTCACCGAGCAGGCGATACGGGCGCTGGTCGCCCGGGACCGGCCGCTCGTCTCCGTGCTGTGGGGGCGCGACGCACGTAACCTGCGCCCCCTGCTCGGACAGTTGCCGGCGATCGAGTCCGCGCACCCGTCACCCATGTCGGCGGACCGCGGATTCTTCGGCTCCCGCCCGTTCAGCCGCACCAACGAGCTGCTGACGGGGCTCGGCGCGCAGCCCGTGGACTGGCGCCTCCCGTAGCCCCGTCCGGCGCTCGGCCCCTAGGTCCTCACCCCACGACCGCCGCGCGCACGCACAGCACATCCGGCAGGTGGGACGCCACCTGCCGCCAGCTGTCACCGTCGTCCGCCGACGCGTACACCTCCCCGTTCCGGTTGCCGAAGTAGACGCCCGCCGGGTCCGCGTCGTCCGTGCACAGCGCGTCCCGCAGGACCGTGCCGTAGTGGTCGCCCTCGGGGAGCCCTCTGGTCAGCGGTTCCCAGCTCGCGCCCGCGTCCTGGGTGCGGTAGACGCGGCAGCGGCGGTCGGCCGGCACCCGGTCGATGTCCGCGGTGATCGGGAAGAGGTACGCCGTGTCGCCGCGGTGCGGATGCGCGGCGACGCCGAAGCCGAACGTCGACGGCAGGCCCTCACCGATGTCGGTCCACTTCGCGCCCGCGTCGTCGCTGCGGTACACGCCCCAGTGGTTCTGCAGGTACAGCCGGTCCGGGTCGGCCGCGTCCCGCGCCACCTTGTGCACGCACTGGCCGAACTCGGGGTCCGGGTCGGGCAGGAACACGGCGGCCACCCCGGAGTTCGACGGGGCCCAGCTGTCGCCGCCGTCCGTCGAGCGGAACACCCCGGCCGTCGACACCGCCACGGTCACGGCGCGCGGGTCCCGGGCGTCCGTGAGCACCGTGTGCAGGCCCTCACCGCCGCCGCCCGGCACCCACTGGGAGCGCGTCGGATGCTCCCACAGCGGGCGGCACAGCTCGAAGGACTCGCCCCGGTCCACCGAGCGGTACAGCGCCGCCGGTTCCGTGCCCGCGTACACCACGTCCGGCTCGGCCGCGGCCGGGTGCAGCTGCCACACCCGCTCGAGCGAGGCGCCGGTGTCCTTGGGGAACTTCACGGCGGGCGCGGACGGCTCGGTCCAGGTCCGCCCGAGATCGTCCGAGTGGAAGACGGACGGTCCCCAGTGCGCGCTGTCCCCGCCCGCGAGCAGCCGGGGCGTGTCCGTCCGGGTGTCGAGCGCGACGGAGTACACCGCCTGCGCGTTGAAGTACGGGCTCTCGTCGAACTCCCAGGCCCCGCCGCCGCGCCTGCGCCCCAGGAACAGCCCCTTGCGCGTGCCCACCGCCAGCAATACGTCCGTCATGCCGAACACCTCCGAAACGCCGTTGTCTCCAGGTGTCCGACAGTCTGCACCCCACCACTGACAACGGCCGCTCCGAACGGCTGTGTCGCAGGTCAGGCCGGTACGGCGACCCCCAGAGGGAAGTGGCACGCCACCTGGTGACCGGGGGAGTCCGGGCTGGACACGGGCGGCTCGGCCGTCGCGCAGACGTCCTGTGCGATCGGGCACCGCGTACGGAACCGGCAGCCGGACGGGGGCCGCGCGGCCGACGGCGTCTCGCCCGTCAGCGGCGTACCCGAGGCGCCGGCCTCCGGGTCGGGCACGTTGACCGTGTCGAGAAGACCCCGCGTGTACGGGTGCAGCGGCCGGTTGTAGACCCGCTCGGCCGGGCCGACCTCCACCAGCTTGCCGAGGTACATGACGCCGACCGTGTCGGCGAGGTAGCGGACCACGGCCAGGTCGTGCGAGATGAACAGGTACGTCAGGCCGCGCTCGCGCTGCAGCTCCCGCATCAGGTTGAGGATCTGCGCCTGCACGGACACGTCGAGCGCGGAGACCGGCTCGTCGGCCACCACCAGCTCCGGCGAGAGCGTCAACGCCCGCGCCAGTCCGAGGCGTTGGCGCTGGCCGCCGGAGAACTCGTGCGGGTAGCGGTGGACCGCGCCGCGCGGCAGACCCACCGCGTCGAGCAGCTCACCGATGAGCTTCTCCTGCTCGGCGCGGTTGCCGACGCCCTGGATGACGAGCGGTTCGCGCAGGATCTCGCCGACGCGCATGCGCGGGTCCATCGCCGCCGTCGAGTCCTGGAACATGAGCTGGACGCGCTTGCGGTGCGCGCGGCGCTCGGCGCGCGAGAGGTCCGCGCGGTCGCGCCCCTCGAAGCGGACGGCGCCGGACGTCGGCTCCTCCAGGCCCGCGACGATCCGCCCCAGCGTCGTCTTGCCGCAGCCCGACTCGCCGACCATGCCGAACGTCTCGCCCCTGCGCACGGTGAGGGAGACCCCGCCGACCGCGCTGACCGTCCCCTTGGAGCGCGAGAACGGGCCGCCCTTGAGCGGGAACTCCTTGACCAGGGTGTCGAGTTCGACGAAGACGTCGTCGGTGGCGGTCTCCTGGGCGGGCAGCGGTGCGGGCGCCACCACCTCGTCCGGCGCCGCTTCGCGCACGTCGGGCACCGGGTGGAAGCAGGCGAACCGGTGCGCGGCGCCCTGCACCTCGTCCTCGACGAGGAACGGCTCCTTCTCGCGGCACTCGTCGGTCGCGAACAGGCAGCGCGGCGCGAAGCGGCAGCCCGACGGCCGCACCGTCAGGCTCGGCGGCAGGCCCGCGATGGTGTGCAGCTCGGTGTCGTTGTCGGCGGCGCGCTCGGGCAGCGCCGCGAACAGCGCCTCGGTGTAGCGGTGGCGGGGCCGCGCGAAGAGGCCTCGTACGTCCGACTGCTCGGCGACCTGGCCCGCGTACATCACGGCCACCCGGTCGACGCGATTCGCGATGACGCCGAGGTCGTGCGTGACGAGGATCATCGCCATGCCGAGCCGCGACCGCAGGTCGTCGATCAGTTCCAGGATCTGGTGCTGGGTCGTCACGTCGAGCGCGGTCGTCGGCTCGTCCGCGATGAGCAGCTTCGGCTCGCAGACGAGCGCCATGGCGATGGCGACGCGCTGGCGCATGCCGCCGGACAGCTGGTGCGGGTAGGCCGACATGCGCTCGGCGGGCTGCGGCATGCCGACGAGGCGCAGCGTCTCCTCGGCCCGCGCGTACGCCTCCTTCTTCGTGATGTCGCGGTGCAGGATGAGCGGCTCTGCGACCTGCGCGCCGATCGTCATCGTCGGGTTGAGGGAGGTCAGCGGGGACTGGAAGACCATGCCGATGGAGTTGCCGCGGACGTCCTGGAGGACGGGCGCGGGCGCGGCGGCCAGATCGTGCCCGTCGAAGAGGATCCGGCCGCCGGTGACGGTACCGCCGGGCGGCAGCAGGCCGAGCACGCTGAGCGCGGTCATGGTCTTGCCGCAGCCGGACTCTCCGACGACGCCGAGCGCTTCGCCGGGGGCGAGCTCGAGCGAGATGCCGTCGAGGGCGTGGACGGTGCGGTCGCGGGTGGCGATGTCGACCCGCAGGTCGTCGATCCTGAGCAGAGGCTCGGTCATGTCAGCTTCCCTGGAGTCTTCCCTGGCGTCTTCCCCGGAGGGCGAGGAGTGGCTGCTGCTCACTTGCGCAGCCGTACTTCGAAGGCGTCCCGCAGCCCGTCGCCGATGAAGTTGAACGCGGCGACGACGAGGACGATCGCGATGCCCGGCGGGAAGATCAGCCACCAGTAGCCGTTCTGCGTGTAGGTGATGCCGGCGGACAGCATCGAGCCCCAGTCGGCGGAGGGCGGCGGGATGGACAGGCCGAGGAAGGCGAGATAGCTGACGTAGAGGATGGCGTCGGCGATCTGGAACGTGCAGTTGACGATGACCGTGCCGATGGCGTTCGGCACGATGTGCTTGAAGACGGCGCGGGCACCGCCGCCGCCCATCATCCGCATCGCCTGTACGTACTCCCGGTCGCGCAGGGACAGCGCCTCGCCGCGCACCAGACGGGCGGGGGAGAGCCAGGCGACGCCCGCGATGATGAGGATCAGGACGCCCTTGCTGGGCGTGATGATCGCGGCGACGACGACCAGCAGGAACATCGCGGGGATGGCGAGCGCCGCGTCGGTGACGCGCATCATCGCGGCGTCGATCCAGCCGCCGAAGTACCCGGCGACGGCGCCGTACACGGTCCCGAACAGAGTGGCGAGCAGCCCTGCCGCCAGTCCGATCTCGAGCGAGGTCTGCCCGGCGACCATCAGCCGGCCGACCATGTCGTACCCGAGGTCGGTGGTGCCGAGGAGGTGCCCGGAGGCGCCCGGCGAGAGATTCGCCCGGGACAGGTCCGTGTGCACCTGCTCGGTGGAGTGCACCAGCGGGCCGAGGTAGCAGAAGGCGAGCAGCAGCACGAGCAGCACGACACCGGAGAGGGCCAGCTTGTTGCCGGTGAAGACGCGCAGGGTGCGGCGGGCGAGCGACGGGGTGGCCTGCGCGGCCTCCTCGTGCCCCGGCGCCTGGGAAATCACAGCGGTCGTCATGCCACGCTCCGGATCCGGGGGTCGAGGACGGCGTACAGGATGTCGGTGAGCAGTGAGCCGAGGACGGTCGCGATGCCGACGACGAGGGTCACGCCGAGCAGCACGGGGAAGTCCGAGCCCTGCGCGGCGTTCCAGAAGAGGAGCCCCATGCCGGGGTAGTTGAACATCGACTCGACGACGAGTGCGCCGCTGAACAATGACGGCAGGTACAGGCCGAGCAGGGTCGCGAGGGGGATCAGCGCGTTGCGCAGCACGTGCTTGACCATGATCCGGCGGCTCGACTGGCCCTTGGCCATGGCGGTGCGCACGTATTCCTCGGTGAGGTTGTCGAGGACGGCCGAGCGCATGTAGCGGCTGAACATGGCGATGATGCCGAACGCCATGGTCACGACGGGCAGGACGAGGCCGGTGAAGTCGCCGAGGAGCTGTCCGATCGTCTCGCCCTGCGGTGCCTCCGCCGGGAAGACCGGCAGCACCTGGGCGAACAGGATGATCATGATGAGGCCGAGGAAGAACACGGGCGTCGCGTACAGCAGGAAGGCGAGGCCGGTGAGCGCGTAGTCGGAGGCCTTGCCGCGCCGCACCGCCTGGAGCAGGCCGAGCGGGACCGCGATGACGACCGCGAGGATCGTCGAGAGGACGGTGAGGAGCAGGGTCTTCGGCAGGCGCTGCTTCAGGAGGTCGAAGACGGATGAGTTCAGCTTGTACGACTCGCCGAGGTCGCCGGTGAACAGCCGCTTGAGGTACATGAAGTACTGCTCGGGCAGCGAACGGTCGTAGCCCTGCACATGGTTGAAGTGCTCGATCTGCTGCGGGGTGCCCTTCGGGCCGAGGATCGCGCGGGCCGGGCCGCCCGGCAGCAGGTGCAACAGCGTGAAGACGATGAGGGAGACGAGGAACAGGACGACGAGCGCCTGAAGGAAACGCTTGACCAGAAAGCCGGTCACTTCGAGGCTCCCTTCGCGGAGTTCTTGACGTAGTACCAGTGCTGCGGCGCGAAGGTGACCGTCGGGTTCTGCTCGATGCCCCGCAGGTCGTTGCGGATGACGGAGACCTGGTAGGCGGGGTTCGGCATCCACATCACCGGAAGCTGCTCGGCCAGGTACTCGCCGTACTCGTGGACGGCGGTCATGTCGGGCGCGTACTGCACGGCCCGGATGAGCTGGTCGGCCTTCTTGTCGCTGTAGTTGCCGAAGTTGGCGGACGCGCCGGTCGAGAAGAGCTGCTCGCCGCTCGGGTTGAGCGGGTAGTACCAGCTGCCGGCGGTGCCGAAGAACGACATGTCCCAGTCGCAGCCGGAGTCCTTCGCCTCGCAGGGCACGGAGTTGCCGAGCACGGAGTTGAGCGGCTGCTGGCGCACGGTCAGGTCGATGCCCGCCTTGCTGAGCGACGACTTCAGCTCCTGCATCATGTTGGTCGTCTCGGTCGAACCGGACTGGGAGAGCAGGGTCAGCTCCAGCGGATCGTCCTCGCCGATGTCCTTGCCGCACTCGTCGTCCCCGGTGCCGGGCCGAACGCAGCGCGCGACACCGTCGACCGTCTTCCAGCCGTGAGCGCCGAGCAGCGCCTTGGCCTTGGCGACGGAGAACGGGTACTGGTTGTGCTCCATCTCCTCGGACAGGTACTGGCTCTTCGGAGTGACCGGCACCGGACCGAGCGTCGGCGTTGCGCTGCCCTGCCAGATGACCTCGCTCATCGCGTCCTGGTCGACGAGGTGCTGCATGGCCTGGCGGATGTAGAGCTGGTTCATCGCCGGGCCGGCGTGCGTGGAGTTGAAGTTGTAGACGATGTAGGTGGCCGCCCAGCCCTCCCACGGGTCGACGCGGTACCCCTTGTCCTCGAACTTCTTCTTCTGCGCCATCACCGACGGCGGGATGTAGCCGTAGTCGACGCCGCCGGAGCGCAGCACGTTGTACTCGGAGTCGGCGGTGGTGAACGGTTTGAAGACCACCTTGTCCAGGTGCGGGCGCTCGGACTCCGGCCCGGTGTACTTCTCGTTCGGGACGATCGTCACCTGGCCCGTGTCCCGCCAGCCGGCCAGTTTCCAGGGCCCGTCGACCGTCTTCCAGAGCGGGTCGCTGCCGTACGAGCCCAGGCTCTTCGCGTGCTGCGTCAGCCGGGCGAAGACGGCCTTGGCGCCCTTCGTCGTACGGTCGTGGTCGCCGATCGTGCCGCCGTCCTCGGTGGCGTCCCAGGCGTGCTGCGGCAGGGCGCGCAGCAGGTAGAGCTGGTTGGCGGTGAACCAGTCCGGGTTGTACGCGCGGTCGAGGCGCATCCGCACGGTGTGGTCGTCGACGACCTCGAACTTCTCCACGTTGTCCGGCATGGTGCCGACCGAGTAGCTGCCCCAGTCGGCTTTGTTGGCCTTGACGAGGTTGAACCAGAACTCCAGGTCGCGTGCGGTCACCGGGGTGCCGTCCGACCACTTGACGCCCTGGCGCAGCGGCACGGTGACCGTCGTGTTGCCGTCGCTGTACGTGGGCTTCAGGCCGAGCGTGCTCGGTCCTGTCGTCGTCAGCTCGCCCTTCTCCTGCACCGCGTCGTAGACCGGCATGAACAGAAGTGTCTGGATCGCGTAGTTGTAGGAGGCTCCGTAGCCGGGGGCGCCGATCGGGAAGATCCAGTTGGGTGTGGCCGCGGGCGGCAGCGCCATCGTGGCCGTGCCGCCCTCGACGGGGGTGCCCCCGGTGGGGCCCATCGCGATCCGGCCGCCCTCGTGCGTGCAGCCGGTGAGCGCCACCAGCGTCGCCGCGAGGGCGAGCGCGGCGGACGCCATTGACCTGGGGGAACGCATGCCGAAGGGCCTCCAAGGGGACCAAGGGGGGAGAAGTGCCGGCTCCGTGCCACGGTGCGACGGAGGGGCGCCCGAAAGCTAAGTCGGCCGTTCGAATCAAGTCAATAGGTTCATTCGGAAAGTACTTCAAAATCGGCGGAGGTCTGGTCAACTTGGTTCGGTACTGGTTAATGTGCGGTGCGTCATCGAACTAACCAGATCGAACTAAGTCATCGAAGTGACGGAGCTACGGGGGCGGCATGGCCGACACAGCGCACGGCGGCGAGCCGGGTTCGGCGCAGCACATACTCGGGCTCGTCTCGTCCGGCGCCGCCTCCTCCCGGGCCGATCTCGTACGGGAGTTGGGCCTCGCCCCGTCCACGGTGTCGCTGCGCGTGCAGGAGCTCGTCACGGCCGGGGTGCTCACCGAGTCCGGCGAAGGAGCCTCGCGCGGCGGACGCCGGCCCCGGCTGCTCCGGGTCAAGGCGCAGGGCGGCGTCGCGCTCGCCGCCGACCTCGGCAGCCATCACGCGCGGCTCGGCGCGGTCGACCTCGGCGCCACCGTCCACGACGCCGTCGACCTGCCGCACGACATCACCGCGGGGCCCGAGTCCGCCGTCGACTGGCTGTGCGAGCAGGTGACCCGGCTCGCCGCCGCGCAGCGCGAGTCGGGGCGCACGGTGCGGGCGCTGGGTGTCGCGTTCCCCGGGCCCGTCGACCCCGCCGACGGGCGCGTCCTGAGCCCTTCGCGGATGCCGGGCTGGCACCGCTTCCCACTGCGCAAGGTGCTCTCGGAGCGGCTCGGCATGCCCGTCACCGTCGCCAACGACGCCACGATGATGGCCGTCGGCGAGCACCGCACGACCCGGCCCGGCCTCGATCACATGGTCGTCGTCAAGGCGGGCCGTGGCATCGGCAGCGGCATCGTCGTCGCGGGCCGCCCGCACGACGGCGCGACCGGCAGCGCGGGCGACATCAGCCACGTACGGGTGGAAGCCGCGGGGGAGCGGCCGTGCAGCTGCGGCAACATCGGCTGCCTGGAGACCGTCGCCAGCGGCGCCGCCCTCATCCGCGAACTCGCCGCGCAGGGCGTCGAGGTGGCGGACACGAACGCACTCCTGCAGCTCGTCGCGGACGGCGACCCCCTCGCCACCACCCTCGTCCGCACGGCAGGGCGCCACATCGGCACCGTCCTGTCGGTCGTCGTGAACTTCTTCAACCCACAGGCCGTCGCCCTCGGCGGCGTCCTCGCCACCGCCGAACCCCTCGTCGCCGCCGTCCGGGGTGTCCTCTACGAGCGCTGCCTGCCGCTCGCCACGTCCGACCTGGAGATCACGACCACGACGGCAGGCCCCGACGCGGGCCTGCTCGGCGCGGGCCTGACGGCGCTGCACCAGAACCTCTCGGCGGCCACGCCCCCGGCACAGACCCCCGTACCTCGGGAAGTACCTCAGGAAGTACCTCAGGAAATACCTCAGGAAGTACCTCAGGAAATACCTGGGGAAGTACCTCAGGAAGAGAGCGCCCCCGCATGACCGGCACCACCCCCGCCCCCGCCCGCCGCCTGCGCATCGGCATCGGCGGCATCGGCATCGAGTCCTCCACGTTCTGCCCGCACCGCTCGACCACCGAGGACTTCCGGCAGACCCGCGGCCAGGCCCTGCTCGACCGCTACACGTGGACGCGGGCCGACAGCGACCTCGCCGACTCGGTCGAGTGGGTGCCGCTCCTGCACGCGACCTCGCTGCCCGGCGGCCCCGTGGAGGCCGAGTCGTACCTGATCCTGAAGAACGAACTGGTCACGCGGGTACGGGAAGCGGGCCCGCTCGACGGCCTGGTCTACGACATCCACGGCGCCATGAGCGTCATCGGCCTCACCGACGCCGAGGGCGACCTGACCGAGGCGGTGCGCGCCGCGCTCGACCACGTCGGCACCCCCGACGGCGGCCGCCCCATGATCTCCACCGCCATGGACCTGCACGGCAACGTCTCGCGCCGGTTCGCCGAGCCGATCGACCTGCTCACCGCCCACCGGCTCGCCCCGCACGAGGACGCCTGGGAGACCCGCGAGCGCGCCGCCCGCAACCTCGTGCACTGTCTGCGCGAGGGTGTCCGCCCGCACCGGGCCTGGGTCCAGGTTCCGGTGCTGCTTCCCGGCGAGAAGACCAGCACCCGGCTGGAGCCGGCCAAGTCGCTCTATGCCTCGCTCGCCGAGACCGAGGAGAAGGACGGCGTCCTCGACGCCGCGATGTGGGTCGGCTACGCGTGGGCGGATGAGCCGCGCTGCAAGGCCGCCATCGTCGTCACCGGCGAGGACGCCGAACTCGCCGCCCGCGAGGCCGAGTCGCTCGCCCGCCGCTACTGGGACGCCCGCAAGGACTTCGTCTTCGTCGGCCCGACCGGCAGCGCGGAGGAGTGCATCGAGAAGGCCGTCGCCTCCACCGAGCGGCCCTTCCTGATCAGCGACTCCGGCGACAACCCGACGGCGGGCGGCGCGGGCGATCTCGCGTACATGCTCGGCAAGCTGCTGGCGAACGACGCGATCCGCAGCGGTCGGGTGACGGCCGTCCACCCGGGCATCACCGACCCGGCCGCCGTCGCCGCCTGCTTCGCCGCCGGGGTCGGCGCCGAGGTCACGCTCTCCGTCGGCGGCAAGGTCGACGCGAACCACGGTGGCCCCTACGAACTCACCGGAACCGTCGAGGCGTTGCAGCGCGCGGCCGACCAGGCGTACCCGGCGGCGGGCGGCGCCTACGACCGCGGCGTCGACATGGCGGCCGTCCGCGTCGGCGGCCTCACCGTCGTCCTCGTCGAGCGCCGCAAGCCGTTCCACACGCTCGCCGACTTCACCGGCCCGGCCGAGGGCGGGCTCGGCATCGACCCGCGCCGTTACGACCTCGTCGTCGTCAAGATCGGCTACCTGGAGCCCGAGCTGTACGACATGGCCGCCGACTGGCTGCTCGCGCTCACCCCCGGCGGCGTCGACCAGGACCTGCCGCGCCTGGGACACCACCGGGTGGAGCGCCCGCTGTACCCCTTCGACGAGGAGGCGTACGAGACCGGCGACGGCCCCGATCTCACGCCCGTCCTCCTCTAGGGCCTGCTCAGGCGGCGGCCAGCCACAGGTCCGGGCCGAAGACCTCGTAGTGGATGTCCGCCGCCGCCACGCCCTTGCCGAGCAGCTGCTCGCGCACCGCGCGCATGAAGGGCAGCGGGCCGCAGAGGTAGGCGCGGGTGCCGGGGGCGACCGGCACGTCCGTGAGGTCGACGCGGCCGGTGCGGTGGCTCCCGGCCGCGCCGACCTCGTACCAGAAGTGCGCGGAGCCGTCGGCGAGCTTGCCGGTCAGCGTCTCGTGCCCGGCGCGCAGCGCGTGCGCCTCGGGGGAGCGGTCGCCGTGCACGACCGTCACCGGACCGGCGTGCCCGGCGGCGTGCAGCTGCTCCAGCATCGCGAGCATCGGGGTGCAGCCGATGCCCGCGGAGGCGAGCAGCAGCGGCGCCTCGTCGGCCTGGAGGGCCAGGTCGCCGTACGGGGCCGAGACACGCACGCGGTCACCGGCGCCGACCCTGCTGTGCAGGTGGTTCGAGACCTCGCCCTCGGGGGTCGCCTCGACGCTCGGCACCCGCTTGACGGCGATCGACCGGGTCTCCGCGTCGGGCGCGCCGGTGAGGCTGTACTGGCGTATCTGCCGTGCGCCGTCCGCCAGTTCGATTTGGACGGAGACGTACTGACCGGCGCGGAACGCGGGCGCCGGACGGCCGTCGGCGGGGCGCAGCGCGAAGGAGGCGACATCGGCCGTCTCGTCGGTGCGGTCCACGACCTCCCACTCCCGGAACACGTCGCCGTCGACGACGCCCTGCTCCTCGTACAGCCGCTTCTCGATCGCGACGAGCGCGTTCGCCATCAGCCAGTACACCTCGTCCCAGGCGGCGGCGACCTCGGGCGTGACCGCGTCGCCGAGGACCTCGACGATCGCCGCGAACAGGTGCTCGTGCACGACCTCGTACTGGTCCGGCCGGACGCCGAGCGAGGCGTGCTTGTGCGCGATGCGCTGGAGCATCACGTCGGGGCGCTCGTCCGGGTGGTCCACGAGGTACGTGGCGAACGCCGCGATGGAGCCGGCGAGCGCCTGCCGCTGGGAGCCCGCCGCCTGGTTGCCGCGGTTGAACAGGTCGCGCAGCAGCGCCGGGTGGGCGGCGAACAGCTTCCCGTAGAAGAGGCCGGTGATGTCCTCGATGGCGGCGCCGACGGCGGGCAGAGTGGCGCGGACGACGACGGCCGAGGCTTCGGTGAGCATCGACGACTCCTTAATCTTGCATCTGGGATTCATATTTTAGAACGTGGCTCCGCACGGCTCGTACGGGGGGTGGGTCAGCCCCTCGGCGGCGTGGGGGAGAGGCTGATGAGCAGCGGCCCCGTGGGCGCCTCGACCAGCGCGTTCAGCGTCACCGGGTCGAGTGAGGCGAAGAACGCCTCCTGCGCGTCGCGCAGCGCCCCGCGCAGTCGGCACGCCGAGCGCAACGGGCACGGGGTCGACGCCCCCTCGCCGTCGCAGTCCACGACGTCCCCGGCGCCTTCGAGCTCGCGGACGAGGGCGCCGACCGACGCCTCGCGCCCGGCCGGGGTGAGCGCGAGTCCGCCGCCACGGCCGCGCCGCGCCTCGATCAGGCCCAGGTGCTGGAGCTTGGCGACGACCTTCGCGGCATGCGTGTACGGCACGTCCATGGCGCCCGCGACCTCGCGCGTGGTCGGGGTCGTGCCCCGCTCCACGGCGAGGCGCATCAGGAGGCGCAGGGCAAGGTCCGTGAATCGCGTCAGCCGCATGACCGCACGGTAGGGAAAGTTGCAAACGGAAGGCAAGTTACCCGTTCGCTTCTGCTTCTTTTGCGCTCTTCGACGGCCCCGCGTTCTTCGAGGGCCTTGCGTTCTTCGAGGGCCCCGCGTCCTTCGACGGCCCCGCGCGGAACGCGCCCGGTGTCTCTCCCGCCCGCAACCGGAAGAACTTGGTGAAGTCGCTCGCATCGGCGAAGCCGAGCCGCGCCGCCACCTCCCGGGCCGGGAGCCCGCTGTGCCACAGCAGCCGTTTCGCCTCCAGGAGGACCCGGTCGTCGACGTACTGCTTCGCGGTGCGGCCCGTCGCGGCGAGCGCCGCCCGCGTCAGCGTGCGCGGGCTGTAGCCGAGCGCCGCCGCGTACTCCTCCACCCGCCGGGTCACCGCGTGGTCCCGCTCGACGGCGGCGTGGAAGCGGCGGAACGTGCCGGACGCCGTCGCCGCGTCCGGCGCGGGCTCCCGCACGGCCGCCAGACGTACGAGGAGTACGGAGAGCAGGGCGCGGAGCACCTCGGTGTGCGCGGTCAGAGGGAGCGAGGCCATCGCCCCGTACTCGTGGCGCAGGTGGTCGACGGCGCGGGTCACGGCCTCGGCGTCCGCCCCGCGCGGCACCAGCGGGCGCTGCTCGTACGGCGGGTCCATATGGGCGGCCGAGACCGTCGCGGGCGGCAGGAAGCCCGCCTCGAACAGGACGATCACCCCGTCCGCCGTCGCCAGACCGGAGCCGAAGCGCTGCACCTGCCCCGGCCGGATCCACAGCCACGACCCGGGCCGCAGCTCTTGCTCTACGAAGTCCACCCACATCCGCACCGGCCGGTCACGGGCGCCGATCAGCTGATGGAAGGCGGGGCGCGAGGGGACGTACGGGTCGTTGCCGTGCCGCCGGGCCCGCTCGTACAGATCGGCCAGCTCCATCACCTCGACCCCGGCGGGCGCGCCGACGTTCGGCGTGTACGCCAGCTCTCTGACGTCCACGCCAGGTGTGGTCGCTGTTTTCTGTCCGTTTTTCCCCATGGCGAGTCCCGAGCGTACCGCTCTCCGCGCCGCTCTGCCGCCTAGCGTGAAACCACAGGTCAGCGACGTGTGAGGAGAGGTCTGTGCGATTGGTCGTCGGCATGACGGGAGCGACGGGCGCACCGTTCGGTGTCCGGCTCCTGGAGAACCTGCGCGAGTTGCCGGACGTGGAGACGCACCTCGTCCTCTCCCGCTGGGCGCGCACCACGATCGAGCTGGAGACCGGCCTGTCCGTCGCCGACGTCTCCGCGCTCGCCGACGTCACGCACCACCCGGACGACCAGGGCGCCACGATCTCCTCCGGCTCGTTCCGCACCGACGGCATGGTCATCGTGCCGTGCTCCATGAAGACCCTCGCGGGCATCAGGACCGGCTACGCCGAGGGGCTCGTGGCGCGCGCCGCCGACGTGGTCCTCAAGGAGCGCCGCAGACTCGTCCTCGTCCCGCGCGAGACGCCGCTGAGCGAGATCCACCTCCAGAACATGCTGGAACTCGCGCGTATGGGCGTGCAGTTGGTGCCGCCCATGCCCGCCTTCTACAACCACCCGAAGAGCGTCGACGACATCGTCGACCACGTCACGGCCCGCATCCTCGACCAGTTCGAGCTGCCCGCGCCCGCCGCCCGCCGCTGGGCCGGCATGAGGGCCGCCCGCGCCGCTTCCCGTGACGCCGCCTGAACCCCCGTACCGCAGTAAGGACTTCACCATGGCCTACGACGACCTGCGCAGTTTCCTCTCCACGCTGGAGAAGGAGGGGCAACTCCTGCGCATCACCGACGAGGTGCTGCCCGAGCCCGACCTGGCGGCCGCCGCCAACGCCACGGGCCGCATCGGCGAGAACGCCCCCGCCCTCTGGTTCGACAACGTCAAGGGCTTCACGGACGCCCGCATCGCCCTGAACGTGCACGGCTCCTGGGCCAACCACGCGCTCGCCCTCGGCCTGCCGCGCAACACCCCGGTCAAGGAGCAGGTCGAGGAGTTCGCCCGGCGCTGGGACGCCTTTCCTGTCGCGCCCGAACGCCGCGAGGACGCGCCCTGGCGCGAGAACACCCAGGAGGGCGCGGACGTCGACCTCTTCTCCGTCCTGCCGCTCTTCCGCCTCAACGACGGCGACGGCGGCTTCTACCTCGACAAGGCCGCCGTCGTCTCCCGCGACCCCGAGGACCCGGACGACTTCGGCAAGCAGAACGTCGGCACGTACCGCATCCAGGTCATCGGCAAGGACCGCCTCGCCTTCCAGCCCGTCCCCATGCACGACGTGGCACAGCACCTGCGCAAGGCCGAGGAGGTCGGCGAGGACCTGCCCATCGCGATCACCCTCGGCAACGACCCGGTGATGGCGATCGTCGCCGGGATGCCGATGGCGTACGACCAGAGCGAGTACGAGATGGCCGGCGCGCTGCGCGGGGCGCCCGCCCCGATCGCCACCGCGCCGCTCACCGGCTTCGACGTGCCGTGGGGCAGCGAGGTCGTCATCGAGGGCGTGATCGAGTCCCGTACGCGCCAGATAGAAGGTCCCTTCGGGGAGTTCACCGGCCACTACTCGGGCGGGCGCCGGATGCCGGTGATCCGCGTCGAGCGCGTCTCGTACCGCACGAACCCGGTCTTCGAGTCGCTCTACCTCGGTATGCCGTGGACCGAGGTCGACTACCTCGTCGGCCCCAACACCTGTGTCCCGCTGCTCAAGCAGCTGCGCGCGGAGTTCCCCGAGGTGCAGGCCGTCAACGCCATGTACACGCACGGCCTGATGGTGGTCATCTCCACGGCCAAGCGGTACGGCGGCTTCGCCAAGGCCGTCGGCATGCGCGCGATGACGACACCGCACGGACTCGGTTACGTGTCCCAGGTGATCCTCGTCGACGAGGACGTGGACCCCTTCAACCTGCCGCAGGTCATGTGGGCGATGTCGGCGAAGGTCAACCCGAAGGACGACGTCGTGGTCATCCCGAACCTCTCGGTCCTCGAACTCGCGCCCGCCGCCCAGCCCGCGGGCATCACCAGCAAGATGATCATCGACGCGACGACGCCGGTCGCCCCCGACGTCCGCGGCAACTTCTCGACCCCGGCCAAGGACCTGCCCGAGACCGCCGAGTGGGCGGCCCGGCTGCAGCGCCTCATCGCGGCCCGCCACTGAACCCGTACGGACTCCAGAGAGGTCAACTCCCATGCAGAACCAGCACCTCGAGTGCCCCCGCTGTGCCTTCGAGGCGGTCAGCCGCCTCGCCACCTCACCCGTCCCCGGCGTCTGGGACGTGCTCCAGTGCGACCGCTGCCTCTACACCTGGCGCACCACCGAGCCCGCCCGGCGCACCCGGCGCGACGCCTACCCGGACCTGTTCAAGCTGACCCCGGCCGACCTCGACAACGCGATCGAGGTCCCGGCGATACCGCCGCTGCGAGCCGCGTAGAACGACCCGCGGCGGCAGTGCGCCCCAGGTGTCGTCAGACCGACCGGTGGTACTGGTCCGGCACGTGCACGTCGGCCCCCAGTTCGCGGGCCGCGTGGCGGGCGAAGGACGGGTCGCGCAGCAGCTCGCGGCCGATGAGGACGGCGTCCGCCTCGCCGTTGGCGAGGATCTTCTCCGCCTGCTCGGCGTTGTCGATCAGGCCGACGGCGGCGGCCGGTACCCCGGCCTCGTTGCGGACGCGCGCCGCGAACGGGACCTGGTAGCCGGGGCCGACCGGGATGCGGACGCCCGCGGCGTTGCCGCCCGTGGAGACGTCGATCAGGTCCACGCCGTGGTTCTTGAGCTCGGCGGTGAAGCGCACGGTGTCGTCGGCGGTCCAGCCCTCCTCGCCCTCCAGCCAGTCGGTCGCGGAGATGCGGAAGAAGAGGGGCAGCTCGTCGGGCCACACGGCGCGCACGGCGTCGACGACCTCGAGCGCGAAGCGGGTGCGGTTCTCGTACGAGCCGCCGTACGCGTCGGTGCGCTTGTTGCTGTGCGGGGAGAGGAACTGGCCGATGAGGTAGCCGTGGGCGCCGTGGATCTCGGCGACCTCGAACCCGGCGTCGAGCGCCCGGCGGGCCGCGTCCACGAACTGCCGCACGATCTCCGCGATGCCCTCGGTCGTCAGCTCGGTCGGCACCGGGTGCTTGTCGTCGAAGGGCACGGCGCTCGGCGCCACGGCCTGCCAGCCGTGCTCCTCGGGGCCGACGGGGGCGCCGCCCTTCCAGGGGCGGTCGGTCGACGCCTTGCGCCCGGCGTGGCCGAGCTGAATGCCCGCGACGGTGTTCTGGGTCCGCAGGAAGTCGGTGATCCGGCGGAAGGCGGCGACCTGCTCGTCGTTCCAGATGCCCAGGTCGTACGGGGAGATCCGGCCCTCGGGGCTGACCCCCGTCGCCTCGACGATGATCAGGCCGGTGCCACCGGCCGCGCGGGCGCCGTAGTGCTGGAAGTGCCAGTCGTTCGGGGCGCCGGTCAGCGGGCCCTCGGGGGCGGCGCTGTACTGGCACATCGGCGGCATCCAGACGCGGTTCGGGACGGTCAGCGATCGCAGGGTGTACGGCTCGAACAGCGCGCTCACGGCGGACTCCATTCGGACGGGAACGGGATTCTTCCCTAGTACGATAGGCGCCGTAGTACGGGAGCTGTCAAACTACGAGGGGAGTCGTACAATGGCCGCCATGACGACCGCCGCAGCGCACGCAGCGCCCTCCACCGGCAGCGCGCCCTCCACCGGCAGCCGGGCCCTCGCCCACCCCGACCGGGCCGGGATCCGGCTCGAAGCGGTGCTGCACGCGCTCTCCGACCCGATGCGACTCGCGGTCGTGCGCGAGATGGCGTCCGCGCAGGGGAACGACTCGCCGGGCCTGTCCTGTTCCCACTTCGACCTGCCTGTCACGAAGTCGACGTCGACGCATCACTTCCGGGTGCTGCGCGAGAGCGGCGTGATCGAACAGGTCTACCGCGGCACGGCCAAGCTGAACGGCCTGCGCCGCGCCGACCTGGACGCGCTGTTCCCGGGCCTCCTCGACAGCGTCCTGGCCGCGGCGGACCGCCAGGCGGAGCGATCGGGGAAGGCGGAGGGCTGAGCCACCGCGGGCTGCGCTGCGGTGCCGTCCCGCCCGGCGCGCGAGCCAGTGACCTTGACGGGGTCGGGGCCGAGCCGGCCCGGGCGCATGCGAGGGCGGCCCGCGCTGTGCGCACCGCCCTCCACCGGTCGGCGAGCCCGCCGCGGCCGGGCCGACTCGGGTGTGGTCCGCGGCCGGGCCGACAAGGGTGCGGTCCGCGGCCGGGCCGACTCGGGTGCGGCGGTGCGTCGGCCGGTCACGCCGCTCGGCGCGCAGCCGGTCACGCCGCTCGGCGCGCAGCCGGTCACCCCGCTCGGCGCGCAGCCGGTCACCCCGCTCGGCGCGCCGACGGGCCCGCCGCTCGGCGCGGCCTGACGCCGGGCGCGGCCCCGGGCGCGGCTCACATGTCCCCGGTATGCCGCGCCGCGCTCAGCAGACCCTCCCAGTCGGCGATCTTGACGGAGTTGCGGCCGAGGGAGCGGCCCAGGGCCGCCTCCGCGCGCTCGATGGACTGCCAGCCGGTCCACTCCACGGGCTCCACCCCGGCGGCGATCAGCCCGGCCAGCGGGTCCCCCGTGACACGTTCCGGGCCGGTGAGCGCGGCGAGGTCGGACGTCAGGGAGGCCACCGTCTCCTTGGCACAGGGCCGGTTCGTGCCGATGACGCCGGTCGGGCCGCGCTTGATCCAGCCCGCGACGTACTCACCGGGCGAGACGGTCCCGCCGCGCAGCACCCGGCCCGCCGCCTGCGGAACCGTCCCGCGCGCCGCGTCGAACGGCAGCCCGTCGAGGGGTACCCCGCGATAGCCCACCGAGCGCAGCACCAGCTCGGCCGCGATCTCCTCGTACGCGCCGGTGCCGGTCACGCCGCCGAGCCCGTCGGGGCCGGTCCGTTCGAAGCGGACCGCGGCGGCCCGGCCGTCTCCGCCCTCGATGATCTCGGCGGGCCGCAGGAAGAACCGCAGATGGATCCGGCGGGCGGCGCCCCGGCGCGGCGCTCCGGCCCAGCCGCGCAGCACCTCCACGTTGCGGCGGACGGCGGCGGGCAGCGCGGCGGGGTCGCGGTAACCGGGGTCGAGCGCCAACTCGGCCTCCTCCACGACGACTTCCGCGTCGGCGAGCCCGCCCAGCTCGCGCAGCTCCTTCGTGGTGAAGCGGGCCTGCGACGGGCCGCGCCGGCCCACCATGTAGACGTCCCGCACCTCGCTCTCGGCCAGCGCCCCGAGCGCCGCCTGCGGCATGTCGGTGGGCGTCAGCTCGGCGGCGCCCCGGGCAAGGATGCGGACCACGTCCACCGCGACGTTCCCGACGCCGATCGCGACGGCCGTGCGCACGCCCCGTACGAAACCGTCGTCCCGGGCGTCCGGATGCGCGCTGTACCAGGCCACGAAATCGGTGGCGGAGCAGCTTCCCGGCAGGTCCTCGCCGGGCACCCCGAGCCGCCGGTCGGCCGCCGCGCCGACGCAGTACACGACCGCGTCGTACAGTTCGAGCAGCTTCGCGGGCGGCAGCGCCGGGCCCACCTCGACGCCGCCGAGGAAGCGGACGCGCTCGTCCTGGAGCACCGTCCGCAGCGTGCCCTGCAATGATTTGATCTTCTCGTGGTCGGGCGCGACACCGTACCTGACCAGGCCGTACGGGCACGGCAACCGGTCGAGCACGTCGACCCGGACGTCAGGGACGCGGGCCTCCTTGACAAGGCTCTGGGCGGTGTAGACCCCGCTCGGCCCGGAACCGACCACGGCGATGTACGGCACGGGCGCTCCTTCCGCAGGCGCGCTGGTTCTTCACAGCATGGCACCGGCGGAGGCGGCTGGGGAGGCGTGTGGCCGCGGGGAGTACGTGTTCCGGACGGTCAGGACATGTCGCGCATCCGGCTGATCTCCGTCGTCTGCTGCGCGATCACGTCGTCCGCCATCTCCTCGATCCGCACGTCGTTCCCCTGGCTCTTCACGTCGGTGGCCATGGTCACCGCCCCCTCGTGGTGCGTGATCATCAGCTTGAGGAACTGCGTGTCGAACGCCTTGCCGCGCGCGGCCCGCAACTTCTTCAGCTGTGCCTCGCTCGCCATCCCCGGCATCGCCTCGTGCCCGGCGTGCCCTTCCTGCCCCGACGGAGTCTCCTCGCGGCCGTGCTGTTTCAGCCAGCCGCGCATCGTCTCGACCTCCGGCCCCTGCGCGGCGGAGATCCGCTCGGCGAGGCGCTTGAGCGGGCCCGACTCGGCCTGTTTCGGCACGAGTTCGGTCATCTTGAGGGCCTGCCGGTGATGCTGGATCATCATCTGTGCGTAGCGGACGTCGGCCGAGTTGGGCTTGTCGTCGCCCCGGCGCTCCTGCGCGTCCCGCGCCGACAGCGTCTCCGCGGCCTCGCCCGGTTTGCCCGGAGCGATGACGGAAGGCCCGCTGCCGACGGGGGAGTTGGCTCGGTCCGTGCCGTCGGAGGCCCCCGAGTCGCACGCGGTCAACCCCAGCGCGAGCGCCGTGAGCAGCGCGGGTGCAGCAACTTTTATGACGAGCTTGTTGCCATCTGTTGATCTGTGCATGAGGAAGACGATACTCGGGGGATTCGTGAACCTTTCACGTATCGCTGACGCTCATGTCAGTCGCCGTCAGTACCGTCAGTCAGGGAGACAACAGTGACCCTGTCGCAGGACTCCAACCGAACGCGCCGCAGACGCCTCGGAGTTGCCACGGCCGCCGCCGGGCTCCTCGCGGCGCTGCTGGCCGCGGGCCCGGTGTCGGCCACACCCGACCCGGGCGACCGCACCGCCGCGCCGAAGGGCGTGTCCCAGAGCGCCGAGAACGAGGCCCGTGCGGCGATAGCCGCCGGGGAGATACCCGGCCAGGACGAGATCGTCCACTCCGCGAACATCGAGCACCTCACCAACATCCCCAAGGACGTGCTCCCCGGCACCAACAGCGACCTCGCCTTCCAGGGCAAGTACGCCTTCGCCGGGAACTACGACGGCTTCCGCATCTTCGACATCAGCAACCCGAAGGCGCCCAGGACCGTCTCGCAGGTGCTGTGCCCGGGTTCGCAGAACGACATCTCCGTCTCGGGGAACCTGCTGTTCCTGTCCACGGACAGCTCCCGCAGCGACAACTCCTGCGCCTCCACCACCCAGCCCGCGACCGAGAAGTCGTCGTGGGAGGGGATGAAGGTCTTCGACATCAGCGACAAGCGCGACCCGAAGTACGTCGCCGCCGTCGAGACCGCGTGCGGCTCGCACACGCACACCCTGGTGCCGGAGAAGAAGAACGTCTACATCTACGTCTCCTCGTACTCGCCGAGCGCGACGTTCCCCGACTGCCAGCCGCCGCACGACGGCATCTCCGTCATCAAGGTGCCGCGCAACGCCCCGCAGAAGGCGGCCGTGGTCAACTTCCCCGTCCTGTTCCCCGGCGCGGGTCCGGACGGCGGCGGCAACCCGGGCGGCCCGACCAACCCGGGCGTCTCCAAGACGACGGGCTGCCACGACATCACGGTGCTGCCCTCCGAGGACCTGGCCGCCGGTGCCTGCATGGGTGACGGCATCCTGTTCTCCATCAAGGACCCGGAGAACCCGAAGGTCATCGACCAGGTCCAGGACAACGTCAACTTCGCGTTCTGGCACTCGGCGACCTTCAACCAGAAGGCCGACAAGGTCGTCTTCACCGACGAGCTGGGCGGCGGCGGCGCGGCCACCTGCAACGCCGAGATCGGCCCGGACCGCGGCGCGGACGGCATCTACGACATCGTCGGCAAGGGCACCAAGAGCAAGCTCGTCTTCCGCAGCTACTTCAAGATCCCGCGCCACCAGGCCGCCACCGAGAACTGCGTCGCGCACAACGGCTCGCTGATCCCGGTCAAGGGCAAGGACATCATGGTCCAGGCCTGGTACCAGGGCGGCGTCTCGGTCTGGGACTTCACCAACTCGAACAGGCCGAAGGAGATCGGCTACTTCGAGCGCGGCCCGATCAGCACCGAGACCCTGGCCACCGGCGGCTCGTGGTCGGCGTACTACTACAACGGATACATCTACTCCAACGACATCCAGAAGGGCTTCGACGTCCTGAAGATCAGCGACAAGCGGACGGATCCGGCCAAGCGGGTGCGCGTGGACGAGCTCAACGTCCAGACGCAGCCGGACTACTTCGACTGAGATCCGGACGGATCCCCGGTGCCACCGGCCGGCCGCAGCCGCTCGAAGTAGCGGGAGAAATCGGCCGGCCGCGCATGGACCGGGTTCCCGCCGGGCGACGCGTCATCCCCGTCGCCCGGCGGGAACCCCCGCTCCCATGCCAGCTCGTAGCGGGTGAACAGCTCGGCGCGCAGCGCCCGCAGCGACATCGGCACGCCCGGTACGAGCATCGCGAACACCGCGCCCATCAGGACCGCGCGCAGCATCGGGTAGTCCCGGTCGACGTCGAGCGCGCCATGGCACAGCACGGTGTCGCGCAGCAGCATCGCGAGCCGCTGCTGCTCCGGGCACTGCACGAACCCCTCGGCCTGCAGAATCCCCGCCATGTGCGTGCGCATCAGCACCGGTTGGTCCCGTGCGAGGCGCAGGATCGCGTCGATGGCGCGCGCCAGGCGCTCGTCCCCGTCCCGCGTCCGCGGCTCGCTCTCCAGCGCCTCCTCGAGGCTGCGGTGCATCAGGCGGTGCACGGCGGACTGGAGCAACTGCCGTTTGCCGGGGAAGTAGTACGAGACCAGACCGCGTGCCGAACCGGCGCGGTCCGCGATGTCGCCGAGCGTCGTCGCGTCGTACCCGCGCTCCCCGACGAGCTCCAACGTCGCCTGAAGGAGCCGTTCGCGCGAACGCCGGCGCAACTCCTCATTGACCGATGCGCTGCGGGGGGACATCCTTGACTCCTGCGTTGACTGGCTCCGAGCCAACTATACTCAGCGCGTCCCGGCCACCGGCCTGTTGGGTGCGGTGCGCGCGGGAAAGCGGCCGTATTGGGCGACGCGGGGGATCGTCCAATACGGCCGTGTCGTACCTCCGGTCGGCCGGTCTCCGGACGGTGTCGGCGCCGCCCGGGGGCCGGCGCCCCTTGTTCAGCCGACCCGTTCGCCGCCGACCAGACCGAGCACCGGACGCAGGCCGTCCGGCCGCTCGTCCACCGGCAGATGGTCCACGAAGTGCACCGCGCAGCCCAGGGCCGCCGCACCGGCGTCCGCGTGCCGGTCGTCGCCGACCATCAGCGTGGAGCGCGGCGCGACACCGAGCGCCTCGCAGGCGGCCTCGAAGAGGCGCGGATCGGGTTTCGTGACGCCGTGCCGGTACGACAGGACGTACGCGTCGACGTAAGCGTCGAGCCCGTGCTCGACGAAGATGGGGCGCGGGTCCCAGCCGATGTTGCTGACGACGCCCACCCGGATCCCGCGCTCGCGCAGCGCCGCGAGGACGTCGGGCGCGTCGGGGTAGGGGCGCCACGCCGCCGGGCGCATGTGGCGCTCGTACAGGACGTCGTAGAGCCGCTCGTCGGGGAGCGGGACCTCGCGGGCCAGGCCCGTGTACGCGGCGCGGTGGCGGGTCGCGTCCACGTCCCGGACGGCCATCAGTTCGGTGAGGTGCTCGGGGACGGCGACGTATGCCGCCGTGCCCCCGGGGACCGCCCCGACGTCGTGCAACCGCCGCGCCGCGCGCGTGAACTCGGCCTCCGGCAGCGTCAGCCCGAGTTCGTCCAGGCCCCCGCGGAGCCAGGACGCGGCGGACTCGATACGGAAGAGGGTCCCCGAGAAGTCGAAGAGCACGGCTTTGATCGTCATGCGCCCGATCCTGCGGGGTGGCGAAGTACCCGGTCAAGCACGGTTGTTCGGACCAGGCCCGCACCTCTGGTCGGTCCCGCGCGCCGTGCTTGGTGCCGCGCTTCTGGTCGGTCCCGCGTACCGTGCTTGGTGCCGCGCTTCTGGTCGGTCCCGCGCGCCGTGCCGGTGCCGCGCTTCTGGTCGGTCCCGCGACCCGTGCGCGGTGCCGCGCTTCTGGTCGGTCCCGCGTACCGTGCGCGGTGCCGCGCTTCTGGTCGGGCCCGCGCGCCGTGCTTGGTGCCGCGCCACTGCTCGGGCCCGCGCGCCGTGCGCGGTGCCGCGCCACTGGTCGGGCCCGCGCGCCGCGCTCGTTCGCGCGCCTCTGGCCAGGCACGCCTCGGCTCAGGCCCGCCCCCAGCTCAGCCCCGTGCCGCCTCTCGCCCCCGCCACTTCTCGTACGCGGTCGTGGACAGCGCCACCGTCAGCGCGCCGAGCAGCCAGCCGCCGAGGACGTCCGACGGCCAGTGCACCCCGAGCCAGAGCCGGGTCAGTCCCACGCCGAGCACCGACACCGCCGAGACGGCCAGGGCCGCGCCCCACAGGACCGGCCCGGCCCCGTACCGGCGCAGCAGCCACAGGGCGAGCCCGCACACGACCGTCGCCGTCATCGCGTGCCCGGAGGGGAACGCCGCGAAGTGGGCCGAGTCGACCGGGTCGGGCCAGACCGGGCGCGGCCGGTCGACGGCCGCCTTGAGCGCCTGCTGGACGAGCGAGCCGAGGGCGCACGTCACGATGAGCCACGCGCCGAGCACCCGGTCGCGCAGCCGCCACACCACCAGCCCGGCGAGCACGGCGCAGCCGGCCCGCATCGTCCACGGGTCCCAGACCCAGTCCGACAGGACGCGGTTGGCGCGGGTCAGCCCGGGTTCGGCGACGGCGCCGCGGTGCAGCGCCCGCACGATGTCCGCGTCTAGGCCCGTCAGCGGGGACCAGCGCACCGCCACGAGGGCGAGCAGCAGCGCGCATGCGAGGGCGAGCGCCGCCGTCAGCGGGGCGGACGGCCGGGGAGGTGAGTCGAGTCGCGCCGGGTGCATACACATGATCCTGACCCGACATCGGCGGCGCACACTATCCCAACGCGCGCAATCCCGGTACGAACGTCACCAGAAGCGGCGCCAGCGGGACGAGCGCAGCCACCGCGGTCAGCCGGAGCCGGTGCACAGGGGAGAGCCGCGACGGCGGCGTGAGCAGCCGGTGCACGCGCTGCGGGACGTGCGTGTGCGGCGTCGGGCAGGGCCCGAAGACGCCACGGTCCTCGTTGAGTTCGACCAGGGCGAGCGCGATGGTGAGCCGCCCGAACCGGCGCGAGGCCACGTCGTCGGCGGCCAGCTCGACCAGGCGGTGCATCTCGTCCCGGAACGCCGCGAACACCGGAACCTGCGGGAACCCGCCCGCCAGCGCGCCCGAGCAGTGCAGCAGCCAGTCGTGGCGCCACCGCGCGTGCCCCATCTCGTGCGCGAGCACCGCGTCGAGCTGATGCCCCTTCAAGCGGCGCAACGCGGCGGTGGTGATGACCAGTTGAGGCGTCGGCCCCGGCAGCCACCACGCGTCGGGCCGCTCGGCCTCGAGCACCACGAGCCGGTCCGGACCGGGCTCCTCACCGGGCAACAGAGGCGAACGTACGAGGAGTTCGCTCCGCCGCCGCCTGCGCCGGGCCCGCGCCCTGCGCACCTCCCGCACCAGCATCGCGGCAGTCCACGCCCCGCCCAGCGCGAGCGCCACGGCGACGGTCGCCGCCCACGGCCCGGTGGTGCGCAGCGCGTACGCGTCCACGACCCCGTGCGGCGCGGGCGCGAACAGATGGCCGCGCACCGCCTGCCAGGCGGAGGCCGCGCTCAGCGCCATCGACAGCGCACAGCACAGGAGCACGCCCGCGACCACGCACTGCCACGCCCACAGCGCGACGATCGGCTCCCGCTCGGGCCAGTCGGCGCGCGCGAGCATGCGCGGGGCGACGACAGCGAGAAGGGTGCCGAGCAGCAACAGCGCTACGGGGACCGTCATGGCCGTCAGCCTATGTAGCGGGGTGTGCGCCGGGGTATGGCTCAGCGCCGCAAGTGATGTACGACACGGCCATGATCAAGGCGGCGCCTCACATCGTGAGGAGCATCGCCAGCATGCCGATGCCCATCGACAGGCGGCAGGCCCGCGCCAGTTCCGGCCGGTCGCCCCAGCCGACGGCGGGCGTGGGGCCGCCCGAGGCCACCGCCGTCGCGGTGGGCACGAGGCGCGCCCCCGCCCACAGGACGTAGACGACGAAGTACGCGAGGAACAGTCCGGTGAGCGCCGGGGTGCCCGCTCCGCCGCCGTGGTGCGCGTGCGCCGCCGGGCGCCCCGCCATCTCCACCGCCATGTACGCCATGGCGAACGTGCCCACCAGGTGGTGCAGGTGGTGCCCCCCTCGGCGCGCCGCCCACAGGGCCGGCAGGGCGGCGGCACCGAACACCACCGCGTACAGCAGCCACGCCCAGGACGGCGGTGTGAGCACCGCGGCCGGGACCGCCATCAGCGCCATCCCGAACCCCATCAGGGCCTCACCGCCCGCCGTGCGGCGCTGGTCCTCGACCCCGCTGCGCATGCGCAGCAGGCAGTAGGCGCCGGTCGCCGCGCACAACGCGACGAGCAGCCAGGCGGCCGACAACGGTCCGTGCACCCTGGGTCCCCCCTTCTCGTGACGGCTCTGAAGGGCATGCCCGTGCACGCGGGCGCGTATGGCGGCGCAGGGAGGCACGTGCGTATCTTTTACGAGTAAAACACCTGCTAAGGTTTCAGGTATGAGCAGTGGTACGAGCAGCACACCCCCACCCCCCACGCCGAGGACCCCGAGGACCGTCACCGCCCGCCGACTCCCCCTCGCGGGGGTGCTGCGCCCGAACCGGCCGTCGGACATCTGGTTCAAACCGGCCACGAGCGTCGTCGCCTCGGCGGCGATACCGAACCTGACACTGCTCGCCCTCGGCCGCCTCGACCTGATGATGTACACGATGGCGGGCAGCTTCTGCGCCCTGTACGGGCACAACCTGCCCTACGCGGCCCGGGCCCGCGCCCTCGCCGGAGTCGTGCTCGGAATGTGGCTGAGCGTCGCCGTCGCGCTCGTCGCGGCGTCGTTCCTCTCCTCGGCCGTGGCGCTCGTGGCCATCGGCGCGCTGCTCGCCGCCGCGCAGAAGACACTCTGCGACGCCACCCGGATCGGCCCGCCCGGCCACCTCATCTTCACCTTCATCAGCTCCGCCTCGCTCTTCGCACCGCAGAGCATCGGCCAGGTGCCGGGGCACCTCGCGCTCACCCTCGGCGCGGGCGCCGTCGCCTGGATCGTCGGCATGGCGCCCGTCCTCGTACGCCCGCACGGCCCGGAGCGGCGCGCCACCGCACGCGCCCTGAACGCGGCGGCCGCCTACGCCGAGCGCCCCGGGCACGCTCCCGCGCGCGGCGCCGCCGCCGCGGCCGTGCACGCCGCCTGGCAGTCGCTGCTCGCGACCGGCGCCCGGTCCGCCGCCCGGCGCGCCCTGGAGCGGCTCGTCGTCCGCGCGGAGGTGGCCATCGCCGCACCGGGCGACACGGACGCGGCCCAGCTGCGCGCCTGGGCCGCAGGGCTGCGCGGCACCGGCGCCGTACCGCGCCCCGCCCGCGTCGCCGGAATGGACGACGAGCTGCTCGGCGTGGAGGCGGAACTCGTCGGGGGCGGCGCCCCGTCCCTGTGGCGGCGTATCGGCCCCGGCTCACCGCTGCTCCCGGTCGCCCTGCGCACCTTCGTCGGCTGCGCGCTCGCCGGGTACGCCTCGCTCGCCCTCGGCATCGGACGCCCGTACTGGGCCCTGGTCACCGCCGCCTCGCTCTACCAGGCCAACGTGACGCTGACCTGGAACCGCGGCGTCCAGCGCGTCGTCGGCAACCTCGCGGGCGTGCTCGTCTTCGCCGCCGTCGTCCCCCTCGCGCACCTCGCGCCGCTCGCCCTGGTGCTGTGCTGCATGGCGTTCAGCTTCGGCGCCGAGGCGCTCATCACCCGCAACTACTGGCTCGGCAGCCTGTGCGTGACGCCGATGGCGCTGCTCGTCACCGAGTTCGCCCGGTTCCAGGAGCCCGCCGAGCTGATCACCGACCGCGTCGTGGACACGCTGGTCGGGGCGGTCCTCGGAGTCGTCGCCGCCGTCATCGTGACGAACCGGCGCGCGGGCGACCACATCGAGAAGGCGCTGACCGGCGTCGACACGGCCCGCGAGAACGCCGAACGCACCCTCGCCACCGCCGCGCCCGGGGCCACCGCCCTGGAGACGGCCCGCCGCTCACTCGTCGCCGCCCTGGTGGAGCTGCGTACCGCCACCGACACCGCGGCGGGGGAGTGGTGGCAGCGCGCGCTGCCCGAGGAGCGGGTGGTCGCGGCCGAGCGGAGCGGACACCGTACGCTCGCGGCGACGGTCCGCCGCCAGGCCCCCGCTACGGCGCGGCCCGTCGTCGCCGACACTGGTGACACGGCGGCCGACCCGAGCGGCGCCCGCGAAGACAGGTTCTGAAGCCCTAGCGGAAGGTCCGGGCAGGCAGCATGAGCACGAGAGCCGAGACGGCGGCGGCGCGACCGCCCGACACCGTGTCGTTGGTCGTCCAGCAGTGGCAGGCCGTACGCCCCGACATCGACACCGCGCCGATGGAGATCATCGGCCGCATCAACCGCTGCGCCGCGCTGCTCCAGCAGGCCGAGGACGCGCCTCTGCGCCACGCCGGACTGACCCGGCCCGAGTTCGACCTGCTCGGCACCCTGCGCCGGACCGGGCGCGAGCTCACCCCCGGCGATCTGGCCCGCGAGACGTTCTCCTCGGGCGCGGCCGTCACCAAGCGGCTCAAGCAGCTCCAGGAGCGCGGCCTCGTCGCCCGGCGCGGCGACACCCGCGACCGGCGGGTGTCGCACCTCAGCCTCACCGAGGAGGGCCGCGCTCTCGTCGACGACATCCTGCCGCGGCAGCTCGCCTACGAGGCGACGGTGCTCGCCGGTCTCGACGGCGGCCGCGACACCGAACTCAGCGCCCTGCTCGGCGACCTGCTCGCCCAGCTGGAGGGCCGCCTGGGCGGCCCCAGAGGTTAGGAGTTGGCGGCCAGGTTGATCGGGAGGTCCGGCTTCTCCGGGGCCATCGACCGGCCGGCCACGTGGTCGGCCATCACCTGGTGGATCTCCTCCGGCGACAGGTACGCGTCGGTCATCTCGAAGTCCTTGAGCGTGGCGGGCCGGTTGCGCTGGAAGCCGGTGCGCACGAAATCGTCGCCCGCGAGCGCGTTCAGGCCCCAGTTCGCCGCCGTGCGGAAGCGGGCCGTGACGGTCCGCAGCGCGCCCAGGTGGTAGCCGCGGGCCACGATCTGCGCGGGCAGGCCGGTGAGCTGCACGCCCATCGGCTTCGACACCGCCTGGATGCCGCCGAGGTCGACGACGAGCCCCAGGTCCTTGTGGCGGTAGGGCGTGAGCGGCGTCCCGCGCACCGCCGCAAGGACGTTGCGGGCCGCCATCCAGCCCTGCCGCATCGCGTGCTGCGCGGTCGGCGGGCAGACCGCGTCGCCGCCTTTGACGAGGTCCGGCACGGCCGCGGCGTCGCCGAGGGCGAAGACCCCGTCGAGACCCGGCACGGTCAGCTCGGGCGTGACCACGAGGCGGCCCCGGTTGGTCTCCGCGCCCAGCGTCGCGACCAGCGGGCTCGGCGCGACGCCCGCCGTCCAGATGAGGGTGTGGCAGGGCAGCTCGCGCCCGTCGGTGAAGGTCACCCGGTCCTCGGTGACCTTCGCGACCGAGACGCCGAGCGAGACGAGCACCCCGCGCTTCTTCATGATCTCCATCGCCTTGTCGCCGAGGCGCGGGCCCAGCTCCGGCATCAGTTTCGGGGCGACGTCGATCAGGTGCCACTTGATCAGATGCGGATCGAGTCCGGGATACCGCTTCACCGCCGACGTCGTCAGGCGCTGCAGGTACGCCGCCGTCTCGGTACCGGCGTACCCGCCGCCCACCACCACGAACTGCAGCCGCGCCTCCCGCTCGGCCGGGTCCGTGCTGGCCGCCGCGAGATCCAGCTGCGAGATGACGTGGTCGCGGATCCAGGCCGCCTCGGCGAGCGTCTTGACGCCGACGGCGTGTTCGTCGATCCCGGGGATGTCGAACTGCCGGGTCACACTGCCGGGCGTGAGGACCAGGTGGTCGTAGCGCTCGACGGCGCACTCACCGTTGATCTTCCGGACGATGACGGCCTTCGCCTTCGGGTCCACACCGATGGCGCCGCCGGGAACGATCGAGGTGCGCCGCAGCATCCGGCGCAGCGGCACGGCGACCGACTGCGGGGTCAGCACACCGGACGCCACATGCGGCAGCAGCGGCAGATACAGCTGATGGTCCATCGGACTGATGAGCTTCAGCACCGCCTCCCCGGGCTTCAGCTCCTTCTCCAGCTTGTGGGCGCACTCCATCCCGGCGAACCCACCGCCGATGATCAGAATCCGGGGCACGGTCGAGGTACGGGGAGCGGTCATGATCGGATCTCTCCTGGGCTGGACGGTGGACGGACAGGCGAGGAGCGTCGCCCCGGTCATGTATCCGGATCGGCGCCGCCGAATCCCCCGACCCTCCGCCATCGTGCGCCGCGCCCGGCGTCACCGCACGTCAGCGGCGCATGTCAGAGGGAAGGCCGGAAGCGGATCGGGTGATCCCCGGGGACCTCCACCACACAGATGCGGGTGCCGTCCGGATCGGAGATCCACATCTCCCGCAGACCCCACGGCTCGGTACGCGGCTCACGCAGCACCGGCACGTCCCGCGCCGCCAGCTCCTCGTGCGCCGCGTCCACGTCCGCGACCTGGAGCCACAGCTGGAGCCCCGGCGTGAGCGGCGGCTCCGAGCGCCCCGCCACCTCCAGGAAACCGCCGCCGAGGAAGTACACCGTGCCCCGTTCGGGCCCGGTGCCGAACTCGCGGTACACAGCGAGCCCGAGCGCCTCCCCGTAGAACGTCCGCGACCGCTCGGGGTCGGCCGGCCTGATCAGAACCCTGCTGCTCAGTACGTGAACCATGGAGACGGAGAGTACTGCGACCGGGTTAACCTCGACGGCGCCGACAGGCCCTTGCCCCTGATCAGATCGGAGAGCCGTCCATGACCACCGCCCCGCCCCCCGCCACCCACGGCCTGGGATTCCGTGCGGCCACCGAGGCCGATGTCGACGCGCTCGTCGCGCTGATCGAGTCGGCCTACCGCGGGGACGACAGCCGGGCCGGCTGGACGACGGAGGCGGACATCCTCGAGGGGCAGCGGACCGATTCGCAGGGCGTGCTCGACGTCCTCCACCACGCCGACAGCCGCCTGCTGGCCGTCGAGCGCGACGGCGGACTCGTCGCCTGCTGCCAGCTGGAGCACCGCGGCGACCACGCCTACTTCGGCATGTTCGCCGTCAGCCCCGCCCTCCAGGGCGCCGGGCTGGGCAAGGTGATCATCGCGGAGGCGGAGCGGACGGCGCGCGAGACGTGGGGCGTGCGCGAGATGCACATGACGGTGATCTCCGTGCGCGAGGAGCTCATCGCCTGGTACGAGCGGCGCGGCTACCGCCGTACGGGGAAGATGAGCCCCTTCCCGTACGGCGACGAGCGCTTCGGCGTTCCGCAGCGCGCCGACCTGGAGTTCGAGCTGCTTATCAAGCCGCTCGGCTGAGGGTCAGGCGGTGAAGCGGCCGGTGCGCTTGATCTCCGGATAGTCGGTGGTCGCCCCGTCCAGGCCGAGCGCGCGGACGAGCCGCAGGTCGTCCTGGGTGTTCACGACCCAGCCGATGATCCGCAGGTCGGCCTTGCGGGCGTGCTCCACGATCTCCTGGGTGAGGCGGCGGATGTTGAGGACGAGCGTGGTGGCGCCGACGGCCACGGCCCGCTGCACGACGTCCGTGCCGTAGCGGCTGGCGACGAGTGCCGTGCGCACCCCGGGCACGAGCCGCGCGATCTCCGCCACCGCCTCGTCGTGGAAGGAGATCACCTCGACGCGGTGCACGAGATCGCGGCGCAGCATGACCTCGGCGAGCGCGCGGGCGGCGGCCGTGTCCTTGATCTCCGCCTGCAACGGGGCGCTCACCGCGTCGAGGACCTCCTCGAACAACGGCACTCGCTCACCACGCCCCGCGTCCAGGGTCCGCAGCTCGTCGAGGGTCTTCTCGGCGATGGGGCCCTTGCCGTCCGTGGTGCGGTCCACGTCGGCGTCGTGCATGACGACGAGCGCGCCGTCCTTGCTGAGGTGCAGGTCGAGCTCGATCAGGTCGAGCCCCGCCCGTTCGGCGGCGACGAAGGAGCGCAGGGTGTTCTCGGGTTCGACACCCATGGCTCCGCGATGCCCGATGGTGAGGAAGTTCAAGGTGGTCTCGCTTCCGTCGACAGCGGATCGGCTGCGGCCGAGCCTAACGGCCCACCCGCGCCGTGGTGCCGCTTCGGCACGAGGGAGGGCGCGCAGCCCTGCGCGGGCGGGCCCTGTCACTCGTTCGCGGGGCGGCGCGGCTCCGGTTCACGGCGGGTCAGGCATGCCGACAGATGGTGCTGCAAGGGTTGGCCGACCGCGGCGAGTCCGTGGGTGAACTCCAGCGTGCCGGCGCCGTCCAGGACGTAGCGGCGCGTCGTCGCCTCCACCTTCTTCGCCGTCGGGGTGAGCGCCACGCCGTCGGTCGCGAGGGCGATCGTGCCGTCCGCCGCACGGCCGACCGCGATCTCCGCGATGCCGGTCGGCTGAGTGATCAGCGCCTCGACGTGGCCGTCCGGCCGCAGCCGCCACCAGCCGCTCTCGCGCGCGGCGGGGCGCAGCGGCGCGTCGTCGTCGCCGAGCAGCCAGGCCCGCGCCTCGTACCGGAGGAAGGGGCGCCCGTCGTGCGTGAAGGTGACCTCCTGCGCGTAGGCGAACTCCCCGTCGAGGGTGGGGTACCCGCCGCGTCCGCGCCCATGCCAGGCCCCGAGGAGCCCGAGCACGGGCGCGAGCAGCGGATGCGGCGCGGGCGCCCCGTCGGGCCGGTCGCTCTCGTGGTACGGGTACGGCGGCGCGGCGGCGTCGGTCACGAGCTGGCTCCCAGGTTCGAGGGGGCGGGAAGGCGGGGCCACAGCCTAGGGCCGATCGGTCCACCGCCTGACGTGCCGCCCCGGACCCCTGTGGCAGAGGTCATCGTTTCGCGTACGTGAGACAGGAAAAACGGCGGTGACGCCCGGGGTGCGCAGGATGATTTCCTGAAACTACCCCCGTCTCCCCTTGTACAGGAGAACCGGACCCGCATACGGTGTTCGCACGCGAGGTTCTCCTGTGGAGGATGGGACATGACGGAAATTCTTGTGCAGGCGGGTGCGGAGGGGATCGTTCCTCCGGCTCCGGTGGTCGGCGACAGGGTGGTGGACCACCCGGCGTGGCCCGTGCTCAAGGAGGCCGTGGAGGAGATCAGGACCTGGCAGGAGAAGGACGGGTCGATCGACTTCGAGGCCGAGGGCGCCCCCGCGCGGGCCGCCGTCGACCTTTCCCTGGACCGCGTCACCGCGGCCGTCGAGCAGCTCGCCCCGCTGCTGCCGCACGACGCCGCGTACCACGAGGCGCTCGCGGCCGACCTGCGCCGCTGGGCCGACGCCGGGTACACCGTGCCGGACTTCCTGGACTCGCTGCTCGCCTTCCAGCCCGCGGCCCGGCGCCGGGACGGCCTCCAGCACCTCGTGGTCTTCCCCATGTACACGCAAAACGGCAACCCGGACCGCAATCTGGAAGCCGTCGTGCTGCGCATGGTGTGGCCGGAGTGGCTCGCCGAGCTGGAGGCGACCCGTTACGACAACCCGCTGTTCTGCGGCATCACCTTCGAGGACTTCACCTCGGGCTACGACACGAACTCGGCGGTGCTCTTCCCCGAGACGATCGCCGTGCGCGAGGCCCCCGAGCGCTTCTCGTGGGGCGGCATCTTCTGCGACCGCGAGGCGGCCCGCTTCCGCCGTGTCACCGAGGCCGCCGTCTCCGTCCTCGGTGTCGAACTGCCCGCCGACATCGCGGAGATGGTCGGCGACCAGGACCGCTGCCAGCAGGCGTTCGTGCTGTGGGACATGGTCCACGACCGCACGCACAGCCACGGCGACCTGCCCTTCGACCCGTTCATGATCAAGCAGCGCCAGCCGTTCTGGATGTACGGCCTCGAGGAGCTGCGCTGCGACCTCACCGCCTTCAAGGAGGCCGTGAAGCTGGAGGCCGACGGCTTCCCGCAGGGCCGCGACGTCCAGTACGCCGTGCTGTTCGACCGTATGTTCCGCTTCCCGGTCACCGGCGAGCGCGTACGCAACTACGACGGTCTCGGCGGCCAGCTGCTCTTCGCCTACCTGCACAAGCACGACGTCGTGCGCTGGACGGACAACAAGCTGCACATCGACTGGGACCGCGCCCCCGAGGTGACGAACCAGCTGTGCGGCGAGATCGAGACGCTGTACCGCGACGGCATCGACCGCCCCAAGCTGGTGCACTGGTTCGCCGCCTACGGCCTGGTGTCGGCCTACCTCGCCCCGCACCCGGGCTCCCGCTGGGCCAAGGGCCCCGACGCCCTGGACACGAGCCTGCCGCCGCGCAAACTCGTGGACGAGGTGCTTCCGGACGAGTTCCCGCTCAGCATGTTCTACGAGGCCCTGTCCAAGAAGCTGAAGAATGTGATCGCCTCCACCAAGGGGATCACCGCGGCGGGCCACGAGCGGGTCGCCGCGTGAGCCATTCCGTACAGGAGGCGACTGCCATGACCGACACCGACACCACCGACACCACCAGGGGCTCGCTCGACGGTGCCGTCATCGCGGTCGCCGGGGCCGCCGGACCGGCCGGGCGCGCCACGCTGAAGCGGCTCGCGGAGGCGGGCGCCACCGTCGTCGGCGCCGACGCCGACGTGGAGCGGCTCGCGCAGGCGGTCGACGAGGCGCGGTACGCGCACGGCGGCGCCACCGTCATAGGCGACACCGTGGACCTGCTCGACCTCGACGCCACGCGCGCGTGGGCGGCACGCGTCGAGAAGGACTTCGGCCGCGTCGACGGTCTGGTCCACCTCGTGGGCGGCTGGCGCGGCAGCAAGAACTTCGCCGAGACCGACCTCGCCGACTGGGACCTGCTCGAAAAGCTCCTGATCCGCACGGTGCAGCACACCTCGCTCGCCTTCCAGGAGCCGCTCGGCCGCTCGGACCGCGGCCGCTACCTGCTGATCAGCGCCGCCGGCGCCTCCAGGCCGACCGCGGGCAACGCCGCGTACGCCGCCTCCAAGGCCGCGGCCGAGGCGTGGACGCTCGCCCTCGGCGACGCCTTCCGCAAGGCGGGGGGCGAGGCGGGGCCGCGCCAGGCGGCTGCGATCCTGGTGGTGAAGGCGCTGGTGCACGAGGCGATGCGCGCCGAACGCCCCAACGCGAAGTTCGCGGGCTTCACCGACGTCACGGAGCTGGCCGACGCCATCGCCGACGTCTGGAACAAGCCCGCCGCCGAAGTGAACGGGACCCGTCTGTGGCTGGCAGAGTAGACAGCGAAGCCGTGAATCCGCCCAGGACCGACGCCCGCAGGCACCACGACCCCACGGTCCGGGGTTTCGCCAGCGACAACTACGCGGGCGCCCACCCCGAGATCATGGCCGCCCTGGCGCTGGCCAACGGAGGGCACCAGGTCGCGTACGGCGAGGACGACTACACGGAGAACCTCCAGCGGATCATCCGCAGCCACTTCGGGCCCACCGCCGAGGCGTTCCCGGTCTTCAACGGCACGGGCGCCAACGTCGTCGCGCTCCAGGCGGTCACCGACCGCTGGGGCGCGGTGATCTGCGCCGAGTCCGCGCACATCCACGTCGACGAGGGCGGCGCCCCCGAGCGCATGGGCGGCCTCAAGCTGCTCACCGTCCCCACGCCCGACGGCAAGCTCACCCCCGACCTCATCGACCGGCAGGCGTACGGCTGGGACGACGAGCACCGCGCGATGCCGCAGGTCGTCTCGATCACGCAATCCACCGAGCTGGGCACGGTCTACACGCCCGACGAGATCCGCGCGATCTGCGACCACGCGCACGAGCGCGGCATGCGCGTACACCTCGACGGCTCGCGCATAGCCAACGCCGCCGCCTCCCTGGACGTGCCGATGCGGACGTTCACCAACGCAGTCGGGGTCGACATCCTCTCGCTCGGCGGCACCAAGAACGGCGCCCTGTTCGGCGAAGCCGTCGTAATCCTCGAGCAGGACGCGGTGCGCCACATGAAACACCTGCGCAAGCTGTCCATGCAGCTGGCCTCGAAGATGCGGTTCGTCTCCGTGCAGTTGGAGGCGCTGCTCGCCAAGGACCTGTGGCTGCGCAACGCGCGCCACGCCAACGAGATGGCCCAGCGCCTCGCCGAGGGCGTCCGCGCCGTCGACGGTGTGGAGATCCTCCACCCGGTGCAGGCCAACGGCGTCTTCGCCCGCCTCCCGCACGACGTCTCGGAGCGCCTCATGAAGCGTTTCCGGTTCTACTTCTGGGACGAGACGGCCGGTGACGTCCGCTGGATGTGCGCCTTCGACACCCGCGAGGAGGACGTCGACGGGTTCGTCGGGGCGCTGAAGGAGGAGATGGCGCGGTAGCCGCCTCTCCTCCAGCGAGTCTGCATAGTTATGCGATCGGCCGTAATTGTATTGACCGTGGCCGGTCGCGTTTCTATGCTTCCGGTCCATGCAGCTGATCCAGCAGAACCCCGATCTGTCGGCGTACCTGGCGGCGGACGACGTCATCGACCACCACCACCCGCTCGTCCGGGAGACGGCCGCGGACCTCGCGAAGAACGCCGCCGATTCATACGCATACGCGCGCGCCGCCTACGAGTACGTCCGCGACGCCGTTCCGCACTCCGCCGACACCGGCGACCTCCGCGTCACCTGGCGCGCCTCCGACGTCCTGGAGAAGCGCACCGGCATCTGCCACGCCAAGGCCCACGCGCTCACCGCGCTCCTGCGCGCCGAGGACATCCCCACCGCCCTCTGCTATCAGCGGCTCACGTACGACGCGGGCACGGGCTGGTGTGTCCACGGGCTCGTCGCCGTACGGTTCCACGGCGCATGGCACCGGCAGGACGTGCGGGGCAACAAGCCGGGCGTCGACGCCCAGTTCTCGCTCGACGGGGAGCGGCTGGCCTGGATACCCGATGCCGAGTCCAATGAGGTGGACTATCCGGTACTCTTTGATGTACCGCATCCGGCGGTGCTCGACGCCCTGCGCAGCGCCCCGGACCGCCCGTACCTCTGGGAGAGCCTCCCCGACTCGCTCCCGTCCTAAGTTCAACCCGTAAGGCAGGCCATGCCCCTCAAGATCACCGTCTCCGACGAGGTCCGTGCCATCGCTCCGGACTTCCACCACATCGCCATCGAGGCCTACGGGCTCGTCAACACGCCCAGTACGCCTCAGACGTCGGCCCTGCTCGACGACGCGGCGAGCCGCCTGGCCGCGCGCCTCGACGGGCGCGCCCCGCACGAGGACCCGCACATGGTGGCCTGGCGCGCCGCGTACACCGCCTTCGGGGCCAAGCCGAACCGGACGCGCAACTCCGCCGAGGCGCTCGCCAAGCGGGCCCTCGCCGACGGTGGCCTGCCGCGCATCAACACGCTCGTGGACGTCTACAACGCCATCAGCGTCGCCCATCTGATCCCGGTCGGCGGCGAGGACCTCGGCCACATCAGGGGCGGTATGCGCCTCATCAGGGCCACCGGCGAGGAGGGCTTCGTGACCGTGGCCTCCGGCGAGGAGGTCGTCGAGCACCCGGACGCGGGTGAGGTCGTCTGGTGCGACGACGAGGGCGTCACCTGCCGTCGCTGGAACTGGCGCCAGGGCACCCGCACCCGCCTCACCGACACCTCCGTCGACGCCCTGTTCCTCCTGGAGGGCATGGGCGGGCACGCGGGTCTGGAGGCGGCGGGCGCGGAGCTGGCCGAACTGCTCCAGAAGTTCAGCCCCGGCGCCCGCCTCACCGTCCACCCGGCGCGCTGAGCGCGATCGTCAGCTGGACTCGGCGGCCTTGACCTCTTCCGGGGTCGGGGCCGTCCCGCCGAGGTGGGCCGGCATCCACCAGGTGTCGTCCGGCCCCTTCGGGCGGACGGGGTAGGCGCGCTGCGCCGCTTCGAGCAGCTCCTGCACGCGGTCGCGGAGCTTGCGTGTGAGCGCTCCCGCGTACTGGTCGCGGGAGGCCTCCAGAGCCTCGCCCACGCGGATCGTGATCGGGATGTGCTGCCTCTTGAAGTTGCGCGGCCGGCCCTTGGTCCACACCCGCTGCGTGCCCCACAGCGCCATGGGGATCAGCGGCACCCCCGCCTCCTGCGCGAGCCGCACGGCGCCCGTCTTGAAGCTCTTCAGGGTGAACGACTCCGAGATCGTCGCCTCCGGGAAGACTCCGATGATCTCGCCGGAGCGCAGCGACGACAGGGCGTGCTGATAAGCGTGCTCGCCCTGCGCGCGGTCCACCGGAATGTGCTTCATGCTGCGCATCAGCGGACCGGAGATCTTGTGCCGGAACACCGATTCCTTCGCCATGAAGCGGACGAGCCGCTTCTGGGGCAGCGCGGCGAGGCCGTCGAAGATGAAGTCCAGGTAGCTGATGTGATTGCTGACCAGGACGGCTCCGCCGGAGCGCGGAATGTTTTCCGAGCCCTTGCAGTCGATCTTCAGGTCGAGCGCCTTGAACATCGTTCTGGCGGCGCCGATGACCGGACGGTAGACGAGCTCTGCCATGGAGGGGGTGGACCCTTCTATTGCCGTGGGGAGTTTCTTCCGAAGGCTTTTCGGTCGAGGCGGCTCCCGCGCGGTAAGTTACGCAGCCGTAGGTTTTCCGGCTTGCGCAGATCGTGCCCCAAGAACGGCCGGGAGAACAGTCCTGGTTCCGGCCGCGCGCGAGATCCTCGTCACGTGCCCGGGAATGGAGCCGGACGTTTCGGTGCTGCAAGGGGAGCGGCGGAACGAGGAGGCGCAGGATGACCGCGGGTGAAGTGACGTTCGATGCGGAGCAGTTGGGTGCGGAGCTGGGGGAGCGGGCCACGCTGGTCCAGTTCTCCAGCGCGTTCTGCGCCCCGTGCCGCGCCACCCGGCGGGTTCTCGCCGATGTCGCCGCGATGGTCCCCGGCGTCTCGCACATCGAGATCGACGCCGAGGCCCGGCTCGACCTCGTACGCCGCAGCGGCGTCGTGAAGACGCCCACCGTGCTCGTCCTGGCCGCCGACGGCCGCGAGGTGCGCCGCGCCACCGGACAACCCCGCAAGGCGGACGTCATCGCCGCACTCGGCCGGGCGGTCAGTGATCATGCTCCCAGATGACGGGACGCACTTGACTGCACGCGCCACGTATCGTCAGTCTGACCGTATGCCTGAGGAAATCCTTCTCTACGAGCGGGTCCACGTCGACCTGGCCCGCTGTTCGAGCGCGCGCTGTCTTGCTTCCTGACGAAGCCACGGACCCCACTCGAACCCCTCGGCAGAAGGACAACTCCATGACGGCCACGCCCGACCTGCGCACCGCCCGGCCCGCCACCCCCGACCTGCTCCGCTCGGTCTTCCGGCAGCACGCCGCCGGGGTCGCGGTGATCACGGCCCCCGGCGCCGCGCCCGCGGGCTTCACCGCCACCTCTCTGACCTCCGTCTCCGCCGAGCCCCCGGTGATCTCCTTCGGTATCGGCCTGGGCGCCTCCAGCTGGCCGGCGGTCGCCGAGGCCGACCACGTCGGCGTGCACATACTCGGCGAGCACCAGGCCGATCTCGCCGCCACCTTCGCCAGGAGCGGCGCCGACCGCTTCGGTGCTCCCACCCGCTGGTCCGAGGGTCCCGAGGGCGTCCCCGTACTGGACGGCGTGCTCGCCTGGCTCGTCTGCAAGGTCATCGCGCGCGTGCCCGCGGGCGACCACCGGATCGTGCTCGCTGAGGCGGTCTGCGGCGATCCCGCGGGGGCCGGCCGCCCGCTCCTCTACCACCAGGGCCGCTTCAACGGGCTGCGCGACTGACCGCCGTCCAGGGCGCTGAGGGGCTCTGGGAAAGTTCCTGCTCCGGACGATTACTCACCGTTGGCAAGGTCACAGTTCAAAGCGCTTGCTTAGTGGGCATGGACTGGGTGTACTGACGAGTAATATTTCGTTCGGAGCGCGGGCCGCCCCGACCGGAGTTGTCCGCAACGGGCGCCTATGCTGCCAGGTAGAAGGCGCTGTTCAGCCGCAGCAGCAGAGCCGCCCCGTACAAGACGATTGCAGTAGGAGAGCCGGCGTGAGCTTGAGGATCGTTGTCACCGTGAAGTACGTGCCCGACGCCACCGGCGACCGGCACTTCGCCGATGACCTGACCGTCGACCGTGATGACGTGGACGGGCTGCTCTCGGAGCTGGACGAGTACGCGGTGGAGCAGGCGCTGCAGATCTCGGAGAACTCCGATGACGACGTGGAGATCACCGTTCTGACCGTGGGTCCGGAGGATGCCAAGGACGCGCTGCGCAAGGCGCTGTCGATGGGCGCGGACAAGGCGGTCCACGTCGAGGACGACGACCTGCACGGCACGGACGCCCTGGGCAC